>JAMCWA010000095.1 GCA_023475165.1 Bacillota bacterium | reverse complement strand
AAACTCCTTCTCCAGTCCGGCCAACCCGTGCCCGTCCGCCGAGACGTAACCGACCAAATGGCGAGCCAGGGAGTTCTGACCATAGCGTTCTTCTTCTTGGATCACCACCAGGCCGGGGAGGGCAAGACGAGTCACTCCTTCCCTTTCCTGGTTGGTCAAAGCCCGCCTGATCACCAACGGTTCGCGCTTCCCCGCTACTTCAGTCAGCAGATCTGGGGAGGATTGGTCCAATTCCTGTTCCAGTAAGACCATGGTCTGTCTCGGATCCCGGAGCAGGCTAGGAAAGGCGACCAGGGAGTAATGGTACTCAGGGGCCGTCAGCGTTACCAAATTTCGATCCAGGATCTGGCCACGCGGGCTTTGCAGTGGATAGGTCACAGCTCGTTGATTCACGGCCCGCCGGGTCAGCTCTGAACCCCACCCGACGCCGATCTGACCCAGGCGCAGGGCCAAAAGAGAGATGGTCAGGAGAAAAATGAAAAAAAGAACGGCGAAGCGGCGCCGGAGCAAAGAAAAACCCCCTGGAATGCTTTTCCCATAGCTTTTCCAGGAGGGGGCATTTCTATGTCTCTACGCGGTTTTTCAGCGGTCTCCTAGACTAAGAGTGGCAAAGAGCATCAGCCGATAGACCCCGTCCCCATAAGCACCAGAATACTGACGATGATCCCGGCCCCCAGGGTACCTACCAGAAGGGCCCAAAAGGCCGGCCAAAAACGGAATCCCAAGAGGGAAGCGATGATGGCCCCGGTCCAGGCTCCCGTCCCCGGCACGGGGACGGCCACAAACAGGGCCAGCCCGGCCAATCCATACCGGCGGACCGAGGCGCTCTTTCTCTCCCCGCGGGCCAGCAGCCAATCGACCAGGGCGCGCATCGGCCTGGTCCGACGTAAACGTTGGGAAACGGGCTGCAAGAAGAGAAGTAATAGCGGGATGGGGAGCATATTACCAATCACCCCAAAAAAGAAGGCCTCCAGAGGGGCCATGCCCATGGCCACCCCCAGCGGGATGGCTCCCCTCAGTTCCACCACCGGCAGGCTCGCCACCCACATGATGGTCCCTTCCTCCCGCAGGTGTTCCCAGACAACGGACCAAAAGGACATGAGTTACCCTGCCTTCCCAGGAGACCGCTGAAAAAACCCCAGCGGCTGTATCGCTATTCTCCTCGTCAATCCTCATCCTTCTCTCTCGGTCAGGATGGCTTTGATCTTAGCCAGGATGAGATCGATGGCAACGCGGTTGAACCCGCCCTCCGGTATGATGATATCGGCATACCGCTTCGATGGCTCAACAAACATCAAGTGCATCGGACGTACCACATTCAAATACTGCTTGATCACCGACTCCAGGGTCCTTCCCCTTTCCACCAGGTCCCGCTGCAGTCGCCGGATAAAGCGTACATCGGGATCGGTGTCGACGTAGATCTTGATGTCCAGGAGACTTCGCAGCCGGGGATCTTCCAGGAGCAGGATCCCCTCCAGGATGATGATTCCTTTTGGCTCTACCAATACCGTTCGCTCCGTCCGGGTATAGGTCTCAAAAGAGTAGACCGGCTTTTTTACCGCACGTCCGGAAAAGAGCTCCTCCAAATGACCGATCAAGAGATCGTTATCAAAAGCCAGGGGGTGGTCATAGTTGACCAATTTCCTTTCTTCCAGTGGGATATCCGGCTGATCCTTGTAGTAGGCATCCTGTTCAATGAGGGCAATCCCCTCTCCCGACAAGTTACGGTAGATCTCGGAGACCACAGTGGTCTTTCCCGAGCCTGTGCCTCCGGCAATACCTATGGTCACCGGGCGCCTCACCAGCCGTCCCCCCCGGAAAACGGAAGTTGGAAGATGGCAAATCACCCTTAGATTATAGCCCTATCGCCGTTTTCCGTAAATGGTTTTCAGAAAAGGTTTAAGCGGTCTCACCGCAACGGTCTCTCGGGCGTGTTAACCCCTCAAAACGCGGTTCATCAGCAGTCTCCTAGTGCCCCCTTTGATATTTACTCACGGCTATCAGATGCTCTTGATAGGTCCGGCTGAAAGCATGGGTTCCGTCATTTTTAGAAACAAAATAAAAGAAATCAACCGGGATGGGGCTCAGGGCCGCCTCAAGCGAGGCCCGGCCAGGATTGGCAATAGGTCCAGGCGGCAGACCCGGGTTAAGGTAGGTGTTATAGGAGGAAGGGGTACTCAAATCCTTACTTGTCAGGGGGCCGGTAAACTTCTTCAGCCCGTAGCGCACCGTCGGATCGGCATCCAGTTTCATGCCAATACTCAGGCGGTTATGGTATACGGCAGAAATGAGGGGGCGTTCTTCATCGGCCATGGCCTCCTTTTCGATGATGGAGGCCAAAATGAGGGTCTCATAAGGGGTGAGCCGCGCCGACCCGGATTTCTCCGCCACCCCGGCAAAGACCTGCAGGAAACGATCGACCATCATCTTGATAATTTCTCTTTCCGAGTAGCCCTTGGGGAAACGATAGGTGTCCGGGTACAAAAACCCTTCCAGTGGTTCTTCTGTCGGGGGAACCGTTCCAACAAAGGTGGTCACCAACGTTTTTTCTCGGGCGGCGGCCTCAAAAGCCGTCCGGTCACCGAACCCCTTTTCTGCCAAAAGCTTGGTGACCTGTTCTACTCGGTATCCCTCGGGGATGGTAAAGGAGAGCATGATGACATCGCCGTTCTTCAGATGAAGGGCGATTTCCCGGGGAGTCATTCCAGGAGACAGCAGGTAATCCCCGGCCTGCAGACGTCCGTCAAATCCGATCCAAGAAACCAGGACCCGAAAAAGGAAGGAGTTCTTGATTAGGCCCTTTTGCCCCAAGAGGAACGCAATTTCCTTGGTGCTGGCGCCGGACGGGATTAACACCTCGACCTTTTCCGCGGCCGCCGGGTTGGCTGGTGCCAGAAGGTAGAGAACCTGCCCGTAACCCCAAAAAGTCAGGCTTAAGAGGACCAGCCCAGCCACCAAAAGGTGGTGCACTCTTCTTGCCGGCAAAACTGACACCTCAATTTAAAAAAGGTTAGTGATTGCGCACTAACCTTAATGATTCTTCCCTTAACGGTCTTTTTCCTCTTCCTCGTCTTCTTCCAGCTCTTCAAACTCCTCTTCGTCCAGGAGTTCCTCCCAGGCCTCCGACACCTTCTCCCATTCTTTATCGTCTTCTATGTCCACCAGGATCTCTTCGCCCTTTTCATCCTTGTCAATCCTCAGGATGACGGCCTCTTCCTCCTCATCCTCCGCCCCCTCCAATGGGACCAGGATGGCATACTCTTTACCCTCCACTTCGATGACGTCCACAATGGTGAATTCGTGATCGTGCCCGTCTTCGTCGGTGAGGATGATGGTTTCCTCGGGATCCATGTTCATCCCCGATCACCCCTTTCCTCTGATGAGGCTATTGTATTATAGTAAAAACTGGCTGTCAACCAACCGCCGGTTAATTTGCCCACTTCCCGCTTTTTTAAACCCCCTGGTTTCGATCGACCCGCCGCCCATCCAAAAAGCCCTGCAAGATAATGACGGCTGCCGTCATGTCGATGACCTCCCGCCGGCGCCGCCGGCTCAAGTCGGCCTCCAGGAGAGCCTTCTCGGCGGCCACCGTGGAAAGCCGCTCGTCTTGGGTTACCACGGGCAGGCCCAGGCGTTCTTCCAGGTGCCGGGCAAAGGCCAGGGTGGCCTTCGCCCTCTCCCCCAAGGTCCCGTTCATGTTACGCGGCAAACCCAGCACCACCAGGGTAACGTCCTTCTCCCGGGTTATTGCCGCCAGGCTCTGCAAATCCCTTTCGCGGCCTTGCCGGCGGATTACTCCCACCCCCAGGGCAATCTGTTCCAGGGGGTCACTGACGGCCACCCCTATCGTTTTCTCACCCAGGTCCAGCCCCATTATAGACAAATTCGCCAACCCCCTGATCGGAAACGATCTTCCTAAAAGATCTTGATAACGAACTCCGGGCAAAAGTAGGAACAATAGCCACAAAGCAGACAGCGTTCCTCCTGTACCCGTACCCTGCCCCCCTCCAACACCAGCGCCCCTGTCCGACAAGCCGCCAGGCACCGGCCGCATCCGGAACACCACTCCTCCACCAGCAGGCGTTTTTTTTGCCCACGCACCCTGGTACGAAGATACTCGGGCACCTCCTCCCCTGAGAGAAGAAGAAGGTCCATGAGAAGCTCCTCCGGCGTCTTGATCCCTACGGCGATGGAATGGACCCAGGGCACCTGGCGGATGAAAGCCGCGGCTTGATCGATCTGCCCCAAGAGATTACCTCCACCGAAGGCCTTCATGGCATAGATACCTTTACCAGCCAGATAGGCGTCGCGGACCGCCGCCAGCATTCCCTCCAGCGTTCCCTTTATTCCCAACCCCCGATAGTTCAGAAGCGGGTGAATTACATCAATCTCCTCCAGCAAGGTGGCCGCCTCTACGGCCTCCACCGCATGAGTAGAAATACCCACAGCCCTTACCAGGCCTTTGTCCCTGGCTTGCAACAGGTAATCCAAAGCCGCCCGGTGTCCCCGCAAGGTCAAGGCTGATTCCTGTTCATGGAGTAGGAAGATGTCAATATGCCCCCGTCCCGTTTCCCGCAAGGCCTTCTCCAGGTCCCTGGCCATGTCTTCCCGCTCATAGGCGTAGGACTTGCTGGCCACCACCGTCTGCTCCTCCAGACCCCGCAAGCCTTCCGCCAGATAGGGATAGGTACCATAAAGTTCCGCCGTATCAAAGAAGGTCACCCCCAGATCAACGGCCATCCGGATCAACTCGGCCCCCTCCCCTATGGACAAGGAGGCCTGGAGGGGACCCATGGTGAGGGTCCCGAAGCAGAGGCGGGAGACCCTAATCCCAGTTTTCCCTAGCTCACCGTAGTTCAACTTTCCGCCCTCATTTCCCAAAAGTTCTCATTCCGGGCCAGACCTCTGGGATCTGACCCATGGCCGTGGCGACCCCTAACGCAGTCGACACCAGCGTCCCTTATCAAGACATGTCACCAGCGGTACCGGCCACGGCTGGAAAAAATGGAGGCCAGGAAAACCCCCGTCAGAAAACCACCAATGTGGGCCCACCAGGCCACTCCGGCGGTTGCCTGGGTGGGAACCCCCAGAGTAGCCACGCCATTGACCAGTTGGAGCAAAAACCACAAGAAAATGAAGATGACGGCCGGCACCTCAGCCACGGTAATAAAGATGGCGATGGGAATCAAGGCCAGGACGCGTGCCCGTGGGAAGGAAACCAGGTAGGCCCCCAGCACCCCAGCGATGGCCCCACTGGCCCCGATGGTAGGCATCCGCGAAAAGGGGTCGGCAATGATGTGGGCCACATTGCCGATCACCCCGGCCAAGAGATAGAAGAAGAGGTAATTGAGGTGGCCCATCCGGTCCTCCACATTATCCCCAAAAACCCATAGGTACCACATATTCCCGATGAGGTGCAACCAGCCGCCGTGCAAAAAGATGGCCGCCAGCAAGGGGGTCAAGACCTCCGCCGCACCAAACCTCCCTGGCGTCAAGTAATGGGCGGGAACGATGGCAAAGGTGTTAATCAGAACCCCCAATTCCCTGGGAGAAAGAGAAGCTTCATAAAGGAAGATGGCCAGGTTCACGGCGATAAGGATTATGGTTACCGCTGGTCGCTGTCGCGACCTGGTACTGTCGCGTAAGGGGATCAAAGAAGACACCTCCCGATCGTCAATCCGGTTTCAACCCGCTGGATAGCATTGCCGCTCTCGCTTCGCACCCACCTGGAAAAAGGCCTGACCAGCCTTCACAGTTTCAGCCCATTGGATAGCATTGCCGCTCTCGCTTCCGCATTCCTGCTATCTATCGACGTCTCCAATTCAAAAGAAGGATTTTTCTATCTTGTCACGAATCAAATAGGTGGTGTGGTCTTATCTGTAAGACATGACCAGATGTCTTTTCGTTCAAGGGTTAGCCGGGAGGTGGCCAATGTTCCGCAGCTCAATCCGGGCGCGCGTCTTAATCGTCTTTCTTACGATCATCGTCCTGGTTCTGGCCCTGCAAAGCACCCTCCTTGAACTGATCCAGGGGGCCTATACCGAACAACCCTACCGGGGTATCATAGAATTCGTTCTACTCCTGGCTGCTCTGCTCTACCTTCCCGGCTTCCTCAGCGAGAGCCTGTGCCGGCCCTTTTCCGAGTTGCGCCGCGACATGGAACGGGTAGTTGGCAGTAATCTTCAGACCGAATCCCTCAGTCCCAGACTGGGACCGTCCAACCTGGAGGAGGCCGACCGTCTTCGTCAGGTCTATTCCTCGCTTCTGGAGAAGGTGGCGGCTCATCTACAAAAAGAAGATCTCCTTTACCATATGTCCAAGGCCTTGCCGATGATTCGCAGCCTGGATCAGATCCTCCAGACCGTGGTCGACACCCTGTCCAGCTATTATCGGGTGAAATATGCCTACATTTTCATGCGGGAGGAGAACGAGGCCGCTTACACCGTCCGGGCCGGCTATGGCTTCCCTTTTCAACCGGAAAACGCTCCTATCCTGCGACCCGGGGAAGGTATCACCGGCTGGGTGGCTAAAATGGGACAACCCCTCCTGGTCACGGAGGTTCAAAAGGACCCGCGCTATGTCCAGGCCTTCGCTGACGTCGTTTCCGAGCTGGCGGCCCCTATCCAGGCCAACGGAAAGACTATTGGTGTCCTGAACCTGGAAAGCGATCGTCCCGATGCCTTTGACGAGCAAGCCCTGAAGACGGTCACCACTATTGTCTCCCAACTGGGGACGACCATTGAGAACTTTGGCCTGTTCGAGGAAAGCCATCGCCGCATCAGCGAGCTGACCACCTTAGTGGAAACTATCGACAACCTGCAGTCGGCCACCGACAGCCAGGAGATCGCCCGCATTATAGGGGCGTCTGTGGAGCGTCTCTTCCCCAAGGCCCATTACCTGATCCGCCTGCTGGATGACCAATCTCAGTTACGTCTGGCCACGACGAATCTTGACTCTTCCGAGGAAAACCTCCTCGCCCAACCGATGAATCCCGAGGATTGCCTGGCCTACCGTCGCGGTAAGCCGATAATCTTGGGTTCAGGCGCCACCGCTCGTCAGTGTCCCCACTTCTTGTCGAAAGAAGGGATGAGGGTCGCCCTCTGTGTCCCTCTCCCGGCCGGCGGAAAAACCCTTGGCGTCCTGAGGGCAGCTTCCAGCAACAGCTTCGGTTTTACCAGAACCAGGCGGGACCTATTGAGCGCCCTGGGAGAGGAGGCGGCGGGAGCCCTTTACAACCTCAAGCTCCGCCAGGAACTGGAACAGAAGGTCGGGGAACTCTCTACCCTCTATGAGGTGGCCGCAACCCTCAGTTCCACCATTGAACTGGAGAAGGTCCTGGATTCCACCGTCAAAATGGCCATGTCCCTATCAGCTCGGGATGTAGCCTTCCTGGGCCTTTTCACCGGGGACGGGGAGGAGCTGGAAGTTCAGGCCTTTCTGGGCGTCAGCCAGGAAACGGTCCTGGGATGGCAGCTCTCGCACGGTCATGGCTTACTGGCCAGGCTCCGGCAGGAAAAACGCCCCATCACCCTCTACGACTCGCCCGATGGCGATCCGGAAAGTGCCCTGAGCCTAACCTTCCGCAGTCTCCTCCTCTTGCCGCTGGGAGCCGGGGAGAAGGTCATCGGCCTTCTCGGGCTTGGTAGCCGGCAACACCGCGAGTTTGGCTCCGACGAGATAAAGATCCTCTACCTTCTGGCTAACCGGGCCGCCATGGCGATTGAGAACGCGCAGCTCTACGAAAGCACTCAGCGGCTGGCCAATGCCGATCCGTTGATGGGGCTCTTCAACCACCGCTACTTCCAGGAACACCTGCAGGAAGAAATCCTGCGGGCCAGCCGCTTCAACCATCCCGTTTCCCTGGTCATGATTGACCTTGATCATTTCAAAAAATTCAACGATACCTACGGCCACCCCTCCGGGGACCAGGTCTTAAGACAATTAGCCCGTCTGATCAACAGTCAGATCCGGCAAGTAGACATCGCGGCCCGCTACGGGGGCGAGGAACTGGCCATCATCCTTCCCGAGACCAACAAGGCGGGGGCCGCCGTCCTGGCGGAAAAGCTGCGCCGGACCATCGAAAACCACCTTTTCTTTGAGGAGAAGCACCAAATGGTTTCCCGCCTTACCATCAGCCTGGGGGTAGCGGCCTACCCTGACGACGCCCAAACCCGGGAAGAATTGGTGGAAAAGGCCGATCAGGCCCTCTATCAAGCCAAGACCAAGGGACGCAACCGGGTATCCCTGGCCTAGGAGACCGCTGAAAAACACCCACCTGCGGTGTGGCGCAATCTGCAAGAAAGAACCTTTTTATTAAAGGGGCATTGCTATTGCAGATTGTCGCTCCGGCGGCTCCTCGCTCAACGTACCACCGAGTACGCCTCGCTTCGGAGCCTTGTCGCTCCTAGCATCAGGGCTGATTTGGGTCTCGCCCCAACGCTATCTCGGGCGCGTCAACTACTCAAAACGCAGTTCGTCAGCCGTCTCCTAGGAGACCGCTGAAAGTTGACCAAGACCCAACAAGCTGGCAGAAGCTGGCCTTTTTCATATTAGGGCAGATCTCCCGGCAAGTAGGTCACCCGCCAGCCCGTCCGATCCAGGAACACTGTTCCCAAGTAGCTTTCCCCTCCTAAGAGGAATCCCTTTTCCCCCTGAAACCATTGCCAAGGTAAGGACAACTCCAATTCCCTCCCCCTGGTTTGCAGAAGGGCTCCCTCCCCCACCTTATGCCCCTTCTCATCCTGAACCATGACCGAGTTGGGGGGCGAAAGGGTAATCAGGAAGCGCCGCTGGCTTCGGGAGTCTCGTTCCAGCAAGAAAAGCCAGAGACGGTAGGTCACCCTCGGCGAAACCTTCTCCCGAACTGAAACCTGGAAGTAGACCCGCCCTTGTACTAAAGCCGCCTTGATTCCCAGGAAATCCCCGGCCCCTTCCACCTCACGAATCAAGGTATCACTCTTTGGATCAAGGATCAGGGGTATCACCTGGTCCCATGCCACCGGACCCGGCCTCCCCATCACCGTCGGGATAGTAACAGGCGGATAAAAACCGAAGATCTCGCAGTTGCGGGCGAAGCTCAGGAGGTAATTCCGCATCATGTTCACCTGGGTACGATAGTTCTGGATGGCCTGGATCTTGAGTTCGGCCACCTCCCGCGGCAAGGAGGAGGCCATCCAGTCATCCCCTCTCCCCACCAAGGTCGCCGGGGGCACCAATGGTAAGAAGGGGCGAAGACCCTTGGGAAGGGGCCATTTGCCACGATGGATCAGATAGGTATAGACTCGGGTCTCCTGGGCAAAAGGTAGTCCCTGTAATTTCAGACTCTCCAGGGCCCTTTCCGCGAACAAATAGCCAGCCCAGTGGTCGGGGTGAGCATCGTTGGGGTGAGGAATCAGAAGGATGGTGGGTTGTACCTGCCGTAGGACTTTGGTCATGTCCTCAAGTAGGCTGCTTCCAGCATAAATTGCGGCTTGATGAAAGCTATTAGCGTAGGGCGACCGGCTGGTCTGGGTGTAGCGAGCCGTATAGGGGTTGACGGTTTCCCAATGGGTAAACCACATGGGAACCAGTCCCTGATCTGGATAACCAAGAAATAAGATCTTGCTTTCCGGTAAGCCCAGAAGTTGCAAGGCCGCTAGGGTTTCCTTTTGCCGGATTTGACCATAGGCAACATATTCCTGAGGGGAAAGGTTGATCTTGCGGAAGGTCTCCTCGGCGGAATAACGAAAGCTGTCGCCGTTGGTCAGAAGAACCACGGTAACGTCAATATCCTGCCGGCGGGCCAGAGCAATGAGCCCGCCGGGGCCTAGGGTTTCATCGTCGGGATGGGGAGCAAATATCAGGATGCGGTCGCCCGGAGCCACGGGGGGGAAAGTCTTCAGCCCCGCCGCTCGTTTTTGGACATAAAGCAGCACGTCGTAGTAGTGCAGCCAGGAAACGCACAACACCACGGCCAGGATCAGGAGCAGGGCCGCCATCCAACGCCGCCAGCGGCCTTTCGCCCTTTCCTGACCGAGGGCGCGTTTAAACCAACCCGGCCACGAGCCTCGCTGACGGCCAATGGCACCGTCGCCGCTCTCCAACCCCTCACCTGTCCTGCGTGACAAAGGCTCAAGCCTCCGGTAGCTTCTTTTCCATCAGGCCCATTAGATAACTCTTGACCAGCTCCTCCAGCAACTCGTCCCTTTCCAGACGGCGAATCAGGTGGCGGGCGTTCTTGTGACTGGTAATATAGGCGGGATCACCGGAAAGGAGATAGCCTACGATCTGGCTGATGGGGTTATAGCCCTTCTCGGCCAAAGCCTCATAAACCTTCTGCAGAATCTCGGAGGCCTTGGCCTCCTGAAGCTTATAGTCAAAGAGCCTGGTGCTATCCGAGGGGTTTCCCATCGCCATCACTCCCAAACAACAGACGTTGGAAATAAGGGGACGCAGATTATTTCTCCGGCGTTGGTCTCTTTCCCTGCCAATTCTCTGATCTTCTTAACCGTTAGGCCGCAGATGGGTTTTTTCAGCGGTCTTCTCGGAGACTGCCGACAAACTGCGTTTTGAGGGCGGCACATGCTCCTGGCGCCGGAAGCCCTCCATGCCCCGCCTGGATCAGATTCACCAACGGCGGGAGCAACTGGAGGCGTGGTACCACTACCCGAGCACCGCAACCGATATCAGGGCGACACAGCAGATGGCATTTTTTTAGCGGTCCCCCAGGGTCCTGCGGACCAATTCCACAGCCTGTTCCAGCGCCTCCTGCAACCGCTCCGGATCCTTTCCTCCCGCTTGGGCCATTTCGGCACGGCCCCCGCCGCTGCCTCCCACGACCCGGGCCGCTTCCCGCAGGATCCTGCCGGCATCCAACCCACGCGGGACCAAATCCCTCGATACCGCCCCCACCAGGTTGACCTTTTCACCGGCCACGGCCCCCAGGACGATGACCCCCGAGCCCAGCCGATCCCGGACCCGATCGAGGACAGACCGCAGGTTCTCCATAGAAGCAGCTGTCACTGCCCCTGTCACTACCCGGGCCCCGTTTAGGGTCCGGGCGCGTCTTAGTAGGTCGTCCACCTCGCCCTGGGCCATCCGCCGGTAGATACTCTCCAGCTCTCTTTCTTTCTCTTTTAGCCGAGTCTGGAGATCACTGACGCGACCTGGAATCTCCTCCGGTTGGCTCTTTAAGAGCCCCACCAGCACTTGCTCCCTTTCTTCCAGACGTCGGATATGGCTCAAGCTGCCCAGACCAGTTACGGCCATAATCCGCCGCAAGCCTGCCCCTACGCTTTCCTCACCGATAATCTTGAAGAGACCGATCTCCCCGGTTCTCCGCACATGAGTACCTCCGCAAAGCTCCCGGCTATAATCACCCATGGTTACCACCCGGACACGAGCACCATACTTCTCACCAAAGAGGGCTATAGCCCCCTTTTCCTTGGCCTCTTCCTGAGTCATTTCGTCAGCGATTACGGGAAGATTCTCAATGACCTTCCCGTTGACCAGATCCTCCACTCGCCTTATTTCCTCGTGAGTGGGAGCAGAAAAATGGCTAAAGTCAAAGCGCAAGAAACCTGGTTCCACCAGAGAGCCCGCTTGGTGTACATGGTCTCCCAAGACCTGCCGCAGGGCCCAATGCAGAAGATGAGTGGCGGAATGGTTCCCGGCGGTAGCCTGGCGCCGCTGACCCTCCACCCGGGCCATTACGAGCTCGCCCGGGCCAATTGCTCCATTCTTAACCCGCCCATGATGCAAGATCTTCCCGTCAGGCAGCTTCTGGCAGCTCGTCACCTTGAGACTGCCTTCGGCAAATAGGATTTCTCCCTGATCGCTGACCTGTCCCCCCCCCTCTGGGTAAAAGGGGCTCCGATCTAGCAGAAGGCTGACTTCCTGACCGGGCTGGGCCCGAGACTGGAGGGCACCGTCATTAAGGACCGCCAGAACCCTGGCCTGGGCCTCCCCTTGCTGGTAGCCGACAAAATCGGTGGACGGAAGATCTGCCAGGAGCCGGGATAGCTGGGTGGCCTGCTCCCCCACCGCCTACGTCTGCCGCGCCCCCCGTGCTCTCTCCCTTTGTTCTTCCATGGCCCTCGCAAAGCCGGTCTTATCGACAGTCAGATCATTTTCCGCCGCCAAATCTTCGGTCAAGTCCAGAGGAAACCCGTAGGTATCATACAACTGAAAGGCATCCTCTCCTGGGATGACGGTACCGCCAGTGGCTCTCACTTTGTCCACCATCTCCTGCGCCACCCGGGAGGCCTCCGCCAGGGTAGAAAGGAACCTTTCCTCCTCCTGCCTAATGACCTGGGCCAAATGCCCTGATCTGGCCCCGATCTCCGGGTAGGCATCTGCCATGATCTCGGCTATAACCGGCACAAGTTCATGGATGAAAGGGCGGTTTATTCCGAGGTTCCTGGCCAGACGCAGGGCGCGTCGCAGAATTCGCCTCAGGACATAGCCGCGTCCCTCGTTAGAGGGAAGAACCCCATCACTCACCAGGAAGGTGCAGGAACGAGCGTGATCGGCGATGACCCGGAAGGGGAAACCTCTTTGGTCGGAGAAATACCGCTGACCGGTTCGCTCCTCCACAAAGGTCAGGAGGGGTCTCAAAAGATCCGTGTCATAATTGCTATTGACCCCCTGCAAAACGGAGGCAATTCTTTCCAGGCCCATGCCCGTATCGATACTGGGCCGTGGTAACGGGGTGAGTTGGCCCCTTTCATCCCGGTTATACTGCATGAAAACCAAATTCCAGATCTCCAGCCAGCGGTCACATTCGCACTGACCGATCCCACAGTTCGGGCCGCAACTGAACTCTTCCCCGCGGTCATAATGAACCTCACTGCAAGGACCGCAGGGTCCGGTATCCCCCATAGACCAGAAATTATCCTTCTCTCCCAGGCGAACTATCCTTTCGGCGGGTACCCCAGCCATTCCTTGCCACAGACCAAAGGCCTCGTCATCATCCTGGTAAATGGTTATCCAAAGCCTTTCCCGGGGCAGCTTAAGCCTCTCCGTCAAGAGCTCCCAGGCCAAGGCGATGGCGTCTTTCTTGAAGTAATCGCCAAAAGAGAAATTGCCCAACATTTCAAAAAAGGTATGATGGCGCGCCGTGCGGCCGACGCTATCTAAGTCGTTATGTTTACCACCCGCCCGGACACACTTCTGGGAGGTAGTGGCTCGCCGATAAGAGCGGCTCTCCCGGCCCAAAAACACGTCTTTGAACTGGACCATCCCAGCATTGGTGAAAAGCAAGGTGGGATCTCCATGTGGTACCAGGGAAGAACTGGGGACTATCGTATGCCCCTTCTCGGCAAAAAAATCCAGAAAGGTTCTTCTGATCTCGCTAGCCTTCAAGGCCCTTACCTCCCAGGTCCAGGGGTCTCCGCCGCGCCGTATAAGAATACTAGCCCCGCAAGTGGGGCTAGGAGACCGCTGAAAAACCCCCAGCTGCTTTGTCCACCAGTGAGCGGTGCGTCCGGGGACTGGTCCAAAGTTAAACTAATTATATTCAAAGGATAACGCATTGTCAACGTAACCACCTTTTTACCATTATGGCATAAGAGCGGTTCACGACCACCCGAAGTATACCCGCCACGGGGACCGCCAGAAGCATTCCCCAAAGCCCCAGGAAGTGGCTACCCAGAAGCAGGGAAAAGATGACCGCCACGGGGTGAAGGCCCACCCCCTCTCCGACGATCTTCGGTCCAATGACAGCACTCTCCACCTGGTGAATGAGGACAAAGATGAGGGCCACTTCCAGGGCAAAGAGATTGGACCTGGTTAAGGCGAGGGCTACTGCCGGGGCCGCCCCGATGATAGGGCCGAAGTAAGGAATAATGTCGGTCACCCCGGCGATGATTCCGATAAGCAGGGCAAACTTGATCCTGAGGGCCTGGAGGACGGTGGCGACCATGATTCCCACGATGACCGCCACAATGATCTGCCCGCGCACAAAGCCCCTGATCACCCGGTCTACATCCTCCAGAAAGCCGAGGATTTCGGGGTCAACGTGGTTATGGCAAAAGTCCCGCGCTCGTCGGCGATAGTGCTCCAGATCCCGCAGGATATAGAAGGCAAGGATGGGACCAAGGATCAGGCTGAAAATTCCTGAAAAAAGCCCCAGCAGGCCCTGGATGATCGCCCTGATGTTTCTTAAGGCCTCGGCCTGCAGGTTGGCCAGGGCATCATCCACAACCTGTCGCAGGGCTGGCGGAATGCGACTCTGGTCATAACGGCGCTGCCACTCCCCGACCAGGTGTCCGAGATCGGCGGTATACTGGGGGATGAACTCCAAGAGATGGTTGAGTTCGTAAAAGAGGCTCGGGATCAAAAAGAAAACGACCAGGATTCCGGCACCGAGGAGAAAAATATAGATGATGAGAATGGCCAGGGTACGCGGCAGACGTAGGCGGTGGAGGTAATTGACCCAAGGCTCCAGGATGTAGACGATAACTAACCCGACAAAAAAGGGGGCCAGAATGGGTCGCAGAAGGTAAAGGAGGGCCACCAGCGTCAGTACCAGAGCTACCAGTTGGATTACCAGTTGAGCCCTCCTGGAAAAGTGCAGCCCTCATCACCTCCAGACCAAAAAGAATAAGGCGGGGTATCCCCCAACCCTTATCACCTAAGCCTAGCGAAGGACCATCGACAGAGTGAACCCTCGCTTCCACACCTCTCTAGATCCAGACGCTGCTGCAGCGATTCCTTCCTCTCGGTCCCTGGTATCCCTTGACAAACTACCTGAACATCCTCCGCACCAGGGCTCTGGTCAGTCCCTCCCGGGCCGAACGCCAGGTTCCAGTTAGTCGGCGGCGGATTCCCAGGGTGTTTTTCAGCACGGCCGATTTGGTCACTGGCTTTAGTTGCGGATAAACAAATAGCGTCATGGCGGAACCCACCAGTCCGCCCGTTAAAAGCCCACTCCAAAAACCTCTTCGCACCTTCATCACTCCTTTTCTAGCGGTGAGACCCGCCGTTAATCGGGTAGATCAGTTAACGGTTCACCACGTCCCCGACCGGCTCTTTCTCCGGGACCTCAGCCGTCGTCTTGTCGTTGTCTGGCAGTGAAGCCTCGCTCAGGCCGTAGATCGCATCCCTCTGGCTTTCGCCATAGGAGACAAGGGTTCCCTCCTGGTCAACAAGGTAGACCTGGATCCCCTTCTTACTGTCGGTGAACTCCACAAAGCAGTCCCAGCAAAAGAACTGATTCGTGCCGACCTTTCCAATAGACCGGCTGCCGCAAATGGGACATCTCATGGCATACCTCCCGTTACTGCTATCCCGCCGCCGGGGCAAACTTGTGCCTCTTCCGGCGTCCTCCCGGATGGCCGAAACGGTGGACCTCCTTTCCCAATTGCCCATCTTATCCTTATTATTTCCAGCCCGGCAAAAAAAATACCCCGCCCTTCGCCAGGAAGGCCAGGTGATCGACAATAATTCTTAATGACCGCCATGCCGCCTTTGGAGGTGCCATAAAGTAAGGAAACAGCAGCGGGGTGGCGACAGGCGGGCGATTGCCGGCGGGAGGGCTTTCACCGCGCCGGGCACCGCATCCGGCGAAACGAGGCCCAAGAGGCCGGACGGCGGCACGGATGCCGCCGAGCGCAACACGAACCAGGAACGGCGAGTTTGCGAGGTGCCGGCCGGGGGACTTTACCGCGATGCGGTCGGTGTAAGTGGCCGAAGGCGAGGACGGCGGCGCCCTGGAAGTAGCTGGTTTGTTTCAGGGTAGCCAAACACCAAAGCGACAAGGCTCCGAGGCGAGGCGTACTAGGTGGTACGTTGAGCAAGGAGTCGCCGGAGCGACAATCTGCAATAGTAACATCCCTCTAATAAAGAGGTCCTTTCTTGCAGATTGCGCGACACCGCAGAAGGGGGTTTTTCAGCGGTCTCCTAGGGGCCGACGGATGATCCCCCCGCCTACTACCACCTCGCCATCGTAAAAAACGGCCGATTGTCCGGGGGTTATCCCCCACTGGGGTTCGTCGAAGCGGCATAAGAGCTGGTCTTCTCCAAAAGGTTCAATGACGGCTGCCGCTTCCCGACTGCGATATCGTATCTTTCCGGTAACCCGTAAAGATCCCTTCAGTTGGTCTATGGCAATGAAGTTCAAATCCCCGGCGATCAAGCGGCGCTGCGGGACCTCCTCACTCCTGCCCACCACCAGGGTGTTTTCCTGCGGATCCAGTCGTATGACATAGAGGGGTTTGCCGGCGGCCAGACCCAGACCCTTTCTCTGGCCGACGGTATAATAGGGAAGTCCCCGGTGCTCCCCTAAGATGCGTCCCGCGCTATCGACGATGGGGCCGGGTCGGATCTCTTCCGGGATACGTTTCTTCAAAAAGCGGCGATAATCGTTATCAGGAATGAAGCAGACTTCCTGGCTCTCAGGCTTACGGGCCGTGACCAGGCCTCGTTGCAGGGCCAACCGGCGCGTCTCCCCTTTGGTCATCCCCCCCAGGGGGAAAAGGGCTCGGGAAAGCTGGTCCTGGCTGAGGTTGTACAGGGCATAGGCCTGATCCTTATCTGGATCGATCCCCTTTTTTAAGAGGTAGCGCCCTGTACGAGAATCGCGATCGCTCCGGGCATAGTGACCGGTAGCCAGGTAATCCGCACCCAAAGCCCGCGCCCTCTCCCAAAGGGCGCCAAACTTGAGGCGGCGGTTGCAGAGGATGCAAGGGTTAGGGGTTTCCCCGCGGGCGTAGGCAGCAATGAAACCCTCCACCACCTCCCGGTAGAAGGTTCCCTTCATGTTGACCACATAATGGGGAATCCCCAGGGCCTCTGCCACCCGACGAGCGTCATCGGCAGCCGATAAGGCACAGCATCCCCCTTCAGCGGGGACGAGGTCTTCGTCTTCATCGGCCTCTGACCAGAGGCGCATGGTCAATCCAATGACCCGATATCCCGCCTCCTGCAGCAGGCTGGCGGCGAGCGAACTATCCACCCCACCGCTCATGGCCACGACTACCGTTTCCTGCGACATCCAGTCAATCCTTTCCCCGCTGGCCGGACCAGTGACCCTCCCGCTCAAAACGGAGTTCGTCAGCTGGCTCCTAGCAGAGTGCTGACATACTGCGTTTTGAGTGGTTAACCCACCCGAGAAAAGCCGCCATAGTCTCTGCCGGGTTTGATGGTGATCGAGCTTCCGGCGGCTTTAGCCCAATCGTAAGGCCAAGACCTCAAATCAGCCCAGATGCGAAGGAGACAAGGCTCCGAAGCGAGGCGTACTGGGCGGTACTTTGAGCGAGGAGCCGCCGGACGGCGCGTTAGCGCCGCCGGGGGGTCGGGGGGAGGGACTCCCCCAGGCATTAGGGGGTGCTCAGGCGCCGTAGGTGCCTCCGCCAAGGGGGGCGTCCCCTTAGCAGAGGCGGGCGGGAGCCCGCCTGACACGCAGATGGGCTTTTTCAGCAGGCTCCTAGCTAAACGGCCTGCTTTTCTTCCTCCTTAAGCTTAAGGAGGTATTCGTGAATAGCTTTGTGTACGGCATCGGCAGCCAGATTGGAACAATGAAGTTTGTTCCCCGGTAGCCCACCCAGGGCCTCTGCCACCGCCCGGTTGGTAATGGCCAAGGCCTCATCAATAGTCTTTCCCTTAACCATCTCCGTGACCATGCTGGAGGTGGCAATGGCCGCCCCACAACCGAAAGTCTTAAAGCGAATGTCTCTGATCCGCCCGTCCTTTATCTCCAGATACATCTTCATAACGTCCCCGCAGACCGGGTTTCCCACCTCGGCCACGGCATTAGCGGTATCAAGCTCACCAACATTCCTTGGGTTCATGAAATGGTCCATAACTTTCTCGCTATACATTCTTCCTCGCCCCCCCCGTCAAACCTGTCGGGACCCGGTCCGGAGCCTGAGATGGTCTCAGAATCGTCCAAATGGTCCAGGTCCGCGTCCTTTTCCTTAAGCGGCAGTATGCCTACCGCAGGATTCGTCTCAGACTCCGCCGGCAACACTCCGGCGGCACAAAGCCTGGGGTTGCCCAGCCTCATCAACGCGCCGCCGCAAAGGGAGACATGCTCCGGAGACGTTGGACGATCTCCGGTAGGACCTCCAAAACGTAGTCGACATCCTCCTGGGTGTTAAACTTCCCAAGACTGAAGCGAAGGGAGCCATGGGCCACCTCGTGGGGAATACCCATGGCCAAAAGGACGTGAGAGGGTTCCAGGGAGCCTGAGGTACAGGCCGAACCGCTGGAGGCAGCTATTCCCTTCAGGTCCAGGCTCAAAAGCATGGCCTCTCCCTCCACATAGCGAACGCTGACGTTGACATTGCCCGGGAGCCTTCTTTCGGGATGTCCGTTAAGTTGTACGTCCTCTATAGACAGTAGCCCGCTGATGAGACGATCGCGCAGCCCCTTTAAGTAGTCCATGTGTTCTTTCAGCTCGATCCTGGCCAACTCCGCCGCTTTGCTCAATCCCACGATACCTGGAACATTCTCAGTGCCAGCCCTCTTGTTCCTCTCATGGGCGCCGCCGTGTACAATAGGCTGAATCCTGGTGCCGCGGCGGATGTAGAGGACGCCGACCCCCTTGGGGCCATAGATCTTGTGCCCAGAAAGGGAGAGGAGATCAATATGGTCAGCGTTGACGTCGATGGGGATATTCCCCACCGCCTGGACGGCATCAGTATGAAAATAGACCCCTTTCTCACGGGCGATGACCCCGATTTCCCGGATCGGCTGCACCGTGCCCACCTCATTGTTGGCAGCCATGACCGAGATCAGTATCGTGCTCGCCTTGATGGATCGGCGAACCTCCTCGGGATCCACCAAACCATATTGATCAACGGGTAAATAGGTTACCTCGAGGCCCTCCTTCTCCAGGGCCTCTGCCGTATGCAAGATGGCGTGGTGCTCAATTCGGGTAGTGATGATGTGGTTTCCTTTGGACCGGTTAGCCCGTGCCACCCCTTTCAAGGCCAGGTTGTCGGCTTCCGTACCCCCGCTGGTGAAGATGATCTCCTCCGGTTTGGCCCCGATCAAGGCCGCCACCTGTCCCCGGGCCTCCTCCACCGCCACCCGCGCTTCGCGGCCGAAGGAGTGAACGCTGGAGGGGTTACCATACTTCTCCACCAGGTGGGTCATCATAACCTCGGCCACTTCGGGACGGACCCTGGTGGTAGCGGCGTTGTCAAGATAGATCTTCCTCATTGAACTTCTTCTCCCTTCCGCAAACCTTAGTTTTCCTTGAGAGCTCGCCTCTCTTTGCCCCGCCGGAACCGGAGGCGCGGCGGACCTTCTTTGCAGTCCGGCAGCGTGACCCCCGCCAGACGTCCTGCCGGGCGTGCCTTACCCCAAATCCCCTATCTGGACCGGGTTACAAATTTCATCTCATATCCGTCGCGGACGACAAATCTTAGTATTTCACTCGGGTTTCTAATCCCTATTGTAATGGTAGGATTTAAGAAAGTCAAGCAGATACGAACAGAGCAGATGGGTGTTTTTCAGCGGTCTCCTAGGAGAGTGCTGACGAACTGCTTTTGCGTGGTTAGCGCGTCCGAGATACCGTTAGGCCGAGACCTCAAATCAGCCCAGATGCTAGGAGCGACAAGGCTCCGAAGCAAGGCGTACTGGGCGGTACGTTGAGCGAAGAGCCGCCGGAGCGACAATCGGCAATAGTAACGCCCCTTTAATAAAAAGGTTCTTTCTTGCAGATTGCGCCACACCGCAGATGGGTGTTTTTCAGCGGTCTCCTAGACCCCTGGCCATCACTCGCTGGCGGTACCCCACCACGCCTTGCCGGACAGAGGCATACACGGTCCGTCCAATCATCGCTCCCAGGTGAGTGGCCGTTCCCGCATAATGGTGTGGCGCGCCCCGCCCGGTACAAGCGATAACAATGGCATCGCTGGTGGTTCCGGTGGCCAGTTGTCCGTCGGGACAACGGACCTTCAAGTCAAAGAGAGCCCTGGCCTTGGCCTCGGTGGCCGTCATGACCGCATTAACCATGGCTCCTCGGGTAAGATTCCCCGCCACCAAAAGGATTATGTTTATGGTGCCGGCTTTGGTTGGTTGGGCTGGCTCCAAGCGCCGGACGTCCTCGTCCGGCGTTATCCCCGCTCCTGCCGGAGTGGTCAGGTCAGGCGATCTACTGCCAGCACATCCCGGGTTCCCCACTCCAGCTGTGGCCAAAGCTATGACCTCAAGGGGAAAGTCATCTGTCCCTACACCCGCATGCGTTTCCGTCCGAGGCTCCGCTTCCCTCTTCAGCACCGCCTGGGAAACATCCACCGCCGTCATCAACCCCACCACGGGGTCCTCCAGGCCCAATTCTCGGGCCACCCGTTGGAGATCCGTCCACGGTTCTTGCCCATCATATTCTTTCGAAACATGGTGGTTTATGATGTGGCGGCTCCGAAGGAAGCCACCACCCAGCACAGCCGAACTCAAAAGGAAGAGGGGCTCCCCTGACTGGATCACCAGGGTTTGCCCCTCGAGAAGAACCCTTATCCCCGGTAACAGGAACTGACCGGCTGGCGATAAGTCCATCTTCGACCTCCTCAAAGCTGTCTGTTCCAGTTAGTTAGCAGTCGTCTAGCTAAGAATAACATGGACTTTCCCCACCACCCTATCCAAGGTCAGGCTGTCCATAACCTCGACCATGGCGTCCTGGAGCTTCTTCCAGACATCCCGGGAAACACATGTCTCCAGAAGGCGGCAGCACTCCTCGTTGCCGGGCGAAAGGCAATCTACCAGTTGAAGCGGCCCCTCCACCGCCCGAACAACATCACCTACGCTGATGGTGGAAGGATCTCGCGATAGGGTGTAACCTCCAGCCGCCCCTCGGACACTGGTGACGAGTTTCGCCCGGCGCAACTCGATGAAAAGCTGTTCCAGGTACTGTTGAGAGATGTTCTCCTGCTCGGCGATCTCCCGTAAGGAGACAGGTCCCTGCCGGTGCCAGCCGGCCAGCCGGACCATGGCTCGCACGGCATACTGTCCCTTGGTGGATAGCTTCATCCTTCCATCACCGTTCTTTCCTCTGGCCACGCCACCCGGCCAGGCGCTCCTTGACCACCTTCTCGTAACCGTTATCTGTCGGGCGGTAGTACCGGCCTGTCGGCCAATCATCGGGAAGATACTGCTGCTCAACGTAGTTCCCCGGATAGTCGTGAGCGTACTTATAACCCTTGCCATGACCCAAGGTTGCCGCCCCCTTGTAGCTGGCGTCCCGCAGGTGCAACGGAACACCGCTGATCCTTTTCTCCTCGACGTCCTTTAAGGCCTGGTGAATGGCAGCATAGGAGGCGTTGGACTTAGGGGCAGTGGCCACATAGACCGTCGCCTCGGCCAACGGGATCCGTCCCTCCGGCAAGCCGATTAGTTCCAGGGCGGAAGCGGCGGCCATGGCCACTACCAGGGCCTGGGGGTCAGCCATCCCGACATCTTCCGCGGCACAAATCACCAGCCGTCTCGCCACAAAAGCCGGATCTTCGCCGGCATAGAGCATACGAGCCAACCAATAAAGGGCCGCATCGGGGTCAGAACCGCGCAGGCTCTTGATGTAAGCCGAAATGGTATCGTAGTGCTGGTCTCCCTCCCGGTCATAAGCCAGGGCGCGCCTCTGAATAGACTCCGCGGCGATGTCCTGGGTGATGTGCCGGATTCCGTCTTCTCCCGGGGGGGTAGTAAGGGCAGCCAATTCCAAGGCATTTAGAGCCGACCGGGCATCTCCGCCAGCGATGCGAACCAAGTGGTCCGCGGCCGCCGCATCGACCTGAATGGCCAGACCTCCCAACCCACGCTCCTCCCGCAAGGCACGTTCCAGGATTTGCCTCACCTCGGCATCGCTGAGGGCTTCCAGGCGAAAGACCCGCGATCGGGAAACCAGAGCCGGATTGACCTCAAAATAGGGGTTCTCGGTGGTGGCGCCGATGAGGATGATGGTCCCGTCTTCGACATGGGGGAGCAGGGCATCCTGTTGGGCCTTGTTAAAGCGGTGGATTTCGTCGATGAAGAGAATGGTTTTTTTTCGGTACAACCCCAGCCGGTCCCTGGCTTCTTGAATCACCCGGCGCACGTCCGCCACTCCAGCGGTAACGGCGTTCAAGGTCTCAAAGTGAGACTGGGTGGTCCCGGCGATAATTCTGGCCAACGCCGTTTTCCCGGAACCGGTAGGACCGTAAAGAATCAGGGAAGAGAGTTGATCAGCCTCAATGGCGCGCCGCAAAAGCTTACCCGGCCCCAGGATGGCCTCTTGCCCAACAAACTCTTCCAGAGTCCTTGGCGCCATCCGCAGAGCCAGGGGAGCCTTCCTTTTCAATTCGTCTTGCCGGGCCAAGTCAAAAAGATCCATCAGGAAGTCCTAACAGTAATAGTTGCTCTTGGGGAACAGCCAACTCACAGGAGACCGCTGAAAATCTCCTAGGCCACCTCGGCCAGCAGTTTACCGTCTTTCTCTATCAGTTTCAGTTGGGCCAGGCAATAGGGACACTCGACGATGTCCCCCTCTCCCTTGCCGCCTGGAACTTCGAAATCGATGCCGCAAACAGGGCAGGTTACCTCCGGACGCATTTTCTTCCCTCCCACCCGGGGTCCGCCGTCTTGGGTGTCGGGCCCCACCGATTTCGCTAACCAACAAGGGAATTAATCCGTCTGGGAAAAGTCTTGGTCATATAGCTTCTTTTCCCTCCGACCAAGGTCGATTATACATCTGTTGCCAGCTACTGTCAACGGACTATCCCCGCATTATGGCCTGGACCACCTGTAGGGCGGTCAAGATATCTTCCCGGCTTACATCTTTATGAGTGACGAACCTGATCCGTTTGGGGCCGGTGGCGTTGGCCTTAACCCCCCTGGCCAGGAGTTCTCGAACAAAACCCGCTCCGTCCAGACCAGGCTTGTCCAACTCAAAGGTAACCATATTGGTCTGGACAGTGGCCAAATCCAATTTGATCCCCGGGATTTGCGCCAGACCCCCGCCCAGGAGATGGGCATTGGCGTGGTCCTCCGCCAACCGGTTCACCATTTTCTCCAAAGCCACAATTCCCGCCGCCGCCAGCACCCCTGCCTGCCGCATGCCGCCTCCCAAGAGCTTACGGTATTTCCTGGCTCGAGCCACCCATTCCTTCGTCCCGGCTACCAGCGAGCCCACCGGGGCAGAAAGCCCCTTGGAAAGACAGAACATGACCGAGTCTACCGGGGCCGTCAACTCTTTCACATCCACACCTAAGGCTAAGGCGGCATTAAAGACCCGTGCGCCGTCCAGGTGAACGGCTAGCCCGTACTCGTGGGCCACTCGGGCCAATTCCCACATGCGCTGAACCGGAGTCACCGTTCCCCCGGCCCGGTTGTGAGTATTCTCAATGCAGAGAAGGGCGCTTCGCGGGAAATGGATGTTGGCGGGACGAGTGGCCGCGGCTACGTCGTCAGGGTCCAAAACACCCCGGGATCCCTTAACGGGGCGAGCCTGAACCGAGGAGAGGGCCGCCAGACCGGCCACCTCATAAAAATAGATATGCGCCTCCGCCTCCACGATTACCTCATCACCGCGTTGGGTATGGGTCAAAACCGCGATCTGATTGCCCATGGTCCCGGTCGGTACAAAGACGGCGGCCTCCTTACCCACCTTTTCCGCCGCCAGTTCCTCCAGCTGCCTAATGGTGGGGTCCTCACCGTAAACATCGTCCCCCACCTCCGCCGCGGCCATGGCTTCCCGCATCTCATTCGTGGGCGAAGTCACAGTGTCACTACGCAAGTCAATGAACCTTTTCATATTCGCTCCCCCTTGTCTGCTGACGGTAGAACTCCGCTGGTTTGCTTTCTGTGGATCGTTATTCTACCCTGAAAACGAGATTATCCCGGCCGGGTGTTGTCCCGGCTCACTCCGGTGCTCCGCCGACGCTCCGCAATTCGCTCGCGCCGAACGCATTCTAGCGGCGAGCTTGCTGTGGTCGGCAGCTAACCGCAGGTTCCTACGCTGACCGCCCTTAGCCGCTCCGCGGCGGCCTTTCGCCCGGTGCCGCGCGGATTCTCCATCCCTGGAGAGCCGCGCTCGGCGGCATCCGTGCCGCCGTCCGGACTTCAGGCCGCGCCTTGCGGAGGGCGGTAGCAGCTCGGGCCAATGCGGCTACGCCGCCTCCCTCAACAAGCTGCCAGCACCTCCGCTCCGCGGCCGGCTTTTTCATCGTCTGCTGGTGCCGCTGGCGGAATGGGGGTCTACCCTGAAACAAACCTGCTACTTCCTCGGCGCCGCTAGAGGCGGCCTGGCGATCTGGTTTTCATTTCATCAGTTTCAGCAGCGTCCTGACCATAACCTGCCAACCCTGTGTTCGATGTGTTCCGAGCGGCGGCCCCATAACTAGCTTTATTCTACAAGTCGGCCGTAATACCTGCTTCGTCAGGCGAAACTTCATGGCCACGTCAAAGTCGCCTCTTCTGTTGCGGCCCGGGTGGCTTCGCGCCTCGCTTTCGGTCTCCGGCCCATCCTTCGTTCCCATCCCGCCAGCACCATGCGTTCCGCCACGCGGAAATCTCTTGAAATTACAAATTGCCTATTGACAAGGGGTCAGGGGTAAGAGTACTATGCCGATTAGAAAACGTTTTCTAAAAACCTTTTCTGAAAACCTTTGCTAGAGGTGTTTCGGTGGTTACCATCAAAGAAGTGGCGCAAAGGGCCGGGGTCTCCATAACTACCGTTTCCCGGGTTTTGAATAACCCTGGTTATTCCATCAGCCCCGCTACGAAGGAAAGGGTCCTCCAGGCCGTCGCTGAGTTGGATTACCGTCCCAATGCCCTGGCCAGGGGTCTCTTGAAGAAAGGTATCTCAGCCATTGGCCTTGTCGTACCTGACATATCCAATCCCTACTATCCTGAGGTAGTCAGGGGTGTGGAGGATGTCGCCAGCCGCTTGGGGTATACCGTTATCCTCTGCAATACCGATCGGGATATCGACAAGGTCCGGCGGTATGTGAGGGTCTTATTGGAAAAAAGGGTGGATGGGATTATCTTTGCCGGCGGCGGCATTGAGGGCTCGGATGACGACTTTCTCCGTCCTGATCTCAAGGTCGTTCTCATCGGACGTCACGGGCTGGATCTTCCTTCCGTGCAGGTGAATAACGTCAAGGCCGCTTTTCAGGCCACCGAACACCTCATCGAGCTGGGACATCGCCGTATTGCGGCCATAACTGGTCCGGAAGCCTCAACAACGAGCCTGGATCGACTCATGGGCTACAAAAAAGCCTTGAAAGAATACAATTTGCCTGTTGATGGAAGTCTCATCCAGAAAGGTAACTTTCGTCCCGAGGCTGGCTACCAGGCCACGAAAAATCTGTTATCCATAGAAGAGAGGCCTACGGCGATCGTTACGGCCAATGACCAGATGGCCCTGGGGGCCATCCGGGCCATCCGTGAGGCTGGGTTGCAGGTGCCGGGTGATATATCCGTGGCCGGGTTTGATGATGTGTGTGTGGCTTCCTATTTTGATCCTCCCTTGACCACCGTGTCCGTCCCCATGTACTCCATGGGCGTCCGGTCCATGGAGATGCTGGCCAGATTGATCGCCAACGAGAAAGAGAAAAGACGAGTTGTTTTGGAAACGAAGCTAGTGATCCGACAGTCAACGGGTCCGCGGTACCGGAGGGAGGGCTGAAGCTCTACCGCGGTGCCGTCGGCGTAGGAGGCCAGAGCGAGGACGGCCACGCCCGCGCGGCGCCCTCGAAGTGACCGGTCTATTTCAGGGTAGAGGAACAACTTGTCGGAAGGGAAAACCCGAGAGTTAAAAGGAGGAGTCGAGGAATGGCAAGAGAGTTTTACAACCTGTTGGAGCTTTCCTACGTAGATGTGGCCGCCTGGCTGGCGGAGACGGACGTCGTTTTGGTGCCAATGGGCAGCACGGAAAAACACGGTGCCCATGTCCCCCTGGGAACAGACAGCATCACCACCATTTCGGTAGTGGAGAGAGCAGCCAGACTGGCCGACGTCCCCCATACCCCACTGGTTCCCTTTGGGTATTCACCTCATCACATGGGCCGGGTCAATGAAAGAGTGGGGACCATAACCCTCTCCGCCGAAACCTACCGCCGGGTCCTTTACGACGTCGCCCGCAGCCTTATCTTCCATGGTGTCAACAAGATCATTTTCGTATCACACCACGGTTCCAATACCAAACCCATTGACGAGATCCTCCGCCGAATCAGATATGAGACTGGTGCCTTCGTGGCCTGGTACAAAACTCCCACCGAACGCGAATGTAATGTAGTCAAGGATATCCTGGAAGGTCCGCCCGAGGAAACCCCTGGCTGGCACGCCGGAGAGATGGAGACGGCCCAGGTCATGGCTTACAACGAAAGACTGGTGCACATGGACAGGGCCGTCAACGATAGGGCACATGCCCCTGCCTGGCTGGGACCGGCCTTTTCCAAAAAGGACGGTACGGCCACCGTGGAATTCCAGAAATCCGAAAACATCATCATCCCCATGGAGCACCATGAATACTCCGATTCGGCTACCATCGGAAATCCCTTCCGCGGCACCAAGGAAAAGGGCCTGAAGCTCTTTGAGAAGGAAGCTGAACACCTGGCGGCCTTTATCAATGAGGTCAAGAAAATCGACATGGTCGCTCATACCCGCGACTTCCCAGGCCGGGCCTGAAGGACGACCGGAAGGTAACAGGCGAGAAACGGTTATCTGTATAGGAGGTGGGTACCGGGCCGCCGGCTCAGCGCAACCGGCGATACCCGGTACCCGCAAAAAGCAGAGCGCAGGCGAGGCCACCCAGGGACGTGATGCTGCCCAGAAGACTGCTGAAAAACACCCTTCTGCGTGTTAGGCGGGCTCCCGCCTGCCTCAGCGAGGGGGCTCCGCCCCCTCGCCGAGGCCGAGCCCCCTTTTTGTAGATGTCTGCAATCTGCAAAGTCCGCGGAATTGGGCGCTCGGCCCCAGGGGCGAAGAATCCGCGAGGTGCCGGACGGCCGCCGACGAGCCGCGATGCGGCCGGCCCTGGTGACCGAAAGCGAGGACGGCACCACCCGAGCGGCGCCTAGGAAGTGGCTGGCTTATCTCAGGGTAGAATTGACGAGTGATCCTCTCTTTTTTTGGGTAATGTTATCTCATTCTTTCGGCAATTGGGAAGTAGAATCAATACTCTTTCTGGCCAAAGTTCTTTTCAGGAGGTGAGCCCCAGTCGTCACCAGGGTCGCCCTGCCGCCTAGAGGCTGGTATAAGTCGACCGTCGGTGGCGGCTGGGTCGGCAGGTGCCGCGCAGAATCGTTATTATCGGGACCATGGATACCAAGGGTCCGGAGATGAGGTTCATCGCTGGACTCATCGGCGCCAGGGGTCACCAGGCCCTTCTGATGGATGTGGGGATTGGTGACAGCCTTTCTTTTGATGCCGGCGTCTCCCGGGATGAGGTCCTGCAGGCTGCCGGAACCAGTCCTGAGGAAATACGCTCCTGGCGGCGCGATCGAATCATGGCCACCATGGCTCGGGGGGCCGCTCTGCTCCTACAGGGAATGTACCATCTGGATCAGGTGGATGGAGTAATCGGCTTGGGCGGTAATCAAGGGACGGCCATAGCGGCCCTGGCCATGCAGGCATTGCCCATCGGCTTCCCACGCGTCCTGGTCTCCACGGTCGCCTCCGGGAATATCCGCCCTTACATCGGTTACCAGGACATTGCCATGATCTTTTCTGTCAGTGACCTGCTGGGCGGCACTAATGCCCTTTCTCGGGTAATCTTAAGCAAGGCGGCCGGGGCCATCCTTGGAATGGTCGAGACGACAGAACAGTTATCAGTGCCCCAGGATCGACCGGTCATCGCTATCACTGCCTTTGGCAATACCAACCAGGCTGTAACCCGGGCGTTGGAACTGCTGACTTCTAATGGTTATGAGACTATTACCTTTCACGCTTCGGGGGCTTGCGGGTCGGCCATGGAAGAATTAATCGGCCGGGGCCTTTTTGCGGGAGTCCTCGATTTGACCACCCATGAACTCCTGGGCGAACTCTACCAGGAAGATATCTATGCCCCCGTCCGTCCCGGCCGGCTGGAGGAGGCTGTCCGGCGCGGCATACCCCTGGTGGTCGCCCCCGGCGGTCTGGACTACTTTTGCTTTGGCGGCGTCCCGACCATCCCACCCAGGTTCCGCGGTCGAGCCGTCCATTACCACAATCCCTTCAACACCAACGTACGAACTACCGCCGTCGAGTTGACTGAGGTCGCTCGTCTGATGGCCGAGAAGCTGAACCAGGGGCAAGGACCGATCACGGTATTGGTTCCCCTCCGGGGCTGGTCGGAAAACGGTCGAAAGGGAGGACCCCTCCATGACCCGGAGGCGGACGGGGCTTTCGTCGCTGCCCTGAAAGGGCACCTAACCCGACGAATCAAGTTGCAGGAACTGGATGCCAACATCAACGATCCCGTCTTTGCGGAGACCGCCGTCCGGGAACTGCTGTCTATGCTGAGTTCGTCAAAGAACGACGGCGCATAATCGGTAGCACCATAAAGGAGCTTCGATCACATCGACCCAGACCCAGTAAGCTGGCGGAGCTGGACTTTTTCAACTAGCTTCAACGTCAAACATCTCTTCCCTGGGAGGCAACTATGGAAAACCATGACGCTTTAACCAGCCTCAAGAAGAGCCTGAGCTCTGTCTCCCGCCTGGCCTATCAGCGGGGACTGACTACCGGAACGGGGGGCAACATCAGTGTCCGCCTGCCTGGCGGCAACCTGGTCCTGATCACGGCCAGTGGCGTTTCTTTGGGCGAGACCGACGAGACCAACCTTATCTCCGTCGATCTGGAAGGAAATCTAGTGGAGGGAAGTCCCGGATTCCGTCCTTCCAAGGAGACACCTTTCCACACCCTGATCTACAGAATCCGACCGGAAGTAGGAGCAGTGGTCCATGTTCACCCGCCCTTTGCCACGGCCTACGCCGTTCGTGGTTTGGCCATTCCCCTGCTGACCGCCTCCAGTTATGGGCTGGAAGGAATACCCCTGGTGGATTATGCCCCGGCCGGCTCAAGAGAACTGGCCGAGTACGTCCAGGCCGCCGTCACGAATCATCCTCGGGCCAGGGTCTTTTTGTTAAAAAACCATGGGTTGATCGCCCTTGGCCCTTCCCTCACCGCCGCCTATGACCTGGCCGATCTGGTGGAGGGAACGGCCAAGATCGGCTGGCTATCCTCCTTCATCGGGGCCAACCAATGAGGAAAGGCCGTCCCAGGGCTCTTTGTTCCTGGCTGATTTCTCCGGAATGACCTCAGGAGGGAAAAGCAATGCAACAGATCCCCAAGACAATGCTCGCGGCCACCCTCTTCGGGCCGGGGGACCTCCGAACCATCACCAAACCCGTTCCTCAACCGGGACCTGGGGAGGTCCTCATCAGGGTAGAAGCCTGTGCCATCTGCGCCACCGACCTGCTGATTCTCGACCATCGCCTGCCCGGTCAACCCCCCTTCGATGGCACCTTCACGCCCGGGCACGAATATTCCGGAACTATTGTCTCCCTCGGGAAAGGCGTGGATGAGTTTAGGGTGGGAGACCGGGCTGCCGTAGAAGTACACAAGGGTTGCGGCCGCTGTGAGAACTGCATTCGCGGCCTGTATACGGCCTGCCTCAACTACGGGAACCTGACCAAAGGGCATCGAGCCAACGGGCTCACCGTCGACGGCGGTTTCGCCCAATATGTGGTGGCCCACATCAACACCGTCTACCGGCTTCCTGACCACATCAGCTTCGCTGAAGCCACTTTGATCACCACCGCGGGCACCGTCCTCTACGGTATCGATCGTTTGGGCGGCTTCTTGGCCGGGGAAACGGTGGCCGTCACCGGTCCCGGCCCCATCGGCCTCATGGCCGTGCAACTGGCCAAAGCCCTGGGGGCCAGGGTTCTTCTAACCGGAACCAGGGAATCCAGACTCCAGGTGGGCCGGGAGGTCGGAGCCGATGTGACGATTAATGTCAACGAAACCAATCCGGTAGACGAAGTAAGACAGCTCACCGGCGGAAAGGGAGCCGACGTGGTCCTGGAGTGTTCTGGTGCTGCCAATGCCGCCCAGGAGGCAGTAGAAATGGTCAAGAAGGGCGGCAAGATTCTCCTGGCCGGTTTCTTCAAAGACCCAGTCACCGTCGACCTCTCCAGGCTCATCTCCAACAACCTGGTCATCTATGGCGCGCGGGGCGAAGGCGGTCGCAACGTGGGACGGGCCCTGGCCCTAATGGCCCAGGGCCGACTGCAGGCGAAACCCCTCATCACCCATTACTTCCCTCTGCCCGAAATCAACCGGGCCATCAAAACCTTCGCCCAGAGATTGGAGGGGGCCATCAAGGTGATTGTGGAGCCACAGAAGGGAGGAAAGCTGGAAGATGGATCGCAATCTGGAGATTGAAGCCGTTGTCACCGTAGCCAAGCTGATGGCCCTGGCTGCCCGCACCGCCCCCAAGAGTCGCGGAAAAGACAACCTGCAGGTGGCCATCGTCACTGAACGGGAAGAAATAAATAAGCTGGCCGCCCAGATGCGGGGCATCGGCACAGCCAAGGGACAAAGACGGTCCCAGCGTAATCAGGCCAAGGGCGAAGCCCTCACCCGCGATTGGCATAGTGATGCCCGGTCCGTTGAGAAGTCCGACGTTCTCCTGCTCCTGGGCATGAACGCCCGACAAGTTCTGGACCACGATTGCGGAGGCTGTGGTTTCGTGGACTGCCTGGAGTTTGCTAAGAGCCAGCCCCTGGAGGGAGCCGAGATCACCGGCCCTTCTTGCGTCCACAAAATGGTCGATTTCGGCATCGCCATGGGCTCGGCCGCCGCGGTAGCAGCCCGGCACTTCGTCGATAACCGGATGATGAACAAGCTGGGCGTAGCCGCCCGTATGATGGGTTACCTCCCCGGAAGCACCGTGGTAATGGGCATCCCTTTGAGTGCCACGGGGAAAAACATCTTCTTTGACCGTAACGACAAGGTCGCTTCGGTGAGCGTCCTGTACGACGGGGCCAAACATTAGGAGACCGCTGAAAAATACCCATTCTAGGGAGGAGTTTGAACCATGGACAGCTCCCCTTATGGCTTCATGAAACTCGGCATCGTCCTCTTTAAAGCCTTTCCGGAGATCGAATTTGGCAGCGGGTCTTATCTGGAGGCTTTGCGGAGGATCGCCGCCGATGATTTCTGGACGGCGGTAGAAGTCGGCTGGATGAAGGATGTCCGGATCAGAAACGAGGCTCGCCGGATCATTGAGGAGAGCCATCTCGACGTCTACTATGCCACCCAACCGGCCATCCTGAGCCAAAAACTGAATCTGAACAGCTTTGATCCCCTCGAACGCAAGAAGGCCGTCGCCGCGGTGAGAAACGGAATCGAGGAAGCCTATTTCCTCGGGGCCAGATGGGTTCGAGTCCTCTCCGGAAAGGATCCCGGTCCCGAGAAAAGGGAAGAGGCCAAGAAGCTCCTGACTGACTCCCTGCACCAGATTTGCGACTATGCCGTTTCCTGGGGAGCGAACATAACCCTCAAGATATTCGACCGGGACGTTGACAAACAGGCCCTGGTCGGGCCCTTTGCCGAGGCTGCCGCCGTGGCGAGAGATGTCAAGAGGGATCACGACAACTTCGGGCTGTTGGTCGATCTATCCCACTTTCCTCTCTTGCGGGAAAAGCCCGAGGAGGCGATTCCCCTGGTCCGCCAGTATTTCGTCCACTCTCATATTGGTAACTGTGTGGTCAGAGACAGAAAACATCCGGCCTATGGCGACCTGCAACCACGTTTCGGAGTTGAGGGAGGGGAAATTGATGTCGGGGAGGTGAGCCAATACTTTCGTCTTCTCCTAGATATTGGTTTTCTAAACCAAAAAGACCGCCCGGCCGTGAGCGTGGAGGTCAGGCCAATGTTGGCGGGCGAAACCTCCGAGTTGACCATTGCCAACGCCAAAAGGGTAATCAAGGAAGCCTGGGCCCTGGCCTGAGCCAACCGGGCATCTCGTCCCTTTAGGTTATCTGCCGGACCTGGTGATCGACCCTGTGCGCTTTCCCGTGGGTGGCCGACCTGCTCCCAATCAGGTGAGAGGAATGAGGAGGGATATAATGAAGATCCTAAGATGGAACAAAAAAGGGATTCTGGGTGGCTTGCTCATCCTGGTGCTGATCTTAACCCTGGCTGGTTGTGGCGGAACAGGGAATCCGGGACAGAAGGCCGGCGAAGGGACCAAGAAACCAGAGGAACCGGCCAAGGTCGATTTCCCGACGAAGCCTATCGAAATGACGGTCCTCTTTGGTGCCGGTAGCGGAGCCGATCTCCTGGCCCGGAAGGTAGCCGACATAGCCAGCAAGGACCTGGGCCAACCGGTGACCGTGGTCAACCGAACCGGGGCCGGCGGGGCGGTGGGCTACAATTACGTGAAGGGCCAGGAAGCCAACGGTTACTCCATCGTCTGGAACTCCAATAGCATCAACACGGCCTACCACGCTGGCAACATGAATTTTGACTATACCGCTTTCCGTGGCGTGGTCGAACTCACCACGGAACCCGTGAGCATCGCCGTCAAGGCTGATGCCCCCTGGAAGGACATCAACGAGTTCATTGACTATGCCAAGAAAAACCCTGGCAAGGTGAGAATAGGCAACTCCGGCAAGGGAAGTTTCACCCACTTAGCCGCAGTGGCCCTGGAAAACAAGACGGGAGCCAAGTTCACGCATGTGCCCTTCGGACAGGGTCTGGCCGTAGCCAGCCTCCTGGGCAACAAGATCGAAGCCACCGTCCAACTCCCGGCTGAAATTGTGGCTCAGGTTAAGGCCAAAGAAGTACGTATCCTGGCCATCACCGGGGAAAATCGCCTGGCCTCTTTGCCCGATGTGCCCACTTTCAAAGAAAAGGGTGTCGACCTCACCCTGTCACTGTGGCGGGGAATCGCCGTACCCAAGGGGACTCCCGAGGTCGTTATTAAGAGATTGGAGCAAGCCTTCAAGAAGGTAGCCGATAGCCCCGATTTCAAGGCCTTCGCCAAAGAGATGGGAGCCAGCGTCGAGTTCCGCGGGGCTAAGGATTTTGACCAGTTCATCGCCCAACAAGACAAAGAACTCTCCGTCCTGATGGAACAAATCGGGATGAAGAAGCAGTGACTTTGTGGCGCGGGGGGGGGTGCTACCTCCCTCTCCTTAAAAAAGGTGGGAATGAAGGATGGCGGCTCGGAAGGAAAAGGCTAGCAGCATTTTTCTCCTCCTGGTCGGGATAGGTTACCTCCTCTACGACACCCGGTACTCGTTGGATACGCTGGCCAGTCCCGGACCCGGTGTCTTCCCGCTCTGCGTGGGGGTCTTTCTGGTCAGCCTGGCTGGCTGGCAGCTTATTCAAGTCAGCCGGCCAGCTCAATCTGTGAGAGAGACTGGCAAGGGCCGGTCACAGGAAGCCCTCCCCGGCCAGACAAAACCATGGCTGATGGTCCTCATCCTTGTCCTTTATCTATTGGCTGTAAGCGTATTGGGGTTTATGGTCAGTACATTCCTATTGGTAGTCGTCAGCAGCCGTTTGCTGGGAGAGAAGAGCTGGAATAAACCGGTCGCTTTAGCTATAGTTCTGATCGTCTCCTGCTATTACCTCTTTGAAACCTGGCTCAAGGTGCCTCTACCCAGAGGCTACCTGCTGTGAGGGGGTGGACTTGATGTCTGAGCCTGGGATCCTGTCAGCCCTATTCCTCAGCCTTGCTCCCGCCAATCTCCTGGCCTGTTTGATCGGGGCCGTTATGGGTACCCTGGTGGGAGTTCTGCCCGGTCTCGGCCCGGCGGCGGCCATGGCCCTGGTCTTGCCGGCAACCTTCCGCCTGGGGCCAACGGCAGGCCTGATCATGTTGGCAGGTATCTATTATGGTTCCATGTACGGCGGTTCCACCACCTCGATTCTGGTAAATGTGCCCGGTGAACCAGCCAGCGTGGTCACAGCCATCGATGGCTATCAAATGGCTCGCAAGGGGCGGGCGGGGGCAGCCCTGGCCATTTCGGCCATAGGTTCCTTCATCGCTGGAACCATTACCGTTATAGCATTACAGATCTTCGCCCCCTTACTGGCCAACGTGGCCCTGGCTTTTGGCCCGGCGGAATACTTTTCCTTAACCCTGTTAGGCCTGATAGTCCTATCTAACCTGACGGGAAAGTCCAGGGTCAAGTCTCTGTTGATGGTGGCAGTGGGCTTGATGATATCGACCATCGGAATGGATCCTTTGGGCGGAGTGGGGCGTTTTACCTTCAACTATACACCCGCCCAAGGTGGGTTAAGCTTCATTGCCGTCACCGCCGGGTTGTTCGGCGTGGCCGAGGTCCTGTCCATGCTGGCCGAAAGAGAGACGCCCAGAGAAATACTGCCCGTCCGTTGGCGTGAGCTCTACCCCAGCCGCGAGGAATTTCAACGTTCCCTACCTCCCATCTTCCGGGGCACGGTGGTAGGGTTTCTGGTGGGCCTTATCCCTGGCCCAGCGGCCACTATCGCCTCCTTCACTTCCTACGGCCTGGAAAGGCGCCTCTCGCGGCATCGGGATGAATTTGGACAGGGAGCCATTGAAGCGGTCGCCGGTCCGGAATCGGCCAACAACGCCGCCACCAGTGGCGGGATGGTGCCGCTCCTGTCACTGGGCCTGCCCTTTACGCCGGCCACCGCGGTCTTGCTCAGCGGTATGTTGATTCACGGCATCACCCCTGGCCCCCTGCTCCTGCGCGACCACCCCAATATCTTTTGGGCGGTCATTGGCAGCTTCTATTTGGGTAACATCATGCTTTTGATCCTTAACTTGCCTCTGGTTGGCCTTTTTGCCAATGTCGCCAGGATACCCCCCCGCTATCTGATGCCGGCGGTCCTGGTCCTGTGCATTATCGGCGCGTATAGCGACAACAACAGCCTTTTCGACGTTTGGGTCATGCTGGCCGCCGGAATCATTGGCTACCTGCTGCGCCACTACGACTATGAACCGGCGCCCCTGGTTCTCGGGCTGGTACTGGGTCCGGTCATAGAAAGATCCCTATTGCAAGCCCTGACCATGTCGCAAGGCAATATCGCCGGTCTTTGGGCCTCACCCATTTCGGCCACGCTGCTCGTCGCGGCTGCCGTGGCGGCCCTCTGGCCGCTCTTCCTCCAGGGTGGCCGCGACCTGAAACCTTTCCGCTCAAACTGATTTCTGAAAAAATGCGGGGCCGGCGGTGCGACCTTCGCCGCTTCGACCTCAGAACCTCAATCGGGCCCGCGGCCAAGGGTATATGCCAGAAGCCATTTGGGTCGGCGGATTGCGCCGACCCAAATGGGGGTTTTTGAGCGGTCTCGCCCTGACGACTACTCGGGCGGGTTAACCACCCAAAACGCAGTTCGTCAGCGGTCTGCTGCTAACATATCCTTGGCATCTGTTCCCCGGCCAGGAGATCCAAAAGTCTCCTGGCGCCGAGGGGTGTCTCGAGATAGACCTGGCCCCCCCGCGGCGAGTGAGGCCTTCCCTCCCGACGCCGATCTATGTTTATTATTCCCTCCTCCCCGCTTTCCAAAACCCGGCCGATGATGGCGGCCATACCCCCCAAGGGATGACCACGCAGAAAGTTCAGAACCTCTGCGGCCTCTTCCGGGGCCACGATGATCACCACTTTCCCTTCGTTGGCCAAATAAAGGGGATCCAAGCCCAGAAGCTCGGCCGCCCAGCGGACCTCTTGCCGCACCGGGATCTCTTTCTCCAGAAGGAGGATATCTCGCCCGGACGCCGTGGCAATTTCCTTAATGGTGGTGGCCAGGCCACCCCGGGTGGGATCGCGCATGAAGCGAAGGGTAGCGAACCGGGAAAGCAGTGGGACGGTAAGTCCGTTCAAGGGGGCGCAGTCGCTCCTGATCTGGGCCTCAAACTCGAGGCCGTGGCGCTGGGAAAGGACGGCCATCCCGTGATCACCGATGGGGCCATTGAGCAGGACCAGGTCACCGGGTCTGATCTGCCCCGTTCCCAGACCCCTACCCACCAGCTGGCCAACCCCGGAGGTGGTGACGAAGATCTTGTCACCATGCCCCCTTTCCACCACTTTGGTATCCCCGGCCACCAGGCGAACGCCGGCCTCCTGGGCCGTTTGGGCCATGGAAGCCACCAACTTCTCCAAATCCCCCAGCAAAAGCCCCTCTTCCAAAATAAAACCGGCCGAGAGATACAGAGGCCGGGCGCCGGAAACAGCCAGGTCGTTGACCGTCCCACAGATAGAGAGCTTGCCGATATCACCTCCCGGGAAAAAGGGTGGTTGGACAACGAAGCTGTCCGTGGTAAAGGCTAACTGCTCCCCCAAAGAAGGGAGGATAGCTGAGTCCCCCAGTGATTTCAGGGTTTCGTCGCGAAAATACTTCAGGAAAAGCTCTGAGATCAATTGGTGGGTTAAGAGCCCGCCGTCACCGTGCGCCAGCAAGATACGATCTTCCAAAGCCGAATCGCCCCCTTTGCCAGATTAAAAGACCCTCTTGCCACCTTGCGGCTGCCTGACGAGGAGAAAAGAGTCGCTTCAGGGGGGCTGGGTCGATGTCGTCGAGCGATTTTGGCCGAGCCCGGTACCGCTCCCGGCGAAACCAGGCCCGCGAGGCCGGACGGCCACACGGATGTTGCCGAACGCAACCGGCGCAGGCATCTTTCTCGGTCCCTGCGGCTCACAAACTTCAGTGCCGGTCATAGCGGTAGTGCGCTGCGCAAGATCCCTCACTGGATACCATGCAGGGCCCCACAGGGTGGGTCGGCGTACAGACCCGATCGAAAAGGGGACACTGGTCCGGATCAATCTTACCCTTGAGCACCTCCCCACAGGCGCAGCCCCTTAATTTGGCCCCGGGTTCGGTGCCACCGTAACCAAACCCTCTTCCCCCTGCCAGGAATCTGGTCACGGCATTCAGGTCAGCGTAGGTTTCCGCCAGTTCCAATCCGCTGATTGGGATCTCCCCCAGCCCTCTCCAGCGCACGGTAACGGGTCGGAAGAATTCCCTGATCCGTTCCTGGGCCAGGGGGTTTCCCTCTTCCTTCACCACTCGAGGGTAAGCGTTTACCACCTCAGGCCTCTCGTCCTCCACCATCTTCACCAGAAGGGATACGGCGTAGAGGATGTCCACCGGTTCAAAGCCGGCGATGACCGCCGGACAGCCATATTCCTGCGCGATGAAGTCATAAGCTTGTCGACCCAAAACAGCACTGACATGCCCGGGAAGCAAGAAACCGTCCAGCCCCAGTTCCGCGTCCTCCAACAGCGCTACCAGGGCCGGTGGCACCAGTTTGTGGGAAGAGTAGAGAAAGAAGTTGTCCAGGCGGCGTCGCCGGGTTTCTTCCAAGGCCAGGGTGATGGTGGGAGCAGTGGTCTCAAAACCTACTCCCAGGAAAATGACCTGTCGTCCTGGGTTTTCCTCCGCCACCTGCACGGCGTCCAGGGGCGAATAGACTACCCGGATGTCGGCGCCCTGCGCCTTCTCCTCCAGCAAACTGGAACTGCTACCGGGCACCCGCATCATATCGCCGAAGGTAGTAATGATGACCCCCGGCTGCCTGGCCAAATGGATCATGCCGTCAATATCAGTGTCGTCGGTAACACAGACGGGACAGCCGGGCCCGCTTTTCAATTCAACGTATCCTTCCAGTGACTGCCTGATTCCGGTGCGCGAAATGGCCACCGTGTGGGTGCCACAGACCTCCATAATCTTTACCGGCCTGGTCACTCTGGCCTTGATCTCGGCGACGATCCTCTTGGCTAATTCCGGGTCGCGAAAAGCCGACCAGTTTTCCATAGCTGTCGTGAAACCCACTTCCCTCCGTAAGGCCTGTCGGATAACTTATAGGCTGGTCCCGTAAACCTCTTCCAACAGACGCAACGTCTCTTTGGCCTCGGGTTCATCAATCACTTGCAGAACACACCCGGCATGGACCAGCACGTAATCTCCCACCTTCACCTCCGGCACCAGGCCGGTGGCCACGCGGCGCCGGTTACCATAGGCCTCAATCCAAGCGTATCTTTCTTCTACTGCCGCCACCCTGGCGGGAACGGCCAGGCACATCCGCCCTACCTCCTTCAATCGCAGAGATTAACCGCCGGCAGGAAATACTGCCACTACCCTTCCCTAACCCGCCAGAATCCAACTACCGCCTGCCCAAGAGCCAAACCTCCGTCATTGGGAGGGACCTGGCGGTGGTAGTGTACGAGGAACCCTTCCCGCCTCAAAAGGCTAACCAGGCGCCGGAAAAGGTACGGGTTCTGAAAGAGCCCACCGCTCAAGGCAACCCGGGGTTCCCCCGATTCCTCGCGTGCCTTTAATGCCCCTGCGACCAGCATGGCCACCACGGTATTGTGAAACTTCGCCGCCATAACCCCTTTTTCCTCTCCCCGCGCCAGATCCTCCAGCAAGCCTGCGAAAATCTCTCCGGGATAAAGGATCCCTTCTTTAAGGGTGAAACCGTAGGTACCTTCTACCCCCTCTTTTGCCCTTTCCCCCAGGAGAGCCGGGGCCTGCCCTTCGTAGGTATTCTCAGAGCAGATTCCGAGAATGGCCGCCACAGCATCAAAGAGTCTTCCGGCACTGGAACACCAGGGGCTGTTCAGGCCACTCTTCGCCAAACGGGCCACCAGCTCCAGTTCCTTCTCCCGCCCAGGCTGGCTCGGGGTACCCGTCGATCCACCCTTCAGGAAGAGTTGCCTGGCCGTCTCCCAACCCCGCTCCCCCAGGTACTGCCAGAGGAAAGAGGTGGCCACTCGGTAAGGGTAACGGATGCTCCCTTCTCCGCCGGGCAGGCGGATATAATCCAGATGGATCAGTCGGCGAAAATCGCGGTAGTCTCCCAGGAGGACCTCAAAGCCCCACAGGTTTCCATCCGTCCCATAGCCCGTTCCGTCCCCAATGAGGCCAATGACCGGCCCCTTGAGGTTGTTTTCAGCCATTACCGACGCCAGGTGGGCATGGTGGTGCTGGACCTCCACCTGGCGGAGCCCCCTCATCTCCCGCGCCAGGCGAGAAATCTGGTAGCTTGGGTGCAGGTCGCAGGCCACCACTTCCGGATCAGCGTCAAGAAGATATTGCAGGCGCCCCAGGGCCTGACGATAATTGTCCAGACCCTGCACATTTTCCATTTCACCGAGGTGCTGGCTTAAGGTGGCCCGCCCATCTTTCAGAAGGCAGAAGGTATTCTTCATTTCGCCTCCTGCCCCCAGGACCGCCGGCCCAGCCCCCGTCACCTCCCTTAGGTCAAGGGGGGCCGGGGCATACCCGCGCGAACGCCGGATAAACTGTATCGCTGGGGCCGAATTCCCGCCCGGCGCCTCGACCGACACGACCCGAAGGACGGAATCATCACAACGGTCGACGATATCACGATTGTGCAATAGAAAGTAATCAGCGATCCCGGCCAACCTCTGGCAAGCCCCCTCGTTGTCCTTTTCCAGGGGAAGGTCTTTCTGATTACCGCTGGTCATGACCAGAAGATCCACCCCGTCCCCGAAGAGGAGGAGATGCAAAGGGGTATAAGGAAGCATTACCCCGAGGTGTCGTAAGCCCGGTGCCAGCTCCTCAGGCAGAACACCCACCCCATCGGCAGCAGTCCGGCGGCCCGAGTTGGGACCTCCCTGCGGCCCAGGTCCGGCGAATCCTTCACCGTCGAAGACTCCGTCCTCTTTCAGTGGCAGCAGGACGATGGGAGCAGCGGGGCTCATGAGCAGAGCCTCCTCTTGGGCTGAGATCAGGCAGTAGCCTCGGATCACCTCCAGGTCCCTGGCCATTACCGCCAGTGGTTTGGCTGGACGCCTTTTTCTCCGGCGCAATTCGGCTAAAGCGGCCTGGTTTTTGGCATCACAGGCCAGGTGAAAACCGCCGAGTCCCTTAACTGCTATGATCTTGCCTAGTAGAATGAGACGGCGGAACTCCCGGTCCCAATCTCCGGACACCTCCCGTAAAGAGGCGTCTACCAGCTTAACATGTGGCCCGCAGGTGGGACAGGCGTTGGGTTGAGCATGGAAGCGCCGGTCGGCGGGGTCGTGGTACTCCCGGGAACAATCCGGGCACAGGGGAAAGGCCGCCATGCTGGTCCTTTCCCGGTCATAAGGTAGATCCTTGATGATGGTGAAGCGGGGCCCGCAGTTGGTACAGTTGGTAAAGGGATAACGATAACGGCGATCCTGAGGATCAAAGAGTTCCCGCCGGCAGTCGTCGCAGATGGCCACATCGGGTGAAATAAGAACCTCTCTCCTTTGCTGACCGCTGCTCTGCAGGATGCTAAAGCCAGCAAACCCTTCTGGCCTCTTGGCCCCGACCTCCAGATCAACAATGTGAGCCAGACGGGGTGGGCTGGTCCGCAATTCTTCCAAAAAAGCGTGAAGGGAACCCCTGTCCCCTTCCAACCAAATCTGGACACCCTGGTTGTCATTTAAGACCCAACCCGTCAGTCCCCATTTTTCCGCCAGCCCATAGACGTAGGGGCGAAAGCCGACGCCCTGCACGATCCCCTTGACCCTGACCAGGACGGCTAGAACCCCTGGTTTCGTTTCTTGTGGGCCTGGTCCTTTAACCAGTTGGCCCATGGCTCAATCCCTTCTCCCCTTTTGGCGGCCATGGGAAAGATGACCATGGCCGGATTGATGCCCCGAACGTCTTTCTCCATTTCCGCCATGTCAAAATCAGTAAAAGGCAAAAGATCGGTCTTGTTTACCAGGAGAACCCGTGACTCGCGGAACATCAGCGGGTATTTACCGGGTTTATCATGGCCCTCGGTAACGCTCAGAACCATGACTTTAGCATCTTCCCCTACATCAAATTCGGCTGGACAGACCAGATTGCCCACATTTTCGACTATGAGCATTTCCAGACCTTCCAAGTTGAGGTCTTCCAAGGCCCGGGCGATCATCCCGGCATCCAGGTGGCAGGCCCCGCCGGTGTTAATCTGGACCACCGGAACCCCTAACCGCTGGACCCTTTCGGCATCCCTGGTACCCACGATGTCCCCCTCCACCACCCCGATCCTGATCTCCCCGGAAAGGGCCCGGATGGTCTTCTCCAGAATAGTGGTCTTCCCCGCTCCGGGGGCACTCATCAGGTTAATGACGAAGAGTCCCCTTTGCCGGAAGTTTTCTCGGTTCTTACGAGCCAAAAGATCGTTGGCCTCCAGCAGATTCGAGACCAGTTTAACTTCCAAAACGAACACCCCCTTAATCTTGTCTTCCCTATAACAAAACCGGACAATAAGACCGGCAAACCCAACGGTCGGGCTGACCACTGAAACCGCAGTTCGCCTAGGGAGTAACGGTTTCGTTATTATTATTCTCCATCGTAATAGTCGATGCTCCGCGACATTGCGGCAGACTGCATTGCCCAGCAGTTTCGTTATTATTATTCTCCATCGTAATAGTCGATGTAAAGCTCCCGTCCGGAAACTATTTTGACCTCTCCCGCGGAGCAGGCCGGACAAAGGAAGCAATAATCCTCCACGATAAAGCTCTTCCCGCACGCCTGGCACTGCGCCTGGATTTCCCGTTCTTCAATCTCCAGGCGCGCCCCTCCCAGCAGGTCTCCTCTCTTGAGGGCGGAAAAGCAGAACTCCAAAGCCCCGGGCAAGGCCCCACTCATCCTTCCCACCACCAGGTGAACCAGGTTAATCCGGCTAATCCCCTGCTGACGGGCACTCGCCGCCAGGGTTTCCATCAGGTTTTGGGTCAGGGCCAGTTCGTGCAAAAGACAGTCCCTCCCGGAAAAGAGATCCTCCTGGTTACCCGGTGGTCGCGCTCGGTCCGGCGTCAGTCTTTGGTCCTCCTTCGGATGTATCCTTCGTTGAAGGGGCAGGAAAGGAGGGAAAGCCGTCCAGAAAGAACTCCACCCGCTCGCGCAGGATTTCCGCGGCCCGGGGGACGGCCGCCGCTACCGGAACGGTGCACCCTTCGCCAAAGGTCTCCGTATCTTGAGCCACAATGACATAGATCTCGATGACGTCGGGCATCTTCCATCCCATCGTCCGACCGAATTCCAGGGCAGTGGCCAGATTGATCCCGTGGATGGAGGAGAGGCGGAGGGTTGGCTCCAAAGAACCGGGCGCCAGTTGGCAGACCTCTCCCACCTCGGCCTGGGAGCTCTTCATGGCATCCACCAGGAGAAGAACATCAAAACCGACAACCAGATCCAAGAGATTAAAACCAGCCAGGGAAGCCTCCTTGATGGTCACCGGTGCCCTGGCCAATCGTAGGGTGTCCGCTCCGGCAGCCGGCGCCGAGAGATCCGCGGAAAGGCTTGCCTCCTGCCCTCCCTCCAGCATCTCCCTCAGTCGCCTGACGGCGTAAATCCCGGCCCCATCATCGGTGAGGATGGTATTGCCCAGGCCAAGAACCACGATTCTTGCCGTCATGCGACTTCCTCCCCCCTGATTATACCAGTCCACCCGGCGTTCCGCCAGGAAACCGCCGAAAAAAACATCCATCTGCTTTGGCGCTCTGGCTTTTTGGCTAAAGCGGCCTTAACTTCTCACTGCCGTAAGGTTGCCAGCCGCTCGCCGCGGGGGCCATAGATATTGGCTACCATAGGCATCTGCCCTGGCAGGGTGTGGGTGGCGCAGCCAAAGCAGGGGTCGTAGGCCCGAAAAGCCATCTCTACCATGTTCAGAAGGCCATCGTCCACCTTACCCTGGCGGATCAAACCCTGAGCCGCCTTTTTCACCGACATGCAGATGGCGGCATGGTTATTCCCAGTGGCCACGATCAGGTTGGCCTTCTGGATGATCCCCTTTTCGTCGGTGACGTAGTGGTGAAAGAGGGTCCCACGGGGGGCTTCCACAACCCCTACCCCTTCCCGCGGGGTCGCGGTGGGAATGGTTCGAACGTTGGGATCAGTGATCTCGGGATCAACGGCCAGCTCCAGCAGCCGCTCTGCGGCATAGACGAGTTCCACCAGGCGGGCCCAGTGATTGGCCAGGGTAGCGTGCACCGGTTTACCGCCGAGGGTTGAGAACATCTCTTCGTAGGCCTCCTGCGCCCTGGAGGTGGCCATACCAACGGCGACGTTCAGGCGGGCCAGGGGAGCTACCCGGTAGACACCACTGTCCGCGCCGTCGACGAAGCCCTTCCAGCCGATCTTCTTCAAGTAGGGAAACTTGAGGTAACTCCAAGGCTCCACGTGTTCCGCGATGTGCTGAAGGTACTCGGAGCCCCGGAAGCGCAGAACTTCTCGCCCTTGCGGATCCACCACCCGGATGACCCCATCATAGAAGTTGACGCGGTCTTTTTCATCCACCAGTCCCATATAATAGGTCCGCATGGAATAGCCGTCGCTGAGGATGAGGTCCACATAGGCCTGGTTTTTCAAGACTACGTCACGGAAGAGTTGCAGTGAAAAAAGGGCGAACTCTACTGTCGACCGGGCCTTGGCCTCAATCTCCTTGCGCTCCGCCTCGCTGATGGCCTTGCTCATGCCGCCTGGCAGTCCGCAGACGGGATGGGTGGCCTTGCCGCCGATGGTGGCCTGGATCTCCTGGGCGTAGGCCCGATGTTTGATAACCTGGCCGCCTATCTCCAGGCCAACCTTCTGGACCACCCCCAGAATGTTGCGCACCTCCGGCCGCGCCCCAGGCCCCATGACAAAATCCGGTGCCGCCAGGGCGTAGAAGTGCGCAATGTGGGAATGGATCTGATGGGCGCAATAGAAGAGTTCCCTCAGCTTTTTCCCGGGGCTGGGCGGTGTTACCTGGAAAAGGTCGTCCAAAGCCTTAGCCGAGGCCAGGTGGTGGGCCTCGGGGCAGACGCCGCAGATCCGCGGCGTGATCCGGGGCATCTCCTCCGCTGGCCGGCCCTCACAGAACTTCTCAAAACCGCGTAACTCCGGGATCTGAAAATAGGCGTTCTCCACATCTCCTTGCTCGTTAAGAAAGATCTCGATCTTACCGTGCCCCTCCAGCCGGGTGATGGGATCTATGGTGATTCGTTTCATGGTCTCTCCTCCCCTCCTTGGCCTAGCTCCTACGATCCTGCCACTATACCTCCCGGGGGGCACCCCTTTTCTACCGGCCTGACTCTCCCCTTTAGAAGAGAGGTGGAGAGGGTGAATCGGTAGAAGGTACCCGCTGGATCAACGATGGTGGCCAGGGCCGCCCTTACTTCGGTCTCATTCCGGGAGGAAATCATCCCGCCCAGAGCCGCGGTCATCTTCGCCCCCTGATCCAGGACTCGGTCCGTAGGGCCAAAGCAACCCCGGCAGGGCATATTGGCCTCAATGCAGCGGGCGCCACACCCGCCGCGGGTGGCCGGCCCCAGGCAGATCAGTCCCTGTTCCAGGAGGCACTTCTCCGCCTCAGGAATGACCTCATGGGGTCGCTTGAACCCCTTAACCTTCTTTTCCTCTTTCTTCCGAGGACAAGTATCACAAACCGTCTTGTCGGAGCCAAAGACGGTCCCGGGGGGAGGCAGCTTCCCGGTGGCGATGGCCTGGACGGCCCGCAGAATTAAGTCCACTGGAGGCGGACAACCGGGGACGTAATACTCCACTTGGACAATGTCCGACAAGGGATAGACGGCTGAGAAGAATCCGGGCAGCGTCAGCCTTCCTTCCTTGACCTTCCAGTTGGTCTCGGGCCGTACCCGCTCCGGATTAACGGTAGAAGGGGTTTCCTGATAGACACGGTCGAGGATTTCTTGTGGCCCGTAGAGGTTAGCCAACCCCGGTATGCCTCCAAAGCAGGCGCAAGAGCCAAAGGCGACCATGACCTTGCTCTTTTGGCGCAAGAGCTCGGCGATCTCCCGCTGTTCGGTATTGCGAACGGCCCCGTTATAGAAGCAAACGTCAATGAAACCATCGTCCAGGGCCTGGACGTCTTTGTACTTGAAATCCATGGCAATGGGCCAAAGATAGATGTCGGCCAGGGCGGCCACGTCCAGAATCTTCTCATTAATGTCCAGCACCGCCACATCGCAACCGCCGCAACTGGCCGCCCAGTAGAAGGCCAGCTTCAGCTTAGTCATTCCCCTCACCTCCCGCCCCAGCCGCCGGGGCCACTTCCCGCCCGATGGTCGCCTGCAGTTCCGCAAACCTCTCCCGGGTCGGCCGGAAGGGTCCCAATGCCCTAACCTCCTCCACCATCTCGCTGACGAGGCTGGCAAAAATCTCGCCCTCATTGGCCGAGACCCAGGTCAGGCGGAAGCGTCCTTTCTCAATCCCCATCTGTTCCAAGAGCTGCTCCAGGATCTCCGCCCGGGCGTAGGTCTTGTAATTGCCTTCTTGATAGTGGCAGTCGCCCGGGTGGCAACCGCTAACCAGAACCCCATCGGCTCCCTCGGCGAAAGCCTGCAGGACGAACGTGGGATCCACCCGGCCGGAGCACATGACCCGGATAATGCGGATGTTGGCCGGATACTTGGTCCGGGAGATTCCCGCCAGGTCGGCACCGGCATAAGAACACCAGTTGCACAGGATCCCCACAATCTTGGGTTCGAAAGCCGCCATCATACCGCCAGCACCTCCTTAATCTGGGCGATAATCTCTTCGTCGGTAAAATGTCGCACGCTTAGGGCCCCTGACGGGCAGGAGGCCACACAGGTACCGCACCCCTTACAAGTGGCTTCGTTGACGTAGGCCGTCCGATTAACTTCGTCATAGGAGATCGCGCTGTAAGGGCAAAGAGGCAGGCAGACCCGGCACCCGGAGCAGAGTTGGCTGTCCACCGTAGCCACCACCGGGGAAATCTTAACTTTCCCGGCGGCAAAGAGAGAAAGGACCTCCGAAGCCGCTCCCGCTCCCTGGGCCACCGAATCGGGAATGTCCTTGGGGCCTTGACAGCACCCGGCGATGTATATACCGTCGGTGGCTGTCTTGAGCGGTTCCAGTTTCACGTGCGCTTCCAGGAAGAAACCGTCCGGGCTGGGCTGGATGCCGAAGACCTGCCCGACCTTCTCGGAATCGCGGCGGGGCACGGCCGCGGTATTTAGGACCACCATATCCACGGGAACCTCCCGGTAGCGACCGAGCAGGGTATCTTCCGCCCGTACCGCCAGCCGTCCATCCTTCCGGATAACCTCCGCCCCCTTGCCCCGGATGAAATGAACCCCTTCCTCCTGGACCCGGTTATAGAACTCTTCATACCCTTTGCCAAAGGCCCGCAGGTCGATATAGAAGTTATATACCTCCGCCCCCGTCTTTTCGCGAGCCAGGTGGGCCAGTTTGAGACTGGACATGCAGCAAAAACGTGAGCAGTACCGGTGATAATTTTCATCCCGGCTACCGATACAGTGCAGGATGGCCACCGCTTCAGGCGTGGAGCCATCCTGGAGCTGGATCTTCCCCTTGGTCGGTCCAGCGGCATTGACCAGTCGCTCCAATTGCATCGCTGTCAGGACGTTGTCGTAACGTCCGTAACCCCATTGGGGAGCCGCAGCCGGGTCCCAGGTCTCGTAACCGGTGGCGATGATGATGGCACCAAACTCCTCGGTAATTAACTGGTCCCCTTGTTCATAATCAATGGCACCGGTCGGACAGAACCTGGCGCAGACTCCACACTTTCCTTTGGTGAACTGGAGGCAGTGCTCCCGGTCAATGACGGGTTTGTTGGGGACGGCCTGCGGGAAGGGGACGTAGATGGCCTTGCGGGTCCCCAGACCAGCATCAAACTCACTGGGTACCCGGGTCGGGCACTTGCCATAACAGACACCGCAGCCGGTACACTTGGAGGTATCCACCGACCGGGCCTTCTGCCGGATAGTTACCTGAAAGTTCCCCACGTAGCCCTCGACCTTCTCCACTTCGGCATAGGTGTAAAGGGTTACGTTTTCACTCTGCGCCACGGCCACCATCTTCGGGGTCAAGATGCAGGCCGAGCAATCCAGGGTGGGAAAGGTCTTGTCTAACCGGGCCATATTTCCACCGATGGAAGGCTCCTTCTCCACCAGCGTGACCTGGTATCCGCCGGCCGCCACTTTTAAGGCGGCCTCGATGCCGGCGATCCCCCCGCCCACCACCAACAGTCGTTGTTTCAAGTCGGCAAAACGCTCCTCCAGGGGCTCATGGAAAGCCACCCTGGCCACGGCACCCGCCACCAGGGCGGCCGCCTTCTCCGTAGCTGCCTCCCGGTCCGTGGTCACCCAAGAGCAATGTTCCCGGATATTGGCCATTTCCAGCAAATAACCGTTCAAACCCGCTGTCTCCAGGGTCTTGCGAAAGGTGGGTTCGTGCATGCGGGGGGAACAGGAGGCCACCACGACCCGGTTGATCCCGTTCTTCTCCACATCCTGTCGAATCAACTCCTGCCCCGGTTCCGAACACATGTATTGGTAGTCCCGGGCTACCACCACGTTCTTCAGTTCGCTGGCGAATTCCCTCACCCTGGCGCAGTCCACCTTTTCGGCGATATTACTGCCGCAGTGGCAGACATACACCCCAGTACGGACATCTGACATTCCTTGCACCCCCGTTCCTATCTCTGTCTGTTCTGCACCCGCAACAACCCTCAAAATCCCGCAACTGGTGGCATCAGACCCGGGCATAATCAAACCGCCGATACATAGCGCGAGTCAAGCCCAACTCCTTTTCCCTCAAGCCGAAGGATAGCCCCAGGATCTGGGTGAAGTAGAGGATGGGCAAGTTGAATTTGGTCCCGAAGCGCTGGTTGATCTGCCCCTGATAGGCATCAAGATTCAGGTGGCACATGGGGCAGGTAACAGCCATGACTTCGGCCCCTCGCTCCACCGCTTCCTGCAAAATGTCCCGGCAAAGCTCCAGGGCCACCTCGGTTTTAGTGGTCATCAGGGCCCCGCCACAGCAGCGGGCCTTATGCTCAAAAGGCAGAAGCACCGCTCCCGTGGTCCCCAGCAACCGCTCCAGGCTGCAGGGATTTTCGCGATCATCAAAGTCGTTCTTGGGACGACCCACCAGACAACCATAGTAGGGAACCACCTTGAGTCCAACCAAGGGGTTGGACACCCTGGCTCCTATACCATCCAGCCCCACGTCGTTTAGCAGGACATCCAACAGGTGTCTGACCGGCACCGGCTTTTGCAGGGTGAGCCCGACTTCCCCCAGAGCCCGGTCGACAGCATCCCTGGTGAGCGGCTCGCTCTGATAGAACTGCCCGGCCCGCCGGAGGGTGCTAAAACAGGAATTACAGGTTACCACCATCTCCCGGCTGCCGCCGGCGGCCGCCAGGGCCAGGTTACGCGCGGAGAGGGCCATGGCGGCCATGGGGTCCACGGCCATCACCGCGGTGCTCCCGCAGCAATTCCAATCCTGCAGTTCCACCAATTCAATTCCCAGGGCAGCGCAAACCTCCCGGGTCGATTCCTCGTAGTCCCGGGAGGAGGAGTGGTTGGAGCAACCAGGGAAATAGGTATATCTCATCTCTTCATCACCCCACCGCCCAGTTTTTCCAAGAGCAAGGATATCTCTGCCGGCTTCTTGATCTTTTCTGGGAGAACCTCGAGGTTGCCGCTCAAAAACATCTTCCAGCCCAAAGGAGCCATTCCCCATAAACGCCATGGGTTGGTCTTCCAGGCAAAGCCGGCGATTACAGAACCTTCGTGGAGCCGTCCGTACCGCTTGATGACGTCATAGAAACTGGTATAGAAGGCCGGACCGTCATCGCGCCGGGAACACATCTCATTCTTGATGGCCAGCGACTTCAAACCGCTCATGACCTCCGTAATATTGATGCCCCTGGGGCAACGAACCGTACACGAATAGCAGCTGGCGCAATACCAGATGGCCCTACTCGACAGAACCTCCCTTTTCATTCCCACCCGGGCCATTTCGATGAGTCTTCGCGGGGTATAGTCCATCCTGGCGCTCATCTGGCAGGAACCAGAGCAGGTGCCGCATTGGATGCATTTCTCCAATCCCCCGGCTCCGGGTAGGTCCTGCACCTGGTGTGAAAAGCCGCGATCTAGTTCTCTTTCCGACAGTACCTCCGTCACTTCCAAACTCACCCCTCCCCTAGGAAACCGCTGAAAAACACTATCTGCGTTGGCGCAATCCACCGAAGAACTTTCCCTAAAATGGGGCGTAACTGCAGCGGATTGTGTCCCTCCGGCGGCTTTGTGCTCAGCGCATTTCTGTATACGCTTCCGCTCAAAGCCTTGTCGCTCCTAGCATCTGGACTGACTTAAGGCCCCGCCCTAACAGTATCTCAGGCCCGTTAACCACTCCAAACGCAGTTCCTCAACTCCCCTTGAGTAACCAGCGATACCTGAGACCTGGCGATCTGGATGCTGTGAACTATGTAACTATGCCGCTCCGTCAGGATGGTCTCCCTGCCAATCATCGCCTCATATGTGGGCTCCCGGCATTTCAGAAAAGAGGAATTTGTTTATATAATGATTGTTATACCTTTCACATCTAAGTGTACGCTTCCTCCTTCAGCCTGTCAATAAGCTGACTGTCTCGCCTACAAATATTTTTTCTCATTGACAGAGCAGCTAAGCAAAACCTGCAATGCCAGCTAAATGGGGCTTTGTTCCGTCTTTCAAGCGTCACCTCCGTCCCACCAAAACGTAAATCATCATGGCCTCAACCCGGAAAGTCTACGACCTTTTGGCGTCTTGTGACGTTATTATCAATGTAACTAATCGCTTACATGTCTTTTCCCGGTTTTCCGCCCCAATAGAAAAGCCCCCGAGAAAGGGGCGAACAACATACGAGGCAACTCTAAAGACCGCTGAGAAAACCCCCATATGCGTGTCAGGCGGGCTTCCGCCCGCCTCCGCTAGGGGGGGCATGCCCCCCTTCGGCACCTACGGTGCCTGAGCACCCCCTAATGCCTGGGGGGAGTCCCTTCCCCCAGAGCCCCGGCGGCGCTGACACGCCGTCTGGCGGCTCCACTCTCAATATAGCACTTGGTGCGCCTCGCCTCGGAGCCTTGCCTCCTCAGCATCTGGGGCGATTTGAGGTCTCGTCCCAGCGTTTTCTTGGGCGCGTCGACCACTCAAAACGCAGTTTGCCAGCGATCCCGAGGAGGCCGACTATTGTATGATGTAGCGGTCAATCCGCTTCTTGAGCTCCTTCTTGGGGACATAGCCCACAATCCTGTCCACCGGTTGACCGTTCTTAAAGAGGATGAGCGTCGGAATGCTGAAAACGCCGTACTGCAAGGCCAGGTTCTGATTGGCGTCCACATCGAGTTTAGCTACTCGAAGTAGCCCCTGGTAATCCTTCGTCAGTTCCTCCAAAACAGGCGCAATCATCCGGCAGGGGGCACACCATTCGGCCCAAAAATCAACAAGGACGGCATCTTGAGAGCCCAGCACCCTTTGGGTAAAGTCTGATTCATCAACCTTGAAAATCATTCCGTCCACATCGCAGCCTCCTCCAGCTTTGCTCAGAACCAACACGTACTATTGTATCCGAAGCCTCCAGTGCTGTAAATAAGCTTTTTCGGCAGTCGGCCGAAGGGTGACGCAGTTTGTCAGCAGTCTCCTATGAAGTCCTACTTCAACAATGAGGCCTTCAGGACCATCTTCTCGATCTGAGAGTAGCTCATAGGTCCCGTAAATACATCGGAGATCACCCCTCGCGGGCTGACCACGAAGGTGGTGGGAATCACTCTCACCCGGTATTGCTTAGCCACTTGGCCACTATCCAGCAGGATCGGGTAGTGCATGTTCATGGTCCTGGCGAAGCTCTTCACGCGGGCAGGATCTTCCTGCAGGTCGACCCCGAGAATGACCACTTTCTGGCCATTTTTCTGGTAGTAGGCCTCTATCTCCGGGATCTCCGCCCGGCAAGGAGGACACCAACTGGCCCAAAAGTTGACCAGCACCACCTGGCCCCGCGATTCCGAAAGCTTGACTTCTTTGCCCTCCAGGTCCCTGAGAGTAAAATCGGGAGCCAGGTACCCGGTCTCTGGTCGGACCTCAGTAGGTTTGACCTCTCCTGAAGTTGGTCTCCACAGGTATAAAAAGAGCAGGACCACGCTAACAACTACCGCTGCCGTCAATCCCAACACCATTTTTTTCATAATGAACAATTCTCCTCCTGCGTCCAAGCGTTTCTCCAAGTGTACCGGCGGTTTACCAGCCGAAGTTGAAGAGTTGGGCCAGCCTGAAGAAGTAGTTCCCGTAGAGCAGAATTCCGATGCCCACCATAAGCATTCCGGCAACTAGGTTGACCTTGGGGAGATGTGGGGTAAAACGACCTAAGTACCGCAAGAAGAAGCCAAGGAAGACAGCCGACAGCATGAAAGGGATGGCCAACCCGAGGGAGTAGGTGGCCAGCAGAAGGCCGCCAAATACCGCGGTCTCGGAGAGGCTGGCATACAGCAGAATAGTGGAAAGGATCGGTCCAACGCAGGGAGTCCATCCGGCCGAAAAGGCCATTCCAATGAGAAAAGAGCTAAGAATGCTGGAGCGACGGGGCCGGTACTCCACCTTCTTCTCCCGGTAAAGGTAACTGAGCTTCAGCAAACCCATCGTATGGAGCCCGAAGACGATTACCACCAGACCGCCTAATTGCCGCAGAAGCTGCTGGTAGCGAAGGAGGAATGTCCCGATCAGGCTGGCCGAGAGCCCGAGGCTGACGAAAACCAGGGAAAACCCCAGCACAAAAGCCATGGCGTTTGTCAGCATACGGTAACGAAGGCGGGGATCAGCCATCTCGCGCCCGGTCAGTTCCGCCAGGGACCCCCCCGCCAGGTAGGCCAAATAGGTCGGTACCAGTGGCAAAACACAAGGGGAAAGGAAAGAAACCAGTCCCGCCGTTAGGGCTAGAACAAAGGAAACATTGTTTGCAGCCAAATTGATTTCCTCCCTCCTGGATTGTACGTCGCCGCCTCAGTTCATGGGCGCCTTCACCATCGCCTACATTTTCCAGTTCAGGTAAGAGAAGTCCTTCCGTGCCCCCAGCAGCCAATGCAACGGGCGGCGTGTGCCTCCTGGCGGTATCCCGAGCGGGATAACCACTCAAACCGCAGGTTTTCAGCACTCTCCTGGGGCCTGGCAAGAGGCAAGAAGACCGAGACAGGCCGAAGGCGGACTACCTTTTCTTATTCTGGCCTTCCTTCCTCCGACAGACCATCTCTTGTATAAGTTCGAGGTATTCGGGATTGCCTTCCTCCAGTACCTCCACAAATTGGGCCACGGCTCGCCGACCGAAGTCTGTGATCAAGCTCAGACTCACCTCCCGCGAAAGCTTGTCCAAAAAATCCTCCCTGGTCATAAGCGGCTGAAATCTGTAACTTCCCGTAACCCCGCTACGACGGAGCAAACCCTTTTCAACCAGCCGATTCATAACCGTCATGATGGTATTGAAGGCTACGTGTTTTTCGAGGCATAATTCCTCCCAAACCTCCCGAATGGTAGCCTCCTGTTTGTGCCACATACTTTCCATTATTGCGGCTTCCAGAGTTCCCAGTACCCTCTCTAGGCCACGGCAGTTGAGGTGGTAGGACTGTAATGACGTGTCCTCAGCATCTTTGTTCATTTCCAAGTACCTCTGCCAAGAAATGGAGCCAAGAGCACACTACGCATTATAGTGTATAAGACAACATATCGTCAAGATCAGCGAAAATCAGGAAAAGAAAAAACCCCTCGAGAAACCGGGGGTTCTACTCCTAGGAGACTGCTGAAAAATAGTCATCTGCGTGTCAGGGGCTGCCGCCCGCCTCCGCTAAGGGGGCATGCCCCCCTTCGTCGGCCCCTACGTGCCTGAGCACCCTCTAATGCCTGGGGGAGTCCCTCCCCCAGACCCCCCGGCGGCGCTGACGCGCCGTCCGGCGGCTCCTCGCTCAATGTACCACCTGGTACACCTCGCTTCGGAGCCTTGTCTCCTTCCCCTCTGGGCACTTTTGAGCGGTCGCCCTGACCATTTTCTGGCCGGGGTGACTACGGAAGCCGCCGTTCGCCAGCACTCTCCTAACCACGAAAGATCCCCGCCATGCCGTACTCACCGCTTTTTTGAACCTGCTCTCAGCAGGTGGGTGCCCTCCTGAAGGCTTTGTATGTCCCCTGGCACCATACCGGCGGGGGCGTATACGCTGCGTTCAGAGTCCAGGCTCCCTAGGTTGTGGTGTTGGCTCAAAACCTGGCGGATCGCCACGTACACAGCAGGGTTCTTTGTCAGAAATTTTTCTTCTTTGACCAACAATAATATAGCACAGCTTTCTTCGCTTTGCAAGGAGAAAAGGCGGCTTAATACGTTTGAAAAATGAACGTATCCGACCTGTATGGCCTCTGCCGGCCATAAATCCTCTCCAGAAACCGCCAAAAAACCGACCGCTAACGGCGAGAACGCGTTTTTTCAAAGTCTGTCAGGATATAGTCATCACTCTTTGGTCGCCAAATGGAGCTCCTCCATCTGGCGCCGGGAAACGTCGGAGGGGGCCTCCGTCAAGAGGTCCGTCGCCCGAGCGGTCTTGGGAAAGGCGATGACATCCCGGATGGTGGAGTTCTCGCTCAGGAGCATCACCAGGCGATCAAAGCCGAAGGCAATACCCCCGTGGGGAGGTGTACCATACTCAAAAGCCTCCAGAAGAAAGCCGAACTTCTCCCAGGCCTCCTCCCTGGAAAGGCCCAAAGTGGTGAAGATCTTCTCCTGCAGGTCGCGGCGGTGGATCCTGATGCTTCCACCTCCTAGCTCCACACCATTTAAGACCAGGTCATAGGCCCTGGCTCTGACCGCCTGAGCATCCTCAGCCAACCTCCCGATATCCTCTTCCAAAGGCGAAGTGAAGGGGTGATGGACAGCGACCAGGCGACCCTCTTCCTGGCTATACTCAAAGAGGGGAAACTCCACCACCCAGAGGAAACGCCACTGGCCCCCCGACACCAAATTAAGCCGGCGGCCCAGCTCCAACCGCAAAAACCCAAGGGAGCTGCTGACGACTGGCGACGGTCCAGCCACCAGGAGAAGGAGGTCCCCCGGGTTTAGACCAGCCGCCCGGACCAATCCCAGCAGTTCCTCTTGGGAGAGAAACCGGGCAAAAGACGAGCGGAGGTTGGGAGACCGGCCTTCCGTTTCTTCCTCCAGGGCTAACCAAGCCAAGCCCTGTGCGCCAAAGACCTCAATCTTTTTGGCTAACTCCTCAATCTCCCTGCGACTGAAGCCTCCGGCACCGGGAACCACAATCCCCCTTACCTTCCCGCCCTCAGCCACGGCTTGACGGAAGACTTTAAAACCCGTTCCCCCCAAGATAAGGGAGAAATCCATGATCTCCAGACCAAAGCGCAGGTCAGGCTTGTCTGAACCGTAGCGATCCATGGCCTCGGCATAGGTCATCCGGGGAAAGGGGGCCTGGACCTCAATCCCCGCCGCTTCCCGGAAGACATGGCTAATCATTCTTTCCACCAGCGACAGGATTTCCGCCTGGTCGACAAAGGACATTTCCACATCGATCTGGGTGAACTCCGGCTGCCGGTCCGCCCGCAGGTCTTCATCGCGAAAGCAACGGGTAATTTGGAAATAGCGGTCCATCCCGGCCACCATGAGGAGCTGCTTGAAAAGCTGCGGCGACTGGGGTAAGGCGTAAAACTTGCCGGGATTGACCCGGCTTGGCACCAGGTAATCCCTGGCCCCCTCGGGGGTGCTCCTGGTCAGCATCGGGGTTTCCACCTCCAGGAACCCCTCCCCACTCAGAAAGTCGCGCACGGCCTTGGCGGCCCGGTGCCGCAGCATGAGATTTCTCTGCATGTTGGGCCGACGAAGATCAAGGTAGCGGTACTTTAGGCGCAGGGTCTCATCGACCTCGAGCTTCTCCTGGATATAGAAGGGCGGGGTCTTGGCAGTGTTCAAAATCTTCATCTCCCGTGGGAGAATCTCGATTTCGCCCGTAGCCAGCCTCGGGTTGCGGGAGCCTTCCCCTCTGGCCTGCACCGTCCCCCGGACGGCGACGACGTATTCGCCACGCAGGAGGCCGGCCCTCTGGTAGAGATCCAGCGTCGCCGCCCTTGTGGCCTCGCGGGGCTCTGAGGTCACGTAAGTTGGTTCCCCGCCCTGGCCCGGCTCCGAGATAAGGTTCCCAGCCGAAAGCTCTCCGTCTCCCGACGTTACACCACCTGGTTCACCAGGCTGGTCGGGGACGGGATTGGGGTGGAATACCACCTGAACGATGCCGGTCCGATCCCGCAGGTCGACAAAGATTAGCCCGCCCAGGTCGCGACGCCGGCTGACCCACCCCGTCAGAGCCACCTCCTGACCTACGTTCTGACGGCTCAGTTCCCCGCAATAATGGGTACGTCGGAAGTCGCCTAGTGGTTCAATCATACGGAAACCGTCCTCCTCATCCGAAAAATAAGGCTCACGCATCGCCATTGGGTGATGGTGCTGCCGAAGGCAGCAGTGGCCTCTCAAAGGCCGACGTCCAACCTCTTGGTACTACCGGTGGTTGCTCCGCTCCAGCAAGGTTTTCTCCAACCGTTCTATGGATACCTCCACCTGTCCCCCCTGCTCCATATCCTTCAAGGCCACCACCCCCCGGGAGAGTTCCTCCTCCCCCAGGAGGGCGACAAAACGGGCCTGGTTCTTGGAGGCATACCTGAGTTGGCCCTTCAGGCTGCGCCCCAGGAAATCCATGTCAGCCGAAAGACCAGCCTGACGCAGGCGGCCCAGAAGCCGGAGGCCTTCCGGTACAAACTTGGAACCCAACAAGGCCAGAAAGACGTCCAGGCGCGTCGCCGGTGGTAATCTTTGGGGGTCTTTCTCCAGAATCAAAAGAAGTCTCTCCAGTCCTCCGGCAAAACCGATGCCCGGGGTAGGCTTTCCTCCCAATTCCTCCACCAGCCCGTCATATCTCCCCCCGCCGATGAGGGTACCCTGGGTACCTAAGGTGGGGTCAATTATCTCAAAGACTGTGCGGGTATAATAGTCCAGGCCGCGCACCAGCTGCGGATTGAGCTCATAGGCAATTCCCAACTCTCGCAGATACCCTCCCAGGGTTTCCAGGTGCTTTTGGCAGTCGGCGCAAAGGTGATCGGTCAATTTGGGAGCAGTTCGAGCATACTCTACATCTACCTTACAGTCCAGAAGGCGCAGGACGTTACGGTCAAAGCGGCCACGGCAGTCCTCACAGAGCTGGGGCAAAAGGGGCTGGTAATAACCGGCCAGAAGCTGGCGATATTCCGCCCGACAGGTAGGGCAACCGATGCTGTTCAGGTGAACCTGCAACCCCTGCAACCCCAACCGTTGAAAAAAGTGCCGGGCCAGCGCGATCACCTCGGCGTCAACGGCCGGATCAGCGGCGCCAAACACCTCCACCCCATACTGGTGAAATTGGCGGTAACGGCCGCTCTGGGGCCTTTCAAACCGGAACATGGGACCCAGGTAGAAAAGCTTGACTGGTTGTGGTTCGGCGTAAAAACTGTGTTCCAGATAGGCCCGGGCCGCCCCCGCCGTCCCTTCGGGACGCAGGGTCAGGCTTTTTCCGCCCCGGTCGGTAAAGGTGTACATCTCTTTCTGGACGATATCCGTGGACTCGCCTACCGTCCGTTGGAAGAGCTCCGTATGTTCAAACACGGGGGTACGTATTTCGCGGTAACCGTACAGACGGCAGGCGACGCGGAACTGCTCCTCCACCCACTGCCATCTCTCCGTTTCCCCAGGTAGGATATCATTGGTACCGCGGGGCAGGTTGGTCAACAAAGGGATCACCTCTTCATAATAGGTACGGCGCTGATCGCTCGGGAAAGGCGCCAGCCTTCCCGGTTCTTACACCCCTCAGGCCACAAAGGGATTCGAGCCCTTCTCTTCCCCGATGGTGGTCCGCTCGCCATGACCGGGATAGACCTCCGTCTCATCGGGCAGGGTAAAGAGTCTCTCCTTGATCGACCGAATCAGTGTTTGATGATTTCCCCCGGGAAAATCGCTCCGCCCGATGGACCAGGCGAACAAGGTATCACCGCTAAAGAGGGCGTTTTGACAAAGCAAGCAGATACCGCCAGGGGTATGACCAGGGGTATGTAAGACTTGAAAGAGTAGATTGCCAACCTGGAGGCTATCCCCATCCCGGAGTAGTTGATCCGCCGGCTGACAACGGAGAGCCCGTCCAGAATAAATGGATAGATTACGGGCCGGGTCTGTGAGCAGCGTGGCGTCGGCTTCATGGATCAGGAGCGGGGCACCCGTAGCTTGGGCCACGGCATCATTGGCCCCAATGTGGTCGATGTGGCCATGGGTATTGAGGATATAACGTACCTGGAAGCCGCTACTCTGAATGGCCGCAACGATTTCCGAGGCAGCGGCCCCGGGATCGATGACGACGGCCGCCCGGGTCTGAGGACAGGCCACCAGGTAACAGTTGGCTTGAAATTCCCCTACCGTTAGGGTCTTGATGATCACCGTTATTACCTCCCGGCAGTTTCTGAGAAAGCCGCCTGACACGCAGATGGGGGTTTTCAGCGGTCTCCTAAAAAACCTTCCTGCTATCCAACAAGAGGGTCACCGGACCATCGTTAATGATCTCCACCAGCATATCGGCGCCAAACTCGCCTGTGGCCACCGTGAGCCCCCGACCGAGCAGCTCAGCCACAAACCTCTCATACAGTTCACGACCCAACTCCGGGGGAGCGGCCTGAGAGAAGCTGGGCCGGCGCCCTTTTCTGGCATCGCCATAAAGGGTGAATTGGGAAATGACCAGCACTTCGCCCCCAACCTCTGAGAGAGAAAGGTTCATCTTGCCCCCGCCATCCTCAAAAACCCGCAGGTTGGCCACCTTCTCCGCCAGGTAGGTAGCATCCTCTGGAGAATCCTCCGCCCCTACCCCCAATAGAACGACAAACCCCCGGGCCACCTGCCCCAGGGTTCTCCCTTTCACCGTCACCGAACCCCGCTTTACCCTCTGTACTACCGCTCGCATGCTCTACCTTCCCCTAGGAGACCGCTGAAAAACACCCATCTGCGGTGTGGCGCAATCTGCCAGAAAGAACCTCTTTATTAAAGGAGCGTTACGATTGCCGATTGTTGCTCCGGCGGCTCCTCGCTCAACCTACCGCCCAGTACGCCTCGCCTCGGAGCCTTGTCTCCTTCGCATCTGGGCTGATTTGAGGTCTCGCCCTTACGATTGGGCTAAAGCCGCCAGAAGCACGATTGCCATCAAGCGCAGTACAGACTATGGCGGCTTTTCCCGGGCGGGTTAACCACTCAAAACGCAGTTCGTCAGCAGTCTCCTGGGCCTACCTCCAACTTCTGTCTACCTCGCCGTCTCCCGGGCCACCCTCTCCACCGAGGTCACGTCCTTAACCCGTTCGATCTTGCTGGAAATGTACTGCAGCTGTTTCAGGTCCTTTATCTCCAGGACCAAATCGATGGAGGCGCTGTGCTGGCCACGGCTGGTCCGTACCCTGGCCGAAACGATGTTGGTCCTGCTTTCCGCCACCACTCCGGCCACATCGGAGAGAAGTCCGGGCCGATCCAAAGCCTGGATCTCCAATTCGACAGGGTAGGCACCAGCCTGCCCCTCGTCCCAGGCCACCTCAATGAGACGGTCCCGTTCTTTGGCCAGTTCATTGACATTGGGGCAATCGATACGGTGCACCGACACCCCCCGCCCCCTGGTGATAAAACCCACGATGGGATCCCCCGGCACCGGGTTACAGCAGCGGGCCAGGCGAATCAGGACATTGCTGATACCCCTTACTCGTATACCCTGGGACGGCTTACCATACTCCGAGGCCGGACGCGTTTCCGCCTTTAGCTCCACCAGGTTGGCCAGCTCTTGTTCCTTCTTTTCCTTCCGGTATTCCTCGGACAGGCGGCTCACAATCTGTTGGGCGGAGACACCCCCGTAGCCCACAGCGGCCACCAAATCCTCCACTGTGAGGAAGCTTAGCTTCTTGGCCAGTTCGGCCATTCTCTCTTCGCGGAGGATCTCGTGGGGTTCAAGGCCCAGGCGTTTGACCTCCCGCTCCAGGTCCTCCCGGCCCAGGGCGATGTTCTCTTCGCGGCGCTCCTTTTTGAACCACTGCCTGATCTTGTGCTTGGCCCCGGAGGTCTTGACAAAGTTCAGCCAGTCGGGGCTAGGGCCGGCCGTCTGTTTGGAGGTGATGATCTCGACGATATCACCGTTTCTCAACTGGTAGGTGAGGGGGGTGATCTTCCCATTGACCCTGGCCCCCATACAGCGGTTCCCCACGTCGGTATGAATCTGATAGGCAAAATCCACCGGGGTGGATCCCAGGGGTAGGTCGACCACGTCTCCCTTGGGTGTGAAGACGAAGACCTCATCATCGAAGAGGTCGATCTTTAGGGACTCCATGAATTCATTGGCGTCCTTCAGTTCTCGCTGCCACTCCAGAACCTGCCTCAACCAGGCCAGCTTTTGGTCAAAATTCTTATCTCCCCGATTCCCCTCTTTGTAACGCCAATGGGCCGCCACACCAAAATCGGCCGTCCAATGCATTTCCCAGGTGCGAATTTGGATCTCAAAGGGTTCGCCGCGCGGACCAATCACTGAGGTGTGCAGCGATTGGTACATATTGGCCTTAGGCATGGCGATGTAATCCTTGAAGCGCCCCGGGATGGGCTTCCAGAGGGTATGCACGGTGCCCAACACACCGTAACAATCCTTTATGGTATCGACGATCACCCGGACGGCCATGAGGTCATAAATCTGATTAAAATCACGGCCCTCCTGCATTTTCTTGTAAATACTGTACAAATGCTTGGCCCGGCCCTGGATGTCGGCCTTAAAACCCAGAGCGACCAGACGTTCCCGCAAGGTGGCCATCACCTGTTTGATATATTCCTCCCGCTCTTGCCTTTTCATGGCCACCTTTTGCGCCAACTCATGGTATTTCCCCGGTTCCAGATAGCGGAAGGCCAGGTCCTCCAGTTCCCACTTGATCCGCCAAATACCCAGGCGGTGGGCGAGTGGGGCGTAGATCTCCAAGGTTTCCCGGGCGATCTCCCTCTGCTTTTCCAGCGGTAGGGCCTTGAGGGTCCGCATGTTGTGCAGGCGGTCGGCCAGTTTGATGATGATGACCCGAAGGTCTTCCGCCATAGCAAAGAACATCTTACGCAGGTTTTCCACCTGCTCCTCCTGGTGGGAACGAAAGTCCAGGCGGTTTAGCTTGGTGACCCCGTCTACCAGGCGGGCCACTTCCGGGCTGAACCTTTTCTCCAGGACGGCCAGGGTAACCCCCGTGTCTTCCACCACGTCGTGCAGCATCCCAGCCGCAATGGCCGGGGCGTCCATCTCCAGCTCGGAGAGGATATCGGCCACCGCCAGGGGGTGGTTGATGTACTCCTCACCCGATTGGCGGTATTGACCACGGTGGGCCTCCTCGGCCAGGGAGTAAGCCGCCCGCACCAGAGCCGCATCGGTCTTGGGATTGGAGGTTTGCACCCTTTCCACGATTTCATCGATGTTCACGGCCTACCCCCCTTCCTAAGCTAAGTGTCTGGTTGGAAATTGCGGTTTTGGCAGTGAACCCTACCGGGAAAGTCCCAGGGTGAAACCGCTCCGGTTTTTATATATTATACTTGATCACCGAGACAACGTCATACTTTCTCAAGTTGTCGCGGCCCTTCAGATCCGTCAGTTCAATAAGGAAAGCCACCGCCGCCACCACACCTCCCAGTCGCTCCACCAGGTCAATGGAGGCCTTAATGGTGCCGCCGGTAGCGAGGAGATCATCCACCACCAATACTCGGTTTCCCGCCTTGATGGCGTCCTGGTGGATCTCCAGGGAATCATGACCGTACTCCAGTTGGTACTCGCTTTTCAGGGTCTCGGCGGGGAGCTTGCCGGCCTTCCTTACCGGAACAAACCCGACCCCCAACCTGTAGGCCAGAGGAGCCCCAACAATGAAGCCGCGGGCCTCCGGTCCAACCACCAGATCGATCTGGCGGTCCCGGCAGGCCCCAGCCAACCGGTCAATGGCCTCGCGGAAGCCCGGACCGTCCTTGACCAGGGTCGTGATATCCTTGAAGCTGATCCCCACCTTAGGAAAGTCGGGGATGATCCGAATGAGCGAAGACAGATCCATTTTGCTCCCCCTCCCATGAGACAAGGCTTAAACAGGAAACTCGTATCAAGAACTGGGAACTGAAAAGCAAATCCGCTGGGCAATTTCCTCCCGGCTGCTTTCCAGGAGAAAGCCGGCCACCGTCTCCAGTTCCCTTCTTTGCTTCATCCCCTCGCGGTAGCGCAGGCTGGTAGTTAGGTCCAGCTTGCTCCGCGGGGGCCGGAAGCTCAGGACCTCCCTCTCTTCCGACAAGATCCCCAACTCCCAGAGGACCAGGAGCCCGGCCACGATCGCCCCGCGGGGCACACCCCGGAGGTCGGGATGACCGCGTAACCGGTCAGCCAGACCGAGAAAAGATTGCTTTCTCCCACCATCAACCTCCCCCGGCCAATCCGGTTCCTCCCCACCCGGCGAATACCGGGCTGCTACCCCAAGCTGAGCCCCTCCAAGGGTCTCCGGACGGAGTCCTGTCTCTACCCCCGGGGAGAAAAGAGGCCTAGCGGTGGGGGAAGGATGAAGCTCGCCTTTCAGTGAGGAAAAGATCCCCTTAACCGACCGGTATAAGTCCGCCAGGAAATCCCGCTCCGGCGCCATCAGATCTATCCGGCGCCTGGCCAGAATCATGTCATCGGGACCATAAAGCAGATGAACCCGGGTACCAGGCGAAAGTCCCTGCAGCCCTCCCAGAAACTCCCCAGCACTGTGGGGCAAAGAAAGAAAAACCACGTCGGAAACCCCAGGCCCGGCTGGAGGCAGTTCCAGGGAAGTGCCGGAAAAAGGAAAACTCCCTCCCGCCCATCTTCTCCCCTCCCCGGAGGGCCCCAGAAGAAAATAATAAAGATCCTCCCTCAGACCCGTCGGCCAAAAATCCCCGGGCAATTCCGGGAGTAACCCGGGATCGGCCAGGTAAACCAAGGTTTTCCCCCTACGGGCCAAGAGAGCCAGGTAGTCCCCCTTTAACCCCTCGCCCCGTCGGTCGATGATCTTGAGCCCAGGTGAAAAGGGGAGGCCCTTGGAACGGACGCCGGCCGCCAGGTGCCAGCCGGCCAGGTTCAGCCGCTCCTGATCCTCGCCGGGGCGAACACCCTGCCAAATTAACTCTAGTTCTGGCAGGAACGGCCTTCCTTGTTTATCTAAATGATACAATAAGAACTCGACCGTTGTCAAAATTATATTAAACTCTGTGAGCATGGTCAGGAAACTCTTCTGGGTTTGTGGCCAATGAAGCCCGCTGATGGCACCCAGCCTGGGACTTGCCATCATTGGGTGGAAATCGCCACTGACACCGATCCCCGCAGCTGCCAGGTTCAGGTCTCCTTTCGCGCCGATCCTGCCGCCAGCGCCCAGTAGATCAGAATCGCCGGCGTCTCTAATCCCGGCACCTTGCTCTGGCGACAGTAACCGGTACCAGCCGCGGACCAGATCCAGATACGTAGGATAAAGGTGGATTATTGTGACCGGCCCAGTTTTCTGGCCGGGGCGGAACCGGGTCTTTGCCTGGAATGGATCCGTCGCTCGCGTCGCGGCAACCTCCAGGCGCCCCCATCCACTGTCTGGCAGCCCGCCCTGTTCCTTCCGGGCTCCCCCGTCCTCCTCTCCCGGTACCCGGAAATCCTTGAGGTGTAGCTCCACCCTTTCTTCGCCATTCCAGATGCCCCTCTCTAGCTGCAAAGCCACGTCCACTAACTGTCCGGGGAAAAAGCGGGAAAGGAGATGGCCTAGCCCGAAACCTACCACCCAGACGGTTCGTCCACTTTTCTCCTGCAGTTTCAGACGCAGGTGCCGGTCCTCCTTCCCAACGGTCCGGCTCTGAACCACCTTCATCCCCGCCAGAGCAAAAAGGGGGATAGGGTTACCGGGACCATGGGGGGCCATTTTCCCCAGGTCCGCCGTCACCTCCAGAGTGATTGCCTCCAAGGTAAGAACCTCTTCCACAGCCAGGGTGGGAACCAGATCGGCCGGGCTCAGGCGTTCGCGACAAAAGAGGCCAAAACGTTCCCGAAAGGCTGCCAGATTCGCCGGATCTATGGAGAAGCCCCCCGCCTGCTCATGTCCGCCATATCTTTGCAGGAGGTCGCCCGTAGCCGCCAGGGCCTCGTGCAGGGGAAATCCGGAGATACTCCTTCCTGAACCTTTCCCGCTCCCTTTCTCTAGGGCAACAAGGAAGGTGGGGCGATGAAAACGTTCCACCAGACGGGAAGCGACGATCCCGATAACCCCAGGGTGCCAGCGGTGCGAGGCCAGGACCAGCCCCCACTCCCGCTCGAGGTCCACCTCTGCCTCGACCAGAGCCACCGCCTCTTGCAGGATTTCATCCTCCACAGCCCGGCGCCTCTTGTTTTCCTCATCAAGCTCCCTGGCCAGGGGTAGGGCCGCTTCATAGTCAGGGGATAGCAAGAGCTCTACGCCCCGGGCCGCATCCCCCAACCTTCCCCCAGCGTTCACCCGGGGGCCCAGCACAAACCCCACCTGTCCGGCGGTAACGGTTTTCCCAGCCAGACCGGTAACCTCAAGTAAGGCCCTGATCCCCGGCCGAAGACCTTGAGAAAGGCGGGTTAAACCCTCGCGCACCAGGATCCGGTTTTCTCCCAGGAGAGGAACCACATCCGCCACCGTCCCCAAGGCCACCAGATCCAGGAGGTTGCTCAGCCAATCCGGCAGCGGGCTGAGAGTCCCTCCACGGGTAGTCTGCGTCATAAGGTCCCGGGACGCCACGCGAGATTCCTTCGTCGCGTGATGATCCTGCCCTAGGGCCCAGGCCAGCTTGAAGGCCACCCCTACTCCCGCCAGCTCCCGGAAAGGGTATTCGGAGTCCGGCCGCTTGGGGTTCAAGATGGCCAGAGCTGGTGGAAGGATGGCCGGTGGCTCGTGGTGATCGGTGATGATGACCTCCAGACCAAGTTCTTTGGCGTATTCCACCTCCCGAAAGGAACTGATCCCGCAGTCAACGGTGATGATGAGCCGTATTCCTCCCGCGCCGGCCGCCCGGATCGCATCGGAATTAAGCCCGTAGCCTTCTTCCAGACGGAGGGGAAGGTGGTACTCCACCGTCGCCCCCAAGTGGCGCAGGGCAATCACCAGCAGGGAGACAGCGGTAACCCCATCGACGTCATAATCACCGTAGACCAGGATCTTCTCCTGTCGCTCCAAGGCCTGGCGGATCCGCTGCACCGCCGCCCCCATGTCTGGCATTCGAAAGGGGTCAAGCAGCCCTTCCAACCCGGCGGAAAGAAACTCCCTGGCCGCGACCGGATCTTGAAGCCCCCGCCGGCAGAGTACACCGGCCAGCAAAGGGGAAACCCCGAGCTCAGCGGCAAGCCTGGCCACCGCCTCGGGGTCAGCCTCCTGGAATAGCCAACGTTTAGGCATAGACAATTCTCCGTCAGCAGTCTCCCGGTCACAGCTGGCCTTCGGCCGAGAAATCTCTCCCTCAGCCGAAGCCGGCTGTCAAAACCTTACAACCTCAAACCTCGGGGGCCTGTCCATTAGGCCCTCGCTGGCGTTCCTTCAGGTAGGCCAGCTCTTCCTCCAGTTTCCTGGCGCGCTCCAGGTTGGCCTTCCCCTCCGCTTCCAGCCGCCTGATCTTGGCCTGGTAATCCCTCACCTTCAAGCCAGAAGAAATCTGCCGCACCAGGCCGATCACCCCTACAGCCAGGGCTCCCGCCGCCGCTGAGCCCAGGATAACGATTACCAGGGAGGTCTCAAAACGCCAAAAAGCAAGCTGGATTACCACCATAGCCGAATTCTGCATGGCAAAGGTGGCCACCCCCAACAGTAGAAGAAGCAACACTATCGGGTAAATCAACCTATACCGGTAAGGACTGGCAGCGCCAGCGTAAAAAAAGAGTTAGCCAGGCGGTCCTGGCCCCAGCCCTGACCGGGTTCACCTCCTCCCAAAAGGCTCGGTAATTAAAGGATTCGTTAAGGGATGGCAAAATTCCTTCCTGGGGATTGCGGCAAAGAAAAAGAGGGCTTCCAACTCACACGTCCAAAGAAATAGTGACACTTCCTGAGCCCTGGTGATTGCGGCAAAGAAGGCAAATGAAAAAGGGGGCTTCCGACAGGCAAGCCCCCGTTATCAACCTTTCGGCCTGCGGATGGCCGGACAGGCAGCCCCTGCCGACCAGGCCAAATCCCCTCATCCCCGTAGCCTCTCCCGCTCCTGTCGGGCGATGCTGACCAGCAACCCCTTTTCCAGCTCGTTTACCACATAGAGGGTTCCGTTGCCCCGGCGGACCAGATCCTCCAGGAAGGAACGGTTCGGCTGCAGGCCGATGCAACCAAAGCTTAGCCTTCCCCGGGCCAGGTAGCCGGCGGCCTCCAGGGCGTCCTGAATGGGGTTGACCGTCCACTTCGGCACCGTGGGCATTCCGTCGCTGATCAAAAGCAGGAGAGGGTTCCTGGAGCGAACCGATTGGAGGTATTCCAGACTTCCTATCAGGGCCACGGCCAAAGGGGTGAGCCCCAGGGGCTGGATGGAACGGAGTCCTTCCTCCAGCCGGGCGTAACTACGGGAAAAGGGAACCACCACCCGAAGTTCCTTCTCTTGAAAGGTGAGAACGGAAACCCGCTCCCGGGTGGAAAGGACCAGATGACGGGCCAGGTACTTGGCGGCCCGCAGACGAGGGCCGGCCATACTCGCGCTGGCATCCAGGAGCAGGCAGATATCCGCCGCCTTTTGTTGAAAGCGGTGGTTAACCCAAAGGTCTGCCTGTTCCAGATGGAGAGGTAAGAAGGGGAAAGCCGGCCGGCTCCGCGCTTGGCCAGCATTTTCTTCCTGCGGCCTGCCGGTAATGAAGATAGCCGGCCCAATCTCGGCCGGGTCCGCCGATCCTGCGGCTGTGCTCCGCCACTGTGGCCCGCGCGCCATGGCTTCCTCGTCGAAACACCCGACCCTCCCCACCCCTGCGGCCGGTTCCCATTCCGTCTTTTCTCCAGATGGCAGCGCCTGCCCCCCGCGGAACAGGGTCGTGCGCGCCGCCTGCAAGACCGTTTCGGGAACGGCGATCTCGCCGGGCCAATCCCCCTCCCCCAGGGGCGCGGTGCGACGGCGGTAGCCGTAGTGAGCCGGCCGCACCCGTTCTCCCCGGAGTTGGGGTTTCAATCCTTGACCAGCCCGCCAGGGGATCTTGCGCAGGAGTCGTCTCAGATTTTGCTCCAGTTCCTGGCGATGAAGCTCAATGAACTCCTTCAGTCGACGGCCCGCTTCCGTCAATTCCAGATTCTGTTCCTGGCGCCGGAGAAGCCCCCGCCTGATCAGACCAGACACCATTTCCGGGAAGCTGGGATCCTGGCGAGCCAGGGTGGCCAGCTTTTGTCTTTTGGCCGGTTCCAGGCTCATTTCTTCGAGCAGATCCGACAGTTCATCCACCCCTCCCACTTCCTCGGCCAGTTCCAGGGCCATCTTGAGGTCCCGAAATTCTGCCGACAACCCGCCACCGGCCTGGCTCCCCTTAAGGAAGGAGTCGCTGTCCGTTTGGTAGTCGGAGAGGTCGCTGGCTCCACCCTGACCACCAACTTGATTGACCACCCTCTCCACTCTTCTGATCTGGAGCCCTGACTCGGACGCTGCTCTTTCCAGGGCTGCTGCCAAGAAAACCAAAAGGCCGGCCTGTTGCCCGGCCAACTTGATCGTCAGGTGAATGTGGTTGGTGTGGGCCCGTCTGAGCGAGGCCCTTTGCCCATATCGCAACGAACCCGTTACCCGCCCGCCCCCGGTGGCGGTCTGGACATCGGCATAGTCAGCCAGACTGGTCAGGCCCAGATCTACCCCATAGAATTGACGGGCCTGATCGATGGCCTCCTGCACGGCCCGCGCCACACCTCGGTGATCCACCTCTCCCAGTTCGTGAAAGAGGTCCATATGTACTACCTCACCTGGCTTATCACGATGGTAAAAAGTCTGACCGGCATCAGCCGACAGGGCCACAGAGACCACCCCCGGGCTGGCTGGTTCCAGGGTATGAACCTTGCGGCTGACCACCGCCGTCTCTCCCAGCCGGAAACCCTGTCCAGAGGCCAGCAGATAACGCAACGACGGCTCCAGGTGACGAAAGAAGTCCTCTCGCGAGAAAAGAAATCCACCTGTGGAATCGGGAGAGGGGGGGCGGCATTCAGACGACCTGGCCATTGTTAACCCTCCTTCATCCAAAGGAGCCAATTGTGCGAACCGCGCGCACTTCTCCGTAAGCAATTGGCAGCTCGGCGGTGCCCTTCATCCAAAACAGCCAATTGTACCCAAACAGCGGGGGTCTTATGTTCGGTGTTCCTCCCCCAGTGCAAAGATCTCCCGCAGGTTTAGTTCCAGAATTGATCTGGCGGGTCTGGGTGGGGCCTGGATATGTACTTCCAGGGGATTGGCCGCCTGACTTCCTCCCGACGACTGACCACCCGGCCCCGGGGGAAGGGCACCCGTTGGCTGATTGGTGGAGTTGGCGCCTGGTTGACCCTGGCGACCAGGATTGAGTTTCCTTGGGCTCTGCCCTTCCGGGGCTTGGGTCTTTGGCTGCTCCGCCCCGTGCGGCTCCTTGGAGCCGATCCGCTCTTTCAGCCGGCTAAAGAGATTACTCCATGGGTTGGCCCAGCGGTCGGCGCCTTCCCGGCCTGGGACCGACCTAGCCGGGACTGGATTGTTTCCCGGGGGGCCTGACAGAAAGTCTTTTTTCCCACCCACCTGCCCCTCCTGTCCCCGCCAGTTCTCGACAAAGGTAATGATCTCGCTTATGGCATCAAGGCTAATCCGGTGACGCAGAGTCAAAGGAATCATAGCCGCCAGGTCCGCCGCGCCCACCTCCCGGCGACCCAAGAGCTGGGCATGCAGCCGGCTCCCCAGAACCAGGGCCTCCAAGGCCCGCAGGCTTTCCAGCTTAAAATCGACATAGATATGGCCGACAAGCTCCTTTATTTCTTGGGGTAGAGTGGCAGTCAAACCACCCGCCCCCGCCGCGAAGGAATAGTTACGGCCCCTTTCTTGTGACCCGGCTGCCTTCTTGTCGTGACTTTGCAGGATATCCAAAACCGTCTCCAGCCGGACAGGGCGGTTCATCGCCACCGTCAAATCGAAGCGATCGGAGAGCTGACGGCGGATGTCTTCCAAAGGGCCGGGGTCTTCGTCAGGGTTGGAGGCGGCCCATACCGAGACGCTGACGGGGATTTCCACCACCGGCAGGCCCGTTTCCTCAATCTGAAGCTTTCCCGGTTTGGTTCCCATGACACTCAAAAGAACATCGGCCAGTTCCGGCGAGGTCTCCGCCAGTCGGTTGATCTCGTCCACAAAAAGGATTCCCCGGTGCGCCTGAGCGATGGTCCCGGGCAGGAGGGCAGCCTGGGGGAAATTGCGGTCGGTCAGCTTACCCAGATCGATGCTCCCCACCACCGTCCCTACCTTGGCGGAATGGGAGATCTCCAGGAAAGGCACTGGTATTTCTTCCGTCCCGACCTGAGCGACCTCCCCCTCTGACCAGGTCCGGTGCAAGGGACAATGAGGCGCCGCCGGGTCGCAGTTGTAAAGGCACCCCTTAATTCGCTTGATCCGGGGGAGGAAATGCCTGGCGGTACGGATAATGGTGGTTTTGCCGGTCCCCCGCAACCCTTCGGCATGTAGGTGCAGGGGAAAACCATTTTGGGTGGCCAGAACCGACATCTCAATGGCCCGAAAGAGCCAGTCATTTCCCTCATGGCGAACCAGTTCCTGGTAGGAAAGCATCGCGGACCTCCTTAGAAGAGCGGAACTTCAACCTTTCGGGGCAGGAAGTGGGAAAGAGGAGCCTCCAGGGATATGAGAAACGGCTTCCAGACTTCTCCGGCAGCGGGCTTCAATTGTAGTCTCTCCAGAAGTGTTCGGAATAACTCGTGGTTTTTGTAAGGCAGGTTTTTTGGTTACGGTTGCAGGTGGCTCCCGGGAAGATGGCCAAGGACGGAGGCCAGAAGCCAACTGAGAATAAAGAGCCCCGTCAAGAACCGCAAACCTTTGACGATAGCCAGGCGCAGACCCCAAAAGAACCCTTCCCGTAAAGGTTCGGCAATGAACCTTCCGATGAAGGTCTCCCACACCACCAGACCGGGAAAGGGACCCAGCAAGAAACCGCTCACCAAAAGGGAGCCGCCACCACCGATCAGGGCCTTCAGTTGTTCCTGTCGCACTTCCCGCGGATGAGGGTTTTTGACCCGCAAAAGGAAAAACCCGGCCAACTGGGCCGACCCGGCCAGAAAAGACAGCCAGAGGAGGGCACCCAGGCTGAAGGCGCGAAACCCGGTCACCGTGGCCCAGAAAATGCCCGTTACCAGGAGAATAAAGAAGCCGGGCACCCCCGGCCAGACCGTCCCGACCAGGCCCAGGAACCCCAAGAGGATGACCAGGCTCTTGATGAAAATCATCAGAACCCCCTCAACTGCTGCTTTGGTGGGCCCCACCTCTGCCCCGGCCCCAACCAGGACCACGTCAAAGTCCTCCGTCCGTTACCATGCGGTGGCGGCGCTCGGGCGATCACCTGCGAAGCGCTGAGCGTTTTGAGCCCGACCACCTCTTGCCGGCGGCGTCTTTCAGGGTGGACTCAGACGAGACCCTGCGGCCCCAATAGCGGGATCTTGAGCATTTTATTATTGCCGGCTCATCCGGTTTTTATCCTGAGACCGTTTACAGATACTTTCCAGGGATTAAGAAGCGAAGTCTAGACAGAAATCACCTTCAGCAAGTTCGCCATCTCCAGAGCCGTCACCGCCGCGTCCCAGCCCCGGTTGCCGGCCTTGCTCCCCGCCCGTTCGATGGCCTGTTCCAGGGTGTCGGCGGTAACAACGCCATAGATGGTGGGAACCGACGTCTGCAGCCCCACCTGAGCGATGCCCTTGGAGACCTCCGCCGCCACATACTCAAAATGCGGGGTGGCACCGCGGATCACCGCCCCCAGGCAGATGACGGCGTTAAAGTCCCCCTTTTTGGCCAATTTCCCGGCCACCAGGGGAATTTCGAAGGCCCCGGGAACCCAGGCCACCGAAATATCTTCCTCTCTCACCCCGTGGCGCTCCAAGGCATCCAGGGCTCCCGTCAGAAGTTTCCCGGTAATGAACTCGTTGAAGCGGCTGACGACAATGGCAAATCTCAGGCCCTCACCCAGCAGCTTACCCTCCATAGTCCTGACCATGATTCCTTCCCCTTTCTTCTGCTCTCAAAGCGTCCCTTCCCGGAAAACCGTCTGAAAACTAGAGGAGGTGTCCCAACTTCGTCCGTTTTGTCTCCAGGTAGAACCGGTTAATGGGATTGGGAGTCGCCATCAACGGCACCCTCTCCACGATTTCCAATCCGTAGCCGCCCAGACCGGCATACTTTTTCGGATTGTTGGTCAAGAGGCGCAACCGGCGTGCCCCCAGGTCAGCCAAGATCTGGGCTCCTGTCCCATAGTCCCTGGCATCGGCCGGGAATCCCAAACGAAGGTTGGCCTCGACGGTATCCAGTCCGCCATCCTGCAAGGCGTAGGCCCTGAGTTTGTTCCCCAAACCGATCCCACGTCCCTCCTGCCGCATGTACAGGATGATCCCGCGTCCTTCCCGCTGAATCGTCTGCATGGCCAGATCCAGTTGCTCCCCGCAATCGCAACGCAAAGAGCCGAAGACGTCTCCCGTCAAGCATTCGGAGTGGACTCGGGTCAATACCGGCTCCTGTCCGCCAACCTCTCCCTTGACCAGAGCCAGGTGCGTGGCGCCGCTGAGAAGATCCTGGTAGGCTACGGCCCGGAAAAAGCCGTGTCTGGTAGGGAGGTCGGCTTCACCCTCCCGCTGGACGAATTTCTCCCGGCGCAACCGGTACTGGATGAGATCGGCAATGGAAACAACCTTGAGCCCGTGCTCCCTGGCCATCTTCATTAGTTCCGGCAAACGGGCCATGGTTCCGTCTTCTTTCATAATCTCGCAGATGACTCCCGCCGGGTAAAGTCCGGCCAAGCGGGCCAGATCCACGGCGGCCTCGGTATGGCCAGGCCGCTGGATTACGCCACCTTCCCTGGCCCGCAAGGGAAAGACGTGTCCGGGTCGGAGCAGATCCTCCGGTTTAGCAGACGGATCAATGGCCCGCTTGATGGTCTGGGCACGTTCAAAGGCGGAAATCCCCGTGCTGACGTCCCGGGCGTCGATGGATACGGTAAAGGCCGTCCCCATATGGTCGCCCTCTCTGGGCACCATGAGGGGCAGGGCCAGCTCATCCGCCCGCTGGGCGGTCAGGGGAAGACAGACCAGGCCACGGCCATACAGAGTCATGAAATTGATGGCGTCTGGGGTAACCTTTTCGGCCGCCATAACCAGGTCACCTTCGTTCTCCCGGTTCTCATCATCCACCACTATGACCATACGCCCGGCGGCGATCTCACCGATGGCTTCCTCGATGCTATCTAACAACGTACCTTCCCTCCCTGTGGCTGGCGGTATATGAGTCCGCTGGAAAACCACCAGCTGCTCTTATGGCACCGCCAGAGGCGGCCTCGCCGTCTCATATCCCCCTGGTTTACTTGGTTCGGCTTGCTCGGCTGCCCCTGGCAATGGTTTTTCTACAGATAGCCATGGGCGCTCAAGAACTCCCGGGTTACTCCCGGCTTTCCGGCCCGCTCTTCCGGAGCGGGGTTTTCCAGGAAGCGCCGGACGTACTTGCCGATAATGTCTACCTCCAGGTTCACCCAATCCCCCACCCGGCGATCTTGCAGGTTGGTCGCCTTCAAGGTGTGGGGTATGAGCGACACGGTAAAGGAATCCCGCCTCACCTCTACCACCGTCAGGCTGATTCCGTCCAGGGCCACCGACCCCTTGGGCACAATATATGTCAATAGTCCCCGGTTGGTCGCCATCTCAATAACCAGGGCGTTTCCCTCTCCGTTCATCCGCTGGATCACAGCCGTTCCGTCCACGTGCCCCGTCACCAGATGTCCGCCCAACCGGTCGCCCAGGCGCAGGGCTCCCTCCAGGTTGACCCGGTCCCCTCGCTTGAGCCGGGACAGGTTGGTCTTCTCCCAGGTCTCGGGCATAACATCGACCACCAAGGTGGGGCCTTCCAAGGAGACCACGGTGAGGCAGACCCCATTCACCGCCACGCTGTCTCCGATCTTCAGTTCCTGGGACAAGCCCGGGGCCAAAACGACCAGCTGGCTGTCCCGCCCGGCGACGACCCTTCCCAATTCCTCCACCAGTCCCGTGAACAATGTTCTCACTCCCTTCAGAAAACGGCTGGCAGCGCGCTCGGTGCTACCGGTTCCACCCTCTATCTGCTCCGGCAACTTTACTTGAGCCGGCCAAGGCCCTCTCACCTTTCGCCGCCCCGGAGGTAGCCCGTAAGAAGAAAGTCCTCCCCCACCCTTTCGCAGGTGAGATCTTGGATGGCTAAAGCCCCCGGCATCCTTTCGATCCCGAGGTCACCGATGGGGCCAGGGGCGGCCAGGCCACCCACCACCTTGGGAGCGAGGAAAAAATGGATCTTGTCCACCAGCCCTTCGCGCAGGGCACTGGCGTTCAGTCTGGGGCCACCCTCGAGGAGGAGGCTGGTGATCTCGCGCCGGCCCAAAGCGAAAAAGAGGTCGGGAAGATCCACCTGCCCCGATTTTTCCCGGCACATCAGGACCTCAGCCCCGGCCCGGCGCAACTCTTCCAACTTCTCCGCTGATGCTGCAGGGGTGGTGGCGATGATGGCGGGGCTGCTGGACTCCCCCCGCAAGACGCGGGCCGTCGGAGGGGTACGACCGCGGCTATCCACGATGACCCGGACCGGGTCATGTCCCTTTAGCCCCTCCAGCCTCGTCGTCAGGAGAGGGTCATCCCGCAACAGGGTGTTGACTCCCACCATTACCGCATCCACTCGATCGCGAAGCTGGTGAACCCACCGGCGCGCCGCCGGTCCGGAGACCCAAAAAGAGTCCCCCTGCGTGGTGGCGATCTTACCATCTAACGTAAGGGCCATCTTTAAGCTGACAAAGGGGCGCCCGGTGGTGATATACTTAATGAAGACCTCGTTCAGAGAAGCCGCCGCCTCACCCAATACCCCCGCCGTCACCTCCACCCCGGCGGCCCTCAACTCTTGGATGCCCTTCCCCGCTACCAGGGGGTTGGGATCGGCCATGGCCACCACCACGCGAGCAATCCCAGCCCTGAGGATGGCTTTGGTACAGGGAGGGGTTCGCCCGTAGTGGCAGCAGGGTTCCAGGGTGACATATAGCGTGGCCCCCCTGGCCTTTTCTCCGGCTTCGCGTAGGGCCACGACCTCGGCGTGCTCGCTTCCGGCCTTCTTATGAAAGCCGCGGCCGACGATCTGCCCATCCCGCACCACGAGCGCCCCGACCATGGGATTGGGAGACGTCCTCCCCTGGGCCTCTTTGGCCAGGTCCAGAGCCAACTGCATGAAGGAGCGATCTTCCGTCATCAGTTTCACTCCCCGCCCGGGAATTCATTACTTCAGGAAACCGAAACCCTCTCGGGCCCGCCAACACCCCGGTACCCCGTTGCGGGAATTCCTCAGCTCAAAAAAGACCGGAAACCCCGGGGTCTCCGGGGTTTTGTGAAAGAATAGGCAGGAGCGTCCGGTCAGCGACCGAACCTAGGAGACCACTGAAAAACCCGCATCTGATGTGTCGCCAGCTAGCGAGGCAGGAAGTTAAAAGCCGGAAGCTGGCTTCCACCAAACCGCCCCCGCTGTGGATCATCAAGCTCGGGCAGCCGCTTTTTTGGCCCTTTCTTCCTTCTCTTTCCACAACAGCCACAAGGGGCTGGCAATGAAGATGGAGGAGTAAGCGCCCAAGGTAATGCCGATGAAAAGGGTCAAGGCAAAGTCCTGAATGGTCTTGCCGCCAAAGATGAGGATGGCCAGGACGGTGAAAAGGGTCGTTGAGACGGTGTAAATGGAACGGGTCAGGGTCTGGTTGACGCTCCGGTTGGAAAGCGCAGCCAGGCTTTCGCCCTTGCGACGATTCCTCAGGAGCTCCCGGGTCCGGTCGAAGATGACGATGGTGTCATTGATGGAATACCCCAGGATGGTCAGGATGGCGGCCACAAAAGGAGCCCCCACCTCCGCCCGTAACAGGGAAACCAGGCCGATAGTGATACCCACATCGTGTATCAAAGCCAGGATTCCGGCCATGGCGAACTTGAATTCAAAACGAAGGGTGATATAAATGATCATACCCACGACGGCGATGGCAGAGGCTATCACCGCCAGCCGGGTCAGTTCCCGTCCGATAACGGGCTGGACATCTTCGGCGCGTAAGACTTCCACCTTGCCCAGCTTTTGCCCTAGGGCGCCGGTAAGCTTGACGCGCTCTTCGTTGGAAAGGGCCACCGTGCGGATCAAGACATCCTTGCCCTCTGCCCCCGACTGCTGGATGACGCTCTTCTCTAGCCCAAAGTCATTCAGGACTGACCTGATCTCGGCGGTGCCAGGCGCCTTTTCGAAACGCAAATCCAGCAAGGTGCCACCGGTAAAATCGATGCCCAGGTTGAGACCCTGAAGGAAGAAGGAAATGAGCCCCACCAGCAAAAGGGTGCCGGATATGGTGAACCAGATCTTCCATTTACCCATGAAGTCAATCATCGCGTTTCACCTCCTGGGGCGCGGCGCACAAAACTGGCCAGAGTTAACAGTTTCACGTCCGCCATGAGAACGAGGATTATCCTGGTCAAGGTGATGGCCGTAAACATGCTGGCCAAGATGCCGATGGATAGGGTCACGGCAAAACCGCGAATGGGCCCGGTCCCCAGGTAAAATAGGACGACGGCCGCAATCAGTGTGGTGACGTTGGAATCCAGGATGGCCCGGTAGGCATTCTTGAAGCCGGCCTCCATGGCCGACCGGATCCCCTTGCCCAGGCGGATCTCCTCCTTAATTCGTTCAAAGATGATGACGTTGGCATCAACGGCCATGCCGATGGAAAGGATGATCCCGGCCAGCCCAGGCAGGCTCAAGGTGGCGTGGACGGCCACCATCGCCCCCAAGACGATCAAGACGTAGGCCCCTAGGGCAAAATCGGCTACCAAACCCGGCACCCGGTAGATACCCAACATAAACAGGACCACGGCAGCCAGGCCCAGGACCCCCGCCACCAGGCTTCGGTGGATGGAGTCGGTCCCCAGGGTCCCACTGACAGAACGGTTCTCGACCATCTTCAGCGTCACCGGGAGGGCGCCAGAATTCAAGATAATGGAGATGTTACGGGCGTCTTCGTAGGTGGCGTAGCCGGTGATCTGCGCTTTCCCGTTGGGGATCGGCTCCGATACCGTCGGAGACTGGACCACTTGCTTATCCAAAAGGATATGGATGGGCTTTCCCACCAGACGGGCGGTGGCATCGGCGAATTGCTTGGTGCCAGCCTCGTCCAGTTCCAGGGTGACCAGGTTTTTCCCATTGTAAATCTCGGCGTCGGCCTTCTTCAGATTGGCCCCGGTAACAATGACGTTACCGGCATCATCGACAAACTCTAGGAGAGCCGTCCGCCCGATGACATCGATGGCCTTCTGGGGATCAATCCCGGCCAGTTCGACGATGATCCGGCGTGACCCCTGTCGTTGAATGATCGGTTCCGCCACCCCCAGCTTGTCCACCCGGTAGCGGATGATGTCGACAGCCTTCTGCATGGCCTCCTCGGTTACGGGTTGCTGCGGGGTATCCTCCGCCTCCAGGACGGCATGCACCCCGCCACGGAGATCCAGACCCAGAGGAATCTTATTGTAAATGGGGTTACCGACGGTAAGATAGATACCAGCGGCGATAACCACGAGGATCAGCAAGGCCAAGTATAGACGACTATTCCTTCGCCCCACTACCTTCCCCCCTTTACCTTTTTCAAGCACAATTTTCATTATAATTCTTGGGCACGGGCTTTGTCAACGTAATCAGTCGAAGGAACAGGACCGCGTCGAAGACGTCTCTTCCTGTTGCCTCCGGGTGGTTAAAGCAGCCTGGTTTCGTTAATGGAGATTTCGAAATTGCAGCCCAGAAAAGTGGCGGCGCGCCGGCACATGACCATGCGGGTCAAGAAGATCTCAAAATAGTCCATGACCGGCGAGATCTTTGTATCTATGGTCAACTCCAGGGTAACCGTCTTTTGCGCCCCGTTCACCCGAACAAAGGATCTCTCGGCGGCGTAGTTGACCCGGTCGTGGATATCAAAGGTAGCCAGATCCACGTTCCGCACCCGGCTACGATGGACATCAGACTTGTCCGCCAAGATCAGGGCCGCACTCAGGACATTCACCGGCTGGCCGTACTCCTCCTCGTG
>JAMCWA010000073.1 GCA_023475165.1 Bacillota bacterium | reverse complement strand
CGCCTCGGCCAGCTTCCGGGCCTTTCGGGCCAGGAACGTTGAGGCGACCATCCTTCTCCTGGCCGGGGTCTTGGTCCTCCTGGGACGCGCCCCCGTTGGGGAGCTCATCTCAGGCTTTTTCCCCCGGGGGGCCGACTGGCTGATGAACGTTCCCAACATTGCTGGTAACCGGGCCATCCTGATCGGGGCGGCCATTGGTACCGTAGCTACCGGTCTACGTCTTCTCCTGGGGATCGACCGGGGCTACCTGGGTGGCGAATAAGGAAGGGGAGGTGGAACCGTGAACTTTCTCATGCGACTGGACCGAAGATGGCTCTATGTTATCGTATTTATCGTCATCTTGTGGCCTCTAATCGTTCCGATGGGGATCCCCTTCCGGGTCAGCCCGGGAACGATGGACGCCTTTAAGGTCATTGATTCTGTGAAACCGGGCGAGACTGTATTGATGTCGATCGACTATAGTGTCGGGGGGTCACCCGATATCGATCCCCAAGCCCAGGCCGTCTTCCGGTATCTGATGAAAAAGAACGTCAAAGTGGTCCTGGTGGCTTTCGTCGACCAGGGCGTTCAGTTTGCCGAGAAGATGATTAGCCAGCAGGAGACACTGGGTAAGAAATACGGGGAGGACTTTGTCAACCTGGGCTTTGTCGCCGGTGTCGAAGTAGCCATTTCTGCCTTCGCCGAAAACATCCCCAAGGTCTTTCCCAAGGACAATCGCGGTAACAGCATCGATTCCCTGCCCATCATGAAGGGGATCACCAGCGTCAAGGACTTCAAGCTGGTAACAGAATTTGCCACCGGCATCCCTGGCCCGGCGGAATGGATCCGTCAGGTGGGAACCAAGTATAAGGTCCCCATCGTTTCTGGTGTCGTCACCGTCATGTATCCTCAAAGCCTACCCTACGTTCAGTCCAAGCAACTAGCCGGTCTGATGGGTGGTCTGCGTGGCGCTGCCGAATTCGAGAAGGCCAGCAAAACCCCTGGCCTAGCCACCGCTGCCATGGACGCCCAATCCATGGGTCACCTAGCTATTGTGCTTTTCATTGTGTTGGGCAATATCGCCTATCAGATGGAAAAACGGCGACCGGTTCAAAAATAGGAGGTGAACGAAATGAGTATGTCCTTCGCCACCTGGTTGGGTGCTCTGGCCACCCTGGCCGTTTACAGCTTCCTCTATAAGCCCAATAAGATCTTTTCTTTCTTTGAGCACATCTATGTCGGCGTCGGAGCTGGCTATGGTATCGTCTTTGGCTACAACGCCATCGTTCGCCAGGGCTGGGAGCCGATGCTCAAAGGTAAGGGGATCCTGATCGTCCCCATGATCCTGGGTGTACTCCTCTTCACGCGCTTCTTCAAGTCTGTGAACTGGGTCAGTCGTCTTCCCCTGGCCTTCCTGGTAGGTCTGGGGGCGGCGCTCTCCATGAAGGCCATCGAATCAGATTTCCTGGTCCAGATTCGGGCCACTATGATACCCTGGAGCAGTCTAAACAGTATTCTGCTGGTCCTGGGGACGGTGTCCGCCCTAGCCTATTTCTTCTTCACCTTCCCAGATAACAAGGCGGTAAGAAGCACTGCCCTTTTTGGTCGCTGGTTCCTGATGGCAGCCTTTGGGGCGGCCTTTGGTAACGCCGTCATGGGTCGTATCTCCCTGGTGATCGGGGAGCTGCAATTCCTTTTCAAGGACTGGATTCACCTGATCAAGTAAACTGCCACGACCGCAACCAAAGCTGGGCGGGGCTCAGGCCGGAGGTCCCACCGAAGGATGAGCCCCGCTCCATTCTTTATGAGGTGCCACTTTCCCGAAAGGAGATTTTTTCATGATCAATCGCGCTGAACTCAAGGCCCGCGTCCGCCAGGCGGTGGAAGATATGGCCGCTGACCTCATCGCCCTGAGCCACCAGATTCACCAAAACCCGGAGCTCGGACTGCAGGAATTTCAATCGTCCAAGCGGCTTTCCGGTTATCTTCAAGAGAAGGGGTTCCAGGTAGAACGGGGAACGGCGGGCCTGCCCACAGCCTTCCGGGCTGAGGTCACCGGCCAACCCGGACCCAAAGTGGCCTTCCTGGCGGAATACGACGCCCTGCCTGAGCTGGGCCACGCCTGTGGACATAATATTATCGGGACAGCCGCGGTCGGGGCTGGTGTTGCCCTCAGCCAGGTGCTCAAAGACGTTGCTGGTAGCGTCGTCGTTCTAGGCACCCCGGCGGAGGAAGGGGCCGTAGACGGCGCTGGGGGCAAGGTGGCCATGGTAGAAAAGGGAATCTTCGCCGACATTGATGTGGCCATGCTGGTTCATCCCTCTACCACCACCGGTACCGGGGGAACCTCACTGGGCCGGATCGCCATGGAGATCTCCTTCCGGGGTAAACCAGCTCACGCCGCCGGGGCGCCCCATGAAGGGATTAACGCCCTGGATGCCGCCATCCAGACCTTCAACGGGATCAACGCCCTCCGCCAGCACATCACCAGCGACGCCCGGATCCACGGCATCATTACCAAAGGCGGCGTTTCCCCCAACATTGTTCCAGAGTACGCCGAGATGCGCCTCTATGTCCGGGCCGCCAAAAGGGATTACCTGCGCCAATTGGAGGAGAAAGTAAAGAACTGTGCCCGGGGGGCAGCCCTGGCTACGGGGGCCACGGTCAACTTCCGCTACACTGCCTATACCTACGAGGACATGGTGACCAACCAAGCCCTGGCCCAGACCTTCGCCCAAAACCTGGTTGCCATCGGGCGGACCATCGATGAAAACAGGAACGGTGGATCTGGATCAACCGATATGGGGAATGTCAGCCACGCTGTCCCGGCCGTCCATGGCTACATTGCCATCGCCCCCAAGGGGGTTGTCGGCCACAGCCACGAATTTGCCGCGGCCGCCGGGTCTCCGGAAGGAGATCGCGGCTTGCTCGACGCCGCTAAGGCCCTGGCCATGACCGGCGTCGACTTTCTGGTGGACGAAGAGCTGCGCAACAAGGTCCGGGAGGAGTTCCGGCAAACCGCCGGGGCATGAATCCCCGGCCTGGGAAGGGCGAACGAACGGAGCGGCGCAGCAGATGGGGGTTTTTCAGCGGTCTCCTGGGAGAGTGCTAACGAACTGCGTTTTGAGTGGTTAACCCAGCCGGGAAACGGGCAGGTCAAGACCGCCCAAAAATGCCCGGATGCTAGGAGCGACAAGGCTGGCGCGGGGGCGTGTAGAGAAATACGTTGAGCGCCAAACCGCAGGCACGACAATCTGCAATAGTAACGCCCCTTTAATAAAAAGATTCTTGCAGATTGCGCCACACCGCAGACAGGTGTTTCCCAGCGGTCTCCTGGACAGGGTCAGGGGCAAGCAGGGGCGAGAAAGCCGCCCCTTTTTCTTGCAATCTTGGCCCCAGGTTGCCTCTCAGCAAAAGCTTTCCTGGAATCCCCGAAATTTCTCATTAAGTTATGGCCTGAAGTCCCCCAATAAGAAGGATTTTTGGTCCGAGGTGGCGAAATTATTTCCCTGCAGGAAGCGCTTTCACAAACTTAAGCCAGAGCAGGGGGGGTTGCTTTGCCAGTAACCATCAAGGATGTCGCCAGGAGAGCCGGTGTGGCCATCTCCACCGTGTCCAGGGTGATCAATAATAGCGGTTACGTGGCCGGTGAGACCCGAGAAAGGGTTCTCCGGGCCGTAGATGACCTTAAGTTTGTGCCCAGCCACATGGCCAGGAGCCTGGTTAGTCGCGAGACCAAAAGCATCGGCTTGATTATGCCCGATATCACCAATCCTTTTTTCCCCGCCATCGCTCGGGGAGTAGAGGACGCGGCCAAGGCGCTGGGTTACACCGTCGTCCTCTGCAATACTGACGACGATCTGGCCACGGAAGAGTCCTACGTGAAAACCCTGCGGGAGAAATTCATCGACGGGATCGTTTTTGTCAACGTTACCTCCGGCAACCAGGAAATCAACAGCCTGCTCCGGGATGGCATGCCCGTGATCGCCTTAGATCGCAGTCAAGAGGTTCTGGAAGCTTCCGCAGTACTGGTCGACAACGTGGAAGGTGGGTACCTGGCCACGCGTTATCTCCTTGATCGCGGTCACCGCCTGATCGCTCACATCTCCGGGCCGGATTACATGTCCACCAGCCTGGACCGGCGAGTAGGCTACCGCAAGGCTTTGACCGAGGCCGGCCTTGAGGTGGCACCGGGCTTCTTGCGGCGGGGGGACTTTCGTCTGGAAGGCGGCTACCGGGAAATGAAGGGACTCTTGTCGGAAGGCTTGCGACCTACGGCCGTCTTTGCCGCCAACGACCTCATGGCTATTGGCGCCATGCAGGCGCTCGAGGAGGTTGGCCTGGAGGTCCCGACCGACGTCTCAGTGGTTGGCTTCGATGACATCACCCTGGCGTCTCTGGTCAAGCCTTCTCTAACGACCATCCGCCAACCCGCCTACCAAATGGGGCAAGAAGCAGCCCGACTCCTGGTCCGACGCATCCTGCGCGATGAGCCCAGAACCGAGATTATTCTGCGGGGAGAGCTGGTGGAGCGAAACTCGGTTGCCCCTTTACCCCGTTGACTTTAATCGTCATCTCTCGCCGAGGATTAAACGAGAAACAGGGAGTGAGGCGCTGCAGCTCCCCACCATAGGCTACTGAGCTAGGCATGGACAGATTGATTATCGCAAAAAAATTTCTCCTAACCCGCAAAAAGTAGAAGGAATTATCGAAGCGACGTCGAATATAGTCGGTGGAAGAGGAAAAAAGTTTCTCTTCTACCACGACAAAGGCAAACCCGGCGAAAGCCGGGGGCGCAAAACCACGGGTCTAAAGCGTCATATGGCGCCATGACAGCCGGGTTGCCGAAGGGAAGGGCCGAATCTGACGGCTTTCTTTGGGGCAACCCCAGAGAAAGCCTTTCTTTATGCCCCGGCCTTCGGGATGGTGGGGGTCCCGACAATCTGGTTAAGGAGGAGGTGAAGGAAATGTTAAGACTTCTAGCCGGTCTTTACCACCGTTTCCACAAGGACGAAAAGGGCCAGGGAATGGTTGAGTACGGTCTCATCATCGCCCTGGTGGCCATCGGGGTCATCGTCGTTTTGGGGCTCTTGCGGGACGAGCTAACCACCACTTTTAACAACATCATCAACAGCTTGAAGTCCGCGGTGTCCAAGAATCCGACTCCGTAAGGCAGATGAGTTGACCTCATCCCGGTTCAGGCGGCGAGCCAGGATGAAGGGACTCTTGTCGGAAG
>JAMCWA010000011.1 GCA_023475165.1 Bacillota bacterium | reverse complement strand
GCTCTTCGTCTCCTTGAGCATTTCCAGTACGATCTGGGTTTTCAGGTCGGGTGAGTGCCTTTTTCTCATGATCTGATTGTAGCTTAAACCTCGCCGTTTTTGTGTCTAGTTTTCTGGGTCCATTATAGAAGGCCTTGGCGCCGCTTAGTAGATCCTCGCGGTGTAACCTTACCGGAGCAAAAGGCAGATGTCCATTAAATAGCCAGCTCGCTGCAAAAGCGGCAGGAACGGCCAACATCAGTACGACAGTACGACTATAGCCTTTCTAGAGAAAGGGAATCAATCCTTTACACGACGATAGTTATGCAATTCCCGTTCTATTGGCCAGTTGGTGAAAGCTAGAAAGAACAACATAAAGATGTTGGCCAGGGGTACCAGCATGAGAAGGGAGAGGGCTCCGGGGTAACCCGTCTTTTGGAATATCTTCCAAAAAGGAGGTACCAGCCCTGCCACAACAATTAGAAAAACGAATACTTCCGAGTTTCGTAGATGCATCACAATCACCTCTTTTCCTCTTTTTCCCCAATTTTAAAAGTAGAAATTCCGCTTTGTCCACAGTCCCGCTTTTTAAATCAGACCAAAATAAATTAAGGAAGGAATTTCCAGAGTCCTACCCGTACTACCTGGGGACTGGCAAGGTCATACCATAATGAGACTTTTCCACAGCAAACCAAGGCATCATTCGCACAGGTCTTGGCTCATTAGACCCGGCAACGCCAGAGGCTCGTCGTGGTTCCTGCGGACAACCAGCCGTTACCCTGGCGGTCTAAGCCCTGGACCCTTGGAAGGTAAATCAAGCTGTAGTGCAGTAGTCGCAAGGGAAGCCACTTCTCCCACACGTACAGAAGTAATCCCCTACTAGGCAAGCGCAATCGCATTCAAGTAAGCTGCAACAACCTATACATGCAGCATTGGAGCATCTGACGTTAACCTCATTAGTCGCGCAGTAACATGCCCAAGATCTACTAGTGTCAACGCACGATTCGCGGATTGCAGAATTTGCGCAGTAGCAAGTGGTTGTTGTTGTAGCGCTTGCAGTTGAAAAAGGAGTTAGTGAGAAGTCGGAAACGGTCGCACCGACCAGCATAAGATCAATCTGATTCTCGCGTAAAACCTGTTCCGAAAGACTTCCGTCGGCAACCCATTGGCGATTTTCAGTATTGAATACGAATTTGGCTTGACGCCCGTCAAAATCTGTCATTGAGATCTGTCCAGTCTCTGAGTCGGTTTTGATAATTAAGCAAGAACTCCCCCTGCTTAGCTCAACTTCGCTCTTGTAGCCGGATCTTACGATTCGCACGATACCGTTTTTGTTTGGCTCAACGTGTTTGAAAGAAAAGCGGAGCTCGTGTGGTCCTTGGACCCATTGGTCATAACGAGCAACGCCGAGTGCTTGAGCAGCAGGTCCCGGGCGGTTCGGGTTACGGTCCATCGCTACGGCCACCTTTTCAAACTGAAGCGGGCTATACCAGATTGCTCCCAGTATGACGGCCCACCTCCATAGCGAGCCAAGAAACTGTCGTCTGCCTGTGCCTTGAGCCGCCTGGGTAGGGAGAATTTGATGGGCTATTTTTGCTATTTGCCAAGCTCTCTTCGGGCCCAAAGTCATGATAAGTCTTAACCTCAAGCGTAAACCGGTGTACAAACGAACTTTTCCCCCATCAACCTCCGCAAGCATGGGTTCCCAACGCCAACCTGGGTGCGTACGGTCAAGAAGAGTCCTCATTTCAGGAGCCCGCAAACTCCGAACTGTCAACAAGCCATCGGACAACGCTTTTACTTTCCGGGCAAGATCTGAACACGTTGGACAGCCCGAATCGAACAATAACAGGCGCTGCATTCCCGCACCTCCTTTATGGTTAACAGGGCCGTTCTGACTCAAGGTATCCCTTTGGGACGCGTTTCCCCTCGTCTTCCAGATCATCGGTTGACCTGCAGCCCCATTATACATGCCTTCCATCTTGCCAGTCCATTCCACCGAGGGTGGAATTTTGGTGGAATATTGGTGGTATTGCGGCATCGCTTTTCGAAGATATCAGCTTTGTCCAGAAGGATTTTTGACTATATTAGGAGAATTCTTCCTCCGGAACTATTGCCACAAGTGACCACTTGTGGCAGCGCGAGGTGTACTATGGGGAAATTCAAGCTGGCTCTCCTGGGGCCGTGTCCCATCTGCTTGACCGGTCTAAAAGCCCAGCTGAAAAGGAAACCGGCTCTTGAATTAGTAGGCATCTTTACTCCCGAGGACCTTTTGTCAGGTGGCCAGGCACCTCCCGAGCCCATCGACCTCTGGGTTGTATACTTTGACGGAAGTCCGCGGATTGCGGAAGCCCTTGCCCTTGAGCGCGGGGAGGCAAGGCCTTTGGTCTACCCGTTTATCGCCGTGTACAATCGCAGTGACCCCCCGCAGGACTGGGCAAGGCAAACCCACCACGCCAGTGCTTTTTTACTGCACGACACCTTTGCCCAAGAGATTTCCCTGGCCCTGAAGGTAATCAAATGGGGTGGGATTTATGTCACGGGTAAACTGAAAAATCGCCGGCCATTAACCCCTGCCCAAAGTCAGCTGGCCGTTGCCAGCAATGGCCTGTCCCCTGACGGGAGCAACCCTTTCTTTGCCTTATTGAGCCAGCTCTACCCGCAGTTATCTCCTGGGGAGATACGCATTCTCAAACTTCTGCGTGACGATCCGTCTTTGTCCTACAAGGAAGCGGGCTCCAAACTCGGTATCACTGAGGAGACAATAAAAAAGCACATGTCCAATATTGGCGATAAACTGGGGGTGAACGGGCGCAAGGCCATCCTCAAACTACTGTCGGAAAAGATCAACGAGGTAAATGGCGGTATCATCCATTGAGCGCGTTAGCCAAACCGGGGGAGGACATAATGGTCCCCTCGTTTACCCTCCAGACAGTATCAGCCCCCTGAAAGTAACCCCCATTGTGGCTGACGATCACCAGCGATCCGCCGAGTTGCCTGGTCCGACCTCTCAAAGCAAGATACGCCGCCTCCCCTGTCCTCCCATCAAGGGCAGAGAAGGTCTCATCGAGAACTATCAGCCCCCTACCGGAAAGGTAAGCCCTGGCCAGCAGAATTCTCTGTTTTTCGCCGCCGCTGAGGTCCGTACCCGTCTGGCCAAGCTCATGATCCAGTTTTCCAGGAAGAGCCTCCACCAGTTTCCTCAATTCAAACCTCTCTAGTGCATCCCAGAGATCCTTGTCCTCGGGTGACCAAGAGAGTCCGTAGCAAAGGTTACTCCTGAGATTGCCACTGAAGATTTCGGCACCCTGAGGAATTAGGACGCTGTCTGGGAAGACCATCGAACCCATCAGATCAGTAATATCGCGACCGTTAAGTCGAACCCTTCCCCCAGTTGGCCTTATCAGTCCAGTTAACAACATGACCAGGGTCGACTTGCCGGCTCCGGAGGAACCGCTAACTATAACAACCTCCCCTCTTCGTAACGTAGCATCAATCGAAATCAAGGGGCGCTGGCCGTCTTCTCCAGCCCGACCTTTCTTGCTCAAAGATACTTCCATGGGGTCCGAAAGTCGTGGTGACTGCCGTCCCTTAACCGAAACCTCGATGAGCTCGATCTGCTGAAACTTTTGCCCAGCAATGTTAAAAAGGTTCTTTCTCTCAATCGGAGGTATTACTTCTTGAGGATCTTTTTCAAGGACCTCGCAGACGCGCATCAGGCTGGCTGAGGCCGACTGCCAGTTGAGGGCAATACCTAATATATTGAGGATCGGTTGATAGAGGCGCGAGAAATAGGAGGAAAAAACCAATACTGAACCCACGCTTAAACTGCCAGCGAGCACCTGGGTTCCTCCTACCATTAGTATGAGGAACGACCCGACCCCGCTCAGTCCAACCATAATGGTATTGCTTCTGGCTGAAAGCAAGGCAACCTGAAAGCCGGCTTGACGTAGTTCCTCTGCCTTGCGGGCAAAACGCCCGTTTGAATCCTCTTCCGCCCCAAGTCCTTTTATTACCGGTAAAAGATTCAAGCTTTCTTCCAACTCTTCAGATAGATGACCGTAGTTTATTCTTTCTTTCTCGGAAAGTACACGAAGTCTGGTGGAATAGGCCTGATATAGAAGTATTAGACCGATACTTACAGGTAAGGAAAGCAGAAGCAGAAGATGGTTAATGTATGCCATCGCCGCAACTGTGCCGAGAAAAGTCAAGATGGCATTGGCCAAACTGGGAACGGTGGTACCAATCAGGCTGGAAACCTTGCTGGCGTCCGCAAGTACCGTAGCTAGTATCTCGCCCGTGCTCCGCCTTTTATCCTCAAAACGGTTCAACGGCGCCTCTAGAACAGCCCGGTGTATCTGTACCCGAATGTCTCGGGTGATCTCTTGAGCGAGGTAGCTCGTCTTAATAGAATACATATAACTCAGGACAGGTTGTAAAAAGAACACCAGCGCTAGAAGGGAAGAGATATAAGAAAAGGCGCGCCAATTGCCCGGAACAAGGGCTTTGTCCACCAGGTCCCGTGTCAAAAGTGGAGAGAAAAGGCTTAAAACGCCCATTGACGTCACAAGAAAGGAAGTAAGAGCAACGGTGGACCGGTGGGGTCGCAGTATCTCCCAAGCCCGAGCGAATCCCATTTGCCGTCGTCGAACCAACCTGACCACCTTTTCGAGTGTATCTGATTCAGATCCAAGCCAGGCGTAAAGACTGGCTCTCACCCCTGGCGAAGGAGAGTAGCTGGGGGCCGCCGGGAAAAGAGAAGTGACGACCAAAGGCTGATTGCCCCGATGACGCCACAGAAGGCCTTGGCGCCGCTTAGTAGATCCTCGTGGTGTAACCTTACCGGAGCAAAAGGAAGATGTCCATTAAATAGCCAACTCACTGCAAAAGCGGCAGGAACGGCCAACATCAGTACGACTATAGCCTGCAAGAAAAAGAAGATCAAAACCGAATACGCGTTCATTCCAAGCGTCCTAATTACGCCAATCTCGAATCGTCTATCTTCAATCGCCAGAACGGTAATGGCGGCAAAAGCAGCAGAGGCAGCTATGAGAAGCGTCAGCCTGATACCTTGAATGAGTAATTCTGCTAAACCGGTTGCAGTTCTGACGTCTTCGTACTGATCGTCAGAACTCTTTATCTCGGCCTGGGGAAAGATTTTTCCTAGCAAGTCTTTCACTTCAGCCACTGAAGCTTTTCCATCGAGGCAAATAAAAAGGCTCTCATCAAGAATAGTACTGACAGCAAAGCTTCTACGCAAACCTTCCCGGGTAATTATGGGAAAAGTTGGAACACCTTGTCGGTTCTGCAAAAGACCAGAGATGACATATCGAACCGGGTCTTTGGCTCCCGCACGCAATAGTTGAAGTTCATCTCCCGTTTTTAACCCCATCGTCATGGCCATCGTCAAAGGTAGGGCAATTTCTTCTGCCGTCTGGGGAATCTTGCCTTCAGCCATCTCGAGCGAGAAAATGCGACTCTCGCTCGGAGTTGTAATTACCTGTATTAACCGGGATCCCAAAAAAGCCTTGATGTAATAATACTTCTCTGCTTCCCGTATTCCGGGGACCTTGGTGGCGGCTTCCCTGGAAATTGATCCGGTTCCTAGCACCTGGATGTCGTAGGGAAAAACGGTTCTCCAGCTGGCCTTAGCCTGATCGGCGAGGTCATCGAGGATGGCACCATATATTGAGAAAACCAGCAGGCAAACTAAGAGGCCCACTGTCAGCAGAAGGATTCGACGTGTTGAACGCCGCGCTTCTAATAGACTGAGTCGTATCGCTATAGCTATGGCCACCGCCTAAGCCCCCTTCTTCAATCCTTGTCTCCAAGTGGAACTCTCAGTGGTCTCCTAAAGACTACTTTTCTTGGAGTCTTCCGTCTCTCATCGTGAAAACTCGGTCGGCCACATCAGCGACATCCGGGTTATGAGTGACAAGAATACAGGCACTTCCCCTCTCTCGGACAGCGGTAAGCAATATATCAATGACGCCACGACTGCTTTCACTATCAAGCTCTCCCGTCGGTTCATCGGCTAGAATCAAGGCGGGATTATTTACGAGCGCACGCGCTATCGCCACTCGCTGCTGCTCTCCCCCAGAAAGCTGCCCAGGCTTGTGTTTTGTGCGCTCCCCCAAATCTACTCTCTCCAAAAGCTCCGCGGCGTGCTTTTTGGCGTCCCGTAAACCCGCTATCCGCCGAGCAAGTTCCACGTTTTCCAGTGCCGTCAGAGTTGGAATGAGGTTAAAAGCCTGGAAGATGAACCCTATAAACCTGGCCCGGAAGGCCGATATGGAGGCATCAGACATCTTGTGTAAATAGCTGCCTCCTATCTGAATGCTCCCATTATCGGGCCGTTCAAGCCCGGCTATGAGGTGCAAAAGAGTGGTCTTACCAGAACCAGAAGGTCCCATCACGGCAACGGTTTCGCCGGACCGAATCTCCAAGTTAATGCCGTTCACCGCCCTTACCTGACTAGGTCCTACTTGATAGATCTTTGTTAAGTCCTTAACCACCAAAATCTGAGGACCAGCTTCCATACTTAATTTATCCTCCTCAATATGGACTTTGCTTTCTTCTGCGACATCTTCAGCCTATTGGGGTCCCCTGTTTATAGAAAGGCCTGCGTACCTAGGAATTTCGAAGGTACCTTGCAAAAACTTCTCTGGCCAAAAATCCCTGGCTAACCATACTGGCAAAAAGGACCGACATAACTAAAGCGCCGGAGAAGGTCCAGAGGAAATCGGTAAGATCCAGGTAAATTCGACCAAGAACCAGAGAAGTAACCAGTAGACTGGCCAAGGAGCCAGTTAAGACCGCGAATGTCGCCAAAAGAACGCACTCCATGACCAGAGATATCTGGATTTGGCGAACGGTCAAACCAAGTACATTTAGTAAAACCAGCTCCCTGCGACGGCGGTAGGCCAAGGTGGCTGCTGTTACGGCAATGATACTTAACGACACAAGTTGCATTATTGGCATGAAGGCATGGGCAACCCGGTTTATTTTTCTAATATCAATCATCATCAGTTCAGCCAGTTCCCTGACAGTCAATACCGTGAGACTGGGCTGCTCCCTTTCCAAGGCTTGGGATAGAATCCTCTTGGCCGCTTCAAGGTCCATAGCCGGCGGGAGCGAAACTCCCAGCCAAGAAACGAGACCAGTAGCTCCTGACCGTTCTTGAGCCGTTTCCAGTGACGTCCAGTAATAGTTAGCCCCCATGGCACCGGCAATCAAACCCTTTACCGTAAAGGAGAATTCCTGCCCCGCCGGGTAGTCCCACATGAAACCGTTATCCGTCTCCCGATATCTGGCTACTCGTATTCTGAGCGTCCCGCCAGGTTCTGGTATCACCGTTGGGGAAACCGCCTTCAGCACGATGACCGCTTGACCTTTGTCTTCAGGGGCCAATGTTCTCCCTGTCTTGACTTGCGGCAGGAACACCCTTTCTGATACTTCCGTGGTCCGGCCCAGAAGGATCCACAGTGGAGACTGGCGATAGACAGAAGTGCAGGGCACCGCCAGTGTCCCAGTAAGCCTAGAACCTGGTAGTGCCCGTAATATCGTCTTTCCGGCCAGTTCGAAAGAGAAGGGTTTCATGTCTTCAATCTCGGAGCTTAAGGTTCCTGGCCCGGTCTTGAGGACTACTTCTTTATCCCATACAACCAGGTCTCCACCGCTCAACAGAAGAACAGGATATGTCGCCAAGTGCTGTAAGGCCAGCGAAGCAGAGGAACCCACCCCCGTGATAAAGACGGCTGCTGCCAAACCCAAGGCAGCCAGCCAATATCTCCTCAGGTTTGCCTTCATGCTTACAGATGTCAGCCAAAGGAGCACAGCCAGACTGCGCATTTTACATCTCCACCTACCGTTACGAATATTGACTCCAACTTCTTTAGGACTACGACAAAATGGGGAAGAAATGCTAGAATGTCATGAGTTCGTCAAGGGGGTTGTCCCGGATTTCGTGGAATTTCAAAGTGGCGGCCTCCTGCCCCTGCGTGATATAACAGGGGTGGGTAAGAAAAGCAAAGGAGGTACCGCCACCCATGTCAGCATATGACAAGGAGGGCCATCAGCGCCAGACCCGAAGGGAAAGGTTTCTGTCCAGTTGCCCAGAGGTAGTGCAGGTTTCCTTGTCTGAAATCGTAGCCGGCGTCCAGGAGGGGCTCCTGTCCCTTTGTACCGCCACCTGGTTCGCAGTCCTGCGTCGACTCATGGAGGCTGAAGTCACCGAGATCTGCGGCCCCAAGGGGAAGCACGACCGCAAGGGGTTGCCCCGCTCTTCGCAGATTTTCGGGACGGCCATTTTCATGATTTTTAGGCTCCTTGGGCGACCATGGATAATGTCGGGAATAGATTTCTCCGCATGGCCTCCTCCAGGATAATATTGAAATTACTTAACTATACAAGTCGCGAAACCAATAATGCCAAGAAAACGGACAAAAGGTTGTATAGAGAATGGAGAAACCCTGAGAAAACTAGGGATTGTGTTCTCTGATAAACCCATCCAAGAACGAGGCCTGCCAAGTATGCCATAATAAATGAATGCCAAGGGTAAGGACCATTCTGTAAGTGAGGTACGGAAAAGAAAACTGACCCGACTATGAGCGCTGCCGAGAAACCAAAGAGTTTGTTAAGCGAACCCTGTATTAGGCCTCTGAATAACAGTTCCTCCCAGAACGCGCTGCACATTATGTGTAAAATATAAATGGCGGGCATTGTGAGTATAAGTTCTACTTTATGGTTCTCTCTTATCGCCTCCCTTAATGAAAGGTTTGCTCCTGCTGATAGTAAGAAGATTGAGATTGCCAGCAACACTGGATACAAGAAGACTCCCGCAAAGAAGAATCGAGTGGCTCTTGTTTCAGGGGGCCAGATCTTCAACAAACCAAAGGCGTATTTTCGCGATAACACGAACACAAGGAATATATATACCAGTGTCAAAGAATCGTTGAGCAGGAACAACTCCCGTACAGCGTTCCTAGAAGCATACTCCCTTACGATTGGACTAAGAAAGGACTTAGTGATGGGCCCAATCAGAAAGGAAGCAATGACCAAAATGAATCCATTTCTGGCAGCTTTTTCTTCCAGAAATTCTCTGTCAGTTAATGGACTCAACATGACATTCCCTCCGCACCCGCCACCGGAATCCCCTTCTCAAAGTCCCGCCTTCTCCTTACAAAGAGAGAGATTGCTTTTTTGATCATTGATCGCGTCAATTTGCATCTTAAGGGATAGGGCGCGGAAAATGTCCCGTTTTCAAAAAGATTCTCTGCGTAGCACCCACCACCACAGAGATAGCGAGCCCAGCAAAAAGAGCATTGTGGGAAACTTTCAACAGGCAGTTTTTTTCCAATCGCCTTAACCTTTTCCAGATTCACGTGGCGCAGGATATTTCCTGCCTGGAATTCTTCTTGACCGACTAACCTATGGCATGGATAGACATCACCATTCGGCGCAATCACCAGTCCCGCTGTCCCCATCCCACAGAATTTATTAATCTTCAAGCCTCTCTCAACCCGGTCCCAAATCGCCCGGGCGTACACTACCTTCTTCATTATTTCCTTGTCCTCCACCACTTTTTGATAGCTGCTGACAAAGGTCTCCTCTTGGGAGTCTATTTCTAGCTCCTTTGCCCCATGCACTGGTTGAAAGTTCAGACTTGAGAAGCCTAGGGGGCTTAAGACATTAAACAGTGCAAGAATATCGGCATTTAGTTCGGTTACAGTGGAACGGCTGGTGAATGACAATCCCCTTACTTTCAACTCCTTGATTGCTTTTTCTACGCCACTGAACGAGCCTTGCCCTGAGGGGAAAACCCGCAGCTCATTATGTAACTCTGGTCCCCCGTCGATACTGACCTGCACGTGTACATTATACTTGGCAAATAACTCGGTCATCCTCGTGTTGAGGCCAATACCGTTAGTTGCAACGGCGATATTGAGTTCGTCCATGTTTCGAAAGACACTGCGCGCATAACATATCGCAAATTCGACTATCTCTGGATTAATGAGCGGTTCACCGCCGAAAAGGATAAGGCTATTCAGCAAGAGCGACGGTGGACCGGTGGGGTCGCAGTTGCATCTGATGGCAGATTAATATATTCAGGAACGGCCCCGGTTCCAGCGCTGCGACATCAGCCATGGCTGCTCCAATGAAATCGCGGTGGTGACCCGACCCCGACATCCTGCAGGGCTATTCACGATCCCGGGCCGATTTTTCAAGGTCTCGTCCCAACTGAGGTAACCGTCCACAGCCCAAAAGGGTTTCGGTTTAAGTAAAAGCCCAATCGTTTCGGAGATCTACGGAGATCTACCCCATTAATAAGACCTTTCGGTTGTTAACAGGGCCTTTCTGACTCTTGGACCGCCTTTCCCCCCGTCTTCCAGATCATCGGTTACCCTGCAGCCCCATTATACATGCCTTCCATCGCACCAGTCCATTCCACCGAGGGTGGAATTTTGGTGGAATATTGGTGGTATTGCGGCATCGCTTTTCGAAGATATCATGTTTAAAGAAGGATTTTTGACTATATTAGGATAATTCTTCCTCCGGAACTATTGCCACAAGTGACCACTTGTGGGAGCGAGAGGTGGCCTATGGGGAAATTCAAGCTGGCTCTCTTGGGTCTATGTCCCATCTGCTTGACCGGTTTACAAACCCAGCTGAAAAGGAAACCGGCTCTGGAAATCGCGGGCATCTTTACTCCCGAGGACCTCTTGTCCGGTGGCCAGGCACCACCCGAGCCCGTCGACCTCTGGATCGTATACTTTGACGGGAGTCCGGGGGTTGTGAAAGCCCTCGCCCTTGAGCGCGGGGAGGCGAGGCCTTTGGTCTACCCGCTTATCGCCGTGTACAATCGCAGTGACCCCCCGCAGGACTGGGCAAGGCAAACCCACCATGCCAGCGCTTTTTTACTGCACGACACCTTTGCCCAAGAGATTTCGCTGGCCCTGAAGGTAATCAAATTGGGTGGGATTTATGTCACGGGTAAACTGAAAAATCGCCGGCCATTAACCCCTGCCCAAAGTCAGCTGGCCGTTGCCAGCAATGGGCTGACCCCTGACGGGAGCGACCCTTTCTTCGCCTTATTGAGTAAGCTCTACCCGCAGTTATCTCCTGGGGAGATACGCATTCTCAAACTTCTGCGTGACGATCCGTCTTTGTCCTACAAGGAAGCGGGCTCCAAACTCGGTATCACTGAGGAGACAATAAAAAAGCACATGTCCAATATAGGCGATAAACTGGGGGTAAACGGGCGCAAGGCCATCCTCAAACTACTGTCGGAACAGGTCAACGAGGCAAATGGCGGTATCATCTATTGAAGGTAAGCTCTGGCCAGCAGAATTCTCTGTTTTTCGCCGCCGCTAAGATCCGTACCCGTCTGCCCAAGCTCAAAAAACTGTGAAGAGCCAAGTGCCCTTCGCGTGATACTAAAGGTTAGCCATAGATCTCCTCATGGACAAGACGTTTACGATGACGGCGGTAGCTAGCACAATTAGTCCAGCTATAATTCCCATAATCGGCGGATGGAAATTAGCCGGTAGAGTTACGTAACGCAGAAGACCTACTACATACGTCATCGGGTTGACTTGCGCCAAAGGGCGGAGGAGTTTCGGCATATTCTCAATTGTATAGAAGACGGGGGAAGTAAAAGTAAGTACTGTCGTTAACATGCTACTAATCAGGGAGGCGGTCTGCGGGTTTCTCACTAGCACCCATATCGAGTTGTAAAGGGAGATGAACCCCAATGCCCCAATGACCAGCACAACCACCAGTTTGAGCAGCATCGTGGCGGTTGGGTGCAACTGCGCAAAGGCACCGAAAACCAAGAAAATGAGAAGCGCTTGGGCAGCAGCAATGCCGCTACCAGTTATGAGTTTCCCGAGAACATACTCCACGGGGGTGATGGGACAGGAGGCAATTTCCCGGAGCATACCCGAGGCCTTCTCCTGGAAAACAGCCGGCCCCGACATATTGGCAAACATCACCAGGGCAAAAGTGGCTAAACCAGGGGCGACATACTGCAGATAGGAGACCGTAGTCGACTGATAACTAACCACGGGGAGCGCGTTGGATAGAGAGGCCGCAAACAAAAAACCGTAGAGGATCGGGGTAAGCAGAGTAACACCCAGGTTTATCGGGGCGGCCACAAACAACCTGATTTCTCGGATAATGATGCCCTTCACGTCGATTCCTCCTCGCCCAGCCGGATTAATTGACCTTCTCTCTGCATCACGATCAGCAGATCTTCCAAGGTAGGGACTTGCGTGGCCACGTTCCTTATCCCTTCGTAGCCTACCATCAAGCGAACAAGCTCGGGAACCTTCTCCGGAGGCACCAGTAGTTTGACCGAGTTGGTACCGATTCGCTCGATATCAAGAATATGATCCCCGAGTATATTGGCGGGCATTTCGAACCCATCTTCCACCTCTAGAGCAACTCGCGAAACCCTCGCCATTCGGCGTAGCTTATCCATGGGCCCAAACCAGGCCATCTCCCCCCGATTCAAGATCAGGATTTGATCGGCACGCTTCTCAATCTCCGCCATCTCGTGAGTAGTCCACAGTACCGTAGTGCCGTCGCTTTTTCTCATCTCATTAATTAGCTCCCAGACCCTTTTCCGGGAAGTTACATCGAGCCCAGCCGTCGGCTCATCCATGATCAGCAAAGCTGGCCGGACAAGGACTGCTCTGAGAATCTGAGCTTTCCTTAATTGCCCGCCAGATAACTCCATTGGTGACCGGTCGAGGCAATCCGCGATGCCAAGAGTATTGGCCAGTTCCTTGATTCTATCCTCGACCCGGGGTATACGGGCCTTGCGCAGTGCAATATAGTTTAGAATGTTCAGCCGCAGGGTCAAAAACATGTCAAAAGCCGTGAATTGGTGCACTACGGCCAGTTTACTCCGCGCCTCCAGCGATCCCACTGCCTTTTGGTCCGGCCCCAGGCGAAAGGTTATCTCTCCGGAATTAGCCCGCCGGAGACCACATAACAGCTTCACTAATGTCGTCTTCCCGGCCCCATTAGGTCCGGCAATGCCTAGGAGTTCCCCCGCCGGCACGGCAAATGAGACGTCCCTCAAAGCGGCGCTGCCGGGTACATAGGAGAACGAGACTCGGTAAACCTTTATCGCGATACCTTTTTCATCGCCCGAGAAGTGGATTGTCAATTGTCATCTTCCTTTCTTCGATTCCAAACACCTGTCCAGGTGATCCTAAAGGCTAGCCATAGATCTCCTCATGAACAAGACGTTCAGGATGACCGCAACCGCCAGCACAATTAGTCCAGCCATAATTGCCATAAGCGGCGGCTGGAAATTGGCCGGTAGAGTTACGTAACGCAGAAGACCTACTACATATGTCATCGGGTTGACTTGCGCCAAAGGGCGGAGGGGTTCCGGCATATTAGAGAGGCCGCAAACAAAAAACCGTAGAGGAGCGGGGTAAGTAGAGTAACACCCAGGTTGGTCGGGGCGGCCACAAACAACCTGATTTCTCGGATAATGATGCCCTTCACATCGATTCCTCCTCGCCAAGCCGGGTTAGGTGGCCTTCTCTCTGCATCACGATCAGCAGATCCCCTCGTCGTCCAGATCACCCCTTCTGCAACCTCATTATGCGTTTGTAGCATCATTATACACGGCTCTCGTTTTGCCAGTCCATTCCACCGAGGGTGGAATTTTGGTGGAATAGTGGTGGAATTGCGGTATCTGAATTCTTTTGCTTTGTGGCAAAATCCTGCAGGAAGTTTCGGAGTGGTATAGAATACTTCAGCTATACTGATTTCTTTATTCGAAGGAGGGGGAAAACATGATCAGAAAAGGTCAGATTGTCGCCGCCCTGGGACTTCTCTTGGTTTTTGCTCTGGTCGTCACCGGGTGCGGGGGAGGGCAGAAGGCGGCTGCTCCAGCTTCTAAGACTGTCTTCCGCTTTCCATTATCAGCTGAACCACCCACTCTGGATCCAGCGATTATGGTCGATGGTGTCTCGATAACGGTGGCCCAAAATGTCTTTGACGGTCTGGTCCAGTTTAACGAAAAAAGCGAGGTGGTCGGCGCCATAGCCAAGAGCTGGGACATCTCCCCCGACGGCAAGACCTACACCTTCCACCTGAGAGATGACGTCACTTTCCACAACGGGCGGAAAGTGACGGCCGAAGATTTCAAGTACAGCCTTAACCGGGCTTTAAATCCGGCCTTGAAATCTACCGTCGCCCCTCTGTATCTCGGGGACATCGTCGGGGCGAAAGACGTCATTGACGGCAAGGCCACGGAGGCCTCCGGGATTAAAGTCCTCGATTCCAAGACCTTACAAATCACCATCGACGCTCCGAAAGCCTACTTCCTGGCTAAATTGACCTACCCCACCGGATTTGTCGTCACCAAGGAAGAGGTGGAAAAAGGCGGCGACAAGTGGACAGAAACCAACCTCATCGGTACCGGGCCATTCAAGCTGAAGCAGTGGTTACACAATTCCAAGGTGATTCTCGAAGCCAATGACAAGTACTTCCAGGGTCGTCCCAAAGTGGATAGCATTGAGTTCTCCATCGTCACCAGCGAAGCCACGCAGATGTCCATGTATGAAAATGGGGAGCTGGACATGGTCTATGTCCCGGCCAGCGATATCAAACGGGTTATGGACGATCCGAAACTGAGCAAAGAGCTGACCATCGTCCCCCATGCTTCCATCCAGTACATGGCCCTCAACGCCAATGTTTTCCCACCTTTCAAGGATATCCGGGTCCGGCAAGCTTTTAACCAGGCCATCAATAAAGATGATCTGGTGAAGGTCGTGCTGCAGGATTCGGTAGTCAAGGCCGGCGGAATCCTGCCCCCGGGCATGCCCGGCTATAATCCAGACCAAAAGGGTCTACCATTTGATGTCGACAAAGCCAAAAAATTGTTAACCGAAGCTGGTTATCCCGACGGTAAAGGGTTCCCGGAGCTTACCATCTATATCCGGGCCGGAAACGCCACCTATAAAAAGATCGGTGAGTATATCCAAGGCCAGCTTCTGAAAAACCTTGGCCTGAAAGTGCAATTGCAGGAGCAAGAATGGGGTAAATTCCTGGCTGATGTGAAGAAGAAGACGGTCGTCCCAGCCTACCTGCTGGCCTGGGGAGCAGATTATATGGATCCCCAGAACTTCCTGTCCATCCTCTTCCGGGATGGAAGCCCCAACAACCGAACGGGCTATAACAATCCCCAGGTCAATGACCTGCTGGACAAGGCCGATACCACCAGCGATCCAGCCACCCGAATGAAGTTGTACCAGCAGGCCGAAAACATCATTGTTAGCGATGTTCCATTAGTTCCCCTCGATTACGGGCGCGACAACATCCTGATGAAGCCCTACGTTAAAGGCGTGGTTAATACGCCGATGGGACCGCTACCCTTCCACAAAGTCCAAATTCAAAAGTAGTTCGTTTGGGGGAAAAAGGGGTGGCCTCTGAGCAGGTCACCCCTGACCCCGTTAAAGACCAACGGCCGAAAGGGGGTCTGAAGAGCCCATTTGGGAGTAAGCTTAGTTGGAAAGGGTAGGGCTCGTCTCCATGACCAATTACATCCTGCGCCGTCTCTTAATCGCCATCCCCACTATTCTGGCCATTTCCCTCATCACCTTCATTGCTGGGTATCTCTCCCCTTCTGATCCCATCACCATCATGTTGGGCGACAAGGGCGACCCGGCCACTGTGGAAAGGGTAAAACACGAATATGGATTAGACAAACCCCTTTGGGAACAATACCTGTCTTCTGTCTGGAATGCCCTGCATGGCAATCTGGGCCTCTCCTTTTTTTACCGGGGCTGGCCCATCGCGGACATGTTTAAACAAGGATTACCGATCACGGCGCGTTTGGGCCTTACCGCCGCCCTTTTAGGGGTATCCCTGGGGATCATTCTGGGAGTAGTTTCCGCCATAAAACGAGGGACTTGGGTGGACAAGCTGGCCATGTTTATCTCGCTTTTGGGTATTTCGATTCCCTCTTTCGTATTGGCTCCCATTCTGATCATCATCCTGGCCATGAACCTCCATCTGGTACCGGTGGCTGGCTGGGGTAAACCGGAGAACTATGTTCTCCCCGCCCTGGTCCTGGCAGCACGGCCCCTCTCCTTGATCGCCCGGATTACCCGTTCTTCAATGCTGGATGTCATCCGTCAGGATTATATCCGCACGGCGCGCGCCAAGGGTCTGGGCGAACGGGTCGTCATCTATAAACACGCCCTCAAAAATGCCCTGATTCCGGTTCTAACCGTAACCGGCATGACCCTCGGTGATCTTTTGACCGGCTCTTTCATCGTCGAAACCATCTTCAACGTGCCGGGAATCGGCCGCGCCTCCATTACTTCTATTTACCAGCGCGATTACCCGGTGATTCAAGCGACGACCTTGATGTATGCCGTGACCTTCGTCATGATGAACCTGATCGTGGATCTCCTTTATACCCTGGTCGATCCGCGCATCAGATACTCCTAAACGGACCTGGGGTGTCAAAGTATGCTCACCATGATCGCTCTTTCTAATGAGGACCGAAAAATCGAGGAAGAAGGGCGAACGCTCTGGCAGGACGCCTGGCGCCGTCTTGTCCACAATCCCACCGCTGTCATCAGCGCGCTTTTCATTATCCTGCTGGTCATCGTCGCCATTTTCGCACCCTTCATTGCTCCTTATACGTACTATGACCAGGATATCAGCCACGCCCGCGAAAACCCCAGCGAAAGACACCCGCTGGGTACCGACGAGTTAGGCCGGGACATCTTGAGCCGGATCATCTATGGCGCCCGCATTTCCCTCTCGGTGGCCACGGTGGTCATCTCCATCGAAACTTTCCTGGGGGTACTTCTGGGGATGCTGGCCGGATATTACCAGGGAATGGCTGACATGATCATTATGCGCCTGACGGATATTATGTTCTCCTTCCCCAGTCTCCTGCTGGCCATTTTGATCATGGGGATCCTGGGCTCCAATATCTTCAACATCTTTTTCGCCTTGAGCCTGGTCGGCTGGCCGGGTATGGCCCGCATCGTCCGCGGACAGGTCCTCAGCCTAAAGGGACAGGATTTCGTCGAGGCCGCCCGGGCTACTGGAGCGACGGATTTGAAGATCATGGTCTCGCATATTTTCCCCAATTTATTGAGTCCGGTCATCGTCACCGCCACCATGCACGTGGCCGGAATCATCTTGTCGGAAGCGACTCTCAGTTTCCTCGGCATTGGGGTACAGCCGCCATTCCCCAGCTGGGGAATAATGGTTAACGAACTCTCGCCATTACTGCGCTCTTACCCAATGTTGCCGCTATTCCCTGGAATTATCTTGGCCCTAACCGTCCTGGCTTTCAACTTTCTGGGTGACGGTCTCCGCGATGCCCTCGATCCGCGGTTGAAAGGATGACCGGTCCGGTAGGTGCACTTGCGGACACCCCGCGTATGCCGCAACCGCGCGTGGGGTGGATTCGCCGACGCCGATGCATGTCTCTGTTCAATCAGTAAAAGATGAATGGCCAAAACCAAAGGGCGCTGCCTGGTGGCTAGGCACGCCCTGTTTGCCTTTGCTATTTCATCAGGAGCGTATGGGCCACAGCCGCGAGCCCGGGAGAGCGAAGACAAGCCGGTGGACCTTACCGCGACCGGCGAACCGCGCATTTGCTGGGACTTTTGCCGGGAGTTTTGTCCTGCGAAATTTTTTGTCCATCCCCTTTTCTTTTTTCATCAGCGTGCTATTATATTATCAGTAAGAATTACTGATAAGCGAAAGGGGTCGTGAAGATGAAGGTGTTGTATCCGCTCAAACTGGAGGTCCCTTTGAAAGAGATTAAGGAAGCTCTGAAGCCCTACGGAGGGCGCTGCGCCAAAATCAGCGATGGCAAACTTGAATATCAGATCAAAGAAGAACAGGAGCAGGCCGCTCTGGCCGCGCTAAAGGAAAAAGGATATATTGCCTGAGCCACGAGCCCGCCCTAGACGCGGGCCGTTTCTTTTCTAGGATAGACCCCCATGCCGCCGGCGGCACCAGCAGATGACGAAAATGACGGAGCAGGGTGATTGTCCTAGGCGAATGATTTTGCGGAGCGGCGGTAACGGCACTAGGCGAAGCGAGGAAGCGAAACCGGGGGCGTGGACAAGGAGGTCCGCGCCAGCCCTCACTGCGCCTGGACGGCGAGTTGAGGGCGGCCCGGTTTCGCCCGAGCGAGCCGTGGTGCTGTCGACGCGGAGCACCCGGAATGAGCCGGGACAATACCCTGCCCAGATAAGGTTATTTTCAGCGTAGACCCATCGCGATAACTGTGAGCATTTAAAGCGTCCCCGGCTGCCTTCCCCAAATGCTTCTCCCAACCAGGAAAGCTCCCAGCGCCCTGATCCCGCTGGCCAGGATTAAGACCGTCGTCACCCCGGAGACGGTAAGAAGCCAGACCCCGATGATGGGGGCCACAAAAAGGACCAGGTTCATCGCCACGTTGAAGAAGGCCAGATAAGAAGGGCGTCCTCTTTCTGGGGTAATCTCCAAAAGATAGTTGAAAACCCCCAGGTTAAAGCCGGAAGCAAAAAGGCCAAAAAGGAACTCCAGGAACACGGGCGTATAAGGCTGGGTGACATAAACATAGGCCAACGAAGAAAGAGGGAAGGCCCACGTCACTATCGCCAAAACGAAGCCGTGCCCACGCCGATCACCCAGGTGCCCCCAAAAGTGGTAAGTCAGTACGGAGGAAAGCCCAGCGGCCGTAGCAAAGAAGCCGATCCACCCCGGTGAAAACTTAAGGATTCGGATAAAAAGGATGGGATAGACCCCGGCTAAGAGCTGCAGGCCGAATTGAAAGACCAAAAGGCTCAACAAAAACTCCCGGTAGGGTTTTAGGCCGAGGAAACTGGCGGGAAATGACCAGATGTCCCCTCCCCTCGTCCCCACTTTCGGCGCGACCTGCCGCCATCTACGCAGCGCCAGCAGCGGCCTTTTAAACAGTGCCCACAGGGTGGACCTGAGGCGAAAAAGAAAGGTACCCGGACCACGGTGGGAAAGCCTTTTCTCGAACGACGGCCTGTCCAGGCCCTCTACCTTATCCAGGAGGCCGACGCGATCCGGGGCGGGGTTCTCCTGGAGCCGGGAGAGAAAATGAAAAGAGACCATCAAAAAGAAGAAGGACAGGCCATTAAGCCAGGCGAAATTGTAGGGGAAGGCAATTTTGCCCAGGACCACGCCCCCCAAGGCCGTCGCCAGGAGGGTGACCGCACCGACATACGCATTACGTTCTCCGAAGACCTTCCCCCGATACTCCAGAGGAAAGAGCTCTCCCATCAGCGTCGTCCAAGCCAGCCCGGCCACGCCGGCCGGTAAGTTGGCCAGGATGACAGTGAAGATCAAAACCCAGGCCCGATTAACCGGCAAGAAAGGCAGACAGGTTAAAAGCAAAAAAGTAATCCGGTGGAGAAACGTGGCCCAAAGGGCTACCCGGACCCGGCTAGGGAACCGGTTGGTGATATACGCCCCCAAGAGCTGCGCCAGGACAGTGGTAAAAGCGGGGAGGGAGTTCAAAAGGCCGACCATGTAATTGGTGGCCCCCAAGGCCATGGCGAAAACGCTGACAAAGGGGTTAAAGAACCCGACCATGACGGCATAAGCCATACCGTCAATGAGACTATTCCGGGCATTAGCCCGCAGCACGGGATCGGGCGGCAAATAATTGAAGAGTCCCAGCTTCTCCCCAATAGCCGCCCAAAAGCGGACGGGCTGATCCCGGTTCATCTTCGGGGTGTTCATCTTTGGGGTTTGGTTTAAGCCGTCCCCATCTTTGGCACCGCCAGGCCGATCTGAGTTCGTCATCACGTTTTTTCTCCCACTCCAGGTGTCATACTGATATTCTCGTGACCGGGGCCTAATTCCTGCTGAAACCTGACCGCTGTAGAGGCCGGCTACAAAATTGAAAAGGGGCGGGATCGCCCGCCCCTCTCGTTGGCCCGGGAGGCCATTTTAGCCCCGGCGAGACAGGCCGAGGCCGCCCATTCACCGCCCGCCTAAGAGGCAAACGTCCTCTGGGCGGGGATTTTGATAGAAGGTCTGACTGTTGGAGAACCCTGGTCACTGCCTGCTGAAGACTCTCAGGATGGCAAAAAGAGTAATGAAAGAAGACAGGGCTTCCCCGGCCAAAATCGCCCTAACGATTACCTCCGTCCCTTTCGCCGATCCAACCAGGCCAAAGAAGAGGAAGGAAAGCCGCACTCCAGCTTCAGTCAGATTGGCCAGGATGGGGATGCTACCCCGCCCGAGACCTCGCAGGATGGCTCCGCTGGTTTGATCAAGATAGAGGAAGAGAGGGAGGAGGGCCAGGGCAGAAACCACGCCTCCTGCTTCCGGACGCCCGAAGACCAGATCAGCCAGCAAGCCCCCGGCGAAGTGAAAGGTGGTGGCAGCCAGGGTACCGACGACAGCCGTGGCGAAAAGGCTCTTCTTTATCCTGGACCTGACCAGGGCCGGACGTCCCTGGACCCGCGAGATGCCAGGTACCAGGGTTGTGGCCAGGGAGCCGGTGAAAACGCCCGGAAAGGCCACCAGCGGCATGGCAATCCCATAAATTAGCCCATAGGTCGCTAGGGCCTGCGAACTGTCCTGGCCACAGGTGATGAGCCGGGCGGGAATGAGGGAAACCTCCGCCAGGCGAAGGCCGGAGGATACCAGACGTCCGCCCACCACGGAGAAGCTCAAGCCGACCAGATCCCGCGCCGGCCGCTTTCGCGGCCCGGCCTCGCCTTTCTTGCCCGCCCGGCCAATCTCCCCACCCCGCCTGACCTTAACCTCACCGCCGCTCGTGTACCCCGATCGGCTCTCCACCTTAGCCTCTCCCCTCTCGTCACCGGTCTGCCGCGCCTTCCCCTGCCTGGACCACATGATTAGGACCAAGATCCCCACCGCTTCGGAGACAAGAAGGCCGGCAACCACCCACTGGATCCTTCCGGCAAGATCGGATAAGCTGTTCCTTTCCAGGTTCAAGACCGCCCTGGGCAGGGAGGTCAGCCCTCCGACCAGGAGAAGCAATACTGGCCCGCTGAGCCAGACCAGTCGGGCGATCTGTTGGCTGACCTGCGAGACCACCACCGGCAGGACGTGGTTTTTCCCCAGAAAATAGCCGCGCCAAACGGAACTGAAAACGGGCAAGACCAGAACCGGCCAGAAGAGCTTTAAAGAAAGGAGGCTCACCGGCAACGTCGGTGGGCCAAGGACTCTGGCCAGGGGTAAGGTGACCCCCACGGCTAGAACAGAAAAAAACGCCGCCAGCCTGAACCCGAGCTTCAGGAGGCCGTTTTCCGCGGCCATCCGTGAATGGGAAACTGGATCTTTACTGGCAATTACCTGAGATACTCCAACAGTCAGCCCGGCGCTGGCCGGGTTGACCAGGGAATAGCAGAAGGCCGTCATGGTCTGGTAAAGACCCATTCCCTCCGCTCCCAGATAGCGGGAAAGGAAGGCCCGGTAGACCAGGCCCAGGCTGCGACCGATCAGGTTGGCCAGGGTCAGAAGGGAAGCGGAAAAAAGGAGAGACCTGCCTGCCTTCATATTTCTGTGGACGCTGTACCGGTGAATTCTCTTAAAGCCTACGCTGCTTGGCAAAAAAATAGAATCGCCCTTCCAGGTCTTCCGCACCTCCGTCAAAGACTCCTTCCGGTCTGACGTGGCATAACTCCGGATGATGCTCACTTTCCTACCGCTGGCCTTCGTCAGAACCCGGCCAACAATATAAGGAAACGTATGATACCGCGGGACAGGAGAAAGTCTGTTTTCGAGGAAATCAGTGTTGCCGGCGGGTCAAAAAGGGAGTAAGATTAACCTGAAGAAAGGTTAGACTGGCGAAATAAGTTGCTGGTAGAATCGGGAGGAGTTTCTCTGTTACCTGCTAACCCCCTTGCCCAAAACCGTTTACCCGCGAAACCTATCGTCAAGGAAGCGAGTCCTGTCTCCGGCCAGGAGGTAACTCTCGTGGCCGCGACCTCGGGAGATGAAATGGCCGCGGAGAACCTCCTTAGCACCAGTCCCGGAAATGCCTCTTCCCTCCCCAGAACCATGGCTATCCCGGGGGAAGAGCCTACCCGACAAAAGGTCAGAAAACGAATCATCGAGCTGGCTGGCCCCACTCTGGTCGAGATGTTTCTGGTAACTTTCGTTCAAATGATTGACATGATGATGGTCGGCCATGTCGGTCCCGCCGCTGTGGCCGCTGTCGGTCTCACCAACCAACCCATTCTCTTTGCCCTTTCCGCCTTTATGGCTCTAAACGTCGGCACAACCGCCATTGTGGCTCGTTCCATCGGAGCCGGCGACCGTCTGACGGCAGAAAGAGCTGCCACCCAGACCCTGGTCATTACCGTCCTCCTGGCGGTTCTGGTAGCCGGCTTCGGGTTTCATTTCGCCCGGGAGATCATCCTCTTGATGGGGGCCGGGCCCGATGTCGTCCGGGCGGGGACGGGCTTCATGCAGTTGGTCAGTCTCAGTCTCATTTTCAGCACCATCGGGATGACCGTTACCGCCGTCTTACGCGGAGCCGGCGATACCAAAACCCCCATGTGGGTTAACGCCCTGACCAACGTCTTGGTAATCATCGGGGATTACGTCTTCATATACGGGCATCTTGGCTTCCAGGCCATGGGGGCGGTTGGTGCCGGCTGGGCCACCCTTTTGGCCCGCGTCTTTTCGGCGGGCATCTTCCTGTACCTGATTATCAGCAGACGCTCTGCCCTAACTATCTCCTGGCGGGGATACCGTTACGATGCCGCTCTGGTGGGAAGGATTCTGAAGGTTGGTTTTCCGGCGGCCCTGGAGCAATTTGCCATGCGAGGCGGGATGCTCACCTTTGTTCGGATCGTGGCCAGCCTTGGGACCGTCACCTACGCCGCGCACCAGATCGCTCTGAACGTTTTGGGGCTCTCCTTCATGCCCGGAATGGCCTTCGGTATGGCGGCCACCACCCTGGTGGGCCAGAATCTGGGCGCAAAGAGGCCTGACTGGGCGGAGAAGTCGGGCTACGAAACCCGTTACCTGGGGATGATCCTGGCCACTTTCATGGGGGCCGTCTTTTTCCTCGGCGGGCCCTGGATCATGCGGCTTTATACCAACGAACCTGAGGTCATCCACCTGGGCTCCATTGCCCTCAAGATCATCGGCCTGGTCCAACCGGCCCAGTCGACGCAATTCGTGCTGGCCGGCGGCTTGCGGGGCGCGGGAGATACTCGTTGGCCCCTCTATGCCACCACCGCTGGGGTCTGGGGAGTTCGCCTCACCCTGGCCTCCCTTCTGGTCCTGCACCTGAACGCGGGGTTGACTGGGGCCTGGATCGCCATGGCCGTGGACCAATTCGCCCGCTCGCTGTTCATTGGGTATCGGTATAAGTCGGGGAAGTGGAAGGCGGCAAAGGTTTAGGAGACCACTGAGAAACCCCTATCTGCGGTGTCGCTAACCACTCAAAACGCGGTTCTTCAGCAGTCTCCTAGCCCGGAGGAGACGCCTCCCCATGAGAACCTACTGGCCCTGCATCTTATAACCTACCCCCCAAACCGTCTTAATGTATTCGGGGTTATCCGGCTCCTTCTCCAGTTTTTGACGCAGGCGACGGATGAGGACGGTCACTGTGGCCGGATCGGCGTCAAATTCGTCCTTCCAGACCAGATCCAGGAGCTGCTCCCGGCTGAAGACGCGGTTGGGGCGTCCGGCCAGAATCCAAAGAAGGTCAAATTCACGGGCCGTGAGCTCTACCGGCTTCCCACCCACCTCCACCGTACGGCTGATCCGGTCAATCACTAATCCCCTTAATCTGATCCTCTCCTGGCCCGACTGGTCCCGATGCTCCTGAACCCGGCGCAGAACGGCTTTCACTCGCAAGAGGAGCTCCGTCGGGCTAAAGGGCTTGGTGATGTAATCATCCGCCCCCAAGGTGAAACCAGCTACTTTATCGACCTCTTCCCCCCGGGCCGAGACGATGATGATGGGCAAGGAGCCCTCTTTCCGCAGCTCCCGACAAACCTCCAGGCCGTCCATCCCCGGCAAACGCAGATCTAGGAGGATCAGGTCAGGCCTCCCGGCCCTGACCTTTTGAAGGGCATCCGTCCCATCGCTGCTGGTGAGGATTTGATACCCTTCCTTGCGCAAGGTCTGGACGATGATTTTTTGAATCCTGGGGTCATCTTCCACAACCAGGACGCTGGCCGGCATAGTGAACCCCCCCAACGGGGAATCTGCTTTTTCGAAGTTGAGCGACCAGAGCTGGGGCGTTTTTTGGGACCTACCCCGCAACTTCATTGACGACAAGCCAATTCAGTTCTACGATGTGAAGCAGAAGCTCGAAACTCCCGGTGAACCGGTCATCCCCATAGACCAGCCCGCCGACAACATAGATCCATCCCGCCATCTTGATGTCACCAGTCGACCTGGTCAGAGTGATTCTTCTCGCAATGGCAGGGTGAAGAAGAAAATGCTCCCGTGCCCAGGTCGGCTGTTTACCCAAATCCGCCCGCCGTGGAGCTGGACCAACTCCTTAGCCAGGGCCAACCCCAGCCCCGCTCCCTGACCCGGTTTCCCGACCTGATGGAACTTCTCGAAGATGGCCTCCTTTTCCTCCTCGGGAATCCCGATGCCGTTATCGCTTACCCCGATTAAAAGACATTGCTCGTCTTCTTTGGCGCCAGCCGGCCCCTGTT
>JAMCWA010000053.1 GCA_023475165.1 Bacillota bacterium | reverse complement strand
TGGGCCTGGCCTTGCACTTGGATCTGGCGCGGGAGCGTTGGAAGCGCGGAGAGAGTTTCGCGGAACCGGAGCTTGACCTTTATCGAAGCCGGGATCCCCGCGTCTTTGAGACCGTTGGCCGGTATCTGCAAGGCCTGGCCCGGGAGGTTGGGGCCAAGATAGACGAGAACGAGGTGGTGCCGGTTTTGCGCTACCTTTTCTATCAAAGGAAGGAAGCCGGCCAATTGGAAGAAAACGATGCGGGGGGGGGGACGTGATTGGCCGTTGACCTTTTGCTCAGGAGTGGACGGATCATCGACCCGGGTCAGGGTCTTGATTTCGTTGGGGACTTGCTCATCGAAGACGGACGGATACGGACTATCGGTCAACATCTCACGGTAAACGAGGGCTTGACGGCGTTAGATGTTTCAGGTCTTATCATCACGCCCGGTCTCATCGATCTTCACACCCATGTCTATCCGGGGGTGACTAACCTGGGGGTCATGCCTGATACGGTTGGTGTGGGAATGGGTGTGACTACAGTTGTAGATGCCGGTAGCGCCGGGTCTAGGAATTTCGAGCCTTTCCTGGAGACGACCATCCGGGAGAGCCAAACGAGGGTATTGGTTTTCTTGAATGCCGCCGGTGATGGTCTTATCCGAGAGAAGGGGGAGCTGGCCGATCTCAGGAACGTCACTTTTGCGGAAAGCCTGGAAAAGGTCAAAGATTACCCCGGGGTTATCCGGGGGATCAAGGCCAGGGCCAGCGCCTCGGTGGTCGGGGACCTGGGGGTAAAGCCCATTGCCCTGGCCAAGGATCTGGCTTTCCAGGCCGGGATCCCGCTGGTGGTCCACATTGGTAATGCCCCGCCCCGGTTGGAAGAGGTCTTGGAGCTCCTGCAGAGAGGGGATATCGTTACCCACTCCTTCCACGGGAAGCCGGGGGGGATCTTGGGGGCGGGTGGTGAACCTTTACCGGAAGTATTGGCGGCCAGAGAGCGGGGCGTCCTCTTTGACCTCGGTCATGGAACCTCCAGTTTTTGCTTCCATACGGCCAGAAAGGCGTTCCAGGCCGGATTCCTACCAGATACCGTCGGCACGGACATTTACAGTCAGAATCTCGCGGGTCCCGTTTTCAGTCTGGCGGTGACCATGTCCAAACTGCTAGCCCTTGGGTTAGAGCTTCCGACGGTAATCGCCATGGCTACGGCAGGAGCAGCCTCGGCTCTGGGGCTGGCGGGTACGGTAGGAACCTTGCGGCCCGGGGTTGAAGCCGACGTCACCGTGCTTCAACTCTGCCAGGGGGGCTTCAGCTTTTCGGACTCGGAAGGGGAGCGTCTGGACGGTCGATATCTGCTTAATCCGGTGATGGTTCTCAGGAAAGGGGAGGTGACTCGCCTTTCAGGGGATTGTGAAAGGGCGAGATGGTGAGTGGATTTGACGGAGCTTTTAGCCAGGTTGCGCCAGGAGTTTTCTCTAAGTTCGCGGGAAGTGAAGGAACTGGAGAAGGTCCTGCCGGAGATGTTTGACTTCTCGAATAGTCACGGGTTTGATCTGGATGATATGGGTAAGCTGGGATTGGCCGCCCACATGGTTAGTTTTCTCCAGCGTTTGCAGGCCAGGAAGATGGTCGCTGATATTGGGGCCGAGGTCAGGGCCCAGATCGACTCCGGTTGGATGCGGATCGCCAGGCAAATGACTGGGCCGTTATTTCAAGAACACGACCTGGGGGAAGATGAGTCGGAGATAGCCTTGATCGCCCTCCACCTGGGGGCGGCAAAGGCAAGAGCGGAAGAGGCCAAACAAACCCAGAAGGAAAAAGAGCGAAATCCTACGGAGGTGGCGGCAGGTGGAGCAAAAGATCAAGGTGGTGATCGGTGATCGCCTGGGAAAGGGTCAGAAGGTGGCCAAGGGCGTGACGGAAGCTGGAGGAGAAGCCATCCTCATTCCCGGAATGGCGGCCGACATGAAGGTCGGTGATGTGATGCACAACCAAAAGGCCGACCTCGGTATTAGTTTCTGCGGGAGTGGCGGAGCGGGCGCTTTGGTGGCTTCTAACAAGTATGGATACAAGGCGGAGCATCATTTGAGGTCCATAGAGGGCGGGGTTACGGCCTTGCGCAAAGGAGCCAGGGTGCTGGGATTTGGGTTCATGGATCTGGAGGAACTGGGTCGCCGTTTGGTGGAAGAGTATAAGAAGATCCGCAAGGAGGAACGGGAATGAAATCTAGCGACCTGGCGGTTAAGGAGATCCAGTTAACTCTGGAAAAGGATGGCCGGACGAAGGAGGAGGCTCTAAGCCGGGTCTTTCATGACTTGCGGCAGGAAATCTACGGGATGGTCCCAGGCAGTTTGATCTATATGGAGCCGCTAGAAGTGAAGATAGAAAACATTTCGGTGGAAACTTGGACCGAGAGGTTCCTTTGGGTCTTCATGCCCCGGGAGAGGAGGAGGTATATCTTGAAGGTCCGTCTGACTGTCCTGGTCAAGTATGTTGACCTCGCTCTGGCGGAAGGACTGAATACTAACCGGACCAAGGGGGTGAGGGTGGGATAAGGGGCCAGAAGAGCGCTGACGAACTTCGTTTTGAGTATTTTGGGAGGGGGACGAAGGATGCTGGTAGTATTAATCAAGTCTCTGATCATCGGAGCCCTCGGCGGGGCGGCCATCGCTGCTGGTGCGGCCAGGATGTTCTATGCCCCGGAGGTGCAGTCGATGGGAGCCTTCCGCACCCTGGGTGAACTCAACGCCTGTAAGGGGGATCCCATCACCCACTTCAGTTTCGGCCTTGGTTTCCTCTTCAACTCAGCCGCCTCTGTGGTGGGAGCCGGGGCTTTGACTCAGGATGTTTTGCACCGGATAATCCCCAACTGGGCGGCGGGGCTCCTTTTGCTGCGGAACCGCAAGGTCGAGGACACCATGTACAACCCCGCGGCCATGGCCGCCGCCGGCGCTTTGGTCGGTGCCTTAGTGGTCGCCTTCCTCAACACCGTGGCGGCGGCTATCCCGACTTCGATGGCGGTGGTGGCGGCGAAAGTCCTGGGGCCGGCCTCCAACCTGATGATCAACCCGGTGATGCCCATCATCTTCTGGTTGGCGGCCCTGGATGCGGGAAAAGAGTCGGGAATCGCGGCCACCATCCTGGGAGGACTGGCGCACATGATCATGGGCAACGCCGTCCCCGGTTGCATCTTGGGGATCCTCATCGGCAAATCCATCGAGGACAATGGCTTCAGTCGCGCCACCAACATCATGATTGCCCTGGTGACGATTCTTTATCTCCTGATTGCCTACTTCAGAGGCTTCTTTGTCCAGTTGGCCAAGTTTATCTAAAGGAGGTAAAATGATGGCAGCCAATCGATCCTTTCTCCTGCAGCCCTGGACTTTCGTCCTGCTGCTGGCCGTGGCCGGGGCCGCTGTCTTTGGCGGCACCCATCTGTACGTTGTCCACCACACCGGGGCCTTCAATGAAATCTTTGTCGTTCAGATGCTGGATAAGGGACTGCGGTCCGGTGATTATGCTGCTGCGGCCGGTTTTGCGGCGGGATTCTTGATCGCCCGGATCCTGGAGGGCCCCCTGGTGGGAGTTCTGGATATTGGGGGCTCTCTGATGACGGGTATTGGCATCGGGATCCCGGCCGTGATGCTGGCCGCGGGTATTAGGGCTCCCATCGAGAACTTCCCTCTCGCCCTTCTGACGGGCTTGGTGGTCGGTGCCGCCATAGGCCTGCTGATCATGGTCATCCGCAAAATAATGCCTGAGGGAATATCATCGGTGGGGACCGACGTTATGATGGGTGCAGGCAACGCTGCCGGACGCTACCTCGGACCCCTCATCATCGTCTCGGCCATTCAGTATGGCATTCCGGCCGGAATCGGGGCTTTCGTGGGGGCGGCCGTTTTCTACAAATGGGACAAACCCATCGCCGGCGGTGCCATTTTGGGAGCGATGATCTTGGGCGCTCTCTTTCCGGTGAAGTAAAAGGAGGTTTCAAGGCACCCAGGTAGCGGGAGAGACTTTGTCCGGCGGGACAGGGGCGGGGGGCAATTGCCCCCCGCCGAACTTCTCTGGGGAAAGGCTTTCTCGCCAGGCAGGAAAGGGTGAAGAGCATGTCTGTTTACACTGATCTGGGTCTCAAGCAGGTCATCAATGCCAGTGGTAAGATGACAGCGTTGGGGGGCTCGGCGGTTGCGGCTGAGGTAGCCGAGGCTATGGCCCGCGCTGCCAGGGACTATGTCAGCATGGAGGACCTCTTCCGCAAAGCGGGACAGAAGGTGGCGACCCTGATTGGAGCCGAAGCGGCTTGCATCACCAGTGGCGCCGCGGCCGGGATTGCCATTTCCATCGCGGCCTGCATCGCCGGACGTGACCTGGCTCTAATTGAAAGATTGCCAGATAGTGGTGGATTGCGCAATGAAGTGCTGTTACCCAAAGGCCACAGCGTTAATTTTGGTGCCCCGCTGACCCAGGTGATCCGTCTTGGCGGCGGGCGACCAGTGGAAGTGGGGCAGGTTAACGAAGTGAAAGGGGCCCACCTGCAAGGAGCGGTCAGCGACCGGACGGCGGCCTTGCTATACGTAAAATCGCATCATACTGTTCAGAAGGGAATCATCCCTTTGGAAGAGATGGTGAGGATTGGGAAGGAGAAGGGAATCCCCGTCGTTGTCGACGCGGCAGCGGAAGAGGATCTTCGTAAGTACCTCGACCTGGGAGCAGATCTGGTGATTTACAGTGGGGGTAAGGCCATTGAAGGACCGACCTCAGGTTTCATCTGCGGCCGGAAAGACCTGATTGAAGCCTGCCAGATGCAATATCGCGGCGTCGGACGGGCCATGAAGATAGGTAAAGAGGGGATTCTGGGGCTTTTGGCTGCCCTGGACCGGTACTTGAACCGGGACCGGTTGCAGGACGCGGCCGACCAAAGGAAGCGGATGGAATGGCTGATTGCGGGTTTGCAGGACATTCCCCATCTGGAAGCGGGATTGACCCAGGACGAAGCCGGGCGGGAGATATATCGTGCCCAGATCAGGATTGATGAAAAGGGATTGGGCTTGACGGCCAAAGAAGTGATCAAGTTACTGGAAGGTGGCGACCCGGCTATTTATACCCGCAACCATTTCGTCAATCTCGGGATCATCAGCATTGACCCGCGCCCACTGTTGCCTGGGCAGGAAGCCGTTGTCCTCCGGCGCCTGCACGAGATTTTTGCCGAGGCCACGCCGCCATGTAACCCCAGATCGTGCGGCTAACATACGAGGAGGGACAGAGTGAAATATCATCGCTTCAATCTGTTTAAGGGCGTCTGTGCCCTAAATTTGCTGGCCAGGGATGCGACCAACGCCAAAGAAGTGGCCGAGGCCGTTGGCGGTCATCTGGCCATCGGAGTCATGGTCAAGGAATTTCAAGATCTGAAAGACGCCATTGTCCGGGTCTTAGAGATCAAGGACGCCGTCGGATTGGTCTCGGTAGGCCTGGGGGCAGGCGACCCCTCGCAATGGGAAAGAGTAGTCGAAGTGGCCGCTGCTACCGATCCCGGGCACGTCAACCAGGTTTTCCCGGCGGCGGCCTATACGGTTGGGTACCTGAAAGCCAAGGGGCTCAGAGAAAACATCGTGAATGCCCTGGTCAGCCCCTCCGGGAGAATCGGGGAGGTTGTTATCTCCACTGGGCCGCGCAGCGAAAAGAGCCGGCCGGCTTTGGTCCAGGCGGAGACGGCGGCCGCCATGCTCAGGGAGGTTGGAGTCAGCTCCGTCAAGTTTTTCCCCGCAGGAGGCGACTCCCGAATGGAGGAAGTGAAAGCCATGGCGCAAGCGGCAGCTAAGGCAGGGATCCCCATCTTTGAGCCTACGGGGGGCATTGACGAAAAGAACATCGGCGCTGTTGTCAGTGCTTGCGTGGAGGCGGGTTGTCAGGTGGTGGTGCCTCATGTCTATACGGCTATCGTGGACAAGTCGACCGGCTTGACCAGTCCCGCGGCCGCGGCGGCCCTCTTTCGCGAACTGAAAAAGGTTCTGGGCTGAGGTGAAGCGGGATGAAATACAGACTGGTTGCTTTGGACATGGATGGTACGTTGCTGAATGATCAGTACGAAATCTCCCCAAGAACCGCGGCGGCAATTGCCCGCGCTGTTTCCCGCGGGGTGCTGGTTACCCTGGCCACCGGACGAACCTTTCGTTCCGCCTATTTCTACGCAAAGGACCTGGGTCTGAACCTGCCTCTCATCGCTTACAACGGTGGGCTGATCAAGGAAGTGTTCTCCGGCGAGATTCATCTGAACCGGCCAATCTACCTCCCAACAGCCCGCGCCCTGGTGGACTTCCTTCAGGGGCGCGGGCACTATCTTAAAGTCTATATAGACGATAAGCTATTCGTGGCGAAAGAAACGGAGGAGACGGTGGCATTTGCCTCCCGGCACCGGATTATGTACGAAGCGGTGGGTGATCTCAAGCCTTTTCTCACCAAAGAACCCTCGATGATGGTGGTGGTGGAAGCGGAAGAAACCGTCAATGCTTTAAAGGATTGGCTCGATCGGGACTGGCACAATAAGATAAGCTCCTTCAAATCTAATCCGCGGTCGCTGGACATAGTACACCCGGAGGCCTCTAAGGCAGAGGCCCTACGCTTCCTGGCTCGAAAGTTTCGGGTGAGGTCCGAGGAAGTCCTGGCCATTGGCAACGAGATGAACGACCTGGAAATGATCGGATGGTCCGGTTTGGGAGTGGCCATGGGGAATGCGAGTTCTTTTGTCCTAGGGCGAGCCGACTATGTCACCGCCGATAATAATCATGACGGGGTGGCCGAGGTTCTCGAAAGATTTGTCCTTTGAGTGAGCTCACGCCCTACCCTGAAACAGACCAGGTACTTCCAGGGCGACGGTGGGGCATTGCCGCCCTCGCTTTCGGTCACCTGCGCCGGACGCGTCGTGGCTGAGCTTCAGCCCTCCGTCCGGCACCGCGCCGATTCTCCCTCCCCAGGGCCGAGCACCCCTCAGGGCACAACTGACCAGCAAAAATTGTCGATTGGAGAAGGATTCTGGCCCAAGATGGCGAAAACAGAAGTGGTAGGCAATACCATTAAAGAAGTTTTCCTGGGCGCTACCGGTTTCACTCTCCTAAAGCGGCTACTTTGCTCATCGTTAGGAGGTTGCCGAAGTGGCCTCCCAAGAATCGGACCGACCTTGGAGTTTTCGGGCCTGGGTAGTGGTTGCTGTTCTTTTTCTAACCTTGGCCTCCCTGATCTTTGTGCAGGCCAGGATCGCCATCCTCCAGATTCAGCGGCAGACGCGGGAAGAGGTTTTGACCTACAGTGCCGCCAAGGCCAGGCTGGCGGCAGAACTGGTGACCAAAAGGCTGCAACAGGTGGAGGGTTGGCTCCTCTGGCATGCCCGGCAGGAAGATTTCGTGACGGCGGCGCGGGTGATCACGGAATCCAAGCCGCCGGCGAGGCAGAACGAGGCACCAGGCCCAGCCCGACCGTCGGCTTCCGCGATGGCCGGTAATTTGGAGGATTTCCTCCTACACCTGGTGGAAGCCGGAGGTGGCGTGGATCACGCCGTTTTCTTTACCCCGGATGGGCGTTTGCGGGCCATCTACCCCCCTGATCCCAACATTGTCGGGCAGGATTATTCCTATCGCGACTACTACCGCGGTATTTCTAAAGCCTGGCAACCCTACGTTTCCGAGGCCTTTCGCATCTCCTCACCACCTTTTGGCATTGAAACCGCCGTGGCCGTCCCGGTCAGGAACCCAGACGGAGCCCTTTTGGGTTTCTTGCTGGGGACCATTCCTCTGAAGGAGTTTGACGAAGTCTTCGCCGCGGTCCCCTCGGAGCGTGAGTCTTCTCTATACCTGATCGACCAGTCGGGCCGGGTTGTTACCTCTCCTGACCCGGCGCTCACTATGGCCAGTTATCCGGATGTTTCCTCACTCCGGGAGGCTCAGGCCGGGAGGGCCGGCTCCACGGAAGAGTATAGCCCGGAAACCGGGAAGCATTACCTGACGGGGTATGCCCCGGTGGGTGAAACCGGGTGGGCCGTTCTGTCAGTCTTGGACCGAGAGTCAGCCCTTGTGCCGGCCGCCACCGTTTACGAGGGGATGAAGGTCACTAATTTCTGGCTCCTGGTCTTAGCCGGTCTGTACTCGGGATTGGGTGGACTTCTCTTCAACCGCCAAGAACGCTTAGTCCGTGAGAACCGCCAGAAAAGCCAGGAATTGGCCAGAACTAACGTTGACCTGCAAAAAGTCAATCAGGAGTTGGCCCAGGCCAGCCGGATGAAATCGGAATTCCTGGCCGGCATGAGCCATGAATTGCGGACCCCCCTGAACGCCATCATCGGTTTCTCCGAACTCCTGCACGATGATGTTTTTGGCCCGCTGACGGTTAGCCAGAGGGAACATGTGGAGGATATATTGAGCAGCGGCCGGCACCTGTTGAACCTGATCAATGACGTTTTGGATCTCTCTAAGATCGAGGCGGGACGGGTGGATCTGGTGCGGGAATGGGTCATCCTGCGTGACCTGGTTGGCCACATCCAGGGGGTGAGCGAAGCCCTGGCCAGGAAGAAAGGGGTAACTGTTCAGGCCGACCTAGCTGAAGCCCCGGAAGCCCTCTATGGTGACGTGGTCCGTTTGAAGCAGATCCTCTATAACCTGGTCTCCAACGCCATCAAGTTCAATCGAACCGGAGGAACGGTGCGCATCAGGGCCTACAACCTGGACAAAAGTGATCTGTGGAGTCAACGTCTCCAATACGGATTTAACCAGGACGTTATCCGCAAGGGTTCCACCGAGCTTTACACGGTGGTCAGCGTCCAAGACACCGGGATCGGAATCAGACCGGAGGATATGAAACTGCTCTTCCAGGAATTCACCCAAGTCCATGGTCCAAGCCAGGCCCAGGAGGGTACCGGTCTGGGGCTGGCGTTGAGCCGAAAACTGGCGGAGCTGCACGGTGGTACCATTTGGGCTGAAAGCACCTTTGGGGTTGGTAGCCGCTTCTCCTTTGCCTTGCCGGTGCCGGGGCAGGATGGGGAGGCCGGCCACGAGAAGGATGAAGAAGATATGGCCAGGGCTGTGGCTGATGATCTTCCCGGGCCCGATAACGGGCGAGTCCTGGTGGTGGTGGTAGATGATGACCCCAAGGCGGCCCAGCTTTTCCAGGCCAGTTTGCAGCCAGAGGGCTACCGGGTGGTGACGGTGAGCGACGGGCAGGAGGCCGTCGGCCTGATCGCGCGGCTTAAACCACGGGCCATCATCCTGGATATTTTGATGCCTGGTCTGGACGGCTGGGGGGTATTGAAATCCCTGAAGTCTTCGGCGGTGACGTCCTCCATTCCGGTTTTGATCACCTCAGTCCTGGACGATCAGAAAACCGGATACCAACTGGGGGCGGCCGATTATCTGGTTAAGCCGGTCGATCGCCAACGCCTCCTGGCAACGGTGAAACGGCTTTGTTGGGAGAAATGAGAGACTGAAGTTCTTTGGCGGATTGTGCCAATGCAGATGGGGGTTTTTCAGCGGTCGCACAGGAGAGTGCTGACGAACTGCGGTTTAAGTGGTTAACGCGCCCAAGAGACCGTTAGGGCGAGACCTCAAATCAGCCCAGATGCAAGGAGCGACAAGGCTCCGAAGCGAGGCGTACTAAGTGGTACGCTGAGCGAGGAGCCGCCGGAGCGACACAGCAGATGGGGGTTTTTCAGCGGTCGCATGGGGGGTGGGTGCATGTCGCGGGGGATAGTCCTGGTGATGGAGGATGATCCGCTCAGCGCCAAGCTGACCCGGACCCTTCTGGGTCTGTGCGGATTGGAGGCGGAGATAGTGGCGACGGCCGAGGAGGGACTGGCTCTCAGCAAAGCCTTACGACCGGTCCTGGTGATTATGGACCTGCGGTTACCTGGGCTGGATGGTCTGACGGCTATATCCCGTCTGCGCTCGGATGCGGAAACCAGCGCCATCCCGGTGGCTGTCGTCACGGCTCAGGCCACACCGGGGGAGCAGGAGAGGGCTGTGGCGGCGGGATGTCAGGCCTTCTTGACCAAGCCCATTGACACGCGCCGGTTTGTGGAGACGGTGAACGCCTTGACGGCTCGGGGGTGGTCCGGTGAGTGAGGTCTGGCCGGGGAGACGGGTTCTGGTTGTGGATGACGACCAGTCCAGCCGGCGCTTCTTTCGATCGGTTCTGGAAGGCGAGGGGTACCAGGTGGAGGAGGCGAGGAACGGTTTGGAGGCCCTGGAACTGATCCTCACCTATCCGGTCGATTTGGTGCTCCTGGACATCATGCTGGAAGGGATGGATGGGATAGAGGTATGCGTTCGTCTCAAGGCCGACGAGCGGACCAGGTTGGTGCCCGTGGTCTTGGTGACCGCTCTGACCGAACTGGAGGAAAGGATCAAGGGAATTGAGGCCGGGGCGGACGACTTTCTGAGCAAGCCGGTTAGCCGACTGGAGCTTTTGGCCCGGGTGCGTTCCCTGGTGCACCTGAAGCGGATGAATGAACGGCTGGACTCGGCGGAAAGCACCATCCTGGCCCTGGCCCGGGCCGTTGAAGCCAAGGATAATTACACAGAAGGGCATACGGAGAGGGTGGCCTTCTACGCTTCCTCCCTCGGGCGGAGATTGAATGTTTCTGGGCCCACCCTTCAGGTGTTGGAGAAGGCTGGGATTATGCACGACGTGGGGAAGATCGGCATCAGTGACGTCATCCTGAATAAGCCCGGGGAACTGAACCCGGAGGAATGGCGAGTGGTCAAACAGCATCCGGCTATCGGTGAGAACATCTGCCGGCCCCTGCGTTCCCTGGGACAGCTCCTGGATGTGATCCGCCACCACCACGAACGGGTCGACGGCCAGGGCTATCCCGATGGCCTGCGGGGAGAAGAGATAACCCTGGAAAGCCGGATCGTCGCCATCGCCGATGCCTATGACGCCATGACCACGGACCGTCCCTACCGGAAGCGGTTGAGCCGGGAAGAAGCGGTCAGGCTCCTGCAAGAGGGGGCCGGGGTTCAGTGGGACAAAGACCTGGTGAGAGAGTTCATTCAACTCCTGGCTGAGCTAGGAAAATACTGACGAACTGCGGTTGCGGTGGTCGGCCCGCTCGTGAGCGGCAGGGGGTCTGGGGGAGCTTCTCCCCCAGACCCCGCGGCTTAGAACCGTCCTTTTCTGGCGATGCGAGCCGGTTGGTACCAGTGCCGGGGGTGGCAGGGCTGCGAAATCCCTGGAAATTTCCCGTCCCCTGGGATATAATAACTGTTAGTAACGGACCGATCTGTCGGCTCGACCGTACCTGGACCCGGTGTTTGGTTCGGAACGGTACAGTTAGAAATGAGCTCGCAAAGGACGGGGGGAAGGGCTTGTCCAGACCGCTCATCATTGTGGAATCACCGGCCAAGGCCAAGACCATTGAAAAATTCCTGGGAAAAAGGTATTCCGTCAAAGCCTCCCTTGGCCACCTCCGGGACCTGCCCAAGAGCCAGCTGGGGGTAGACGTAGAAAAAGGTTTCTTGCCCAAGTACATAGCCATCCGTGGCAAGGGTGAAATCATTAAGGAGCTGAAGGAGGCGGCGAAAAAGGCCTCGTCGGTCCTGCTGGCTACCGACCCGGATCGGGAAGGGGAGGCTATCTCCTGGCACCTGGCCTATCTTCTGGGGCTCAACGAGGAGCGCCCTTGCCGCATTGAATTCCACGAAATCACCAAGGAGGCCATCCAGAAAGCCGTCAAGAAACCCCGGGAGATTAACCAAAGCCTGGTAGATGCCCAGCAGGCGCGGCGAGTGTTAGATCGCCTGGTGGGATACAAGTTGAGCCCTCTTCTCTGGCGCAAGGTTCGTCCGGGACTTTCTGCCGGGCGGGTCCAGTCTGTGGCCGTCCGGCTCATCTGTGATCGGGAGGAGGAAATCCGGAACTTTGTTCAGGAAGAATACTGGACCTTGAGCGGCCTTTTCGCCCGAGACGATGGGGCCAGGTTGGCCGCGCGCTACCAGGGGCGGGGCGAGGAAAAGGCCGAGATCAAGAGCCGGGAGGAGATGGACCGCCTGTTGAGGGCGTTGCCTCGGGGGGATTACCGGGTGGAGTCGGTGAAGAGGAAAGAAAAAAAGCGCCTGCCGGCCTCGCCCTTTACCACGAGCACCTTGCAGCAGGAGGCCTCGCGCAAGCTCGGCTTTTCCAGCCGGAGGACCATGGCCGTGGCCCAACAACTTTATGAGGGCCTGGATCTGGGGGCGGCCGGCACCACCGGTCTGGTTACCTACATCAGGACCGACTCCACCCGGGTGGCGGCCGAGGCCGCCCAGGAGGCCCAGAGCTATATCAAAGGGAAATACGGCGAGGCCTATGCTCAGGCGGAGCGCCGCCGCGAGGGAAAGAAGGTAGGGGTACAGGGGGCCCATGAGGCCATTCGCCCTACCTCGGTCTTGCGGGAGCCGGAAGCCATCAAGGGGCATCTCGCCCGGGATCAGTACCGTCTCTACCGCCTTATCTGGGAGCGCTTCCTGGCCAGCCAGATGAGCCCGGGTGTCTATGACACCGTTACCGCCGATATCACCTCTGACAAGCACATCTTCCGTGCCACCGGCTCCACGGTGAAGTTTCCCGGCTTCATGATCCTTTACCTGGAGGGGGAGGACGAAGAAGCCAGGAAGGAGAAGGAGGAAGGCCTGCCGGAACTGGCGGAAGGCGAGAGCTTGCATCTGTTGAGCTTGGACCCGGAACAACACTTTACCCAGCCACCGCCACGCTACACCGAGGCCATGCTGGTCAAGGCCCTGGAGGAGAAGGGTATCGGGCGCCCCAGTACCTACGCCCCCACCATTGAGACCGTTCAGACCCGCGGTTATGTTGAGAAAGAGGATAAACGTTTCCGTCCCACGGAATTGGGGGAGCTGGTGGTCGACCTGTTGAAACAGCATTTTCCGGATATAGTAGATGTTGAGTTTACGGCAGAGATGGAAGAGAAGCTCGACGACATCGAGGAGGGGGAGTTGGGCTGGCAGGCCCTGATTGGCGACTTCTACCGTCCCTTTGCCGCCACCCTGGAACGGGCCGAAGCCGAGATCGGCAAGGTGGAACTGAAGGACGAGATCACCGATGAGATCTGCGACAAGTGCGGGCGGCCCATGGTGGTCAAACACGGGCGCTATGGAAAATTCCTGGCCTGCTCCGGTTACCCGGAGTGTACCAACACCAAACCCATCCTGGTTGGCACCGGGGTCAAATGCCCGGTTTGCGGCGGGGAGATTGTGGAGCGCAAGTCCAAAAAGGGGCGGAGATTTTACGGGTGCAGCAATTATCCCGCCTGCACCTTTGTGGCTTGGAACAGGCCGGTGCCCAGGGAGTGCCCGCGCTGCGGGGCTTTCCTGGTGGAAAAGCGGGTCAGGGGTAAAGGGACTCAGTATGCTTGCTCCCGGGAAGGCTGTGGATACGTTGAGGCCCCCAAGGCAAAGACCACCAGGGGGACCAAGAAGGCCAAAGGCCAGGAGATGGAAGAGGCCGAGCCAACCAGGGTGGCGGGAGAGGGGGAACCTCCGGTCGAGATCCGCCTTTCTTGAGGCGGTGCTGAGGTGAGAGCCGATGCCGGAAAGGATGCCCAAGATTCTGGTCGTGGGTGGGGGGCTGGCCGGATCCGAAGCCGCCTGGCAGGCGGCAGAAAAGGGTTGCCAGGTTACCCTTTACGAGATGCGTACGGCGAAAAGGACCCCGGCCCATCAGACCGGGGGGTTGGCGGAGTTGGTCTGCAGTAACTCCCTCGGCTCCGACTTGCCGGAAAACGCCTCGGGCCTCTTAAAGGCGGAGCTGCGGGCCATGGGCTCTTTGATCCTACGGGTGGCTGATCAGGTGCGGGTGCCGGCGGGAGCCGCCCTGGCTGTGGACCGGCGGCTTTTCTCCGAAGCGATAACGGCCGCTCTCGAAGACCATCCTAAGGTTAGGGTCATCCGCCGGGAGGTAACCGAGCTTCCGGAGGGAAGACCGGTCGTGATCGCCACCGGTCCGTTGACTTCCGAGGGACTGGCCCGGGCTGTGGTATCATTCACCGGGGAAGAGACCCTATCTTTCTTTGATGCCGCTTCTCCCATCATCGCTGCCGACAGCATAGATTATGACCAGGTCTTTGCGGCTTCCCGTTATGGTAAAGGGGGGGACGACTACCTCAATTGCCCCCTGACCGAAGAGGAGTACGAGGCGTTCCGCGCGGAACTGGTCAGGGCCAGCGTCCATGAACGGCACCAATTTGAAAGGGAGACACCTTTTTTCGAAGGGTGTCTGCCTATCGAGGAGCTGGCCCGCCGTGGGCCTTTGACCTTGGCCTTCGGCCCTCTGAAACCGGTCGGCCTGGCGGATCCCCGTACTGGTCGGGAGCCCTGCGCCGTGGTCCAGCTCCGGCGGGAAAACCGGGAAGGGACCATGTACAATCTGGTGGGTTTTCAGACCAGCCTGAAATGGTCGGAGCAAAAACGAGTCTTCCGGATGATCCCGGGACTGGAAAAAGCAGAGTTCTTGCGCTACGGAATTATGCACCGAAACTCCTTTCTTAATGCCCCCCGTTTGCTGAAACCAACCTTCCAGTCCCGCCAACGGCGTGATCTCTTTTTTGCCGGGCAGTTGGCCGGGGTGGAGGGCTACCTGGAATCCACGGCCGCCGGTCTGGCGGCTGGATTAAATGCAGCGCGCCTGGCCGCGGGCCGGGAACCTCTGGTTTTCCCCCGGGAAACCATGACAGGCGCCCTGGCTTATTACATCACCTCGGCCGATCCCTGCTCCTTCCAACCCATGAACGCTAACTTCGGGCTCCTTCCACCCCTGGACCTTCCCCGGCGCGAAAAGCGGCAAAAGAAGGCTCGCCTGGCTCAGCGGGCCAGGGCGGCCCTGGCGGCCTTCCTGGCCCAAGAGAATTAGTAAAGGCGACCTGCCGTCCAACCTGGATGGGTCGCGGCATCCATTCATTTTTTTAATGAAGGAATTGACGACCTTCTGCCGGCGTTTCCGATAGAAGGGACTGCTGGGACGGTACTAGAGAGAAACGTGCTCACCTTCAATAAACACGAGCCCTGAAAGTCCCCCGACTAAGGACAAAGTCTTGCCACCAGTTACAATTGAAAAAGTTCGTATTATTTTCCCAATGGGTCTTGTCGAAGACAATTTCTTGTGTTAGTATAGGAATGGTTAATCGAGACTTTGGGAACATTTGGGTTTGTGAGTGGAATTGGATCTAATACAAGAATTACGGCGTGATCACGTTGTCTGAACTCCTAGACGAATTTTTGACTTACCTGGTGGCTAAGAACGCCTCACCGCGGACAGTCGAGAGCTATAGCTTCGACCTCAGACAGTTTTTCTCTCTCCTGGAAAGAGAGGGGATCAGTCTACCTTCGGTCGACGCTCTTTTTTTGCGGAAGTACCTGGCCTATCTGAAGGAGAAGGGTTATACTAAGAAGTCGGTGGCCAGAAAACAAGCCTCTTTGCGGACTTTCTTCAAGCACCTGGTCGAGCGGGGGATTCTGGAACAAAACCCGGCGACCGGCTTTGCCACCGTTAAGCTGGAAAGAAGTCTCCCCGGCTTTCTCTACCAGTCCGAGGTGGAGTCCCTCTTGGCGATACCCGACGGTTCCCTCCTGGGCCGAAGGGATCTGGCCTTGCTGGAAACCCTCTACGCGACCGGATTACGGGTTAGTGAACTGGTGGGCTTGAACCTCACCGACGTCGACTATTCCGTTGGTTTTGTGCTGGTTGTGGGCAAGGGCGGTAAGGAGCGCTTCGTACCGCTGGGTTCTGTGGCCATCCAGCGTCTCGGGGAATACCTGGAGCGGTCTCGCCCGACCCTGGCCTTAAGAGGCGAAAAGCGAAAGGATCGGGAGGCCCGGCGGGCCCTATTCTTAAACAAACTGGGAGGGCGCCTGTCGGCCCGCAGCGTGGCCCGCCTGCTGGACAAATACGTGGGAATTTTGGCTATCAGACGGCGGGTAACGCCCCACACCCTCCGCCACTCCTTTGCCACTCATCTTCTTGAGGAGGGGGCCGACCTGCGGGCGGTTCAGGAAATGCTGGGGCATGCCAGCGTTTCCACCACCCAGATCTACACCCATGTGACCAAGAAACGCCTGCGGGAAGTCTATAGGCGGGCTCACCCCCGGGCCTGAACGGGCTGAATGTCGGCAGAAAAGAGATTTAACACTGAGGGAGGAACACCATGTTCCAAGCCACGACCATCGTGGCTGTTCGGCGCGATGGGAAGGCCGCCATCGCCGGGGACGGCCAGGTGACCTTCGCAAACACGGTGATCAAGCATCAGGCCAAAAAAGTACGCCGCCTCTATCAGGGACGTGTCCTGGCCGGCTTTGCCGGTTCAGTGGCCGATGCCTTTACCCTTTTCGAGAAATTCGAGGCCAAATTGGAGGAGTACCGCGGACAGCTCCCCCGTGCGGCGGTCGCCCTGGCCAGGGAGTGGCGCACCGACCGTGTGCTGCGGCGTCTGGAGGCCATGTTGGTGGTTTTGGACAAGGAACACACCTTTGTCATTTCGGGGAATGGTGAGGTCATCGAACCCGATGATGACATTGCCGCCATTGGGTCCGGGGGTCCTTACGCGCTGGCGGCGGGTCGGGCCCTGATGGCTCATACTTCCCTAACGGCGAGAGAAATTGTTCTGGAGGCCATGAAGATCGCGTCCTCCATTTGCATATATACCAACGAAAGGATCACCGTGGAAGAGATATAGGAGAGTGGATGAGCGGGCAGAAGCGACGAGGAGGAAGACACCTTTGGACCTGACACCAAGACAGATTGTGGCGGAACTTGATCGTTATATCATCGGGCAGGAGAAGGCCAAGCGGGCCGTGGCCATCGCTTTGCGTAACCGGGCTCGCCGTCTCAAACTGGCGCCGGAGATCAGGGAGGAAGTTACCCCGAAGAATATTCTCATGATTGGTCCCACGGGGGTGGGCAAGACGGAGATCGCTCGGCGGTTGGCCCGCTTGGTCAATGCCCCCTTTGTTAAGGTGGAGGCTACTAAGTTCACTGAGGTCGGCTATGTCGGTCGTGATGTGGAAGGGATGGTCCGGGACCTGGTGGTGACGGCGATCCGCATGGTCAAGACCGAAAGGACGGAAGCGGTCAAGGAAAAGGCCGCAGTCCTGGCCGAAGAACGGTTGCTGGACCTGATGGCTCCTTTGCCCCGCAAGGGTAACTCGACCGGCCAAAACCCTTTACAGGCCCTTTTCGGGGGCGGGGCACCCCAGACTACGGAGGAGGATTCCGAGTTTGAAGCCAGAATGGCCTCAGCCCAACGTTTACGCAATTTCACTGAAAAACGCCTGGCTAGGGGTGAACTGGAAGAGGAGATGATGGAGCTCGAGGTGGAGGACACCTCCGCCCCTATGTTGGAGGTGATTTCGGGCGCTGGTACGGAGGAAATGGGCGTCAATATGCAGGATATCCTGGGGGGCCTTTTGCCGAAACGGAAGAAACGCCGTAAGGTTACCGTCCGTGAGGCCAGGCAGATATTGATTCAAGAGGAGGCCGCTAAACTCATTGATATGGACTCGGTGGCCAGTGAGGCCATTTTCAGGGCGGAACAGTCGGGGATCATCTTCATCGATGAGATCGACAAGATCGCCGGGCGGGAAGTGGGGGCCGGTCCGGATGTTTCGCGGGAGGGGGTACAGCGGGACATCCTCCCCATTGTGGAGGGTTCTACGGTGGCTACCAAGCACGGTCAGGTCAAGACCAATCACATCCTTTTCATCGCCGCTGGTGCCTTTCACACCTCCAAGCCCTCGGATCTCATTCCAGAACTCCAAGGACGTTTCCCCATTCGAGTGGAATTGGAGAACCTGACGCGGGAGGATTTCCTTCGGATCTTGAAAGAACCTGAGAATGCCCTGACCAGGCAATACCAGGCCCTTTTGGAGACCGATGGAATCCAACTCAGATTCGCTGATGACGCCATCGAGGAACTGGCGGACATCGCCAGCCAGGTCAACGAACAAACCGAAAACATTGGGGCCAGGCGATTGCATACCGTCATGGAGAGACTGTTGGAGGAGATATCCTTCGACGCTCCCGAAAGAGAGCCAGGGGAGTTCCTGGTTGACCGCAGTTATGTGCGGCAACGTCTGGAAGGCATAAGCCGGGAAAGGGACTTGAGCCGATACATCCTTTGACCGCGTGGGCAAAGGTTTTCAGATACAACTCAAAAACAATAAAGGGGAGAGGATATCTGTGGACAAGCTGCTGGAGAAAACCAGGCGGATCAACAAACTGATTCAGAAGGCCGCCGGACAACCGGTGGAATTTCAGGAGATGGCCAAGGCCTTGACGGAATGTCTCAATGCCAATACCTACATCTCTGATCGCAAGGGTACCATCCTGGGGTATTCGCTCATGGCCGATTTCGAGTGTGAGATCATGTTGAAGGACGTCCTGAGGAAGGGCGAATTCCCCGCCGACTACAATGAGAAACTTCTGCGGGTAACGGAATCTCTTCCCAATGTCACCCAGGAGAAGCGGAAATGCGTTTTCAAGAAGGAAGAACCCTGCATCTACGAGCAGAAGGTGAGCACTGTTCTTCCCATCTATGGTGGGGGTGAGCGCCTGGGAACGCTCCTCCTGGCCCGTTACAACAACACCTTCACCAACGAGGACCTGGTTTTGGCCGAGTACGCCGGAACTATGCTGGCCATGGAGATGATGCGCTCGCGGGCTGAAAAGGCGGAAGAGGAAGCTCGCAAGAAGGCGGCCGTTCAGGTGGCCATTGGTACCCTCTCTTATTCGGAACTGGAGGCCATCCATCATATCTTTGATGAGCTGGACGGGTTGGAGGGTTTCCTGGTGGCCAGCAAGATCGCTGATCGAGTCGGGATAACCCGTTCCGTTATCGTCAACGCCCTGCGTAAGTTTGAGAGTGCCGGGGTAATCGAGTCCCGCTCGCTCGGGATGAAGGGGACCTACATCCGGGTCCTAAACGACCGGCTGGTGGAGGAACTAAAGAAAATCCGTTAATTGGTGCCTAGGAGACTGCTGACAAACTGCGTTTTGAGTGGTAAACTCGCCCGAGACAAGACGCCATAGTCTGTGCCGCGCTTGATGGCGATCGTGCCGCTTCTGGCATCAAGCATCTTCCTGGCCCGCTCGGCCTGCTCTTGGCTTTGGCCAAACCGCTAGGGCGAGACCTCAAATCGCCCCTGATGAGGAACGGGCCCCCCCAGAGAAGTTCTCTGGGGGGTTTTGCCATTTCTTGAGTAAAAAAATGAAAAGAACTTGGTAGATTTTTCGTCGACACAGGAGGATTTTTGTGAACCATGTCGAATAAAGTAAGACGATGGATTCCAATGGAAACATAACTGGCTACAATTGGAAATCACTCGAAAAGGCAAACCCATGCGAAAGCTGGGGGCGCAAAGCCACGGATCTAACTCTAGGCGATATGATGGCCGGGCTGCCGAAGGGATTTGTGTCCCCAAACCTGTCCTGGCTTGCGCTGGCAGGTCGCTTTTTTGTTAGGGGTAGAAAACAGGGAGATAAGCCCAGGGCGAGAGCGAAACGGGCCGCAGTTCTCTGGCGGGGAGGGATGTCTATTGAATATCTTTCCTAAAATTATCGGGTTTCTGGAAAGGGGCCTGGATGGCGCCGCCTTGCGTCACCGGGTCATCGCCGACAACATCGCCAACGGCGAGACCGCCGGCTTCAAGAGATCCGATGTCGATTTCATAAGCACCCTTCAGGCAGCCCTGGAAAAGCGAGGGGATGGAGTGGACCTGAGAGTCACTAATCCTCGGCATCTGCAAGCCGGGGCTGGCGACTTTTTTGAGGTGGTGACAGATACGACCACCGCCATCAAAAAGGACGGAAATAATGTGGATGTGGAACGGGAGATGACCCTGTTGGCGGAAAACGCCCTCTACTATAACGCTGTGGCCGATGAGACGGCCCGTCTGCTAGCCCTGCTCCGCAATGCCATCAACGAGGGCCGGAGGTAGAAAGGAAAGGTCCTTTGTTTCAGGAGGAGGTTAAGTCAATGCGTATTTTCCAGGCCATGGAGACCAGCGCCTCGGGTTTGACCGCCCAGCGGTTTCGACTGGATATTATTGCCAATAACCTGGCCAACGCCAACACTACTCGGACGGCGGAGGGGGGCCCCTACCGGCGACAGGTAGCGGTTTTTACGACCCAGCGACCTTCCTTCAGCTCCTTGCTGTCTGGGGCCATGCGGGACGGAGATTTCCCCGGAGGGGTCGTAGTGTCCTCCATCGAGAAAGACCCCAGACCACCCAAGCTGGTCTACGATCCCGGAAACCCGGACGCCGATCCCCGGGGCTATGTGGCCATGCCTAACGTCGACGTGGTGGTGGAAATGGTAGACATGATCGCCGCCACCAGAGCTTATGAAGCCAACATCACTTCCATCAACGCCTTTAAGGCCATGGCGGCTAAGGCCTTGGAGATAGGCCGGGGTTAGTAGATCGCCAGGACGCCTTTGGCGCTGAGCCGCGATGCAGTTGGCGTAGGTGACCGAAGGCGAGGACGGCGACAGCCGCGCGGCACCCTGGAAGTAGCTGGTTTGTTTCAGGGTCGACAGCTGAAAAACTGCGGTTTCAGGGGTCTTTCAGCGGTCTCCCAGGAGACTGCTTGCAAGGGGGAGAAGGTAATTGGCCATTGCACCGGTTAGTTCTGGGCTAGCGCCTCTTTCGAACGCGCCTGTGGACCCAACAACGTCACCGGAGATGGGGTTAGAACTTAGACGGGCCAGGGGCTTTCAGGGAATCCAGGATACGTTGCCCCGGACGGCTGGGCCTTCCTCAACGGGCGATGCTTCTTTTCTTGCTACCTTCAAGAAGGCCGTGGCTGAGGTGAACGATCTTCAGGTTCAAGCTGAGGCTCAGGCCAGGGCCTTGACCCTTGGGGAAGTTCGGGATCTCCACCAGGTCACTATCGCCACCGAGAAGGCTAGCCTAGCCCTGGGTTTGGCCATCCAGGTGCGGAACAAGATCCTGGAAGCCTACCAGGAGATCATGCGGATGCAGGTCTGATCAGCCGCTTTTGCGCGTCAATGCCGGAATCGACCACCGCCTCAGTGCACTTAGGAGACTGCTGACAAAATGCGTTTTGAGTGGTTAACCCGGCCGAGCAAAGTCGCCACAGTCTCTGCTGCGCTTGATGGTGATCGAGCTTCTGGCGAGGGGGAATGTTATGGGCAGCCTGGCCACTCTAATGGGTAAATGGCGAGAGAGTTGGTTGAAACTCGCCCCCTTCCTCCGGCGTCTGATCCTGGGGGGAGGGTTGGGGGCCTTGGTGGGTCTTTCCATCCTCGCCGCCGTTTTGAGTCAGGGTCCACGCTACGCGCCGGTTTTCAGTGGTCTCCAGGCCAGGGATGCCTCCGAGATCGTCCAGAAACTGGAGGCAAAGAAGATACCTTATCGGCTGGCCGACAACGGTCGGGCCATCCTGGTTCCGGAGAAGGATGTTTACCAGGTCCGTCTTTCGCTGGCCTCTGAGGGGTTACCACGAGGGGGTGTGGTGGGTTTTGAGCTCATGGATCAGACCAAGTTCGGGGCGACGGAGTTTGATCGCCGGGTGAATTATCAACGGGCCCTGGAGGGGGAGATTACCAGAACCATCATGGAGTTAACCCAGGTAGCCGAGGCCCGTGTCCACATTGTTTTGCCCGAACCTAGTGTCTTTATCTCCCAGAAGAAGCCGGCCACGGCTGCCATCCTGCTCAGGTTAAGGCCTGGAGCAGAACTCGTGCCCGACCAAGTCCGAGGTATTGTCCACCTGGTTTCCCGTAGCGTGGAAGGGCTAAAACCGGAAGATGTCACCGTGGTGGACGATAGCGGGCGGATCCTCTCCAATGACCTGCAACTTGACGGGACCAACCCTAACGGCGTAAAGACGGGGAACAACCTGGACCTCCAGCAAAGGTTTCAACGGGAGCTGGAGGTGGGGTTGCAAAGCCTTCTGGAACAGGTCCTGGGGCGAGGGAATGTGGTCACTCGCGTCAAAGCCGAGCTGAATTTTGATGAGAAAACCGTGGAGAAGAACCTCTTCGAGCCGGCCCCTGATCAACAGAAACTATTACGCAGCGTTCAGGAACTCCAGGAAACCTTCAAAGGTTCCGGTAGCCCGCCTGGCGGCAGTGCCAACTCAACCGTCCCGGTCTATCCGACCGGCAGCAACGCGACCTCGAGCGATTATCAGAAGACCCAGTCCACCCGAAACTATGAAGTGAACGAGACCCGAGAGAAGACAGTGGTAGCTCAGGGAACGTTGAAGCGACTTTCCGTGGCCGTGGTGGTCAACAAGGATTTGACCCCCCAGGAGCAGGAATCCATAACTAAATTGGTCAGTTCCGCCATCGGTCTGGATCAGTCCAGACAGGATCAGATTACGGTCACCGGTATGGCCTTTAACAATGCGCTGCTGGAGGCTTTGAAGGCACCTTCTCCAGCGGCAGCGGCGCCTACACCCTGGAGACTTCCTAAGGTCAGCCCTGTCTATATGGCGGCGGGGGCAGGGGTTATCCTCTTGCTCCTTTTCTTGCCCCTACTGGTCATGGCCCGAAGGCGACGACGGGAGAGGAAACAGCGGGAAGAGGTGGCCCAGTTACTCCAGGACCAGCTGGCAGCGGCGGCCAAAGAGGAGGGAAAGCCTCCTGAGGCGGTGGAGTCCCCGCGAGATCGCTTGCGGGAGGAGATAGAGCGGTTGGTTAAGCAGAACCCCGAAGGGGTGGCTCAGGTCGTTAAGGCCTGGTTGGCGGAGGAGTAGAGTGGAGCACAAAACCCCGGAGCGACACAAAAGAGGTGTTTTCCGGCGGTCTCCTGGTGGAGGCGTTAACCGATGAGACGTGAAACCCTGACCGGAAGGCAAAAGGCCGCCATTCTTCTGATATCCTTGGGGCCGGAGCTTTCTGCCCGGGTCTTCAAGCAACTGGGGGACGAGGAAATCGAGGAATTGACTCTGGAGATCGCCAGCGTCAGGAAGGTGGGACAAGAGGCGCGAGACAAGGTCTTGGAGGAGTTTCACCAGATGCTCTTGGCCCAAGAGTATCTTAACCAGGGTGGGATTGACTATGCCAAAGACGTGCTGGAACGAGCCCTGGGTACCCAAAAGGCCATCGAGATTCTGGACCGGTTGACGGCCAGCTTGCAGGTGCGCCCTTTCGATTTCGTCCGGAAGGCAGATCCCTCCCAGTTACTGAATTTTATCCAAAACGAACACCCGCAGACCATTGCCTTGATTATCTCCTACCTGCAACCGGAACAGGCTTCCGTCATCCTTTCGGCTTTGCCCCCGGACCGCCAGTCCGATGTGGCTCGACGAGTGGCGCTAATGGACCGGACCTCACCGGACGTGATTCGGGAGGTGGAGAAGGTTCTCGAGCGAAAGCTCTCTTCCATCGTCACGCAGGATTATACCACCGCCGGTGGCTTGGAGAGCTTGGTGGATATCCTGAATCGCGTTGACCGGGGGACCGAAAAGAAAATTATGGAGGCCTTGGAGCTGGATGATCCGGAGCTGGCGGAAGAGGTCAAAAAGAGAATGTTCCTCTTTGAAGACATTGTTCTTCTGGACAACCGATCTATCCAACGGGTGTTGCGTGAAGTGGACCTATCCAAGGATCTCCCCATGGCCTTGAAAGTGGCCAGCGAAGAGGTCAAGGCCAAAGTGTTTAAGAACATGTCCAAGCGAGCTGTGGACAATCTGCAGGAAAACATCGACTTTCTGGGGCCAGTACGTTTGCGGGATGTTGAGGAGGCCCAGCAGAAGATCGTCAATATCATCCGCCGGCTGGAAGAGCAAGGTGAGGTCATCATCGCCCGGGGTGGAGGCGATGAGATTGTCATTTGAGCTTGCGGTGCAATCATGGGGGTTTTCCAGCGGTCTCCAAGGAGGATGCTAGCGATGGCCAGGTTAATCAAGGGAGAGCGGCTCTGCTACGGGGAGCCACAGCGGGTTGTGCCCCAGTCCCGGGATTTGCCCGCCGAGAAGGCCCTCCAGAAATCGACCATGCTTCCCACGGCGCCTCTGGAGGCGATTGATCCGGAGGAAGTCGGTCGTCAAAGGCAAAGCCAGGCTGAGGACATTATTGAGCAGGCTCGCCAAGAGGCTCAAGCCATCGCTCGCCAAGCTGAAAGGGACGGTTTTGAGGCCGGCCGCCAGGCTGGTTGGCAGGCGGCGCAAAGGGAGGCCGGGCGCCTTCTGGAAGAAGCTGCTGCTGTCTTAGAGCAGGGACGGAGGGAACGGGACCGAATCTTGCAGGCCCTGGACGGAGAGATTGTGGAACTGGCCTTGGCCGTAGCCCGCAAGATTCTGCGCCAAGAGATTGCCAGGGATCAGGAAGCTGTCCTGCGTATGGCGAAAGAGGCCTTGGGCCGGCTGCGCGATGAAGAAGCCGTCAGTCTCAGGGCCAACCCCATGGATTTGATCACTCTGGAGACCGGGAGGGATGAGTTGACCGAGTTTGCCCCCTGGTTGAGCAAGGTGGACTTGGTGGAGGACCTCTCGGTGGAACCGGGCGGGTTGGTGGTGGAAAGCTCGCATGGCCGTCTGGACGGTCGCCTCAACTCACAACTGGGAAAAGTGGAGGAGGCCTTGCGGGGAGCCATACATAGCGGTAATTGGAGCCTGGGGGTAGGAGATGCGAGAGGGGAACGAGATTGGAAGGCAGAACCGGTGGCATCCAATGGCCATG
>JAMCWA010000005.1:348-24790 GCA_023475165.1 Bacillota bacterium | reverse complement strand
CACCAGGGTAAGGTGGCGCTCCGGCGGCTCCTCGCTCAACGTACCACCTAGTACGCCTCGCCTCGGAGCCTTGTCGCTCCTAGCATCTGGGCATTTTTGAGCGGTCTCGCCCTTACGATTTCCCGGGCGGGTTAACCACTCAAAACGCCAGTTCGTCAGCAGTCTCCTAGAATCCAGTGTAAAGGTTGGGTGGCCAAACGGCGACCACGTACAGGACCGAGATGATCACCGACAGTAGGCAGCCAACGGCGAAGAAGGCGGTGACCTTGAAGAAGCGGTTGCCGATCTTCTGATTGCTGTAAATCAGGTACCAGCTGGCAAAGAACCCCACCAAAGCCGATAGCAGCAGCCCCAGGTAGATGACGATCATCTTTACTCCCCCCTTTCTTTGGAGATTTACTTTTGGAAACCACACGAGAGACAAATAAAGAGGCTGATCCAGCTGACCAGCCTCCGGACTTAGAGCCTCAGGGCTAACGGTATTCAGGCCTTTTCTTGAAAAAACAAAGGCCGACGTTGGCACGCCGGCCTCAGGACTTTCTAGTCTCAGGACTATGGGGCGAGTCTCAGGACTGATTTATGTTTTAAAGATGCAAAAAACCGAAGGAACGCCTTCCGTCAGCGCCCGACGGTCTGTAGCTCCCGGGGAGGGGGGAGCAATCCCTGTGGCCAATCCAGGCTTTCTACTGAAGTGATGCCTTTGGTGCGAATAAGGATGACACGCTTACAATGGCGGCATTTGATTATGACAGTGTCGCCATCTTTCTGGGCCACTATCTTGCGACAGGAACACCTGACCTCTTCCATTTCCCTCGCCCTCTCAGAACTTCTCTTAAGAATGCTCCTTGCTACTGCCCGGAAACAGGGAGGAGAATACTACAAGACTGACTGTAATCAACATTGGCCAGCTTCGCCAACAGCTTCGGCCTACCTGGCACAAGACTGACCCGGCGGGATGGGAAATATGTCACAATCTTGTCTGAAGACAACCCGCATCTTGCGTCCATTCTCAGTATAAGGCTGGGCACTAACCGCCGTCAAGGGTCTTTTTAGGAAATAAATCACGATGGAATAATATTGTTACCATTTTGCCAGCCCGACGTCGTTGGCGCGGCCCTTCTTGTGAATTATGGCTGCGGCTCCGAAGCGAGGAGCCGCCCGAGCGCCACAATCCGCCATAGTCTACACTCCGTTTGACATGGCCACCTGCGGCAGGCCGATTGCGCCACAATCGCCTATATTTATGCAATATTCTCGGAGAATTTCCCCTGGCGCATTGCGCCACAATCCGCCATAGTCGCGTCGCATTCTTAAGAGAAGTTCTTCAGCGGATCGCCAACGCAGATGGGGATTTTTCAGCGGTCTCTCAGGGGGACGCCTCCTTGGGATCCAAGGGATAGGGAGACAGAAGCCGGGACAAAGGGACGATCCTGTAACCATGCTGACGCAAAGCGGGGATCATTATTCCCATGGCCTGGCCCGTTTGCTCCGTCGGGTGCATCAGGATGATGGCTCCCCCAGTAAGCCTATCCAGGACACGGCGGACAATGACTTCGGGACCAGGGCGCTTCCAGTCCACGGTATCCACCGTCCAGAGGACGGTGCGCAGACGCAGGGAGGAGGCGGCCTTGAGAACTACGGGATTGAACTCACCGTAGGGCGGCGCGAAATAGGGAACTGTCCGGCCGCCCAGCGAGGACAAGAGAGCCTCGGTGGCCTGAAGCTCCTGGCGGATAGCGGCCTCGCTCAATTGATTGAGGTGAGGATGAGTCAGGGTATGGTTGGCCAGTTCGTGCCGGGAGGCGGCCAATTGCCGGGCCAGCGCCGGGTTTTTCTTTATCCAGCTTCCCTGGAGAAAAAAGGTCACCTCGACTCTTTGTTCTTCCAGAAGGTCCAGCAGGGAGGGGAGGTTTTCTTCGCCCCAGGCCACGTTGATGCAAAAAGAGACCTCCCTTCGGGCGGGGTTAGCCTGGTAGACGGGTGCTTCCGGGAACATGGCCATGGTCTTGTCCGGGACGATCTCTTCAAAGAGAGGGCTGAGGGCCGCCCCTGACGGGGCGCTCAAGGCCGCCAGGACGTTGGCCTCCCGCAACAGGCGGCGCCCTCTTAACTCGGGGATAACCCCGTGGGTAACTGGGTCTAACCGGGCCTCCACGGGGCGGCTGTCGTAGAGGCTGGCCAGCTTATCCAGGAGATCCTCTATCTCCGGGCGTCCGGCCCCGGAAAGATCAAAGGCGGCCAGGGTCACTCCGTCCTGGACCACCATCGGCAATTCCAGCGGAGGCGGGTCTCGGGGGGAGAGGGCGCAACCGGAAAGGAGGGGAAAGAGGAGGGCACCGGTCAGCAAGGTCAACATGGTGGTATAGAGCTTGCCCTTCCTCCCTTGGGAAAGACCAGCCACCTCCAGGCGGCCGGCCCTGTCGGACGGAACTGGCGGCCGACAGGAGGGGTCAGGGCACCTTGCGGATGGCGGGAAGAATCCTGACATGATCCGCGCCCCCTTACAGCCACTAAAGATTGCCGGAAAGAGATCACCACGGTTCTAAATGTATTCCCGGTGATCGCAAAAAAAGCACCGAAACGGGCCCAAGAAAGAAGGAATTTCCGCCCTGGTGAGAAAATACAACTTAATAGAAAAACCCTACCGCAAAATGATTCGGGTTTCTCGGAATGAGGAGGGTTTCCCAATAGATAGGGAGAAAGGCAAGCGGCAACAAATCATTGCCCTGGTCCTGATTGGGCTCATTGTGGCCTCAGCCGCCGGGGCCAGGGTCTGGGGTGGGTCCGGGGCCAGGCTTCCCCTGGGGGCTGGACCGGCCACTATCGGGGTAATCTACATCGAGGGACCCATCGCCGGTGGTCACTCGCAAGCCTCTCTGCTGGGTTCCACCCTGGGGTCGGACGCTATTTTGACTTACCTGCGGCAGGCCAGGCGGGACCCCGGCGTCAAGGCCCTGGTCCTCCGGATCAATAGCCCGGGCGGCAGTGCCGCGGCGGCCCAGGAGATCGGCCTGGAACTGGACCGTTTCCGGGCGGCCAGGAAGATCGTGGTTACGTCCATGGGGGATGTGGCTGCCTCGGGGGGCTACTGGATCGCCGCGAAAACCGATTACATTATGGCCAACCAGGCCACCCTGACCGGGAGCATCGGGGTGATCATGGAACTGACCAACCTGGAGGGGCTTTTTCAGAAGATCGGGATGAAACCGGAGGTCATCAAGAGCGGCCCTTATAAGGACATCGGCTCTCCCAACCGCCCTTTGGAACCGGTGGAACGAGAACTGCTGCAGGCTATGGTCAATGACATCTATGAGCAATTCGTTGACGTGGTGGCCGCCGGGAGGAAGCTCCCCAGGGAGAGGGTGAAATCCCTGGCCGATGGGCGCGTTTTTACCGGGCGGCAGGCTCAAGCCCTCGGGCTGGTGGACGGTTTCGGGAACATGCAGGATGCCATCGATCAAACGGCAAAAATGGCCGGTCTACCGCCGGGGGCTTATGAGATCAGGGAGTATGGCACCCTGAGCCCGCTGGAGAGACTCTTGGGGTTAACCCGGGGAGAAAGCCGCTTCGGGTTGGATCGGGAGCTGAATCTGCCGGTGCAAAGGGATACGGGACAAGGAGAGAGCCTGCCCTGGCGGGCCTTTTGGGAGCTACAGCGGTTGCTCTTGGCCAGATAGGCGTTAGCGGGTGTGGCGCCCGGCTCGGTGAAAGCGCTCCGCCGGCAATCGCCCGACCGTCACCACCTTGCTGCTGTTTCATTACTTTAGGGCGCCGCCCGGGATGGGGATCTAGTGGCGGGCAGGTGTTTGATTTGTACCCCCAGCGGGCGGCGCCGGAAGGGACTATTTCCATAGCGGAATACTCGGGAGCATCCTACTGGAAAGCGAGGCCAAAAAGGTGGGCGAAGAGCAAAAGCCGCCAACAGACTTAACTCCTGGGCTCCCTGCCCCGGAGCCAGCCAGAGAAGAAAAAAATGAGGCGCTGAGGTTCTCGCAAAGATTGTCCCCGTCAGGATCAACTCAGCCGGGGGCTTCGGAACCGGTCCAAGATCATCCGCCTTGGGAGGCACCGCCCGGGAACGCGAATACACCGGCCGGACAGCCAGGTCTGGCCGGAACACCGGAACCGCCACGGGCCTCTCAGGGACTGATTGCCACCGCCCTGGAACTCCTCTACGGCACCTTCTTTCAGCCGGTAGCTACTTTTGGGCGGCTTGGCACCGGAAGGCCGGTCGGGGCGATCATCCTCCTCTTTGCCCTGACGGGCATCCTCAGCCTGGTGGCGGCGACCAGCGAGCCAGGGACGAAACTACCCCCGGTGATAGGGGGGCTACTCTCCTCATTTTTGTTAACTACGGGAGTTATCTTTGGGCTGGGGCTTTGGTTCACCATGGCCGGCATCCTGCAAATCATCGCCGAGCTATTTGGGGGCCAGGGGCGAGGCTTTACGCTCTGGCTGGGGGTGGCCTTGGCCGGACTCCCGGGGATTCTTTACATACCTTTGGGCTTGGTAGGACCTCACCTTGGTCCAGGGCGGGCCATCCTTTCCATTGCCCTGGCCATCTGGGAGGTCATCCTGCTAATCATCGCCGTCCGAGAGATTCACCGCTTGTCCACCGCTCGCGCGGTGGCGGTGGTCATGCTGCCGGTGGGCTTTTTCATCGGCAGTCTCCTCCTCATGGTGGCCTTCGGGGTGGCCCTGGCCGGGAGCCTGCCTTTGCTGCGCGGGCCGGGTCTCCCCAAGTGGCCTTAAGCAACCCCAGCCATCAGGAGCCCGAGAATCCTTTCGTTGGCTTCGGAGACAGGAAGGGTTTTCATGATCTTTCCCTCATAAAGAACGGCCACGCGGTCGGAGAGGTTTAGTATTTCTTCCAGATCTTCAGAAATCAAAAGCACACCGGTGCCGGTTTTCCTGGCCTCAAGTAGTTTGGTATGGACGTATTCAGTTGCCCCCACGTCCAAGCCACGGCTGGGGTAAGCCGCCAGGAGAACCGACGGACTTCTGGAGATCTCGCGCGCCAGGATCAAACGCTGGATATTGCCTCCAGAAAGACGACCCGTCGGGGTATCGAGAGTGGGGGTTTTGACTCCATAGCTCCCCACCAGAGACGCCGTCGCGGAACGAATGGGTCCGTTTTGCAGGAAGATACTTCGCGCATAGGGCCGCCGGTGGTGGTCCTTGAGGACGAGATTCTCCCAAACCGCAAAAGAGGAGATGGTCCCAACGTGCAGACGATCTTCCGGAATATAGCCCAGCCCGGAGGCGATCATTTTATCCGGAGTTCGGTTGGTCACTTCTCGTTCGCCAATGAAGACCTGGCCGTCGGTGACTTTTCTCAAGCCACTTATGGCCTCGGCCAGCTCCCTTTGGCCGTTGCCGGAAACGCCAGCGATGCCAAGGACTTCGCTAGCCCTCACCTCCAAAGAAATGCCTCGCAGGGCTAAAGACCCCTTGTCGTTGGCGGCCTGGACGTTTCTCAGTTCCAGAACGGTTCTTCCGGGACGGGCTTCACCCTCTCGGCGGCGCGGAGTCATTTCCCGTCCCACCATCAAGCGAGCCAGCTCCTGCGCAGAGGTATCCTCCGTTTTAACGGAGGCCACAACCCGACCATCGCGTAAGACAGTTACCCGCTGACTGACGGCCATAACCTCATTCAGCTTGTGGCTGATGAAGACGATGGGACGCCCCTGTTCAGCCATTCTTTTCAGCAAGTTGAGCAGTTCAGCGGCCTCCTGGGGCGTCAAGACCGCCGTGGGTTCATCAAGAACCAGGAGGCTTGCTCCGAGGAATATGGCCTTGACAATCTCAACGCGCTGTTGTTCGCCCACACTGAGTTGCCAGACATAAGCCTCAGGGTTTACCGCCAGGCCGTAACTTGAGGAAATCTCCGTGATCTTTTTTGAGACAACTTTCAAATCCAAAACAGGGGCCGAGGTAACGAGCCCCAGGGCTACGTTTTCGGCCACGGTAAGGGTGGGCACCAGCATAAAATGCTGGTGCACCATCCCAATACCTAGTTCAATGGCCTGGCGAGGCGAAGTAATGTGGACCGGCTTTTTGTTGATGCGGATTTCACCAGAATCGGGTTGGTAGAGGCCATACAAAACGTTCATAAGCGTAGTCTTGCCGGCCCCGTTTTCTCCTAAGAGAGCCAGTACCTCCCCGGCCTGAACCTCTATAGTAACGTCGTCATTGGCCAACACGCCGGGGAAGCGCTTGGTAATGCCCGCCATCTCCAGATGGTTTATTGCCTGTGTCACATTTCTTCGCCCTTTCCCCTATTTCTTGGGCAATTCGATCTTCAATTGCCCGCTGATTATCTGCTGCTTGGCCTTTTCCACAGCATCCTTCGCTTCTTTGGGAATCTTGTCGGCCAGCTTGTCGTTGTATTTCAACTCCAGTGTCCCATCGCTGAAGGATAGGATCAGGTGTTGACCACCCAGGGTGCCCTGCTTTCGCAGTTCAATCATTTTGCTGACGATCTTCTCCCAGTGGTAGGCCTGAGCGGCCAAAACGGTATTTGGGGCTATCTTGCTCTGGTCCATGTCGGTAGAGAGCCAGTATTTGCCCGGACGTTCGCCGACGGCGCGGATGGCCCCCACCGCCTGCTGCGAAGACCCAGTCAGGACATCTGCCCCCGCATCCATATGGACCTTCGCCATCTCTCCGGCCCCCACAATATCATTGAAGGAGCCTGTATAAGCCACGCGCACCTTAACCGACGCCTTGGTTTTCGTTACGCCTTGCTGAAAGCCGTAATTGAATTTTACAGCATCGCCGGCCTCGACCGGCCCGACTACACCGACAACGCCCGATTTAGTCATCATTGCCGCCAGGACACCGAGGAGGTAGCCACCTTCTTGAGCCTGCGGATCGTAGGCAAAGATGTTGGGGCCCGCCTGGAAGCCAGTGCCATAAGCGAAGCTGGTTTTAGGGAAGTCCGGGGCGATCTCTTTCAAAACGTTTTGATACTGGGCTCCGTGCGCGATGATCAGATCGTAGCCTTGGCTGGCATATTGACGGATGGCCGCCCCGGCATCAACGGCGTTACCGAGCCGTTCGCTGACGGCAAGATCCACCTTGTCTTTGCCCATTTTCTCTTGAACGGCTTTGAGACCCTCATACATCGATTGGCTCCAGGCCATGTCATCCATAGTGCTCGGGAGAACCAGGGCGATCTTGATCTTCTCTGATTTGGTTTCCTTAGGCGTTTCTTTCGTTGGCTCCTTGGACGGCGATGCTTGTTGAGTGCCGCAGGCAGTGAAGACAACCAAAGACATGATCAGGAGCAGGTAGAGCACAAGACGTTTCATCCATTCCATCCCCCTTTTGTTTTCTTGGTTCCTGTCGATGAGAGCTGATAAACTCCTTGTTTGTTCTCGGTTTAGTTGTTGCCGGTGGCCTGGTTGAACTCTGGGAAATCCCTGGCCGCGTGGCCGGTCCCAGAATCAACCCCTCGCCTCACTCACCCCCTGCTGCCTCGGTCGAAGGGACGACCCAGGGCGGCCGGAGTCCATACCCGACCGACGGACACGGCCAGAGCCAGGATTGTCGTAACGTAGGGGAGTACAACCGCCAGCTCATAAGGAAAGGTTATACCCATGACCTGTACCCAGAGTTGGAAGGAGTCGGCCATGCTAAAGAGGAGTGAACCGGCCAGGATTCCCCAGGGGTTCCAACGCCCGAAATAGACCAGAGCCACGGCAATGAAGCCCCTGCCGGCGGTGATATTGTCCGCGTACATATTGGCCTGTCCAATGGTCAGATAAGCCCCGGCGAGACCGGCCAGCACACCACCCACAATCAGGGCCTGATAGCGTACGGCATTGACGCTGACGCCAAGAGTGTCGGCAGCCTCAGGGGTAGTTCCAACAGCTCTGACCCTTAAACCCCAGGGGGTTTTAAAGAGGACGAACCAGGCCACAGGCACCAGTAAATAGGCCAGGTACACGATCCAGTTGTGGTTAAATAGGATACTACCGATATGAGGAATATCACTCAAAACAGGAAGATGCAGAGGCCCCAAGCCCGGGATGGAGGTTATACCGCCCACATACAGGCGAAAAAGCAGCCCGGAAAGACCCCAGCCGAACATATACAGCCCGATGCCGCTGATGCCCTGCTCTGCTTTCAAAGTAACGCTGACCAAGGCCATCAATAACCCCATTAAGAAACCGACAATTAAACTGGACCCAAGGCCAAAATAAGGGTTTCCGGTGAAAAAAGTGACGAGGAACCCAAAAAAGGCTCCCATCATCATTATCCCTTCGATGCCCAGATTGAAGACCCCGGAGCGCTGGGCGAACATCTCTCCCAGCGCGGCCAAAAGAAAGGGGGTAGCCAGGCGGACTCCTGTCGCCAGTACTCCAACCAGCAGACCCTGTTGAATGATGTGTTCCATGTTTGCCTGTGCCTTCCTTTGTCCCCATGGACTTCGTCGTGGTCTAGCCCGAAAGAAGCCAGCTGCCCCAAGGCGCCGCTCGGGCATTGCCGGCCCCGCTTTCGCTGACCTTGACCGCCCGCGCCAGCGGTCGAGCGGCCGCTCTCCGGCCGGCCCCGCACCTTTGGGTTGGTTGCCATCGTCAGCGTTTTTTGGCCAGCCGGGGAACCATGCGACTCAGTAACTCGGGCTGGCGCAAGAGAATATCGCTTGAGACAACAAACAGGATGACGAGCCCCTGGATCGCCATAACCATGGCTGCGGGAATACTTACCCCTCGCTGCATCATATCGGCACCAAGGATGAGGGCACCGATGAGAAGGGAGGCGGGGATGGTGCCAAGAGGGTGAAGACGACCGAAGAGGGCAGCCACGATGCCGCTGAACCCATAGCCGCCCGACAAGCCTTCCAGGGCACGATGGTGAACCCCCAGTACTTCAACTGCCCCGGCTAGACCAGCAAAAGCACCGGCGAGGGCCATGGCCAGAATAAGATAGAATTCAACCCGAATCCCGGCATAGCGCGCCGCCGCAGGCCCGGCGCCGACGGCTCGCATCCGATACCCGATCGTTGTCCGCCATAAGAAAACGTAAACGAGGACAGCTAACAGCAACGCCAGAATCAGGCCGGCATGCAGGCGAGTTGCCGGCACCAGGCGAGGGAACCAGACCTGTCTTGGAAGCAAGGCGGTCTGTGGTACGCCCGTTCCGTAGGCCACCTCCTGGGGATCGATGAGGGGGCCCCGGATAAGATACAGGTATATCTGAAGGGCGATCTGGTTGAGCATGACGGTGCTCAATATCTCATTAACGGAAAGACGAGCCTTGAGCCAGCCGGCAATGCCTCCCCAAGAGGCGCCGGCCGCGGCGGCAGCTAAAAGGACGAGAGGGATCAGGACCGGCGCGGGCCAGCTCTGTAAAACCAAAGCCAACGCGGCGGCCGTCACCGCTCCAGCCAGAATCTGACCTTCCCCACCAATGTTGAGGATACCGCTGCGGAAGGAGATCACGATGCCGAGACCGACCAGCAGGAGGGGAGTGGCCCGGACCAGGGTCTCGGTAATACCAAACCGGCTGCTGAAGGGACCGGTAAACATAACATAATAGGCCCTGATGGGATTGGACCGGGCGATGGCCAGCAGGATGGCTCCGATAAGTAGAGCGGCCAGCAACGCCCCCAGGAGAATCAGTAATTGCTGCATCCAGGACTTGACGAGTCGAATGGTCCCCGCGTTTCTATTCATTTTGGAAAGATAAACCCCTTCGTTGAGAGATCTTCGAGCCAAGGTTGGTCCAGGCGTCCGTTATTTAGAAAGCCCCCCCTCTCGCTCCAGCCTGGCCCGGCGGGGGTCAACACCAGTTCGAGAAAGCACCAGAAATCGCCTGGTCACTATTACATAGATTTAATTCTACAAAATAAATTTAATTCCTGCTAAAAACAGCCGTATTGAGAAAGGAAAAAAATTTTCAGATGGCGGCCGGGTGCATTCTCCAAGGCGGCCGGTGGTTGCAGCAGTTGGGGTTTTTTCAGCGGTCTCCTAGCTGGCCCAGGCCGGCTTCCAGCGGTATTGATCGGGTTCCAGGCCGTGGTAGGCTCCCTGCGCCACCTCCGCCAGGTCCGGGTCAAACTGCGTTCCCGCTCCTTTGGCGATGATGGCCAGGGCTTCGGCCACGGTGCGGTTTTTTTGGTAGGGACGGTGGGAGGTCATGGCGTCAAAGGCATCGGCGATGGCCATGATGCGGGCCAGGAAAGGAATGTCCTGTCGGGCCAGGGCATGGGGATAGCCCCGCCCGTCGTAGCGCTCATGGTGACCGCCGGCGATGGCGGCCAGAAAGCGCAGGTCGTCAATGGTCGAGAGGATCTCTATGGTATAGGCCGGGTGGGTTTGGATGATCGCCCTTTCTGCCTCGTCCAGCCGGGCTGGCTTGTCCAGGATTTTGCGGGGTACGGCCACCTTGCCGGCGTCGTGGAGCAGGCTGGCCACAGTCAAGGTATTGAGCTGGGCTGGAGCCAAACCCAGCTCTTCGGCCAGGAGAAGGCCGTAGAGGGTGACCCGCTCGGAGTGACCGGCGGTATAAGAGTGTTTGGCGTCGATGACCTGGGCAAAGACCCTGATCACCCGGTCGACGGCGACGTTCATCCGGGAAAAGAGGAGTCCGTCGGGGTCAAGAGGTTGGGGAGAAGAGAAAGCGCGGTGGTCGCCGGACGGAGACGGGCCCGGGTCCGATTGCGGCGAAGGTCTTTCCCCCAGCCAGGTCCGTTCAGCGGGACTGGATGAAGCCGACGGACCCTGAACTGGTGACGCGCGGCGGCGGACTATCGATAGATCCGCTTGGCCTATCTGGAAGTGAGGTTTCGGGGCTTCCGCCTCGGAGTCTCGTCGCCGGTTCGGGGGCAGTCCGGCAAATCCATCTTCGAAGCGAGGCCTTGGGCCTGGTGGCTCGGAATCGGCGGGCTGATCAGGCTGGAGTACCCCAGCGGTAGCGGGGAGCGGCAGCGGGGAGCGAGCCATTTCCTCGCGGATCAACCCGTCCAGCCTTCCTTCTGATAGGAGAGCCTCATAGACGTCCTCCCGAGCCACCATTGCCGCCAGGGCATCGGTGATCAGAGGGGAGAACTCCAGGTTGCGGCGACTCTTGACGAAATTAATCGCCTGGGGCGGAGAGACATCGTGACTTTGCCTCAGCCAGAGATCAAAGGCGTCGGCGGCGCGCAGGATTTGGGCGCCCAGGCTGATTGCTGCTCCCTTCTTCCCACCGGGAAAGCCGCGGCCGTTCCACCACTGGTGGTGGTCGCGAACGTCGGGGGCGATTCCCTCCAATCCCGGGATGAGGGAAAGGATGGCGGCGCTGCGCTCCGTGTGGGCAAGGATTTCCGGGCGGCTCAGTTGGTCGGCCAGCTCGGGGTAATGGATGATATGGTCTTCCAGACCAATGGCCCCCAGGTCATGGAGGATCCCGCCGTAGAAGAGGGGAGCCGCCCCCTCGGGCCAAAGGGCGCGTCCCAGATGGGCTGCGACAAGCCCCACCCGCCAACCGTGATAGAGCTTGCGATGTTCCTCCAGATCCAGGACCAGGGCCAAGGCGGTGAGAAGTTGCTGGAAGAGCTTTGCCTGCATGGGAAGTTGATCACAATCCTTTCCAGGAGTTCCAGGAGACTGCTGACGAACTCAGTTTCAGTGTTGAGCCCGGCCGAGACATTGCCAGGCCAAGACCTCAAATCAGCTCAGATGCCAAGGAGACAAGGCTCCGAGGCGAAGCGTACCAGGTGGTACGTTGAGCGAGGAACAGGAACCGCTGGACGGCGCGGCAGCGCCGCCGGGGGGTCTGGGGGAGGGAGTCCCCCAGACGTCAGGGGGTGCTCAGGCACCGTAAGTGCCGCCGAAGGGAGGCGTGCCCCCGAGCGGAGGCGGGCGGGAGCCCGCCTGACGCGCAGATGGGTATTTTTCAGCCGTCTCCTAGGGTCTGTGGAGAAGGTCGATCTGAGCGTCTGGTGTCAGAAGGCGGGGGCCAGCCACCGTTCCTCAAAATGGCTTGCCGAAGGTTCAGCGGTGCTATCCAATGATTATTATACCTTGAACGGCAGGGAGCCACAATAGCCGGATTTTATCGGCCTGGCCCCCGCCGGGTCTCTGACTCGCTTGCCCTGGCGGGAGAACTCATGCTATGATGCAAGGGGTGTCAGCATAAACCAGCAGCAGGAGTGATACGCCATGAAAGCCGACATGACAGACAAGGAGCAAACCAAAGTTCAATTGCCGCCGCCGGTGTTATCAGACCGTTCCCCTCGCCGGGTCCTCATCACCGACACCACCCTGCGCGACGGCCACCAGTCCCTCCTGGCCACCCGGATGAAGACGGAGGATATGCTCCCCATCGCCGAGAAGATGGACGCGGTGGGGTTTCATTCCCTGGAGGTCTGGGGCGGAGCCACCTTCGACAGTTGCCTGCGTTTCTTGAACGAAGACCCTTGGGAAAGGTTGCGCGCCCTGCGCCGGGCCTTCCCGAAGACCAAACTGCAGATGCTCCTGCGGGGGCAGAACCTGGTGGGTTACCGCCACTATCCGGACGATGTGGTGGATTTTTTCGTCAAAAAGGCCGTGGTAAACGGCATTGACATAATGCGGATATTTGACGCCCTCAACGACGTCCGCAACATGGAGCGAGCCATCCAGGTGGCGCGGACGGCGGGGGCGCACGTCCAGGCCACCGTAGTCTATACCACTAGCCCCATCCATGACATCGCCCATTTTGTGGCCACGGCCAGGACCCTGGAATCCTTGGGGGCCGACTCCATTTGTCTCAAGGACATGGCCGGCATCCTTAAACCCCTGGACGCCTTTGAATTGATCAGGGAAATGAAAAAAGCCGTCCGGCTGCCCATCCAGATCCATACCCATTACACCAGCGGCATGGCCGCCATGATGTACCTAAAGGCCATCGAGGCCGGGGTCGACATTATTGATACCGCCATGTCTCCCCTGGCCCTGGGAACCTCGCAGCCGCCGACGGAAACCATGGTGGCGACCTTGGCCGGCACCCCCTATGACACGGGTTTGGACCTGGGTCTCCTCTCGGAAATCGCCGAGTATTTCCAGAAGGTCCGCAAGAAATACGCCCAGTTCGACGTGGGTACCACCATCGACACCAACGTCCTCCGTTACCAGATCCCGGGGGGTATGATCTCTAATTTCGTGTCTCAACTGGCTCAGCAAAACGCCCTGGACAAGCTACCGCGGGTGCTCGAAGAGGTGCCGCGAGTCCGCAAAGACATGGGCTATCCGCCCCTGGTCACCCCTTCCAGCCAGATCGTGGGAGCGCAGGCGGCCGTGAACGTCCTGGTGGGCGAACGCTACAAAATGGTCACCAACGAGGTTAAAGCCTACATGAAAGGGCTTTACGGGCGTCCCCCCGGACCGGTGGATGAGGAGGTTCGCCGCCAGATCATTGGGGATGAGGCAGTGATCACGGGCCGGCCGGCCGATAGCCTGGAGCCGGGGCTCCCTGAGGCCAGAAAAGCTGTGGCCCCTTACATGGAAAAGGAAGAAGACATCCTGTCTTACGCCCTTTTCCCGCAACAGGCCGAGAAGTTCCTGCAGGAGCGGCTGGCCAAAAAGACGGGGGTGGACTTCGGTCTGGCGGAAGAGGCGCGCCAGAACGGGAAGGTGCCGTATTACCCGGCGTGAGGGACCAGGCGGTATCCTGAGGCCGCGGTTGGTATCCCGGCTGAGTCGTACACTCTAAGATCGGCTGAACGGTAATCATTCAGTTTCAGTCTTACACCAAGGCCGTATACTCCAAACCCAACGCCATTCCGGGGCAAAAGGGGCCGCGAACAAAGGATTCCACTGAATACATCTTTTGGTTTGCCAAAGATCAGCCCTATTTCAATCTGGAAGCGGTTAAGGTGCCCGCGCGGATGAGTCCGGAGGAGCGCGCGGCAGTCCTCATCCTTTCCTCTTACTCTCCGGCTCCACATGGATGAGTACCGAGGCCTGGGGAAAGAGGCCCCTCATCTCAGCCTCGATCCTATCGCAGACATCGTGTACCTCGTCCACGTGGGTATTACCGGGAACCACCAGGTGCAAGTCAATGTGTCGCTCGGCACCGGCCCGGCGGGTGCGCAGGGCGTGGAACTCCAGAAACCGGTTCTCGTAGCGCCCCAGGACAGAGCGGACCAGGGTCTCCTCCTCTGCTGAAAGGCTGGAGTCAAGGAGCGGGAGAAAGGCCTCTTTGGTCATTCCATAGGCGGCTTTGATGATCATCAAGGCCACGACGATGGCTACCAGGGGGTCCAGGAGGTGCTGGCCGGTGATCTGGATCAGGCCCAGCCCGGCCAAGACCCCGAGGGAGGTATAGACATCAGTACGCAGATGGAGGGCGTCGGCCTCCAGGGCGATGGAGTCGGTGGCTTTGGCTACCCGGAAGAGGTGGGCGGAGATGAGGAAATTGGCCCCGGCCGAGACGGCCATGACCAAAAGGCCCAGCCCCAGTGCCTCCACCGCACCGCCGTAAAACAGCTTGTGCACGGCTTCAAAGATGATCCACAGGGCGGCGATAAAGATCAGGATGGCCTCCACGGTACCGGAGACGTTTTCGACCTTACCATGACCATAACGATGGGTTTCATCGGCCGGTCGGGCCGCCACCCGGATGGAGATATAGGCGATGATGGCGGCCAAAAGATCCAACCCGGAATGGATGGCTTCAGAAATGATGCTGACCGAGCCGGTCAGAAGGCCCACGATCAGTTTTAGGATGACCAACAGGCTGTTACTGGCCACGGACAGGGCAGCGGCGGCGGTCCTGGCCTGGGGCATCCGGCTGTCGTGAGGGGCTGAGCGGATCTTGCCTCGATCGGCTTCATCGACTGTTGGAACCATAGGACTTACCTCCAGATTGGACGGTATTGATTGGCTTTCTGGATGGACTCATGTCGCGCCGCAGCAGACGGGCCTTTTCCGCGTTATACCCTGGGGCGAACCAGCTGCTTTTTGGGCGCCGCCAGTGCTCACCTTACCTGCCACCTCTTAATCTATAGCCACAAGGCTCTTTTGATACGGCCAACTCTGTCAAGCAACCCGTCTTCCTCCAGACAAACAAAAAACGGGCTTCAGCAGGAGACTCACTCCGTTGAAGTCCCGCGGTTTTGGGCTAACCGGCATACCCCTAAGAGGGATACTAAAGCGGCCTCGCTCCGCTGCCCGAGGAGAACGCTGAAAAACCCCCATCTGCGTGTCAGGCGGCTCCCGCCCGTCTCCGCTAGGGGGAACGCCCCCTTCGGCGGTACCTGCGGTGCCCGAGCACCCCCTAATGCCTGGGGGAGCCCTCCCCCAGACCCCCCGGCGGCGCTGATGCGCCGTCCGGCGGCTCCTCGCTCAACGTACGACTTAGTACGCCTCGCTTCGGAGCCTTATCTCCTTCGCATCTGGGCTGATTTGAGGTCTTGGCCTGAGGACACCTGGGGGGCGTCAACCACTCAAAGGCAGTTCGTCAGCAGTCTTCTTGGGCCCGACTGCACTTTCCCAGGAAATGGGCTCGCTGATAGATCGTCGGCCGATCGATGCCGGCCAACCCGGCAATCAATGGGAAAGGCAACCTGACGATGCTATTTTACCAGAGAGCGGGTGCCTTGAAAAGATGGAAAAGGAAATATGACCGGAGGATTTTGGGCTGATCCCGGATCCACCGTTAAGGTAAGCCTCCATTCCTCATCTCCTCATCTTTCTCCGCTAACCCGAGGGCCTCACGAGCGACATGCGCTTTCATTGTCTCTGCGAGGATCTCGTCTCCGGGAAAGGGAACTGGGGACGGCTTCGGACAAAGAACAAGCACTGTCCCTTTGGTACATCACGGCAGACTGGCTGACAGTGTCTGGGCAAAGAGGTTAAGATCACGGCGAAGGGCACTGATGGTTTCAGGCAGGGCCTCCAGGAGAAGCTGGAGTCGCTTCGAATCGAGATTGAAGCCGTATACGTTACGAAAGACATGCCGGAAGCTGCGGAACGCCTCCAGCCTCTGCGCCGTTTCCCGCGAGATCACCGCCGGTCTGACTTCCGGGATTGCCAATGTCATTTGCTGAAGTAAGCTGAGGTGCCAAGCGGGATCGGTGGGGATACTCTGGTCCAACTCGCGGGCCACCGTTTCAAAGATATTTTCTGCGGCAACGTAAAGATCGTGGAGAATAGAGCCAATCGCCCGGAGGGTGAAGGAATCTCCTTGAGAAAACGTGGCCGGCGTTCCTGCCGGTATTTCTCCGGTAACAGCCCTGCCCCCCTCGTGTGGCAGCAAACCACGCGAAGCCAGCTCCACCTGGAGGCGATCGATGTTCTCAAGTTCCTGCTTGATTCGAGAGATTAGAACCAAGACCTGGGTTCGGGTCATTCTCAGCCCCCCTTGGGTGACATGCAGGAGTTGATTTAACTGCGACGGTCCTACGCCTGGCCCAGCGGGGACCGTCACGTCGCGAGATAGAGGAGACGCCGCTCCTTGACAGTGAATCTTGCCGCTGGCAGCTTCAGTGGCTCTGAGGAACCGTTCAGATTACAACTGGATACCCTTCTTACGGGCTGTCTCCCGAAGACCGGGAACGGCGTTTTCTTCGAGGACCAAGCTCACCGGAAAAGGCCTTGTGATCCCCTCTATTTCTGCCAGGGCGTGCCAGTAGTTAGCTTCTTCGGGAAACCCCACCGCCAAAAGATCAATATCGGAATGGACGGTAAAATGAAGCCCATAGACAAGCGAGCCAAAGAGATAGACTTCCTTTGTCCCATATCTGTCCTTGAGATACTGGGCTGCCCTTTTCGCCTTCGCCAGAGCCAGTTGACGTCTTTGGCTTTCCTGCTCCCTTTCTTCCGCCTCCCTACGCCTCCAACCACGGCGCAGGGACTCCAGGAAAGCCTCCTCTTTCTCTGCCATCTTATTTCTTTCACCGCCTGTCCGCGGGCTCATGATGGGGCAGATTTCTTTTGAGCCCGGCCTGTCGGTCCGAGCCTGGAAGGACGACCTGGCCGGTCTGAAGCATTGTTATTCCCTTGCCGCGTGGCGCCGCCCACGACGAGGAGCACAAAGCCTTCCGGCTCGTTTTGAAGTGTTGCCGCTGCCCTTGCCGCCGGCAGGCCTTTCCTCTATAATCTTACCAGATTCCTGAGGAAAACAACAGCGAGAATTCTGATAACTGGGGCAAAGCCGCCACCAGGCCAGGCCACTGCAAGGACCACTCCGGCGACTCCTGCCGCAGCTGGGCGCGCCGTGGAAACTTCTGCCGTTGTGGCTGGCTGTAAAGACGGGCCAGGTCAAATAAGTGGCAGCATTCGGGCGGCGGTGGCAATTTCCGTCGCCGCTACTCATCAGGGGGGCCTACACCGTGCGCAAATTCAAGATCTACCAGGTCGACGCCTTTACCGACGAGCCCTTTGGAGGGAACCCGGCCGGGGTAGTTCCCGAGGCCGAGGGCCTGACGGAGGAGGAAATGCAGAAAATCGCCCGAGAAATGAATCTCTCCGAGACGGCCTTTGTTTTTGGGCTGAACGATCTCGGGGCGAGGACGAAGGCTCTGCCGCTTGGCGAAATAACCGGGGGGAAGGTGGGACCCGCTCTTGACAGCACTGAGCATATAGGGGGGGCTCGGGCGTCTGTCCAAACCATGGGGGCGATGGCGGAACCCGCCCGGCAAGCCGACCTGCGCGTCCGTTTCTTTACCCCTCAAACGGAGGTCGACCTTTGCGGCCACGCTACCATCGGCACCTTCTTCCTCCTGGCGGCGGAGGGGTGGATTAAACCGGAGTCCTCTTTACGCGCGACGGATGGGGTCAAAGAAGGACCGGCTGGACCGGAGGTGTTCTCCCAGACGGCGGAAGGGACCAGGGCTTGGACCGGCGACGGGCCGAAAAAGCTGGAGCAAGGGCCAGCCCGGAGGGAAAGCCAGGACAAGATCAACACGTTCGCTGATCCAACGATCCTCTACCAGGAAACCCGAGCCGGGCTCCTGCCGGTGGAGATTTACTGGCGCCCTTCCCGTTCCGGGACGATTGATCTACAGCCGTCGGGTAACGCGGTAGTTAATCCGGCCAAGATCGCCTCCCCCACCGGGGCTCCAGACGAGGTGCCGCGCCCCTCGGGGACAGGGTACCCTTATGAGGTGGACCGGGTCATGATGCAGCAGCGGCGGCCGGAATTCCTGGGGCGGCCGGATGACATCGAGGAACTGGCGGGGATTTTGGGGTTAGCCCCAGAAGAGATCACCGCTACCGGCTTGCCTGTCGAAATCGTTTCCACCGGCCTGCCTGACCTCCTCGTCCCCGTGGTCAGCCGCGCGGCGTTAAACCGGATCAAGCCTGACCTGAACCGGCTGAAGGTCTACTGTGAGGCCCGCCGCATCGTAAGCGTTCATGCCTTCACCCTGCCGGGGGGCTATACTGAGACGGCGAAGTCAGCCGATCCGGAAGCCAAGATCCACGCCGTCTGCCGCGACTTTGCCCCGGCTGTCGGCATCCCGGAGGAGTCGGCCACCGGGACGGCCAGCGGCGCTCTGGGGGCCTATCTGGTGGCCCGCCAAGCCCCGGTAACTGAGGCAGCCAGCCAGGCAACAAAGACCGGTACCCCAAGGCCAGCAACGCGATTTACAATGATAACTAAGACGGCCACCGAGACAACGCAGACCGGCAGCGAACCGGCGAGACAACGGGTGACGCATCTCTCCTTCTCGCAGGGGGAAACCCTGGGACGCCCTGGCCGGATTGAGGTCGAGGTTCATTGGAGGAGGGCGGGGAAGGCCGGGGACCAGGGCCGGGACAACGCTGCCTCTCAGATCTCTGAGGGTTGCGGACCGGCCAATCCCCCGGAACAGGAGATCTCGCTGGTCAAGGTTGGCGGCCGGGCGGTGAAGGTCATCGAGGGGGAGGTATGGCTGGCAGGCCACGGAGGTTGCCAGGAAGCATTGCCGGCAAGCCGGGAGGAATGATTTGGCATTGAATTCTTCTCCCGTGACGGGGAACAAAATGAAGCCTCCTTCGTCTATAGACCATCGGAAGCCGGGCGCAGTCACCACGTTGATCACCCGGCGCCTTTTGTAACATAATTTTAACCGTTGAACAGCAGGATTTCTCACGTCCGCCTCGAATTTGACAAGAGCGAGGACAAGTTCATATATTTACAGATATGTTAGGAATTATTGGCGATAAGCGAAAAGCTGTTGACCGCGCGGAGTCATGGTGGTATAATAGGCCTTGCTTTACTGAATTGTTATCATATTTCTTATGTAGCGGTTTATGGTAGTTCTTGCGGGTGCTCTTTCATAAGACCCCCGGGTGCAATCATTTCGGTGTCGACCAGAGATTTCCCGGCTTCATCTCTATTCTTCTTATCGGGGTAGCCCCTGGCCTCGCTCTTACGGGAAATTGGTCGCAAGTAGGCCTGTACTGCCCTTCCAGGCAACAGATGGAAGGCGCCTCCCAGGTCAGGGCCGGTGAGTAGCCAAAGGGCTTGTCCTTTCCGGGGACTCTTATGAGTTTTTTGTGCCCCAAAAGCTACCTTTAATTTCTCAAAAAATAGACGATCGGCGGAAGGAAAAAGCGGCTTGGCCGTCGAATCCTATACATGCTCTGAAGCTTTATCGTACAACCTTTCCTAGCCTTTTGGCGACCGATAAATAGCGTCCCCAAGTCTTCTAAAGGTACTGGACCTTTAGTAAGGTTGAGAAATAAAACCCTTTGAAGGGGGGGATCTGCCGAGAACCGATAAGAGGCGATCGAGGTAGGACCCAGGATAGGAAAAACGTTCAAGAAGGAGGATTAGTGAATGAAGAGTTTGAGGAAACTGCTTGTTACGCTCTTAGTCGTAACAATGGTCCTCGGGATGGTCGGGGTAGCCAGCGCGGCTGCGCCGAGCTTCACCGACATCAAAGGAAACGCGGCTGAGAAGGACATTCTCAAGCTGGCAGCCCTTGGTGTGGTTGAGGGTGTGGGCGATGGCAAGTTCGAGCCCGACCGTTCCCTTACCCGGGCTGAGTTCGCGAAGGTCGCCGTCAACCTGATGGGGCTGGGCGATAGCGCCAAGATCCTCCAGGGCGCGCCCAGTGTCTTCTCGGATGTCAAGACGGATGACTGGTTCAACGGCTATGTGAACGTGGCCTACGCCCAGGGTTACGTCAAGGGTTATGGTGACGGCAAGTTTGGGCCGAACGACAAAATCAACCAGGCTCAGGCGGCCACCATCCTGCTCCGGCTGCTGGGTTACAATGACAACCTGCCTGGCGAGTGGCCGCTTGACTATGTCATGAAGGCCGCCCAGCTGGGAGTCGTCAGTTCCAGCACTTTCAACGCCTCGGCCGACACCACGCGCGGCATGTTTGCCACCATGGCTGTGGCGACCATGGGTCAGACCAAGGTGGCTTACAGCAAGGATACCAACAGTTTCAGTGATGTCACCGGTTCACCGAAGCTCATGGCCGATATGAGCTCGACCTCGTTGACAACTGGCTATGCTATCGCTGCGGCTGATGTAGCTTCCTTCAGTACATCGTCGCCCAAGATCAATAACGTTGCGGTCTCTGGAGACGTAGTCCTGGTTGGAGCTGCAAAGCTTAGCGATTTGGCCAATAAAACGGTCAAGTACTATGCCAAATCCGTCAGCGGGACCAATACCATCACCTATGTTGAGGTAACCACTAGCAGCGTTGCCGGTCTGGTCAAGTCTGTTGACGCGGTCAATGGAACCCTGACCCTGGACAACGGTACTGTTGTTACCCTGGCGGCGTCCCCGACGCTTAAGAAGAACGGTAATGATGCCAGCTTGATCGACCTGGTCAATTCCAACATCACCGCCCTTCTTGACAGCAGCGGGAAGGCCTATCGGGTCGAAGGCTACAAGCTCGATATTACCGGTGCCCTCTCCGCCAAGACCACCAGCACCAATGCTGACGGGACTGTCAGTAACAAGATTACGGTTGGTGCTGTTGACTATAGCGTCGGGAGCACCACCACCATCGTCAGGAATGGTGCCGCGGCCAGCTATGCTGACCTGGCTGTCAATGACGACATTAAGATGAGCGCCAATGGGAACACGGCGGTCTACGTTGACGCCTTCAACCAGACCGTCACCGGCGTGGTGGCGAGCTTCACCACCACTGCCGACGGGAGCAAGGTTGCTACCGTCACCATTGGCTCGACCAATTACAATGTGGCTAAAGACAGCGCCGGCGTGCCGGTGATTCCCAGCGCGTCATTTACGGTTGGGCAATCCGTCAAGTTCAATCTGGACCGCTCCGGCAACCTGGCCTCGGTCGCCTCTGCCAGTGCCAGTACAGCCAGTGCCAAACTGAGCGGTGTCAATGTCTCCGTGACCTCCGCTGGAACCACTTACAGCGTGTCCCTGGACGACGGCACCAGCTATACTGTTGTAGGTACTGCCACTGTGTCTCGGAATGGAACCGCGGCGGCGAACTTCAACGCCGGTTTTGGATCGCTGAAGACGGGAGACGCTGTCAAGCTGACCGTCGGTGCCGATGGAAAGGTCACCGAGATTAAGGCTTACGGCGACTTCAATGATATTCCTGGTACCTTTGATGGGGCTACCCATCCGGCTCTGAATACGCTGGTGAATACCGATGGGTCGACCGCTATTACCCTGAACGGGCTGAGCCAGGCGGACACCACCGGGATTAGTGGAGCCACCGCTACCAGCGTGCGGATTGCCTGGAATGGGGCTACCGGTTATGCTTCCAAGATCGAAGCGGTGAACTTCCCGGTCAGCAACCAGACGGTAACTGGTAAGGCTACCTCCGTTAGCGGGTCAACGACCAGCTACATCGTCTACACCGTGGAAACGCCCGCTGGTATTACCTTGGCCAGTGGTGCCACGGTGAAGAAGGACGGCGCGGCCTCGAACTTTGACGCCATTGCCGTCGGGAATAAGATCTCCAGCGGACCGGTCTCTGGTACCGCCAACAAGTATGTTGAGGCTACCACTGACGCGACGGCTACCACGATCACAGTCGGCAGTGTTGCTGGCGGCAGCCTCACGGTTACCTTCAATGAGCCGGTGAAGTTGGGCAAGGTAACTGTCATCCATGCCGGCGTTGCGACGACCACCGATGTGACTGCTGGCGCTACGTCCGTCACTGTGACGGCCGCCGTTGGCGACGTCATCGGCGTTCAGGTCACGGACTACGCCGGTAACAGTGCTTCGACCTCCACAACCGCTCAGTAAGTAGTTAGGTACTCCTGCCGTCGGTTAAGAGGGAGACGCGAAGGGGGCCCCAGTTCAGGGGCTCCCTTTCTTGTTGTCCGGCTGGCATAAGGGCTTGGCTGGCGGTGAAAGGTTAAAGAAGAGCCGGCAAAGGCTCCCTCTCCGCTTTGGTCATGAGGAAGATCTCCGAAGAAGATCTCCGAAGAAGATCCCCCTTAAATCCCTGTTCTAAGGGGATTATCCTATAAACCAAGAATCAAAGCCAGGTGGGGATAGTTGGATAGTTTGACGCTTACACAGTAACGGGCCGGGACACGGTCCGACTGGGAAGGACCAAGCGACCGAACGTCGAGGGAGGGAGATGAGGGGTGATTGACGGGCTAGGAAAGCCGGAAGCCCATAATCATAGCCTGCCCATGCAAGAGGCCCTGTTGGGGCCTCCTTCCCACCGGGCTAGTTGCTGAAATGCCGTGTAGTCCGGCTCCCACCTCATGCAAGAGGCCCTGTTGAGGCCTCCTGCCCACCGGAGAAGTGGTGAAACCGCCAGGCCGCGGGTGCCTATGGACGTTGACGATTGTTCTTGCCTCGCGGCGGCAAGAGTATCAGTATCCATGGCCCTGCCCCCAGCAGGCCGTAGATGGCCAGCGACTTTTTGACCGGGCGGTAGAACCACTCCACCAAAGCTACTTTCTGCTGATCCGGTATTCGCCACTTCAAGGCTTGGTAGACGATCCAGTTTTCGGGGAGAAGGTAGCCAATGATGGCTAGCAGGAAAACCGCCGCGGCGACTACGGCCATCCGACTGCGTCCGGAGGCTACCAGATTGATAGAGTAGATGAGTCCGACGAAGGCAGAGAAGCCGAAGACATAGTGGAGCCAAAGCCAGGACATAACCGTGCCTCCTACTGAGATACTGTCCAAGAGACAGTCTAGATTATACCCAAAAGGGAATCTCCTGACAAGAAAGCGGTTGGACATGCGTGGGCTGTAAACGCTGGTGCTACCCGCTTCAACTCGCCCCACTCCCAATTACTGCTGCCCTATGAGGAAAATGATGCCACGATCCCCTAACAGATGGTATAATTAGGAGGACGGATCTGTCTGTGGGGAGGCCTAACTATGCGCCCATACCGAGAAGCTGAGGTTTTGACCGAGCCCGGCTGCTCCCCCGGTGCTCCCGCCGTTGCCTCTTCTTTCCCGAACAAGACTTTCCCGCCAGCGGTGGCAGGGGCCATCGAGCGCCCCCGTCTCCTGGAAAAGCTGGCCCGTGTCCCCCAAGTCGCCCTCACCACAGTGGTGGCGGGGGCGGGCTACGGGAAAACCACTCTCCTGGCCCAATGGCTTAACCTTTTCTGTTCCGGCGAGCCCAACACGGCTGCGGGACACCCGGCAAAACCGCAGAGAGGAGAAGATCCACCGACGTTCCCGGCTTCGTCCAACGCCGTTGCCGGACACCCGGCAAAACCGGTTAGCGGACGCTTCTTCTGGTACCAATTGGACGAGCGTGACAGTGACCCCAGCTTTCTCATAAAGAACCTGCTGGCTGTCACCTACCCTGACCGCCCCTTGGTTGAAACAGTAGCTCGCGGGTTGAATTCCCCCAAGATAGACTGGGAAAGGATTACAAGCATCATCCTTTCAGCTTTTGCCGCTGAAACGATTCGACCAGCCCAATCGGCCGGGAGGCCGGTCAAGGCCAGCCGTGACCCGGCGGAGGCCCTTGTTGCACGGCCGGGCGATGCCCATCGGGCACCGGTATTTCTCATACTTGACGACTTCCATTCAGTGGAGCGAAGCAAAGCGGTAGTGGATTTCCTCAGCGCTCTTTTGCGCAACCGTCCGCCCTGGCTTCACCTCCTCTTAGCCAGCCGCAGCCGGCCGCCCTTGGCCCTCTCCCGGATGAGGGCACGGGGAGAGGTGCTGGAGATCAGCGAGGCGGACCTGGGCTTCACCCGGGAAGAGGTGGAGGAATGGTTGAATAGGTTTCAGGAACAGACCGGGGGAGGGCTTGCCCCAGAAGGAGACCAGGTTGACTTGCGGGTGAATATGCGGGTTGCCGGGAAGGAACAGCCCGCGGGAACCGGCGCCCATCAGGCCGCACCAGCGCTGGAACAGCTTGAACCACGAGCTCAGGTTGGAGACAAGGAACAGCCCGCGGGAGGACGCGGCGGGCTTATGGAGATGGCGGGTCTGGCGAGGCGCCTGGCGGAGGTGTCCGAAGGTTGGGCGGCTGGGATCAACCTCCTCCGTTTCCCCTCTATCCAGGAGGAATCGTCCGGCCTGACGCCCCAGTTCCTTTTCCGCCGCCGCCCCATAT
>JAMCWA010000005.1:0-338 GCA_023475165.1 Bacillota bacterium | reverse complement strand
ACAGCCCGCGGGAGGACGCGGCGGGCTTATGGAGAGGGCGGGTCTGGCGAGGCGCCTGGCGGAGGTGTCCGAAGGTTGGGCGGCTGGGATCAACCTCCTCTTCTCTTCTCTGGCTGGTAAAGGCCCGGAGGAAATGAGGGTCTTTTGGAATGATGTGGCCTTTCATGGGGGCGGCACCTTTGACTTCTTGGCCGAAGAGGTCTTTGCCCAGCAGTCGCCCAGGGTCAAGGAATTCCTGGTCAGGACCGCTATCCTGGAAGTGGTGTCGCCCGAAAGCGGGGATTGGCTCATGGATCGGTATGGTGAGACGCTTGGTCCGCCCGTGCCCGGGGGCGGAG
>JAMCWA010000046.1 GCA_023475165.1 Bacillota bacterium | reverse complement strand
ATTCAAGAAGGCGCGTTTCGTAAACTCCCCCGGCTCCGCCGGCCTCGCCCCCGCCCGCAGGGTAGCCAGCAAGATCTGCCGGATCGGAACAATCCCGCCATGACAGTTGATCTCTACGGTGTCCTCTCGCGTGTACGAATGAGGAGAACGAAGCACCAGCACAATGACCTCGTCGATCCGTTCTCCGGTGGCTGGGTCAACGACAAAACCATAACGCGCCCGGAAACCGCCCGTTTTCTCCAAAGGCAACCCTCGTCCCCGAAAAACCTTTCCCACTATCTCCAGGGCAGCCGGCCCACTGACACGGACAATGCCGATGGCGCCCTCCCCCGGGGGAGTGCTGATGGCTGCGATGGTATCGTCCATTCCCGCTTTCACAAAACCCACCCGCTTCCGGCGACCCAACGCCCTTAACCCGGTTCACAAAACCCTTTTGACAAAATATCCCGCCTTATTTTCGCGGACGGCGGCCGCCCTGTCGCTCGCTCCACTGTTACAAAGACCCGGTAATACATAGTGTTCAGCTACGTACCACCAGGTCTAGGCCTTTTCCGACTATTTCCTTCACGGGCCGCCTCAGGACTCACCACCCAAGCAACCCAACTACCGGCGTACGGAAATAACGATCTTCCGGTAGGGTTCCGCTCCTTCGCTGCGCGTAACCACAAAAGGATTATCCTGTAAGGCCATATGGACCACCCGCCGTTCCTGGGAACTCATTGGTTCCAACGCCACACTGCGACCGGTCCGCCGCACCTTCTCCGCCAGGTTGGTAGCCAGCCTCTTCAGGGTTTTTTCTCGCCGATCTCGATAACCTTCCACGTCCAGGACAACGCGTCTCTTATCCTCCTGAATCCGAGCGGCACTCAGGTTGAGCAAGTATTGGACGGCATCCAGTCCCTGCCCGCGCCGCCCAATGAGAGCCCCCACCTCATCCCCGGCCACGTTAACATAGAGCACTCCTTCCCGGTCGGCCACCTCCACCTTCACCGGCAGGCTCATTAGTTCGCAAAGTTGCGTCACATAATTACGGGCAAAATCCCCCCGGTCTTCTCGTTTGGCCACTCTGACCCTGGCCTCCCGAGACCCGAGCAGACCCAAGATCCCGTTGCTCCCCTCCTCTCAGACCTCCACCTCAACGTCTTCCCTCTTGGCCCCCAACTCCAAAAGGGCAAGAGCCACGGCTTCCTCGACGCTCTTACCCCGCTTTTCAACGCTCTTCATGACTTGGCCTCCTCTTTCTTCAAAGGCGCCACGGGTGTAAGATACTGCTGCACAATACCAAACAGGTTACTGGTCACCCAATAAAGGGCAAGCCCGGATGGAAACTGCAAACTCATCCAACCGATGAGGATAGGCATACCAATAAACATGAAGTTCTGAGATTTATCCGTGGTAGCCGGAGTGCTGATCTTAGTCTGCCAATAAGTGGTGACTGCGGCCAAGATCGGGAGTATAAATAGGTTATCGGGCTTCGCCAGATCTTTTAACCAAAGGAAACTGGCTTCCTGGGCATAAGGATAATGCTGCAATACCTGTAACAGGGCAATCCAGATTGGAAACTGAATCAGAATCAAGAGGCAACCAGACATGGGGTTGGCTTTATGCTTCTTCCAGAGCTCTACCGTCTCGCGGTTCAGACGTTCCGGGTCATTCTTATATTTCCTGCGCAGGGCCTCGATCTCCGGGTTCAAAGCCTGCGTCCTGGCCATCTGCCTCACCTGCGCTATACTCAGCGGCAGCAGCACGACCCGTACCACCAGGGTAAGCAGAATGATCGCCGCCCCGTAGCTGCCCGTAAAATTGAAAAAATACGTCATCCCATGCCGCATAACATCAGCCAGCCAGCTTAACACTAAAGCTCCTCCCTTTTTCAACAGAAGGCCGTGCCAAACTTTCTGGCACTGCCGCCGTGCGACTTCCTCCTCGCCGTCCAAGAGACCGCTGGAAAACCCTATCTGTGTGGCGCAATCGGCCCTAAACAGGCGGTCATCTAAAGGGACGTCTACCTATGAGCGATTGTGGCGTAATCCGCTGAAGAACTATCCCTAGAACGGGGCGTAACCGTGGCGGATTGTGTCGCTCCGGCGGCTCCTCGCTCAACGTACCATTTGTTACGCCTCGCTTCGGAGCCTTGTCTCCTAGCATTTGCCCATTTTTGAGCGGTCTTGCCCCAGCGGTTTTCCGGGTGAATTAACCAAACAAAACGCAGTTCGTCAACGCACTCCTATGGCACCGGGTCATACCCCCCAGGGTTGAAGGGGTGGCAGCGTAGGATTCTCTTCAGGGCTAACCATCCACCCTTCTTGGCCCCATACCGCTCCACGGCCACCAGGGAGTACTGCGAGCAGGTAGGATGAAAACGGCAGGTCGGGGGTTTAAGGGGGGAAATGTAGCGCCGGTAAAACCGGATGAAAAAAAGCAGTGTCTCTCTCAACCCCGCTCCTCCCCTCCAGGCGACCACTGAAAAATCCCATCAGCTTTGTCGCTCTTCACACCTGGAGCGATTTGAGGTCTCCCCCTAGCCATATCTCGGACTAGTGAACCACTCCAACCGCAGTTTGTCAGGATTCTCTCAGCAACCATGCCTTCTTGAGCAAACCTCGTATAGTGGCCTGGATTTCTCGGAAAGTCATTACACAACCCTTCTCCCGCCCCAGGAAGATCAAGAGATAGCCGTCTCTGACCTCGGACTGCAACAGCCGGTAGGCCTCGCTAAGCCTACGTTTCAACCTGTTCCTCGCTACCTTGGTTAGGACACGGCGACTCACCGTGAAACCCGCCCTGGTGGCTCCCTTTCCGGCGAGGACATAGAGAACCACCCCTTGTCCGGCGAAGGTCTTTCCCTCTTCAAAAATACGGCGAAATTCCCCCCTCCGCCGCACCCGCAGCTGTCTTCTTAGCATCCTAGGCGGAAAGCTTCTTTCTGCCTCGCAACCTTCTTCGCCGGAGAACTTCCCGCCCGCCCGGGGTCCTCATTCTCTTCAGGAAACCGTGTACCCTTTGATGTCTCCTTGTCTTCGGTTGAAACGTACGTTTCATTTCGCACCTCCCTCCAACCAAGAAGGAAACGGCCGGACAGCCACAGAAATTATATCCTACTCCCTTTTTGTCTGTCAAGTTTACCCTGCCAAGCCTCCTGTGGATAATTCCGTGGATACCGTTGATAACTCCCGCAAAGGCTGATATCATAGTTTGTAGTTTAAGGAAAGCAACTTTGAAACGATTCAACTAACCTTGAATGCCCACCTTAAGGAGCAACTCACATTATACACAGCTTGTGGATAACGCTGTGGATAGTATGTTATTAGTCTATAAATTGTTGTTCAGTTCGACGCCTTTGTCCGCATCTCATGTTATCTCGCTTTTTCTTAACCTTTCCCTCACGGGCGCGTCTGGTCTGATTATTTAGCCTTATTCAATCATGAATAATTGTTTTCGCAGTATTAAATGGAGGGTGTATATCAATGGACCTGACCCAGCTTTGGAACACCACTTTAGCCTCTTTGGAGGGACAGCTCCCCAAAATGAGCTATGAGATGTGGCTGAAGAATGCTACCCCGATCGCCTTGCATAATGACACCGTCCTTGTCGCCGTCTCCAGCGATTTCGCCAGGGATTGGCTGGAATCCAACTTCCTCAGCCAGATCAAGAACACCCTCCAATTAATTTTGGAACGGCCCATTGATGTTAAGTTTGTAACGCCGCCCTCATCTGCCCTTCCTCCCTCCGAACCAGTTCCTCCTCCCACTTCCGTCAAGGAGGCGTTTCCTTTTACTGCCAAACCTTTGAATCCCAAATACACCTTCGAGACCTTCGTCGTCGGCAGCGGCAACCGTTTCGCCCACGCCGCCGCCCTGGCCGTGGCCGACGCCCCCGCCCGGGCCTACAACCCCCTCTTTCTCTATGGGGGGGTCGGTCTTGGCAAAACCCATTTGATGCAGGCCATTGGCCACAGCGTCTTCTACCGTCAACCCAGCAGTCGGGTCGTCTACGTTTCAGCGGAAACCTTTACTAATGATCTCATCAATGCCATCCGTGATACCAAGACCGTGGAATTTCGGCAGCGCTACCGGAATGTCGATGTCTTACTTATTGACGATATTCAATTCATAGCTGGGAAGGAATCCAGTCAGGAGGAATTCTTCCATACCTTTGACTCCCTGCACCAAGCCAACAAACAGATCGTGATTTCCAGCGACCGACCCCCGCGGGAGCTTTCTACTCTTGAGGAAAGGCTCCGTACTCGTTTCGAATGGGGCCTCATTACTGATATTCAGCCCCCCGATCTGGAAACGCGGGTGGCCATCCTGCGCAAGAAAGCCACGGTGGATGATCTTCCCATTCCCGATGAGGTCATGCTTTACATTGCCACCCAGATTGAAAAAAACATCCGCGAGTTGGAAGGGGCGCTTATCCGCGCTGTAGCCTATGCCTCCATCCACCACCGTCCCCTCGATCTGCCCTTGGCTACCGAGGCCCTGAAAGACTTTCTCCCTTCTTCCCGCTCCCGGCCCATCACTATTCAACTGATCCAAGAGGTGGTAGCCGCCTTTTACAGTCTTCGCCTTGAGGACCTGAAAATCCAGAAACGCACCAGGGCGGTAGCTTTCCCCCGCCAAGTTGCCATGTATCTTTGCCGGGAACTTACAGACCACTCCCTGCCCAGGATCGGCTACGAATTCGGCGGGCGGGATCACACCACCGTTCTTCATGCCTGCGACAAGGTGGCTGAAGACTTGAAAAATGATCCGCACCTTCAGACAACGGTGCACGAGCTAGTTAATCGCATCAAAACAGCCTAGGAGAGCGCTGAAAAAAATCCATCGGCGGTGTGGCACAATCTCCAGGAAGAACCTCTCACTAAATGGGCGCTACTATTGCACATTGTCGCTCCGGCGGCTTCCCGCTCAACGTGTCACCCAGTACGCCTCGCTTCGGAGCCTTGTCGCCTTGGCATCTGGGTTGACTTGGGGTCTCGTCCCGGCGGTGTGGCTAAAGCCGCCAGAAGTACGTTTGTCATCAAACTTCTTGCAGATTATGACGTCTTTACTCGGGCGAGTCGACCTCTCAAAAGGCAGTTTGTCAGCGGGTCTCCTGGGCCAAACCTGATCTGTGGAAAACCTGTGGTCTTCCTATGGAAAACCGGTCTTTTTTTGTGGACAAACCTTTTTTTCAAGATCTTGTCCACAAGCCTCTGGATAGTTGCTCAATTTGTCCACAGGCAGCGACAGCGGCAGAAGCTGACGCGTACCGCACTTCGCGCCTTATCCACATTTCCACAGCCTCTACTACTATTACTGAATTTAAATAATCCCGTAAGAGAAGTTTCCTATACTGTTGATATCTCTTTCATTCCAAGGAGGGTCATAGCTATGGAACTCACCCACAAATTCCCGCCAAATCCAACCTTGAAGCATTCTCTTCCCCAAGTCCTTCTTCAGGATGGACTACAGATCGTTTATAAGGCTGCTTCCCCACGTACGGCCATACCAGCCCTTTCTGGCATCCTCCTCCAGGGCAGAGGAGACGTCCTCCGCTTAGCCGCTACTGACTTGGAACTGGCCATCGAGTGTGAAGTACCGGTCCCGGTACCAGAATCCTTGGCCGTGGTTTTGCCGCAGCGTTATCTTGTTGATCTGGTTCGACGCCTCCCGGCCGGAGAAATTACCTTAGAAATCGAGCCTGTTACTTATCTGAGCAGCTTTAGCTGGAATGGAGGAAAGGTCTCTATCCATGGTCTGGATGCCAGGGACTTCCCCCAGTTTCCCACCCTGAAGAACGACTCCTCTTTTCAAATTTCTGCCGGCAAGCTCCGCAAAGTGATTAGAGAGACCACTTACGCCGCCGCCTCCAGCGATCTCCGTCCTACCTTGACGGGGTGTCTCTTTGAATGCCGGCAGGGAGTCCTGGAAGCGGCAGCTTCGGATGGATTCCGGATAGCTTACAGCCGGACCGAGCTTAGGGAAGAGAACGGCCTCGATCTTTCCGCTGTCATACCGGTGCGGGCATTAACTGAACTCCTTCGCCTCCTGCCTGATGACGACGTCGAGGTTCAGGTACAGATCAATAAAAGCCAGGCGGTTTTCCGTTTTGCTCGGGTGAGCCTGATCACCCGCCTTTTGGAAGGGCAATTTCCTCTCTACCGTCAAGCTGTTCCCAGTTCCTTCTTGACCAGGGCCGTCTTTAACCCACAGAAGTTTATTGATACATCTGAACGGGCCGCCCTCTTGGCCAGCGGGGAAAGCAGCCCGGTCAAACTGAGGCTGTCGGATCAGAGAATCCTCCTGCTGGCTAATACACCCGAGGTAGGAAGAGTGGAAGAGGAAATCCCCGCCCGCGTTGAAGGAGAAAACCTTGAGGTTACCTTTAACGTTCACTTTTTACTGGAAGGACTAAAGGCTCTGGCCGGGGAAGAGAATATTCTTGAGGTCTCCGGTGCCCTAGCCCCGGCCAGACTGCGCCGGGCCGGTGATGATGCCGCCTTCTCCCTCATCCTTCCCATCAAGACCAATTAAGGGGCAAAAGAGTGAAAAGTATAACCATTGAGACCCCCTTTATCACCTTGGCAGCCTTTCTCAAATGGGCCGGGATTTCGCCCACGGGCGGAGCAGCCAAGGAAATCATCGTCGCTGGAAATGTCACAGTCAATGGTGTTATTGTGACCCAGCGCGGACGTAAGCTCTATCCTGGTGACCGGGTAGGCGTGGCCGGGCTAGGCGAGTACTCCGTGCTAGGAGACCGCTGAAAAACACCCATCTGCGGTGTGGCGCAATCTGCAAGAAAGAATCTCTTCATTAAAGGGGCGTTGCTATTGCAGATTGTCGCTCCGGCGGCTCCTCGCTCAACGTACCGCCGAGTACGCCTCGCCTCGGAGCCTTGTGGCTCCTAGCATCTGGGCTGGTTTGAGCGGTCTCGTCCTAACGGTATCTCGGACGCGCTAACCACGCAAAACGCAGTTCGTCAGCAGTCTCCTGGGGCCAGGGGAGAAAGGGAATTGTGATCATTGAACGGCTTCGCCTCGTGAACTTCCGTAATTATGGTGACTTAAACCTGGACCTGGGGAAAGGCATAAACCTCTTCCTCGGGAAGAACGGGCAGGGTAAAACCAATCTCCTGGAAGCCCTCTACTTCTTATCCCTGGCTGAAAGTCCTCGCGTCAGCCGCCAAGTCGATCTGATCAAGTGGGGAGAGGAAGGGTTCGTCGTGGAGGCGGCCGGACAGGAGAGCGGGCTCGAGTATACCTTTATCGCCGGTTTCGAGGGAAACCGAACGTCTTACCGGTTAAATGGAAAAGAGATACCTCTCTTGAAAGTTCCCGGTCGTCTTCCTACGGCCTTTTTTTCCCCCGACGATCTTTTTTTGCTGAAAGGACCGCCGTCTGGACGACGGAATTATCTAGACCGATTGCTTTTCCAGGCTAATCCGCAATACCGTTTTTACCACCAGCGTTATGGTCGTATAATCACCCAGAGGAATAACCTGCTTCGTCAATGGCAGGGAGGACTGCGTCGCCAGGAAGAACTCACTCCCTGGAATCAAGAACTGGTGTCTATAGGTAGCCGTCTCATCAAGGAGCGCCTGCTATTTCTTAAGAAGCTGGCCGTTTTCGTCCGAAAGATTCACCGGGAACTATCTGGTTATGCCGAGAATGCTGAGCTCATCTACCGTTCTACCATCCCTCTGAATAACGCTGCCCCGGCCCTGGAGGAGATCAGCCAGGCTTTTAATGCCGTGATCGTCACCTCCCTCGGGCAGGAAATAGCGCGGGGATCCACCCTCTTTGGGCCCCATCGGGATGATCTATCCGTCCTGTTGGAAGGGAGGGACCTGCGGTCTTTCGGGTCCCAGGGTCAACAAAGGACGGCTGTTCTGGCCCTAAAGTTCGCCGAGGCTGAATTCCTCAAAAGCGAGCTGGAAAAGGACCCAGTCCTCCTCCTAGATGATGTTTTTTCGGAGTTGGACCAGGTTAGGCAAAATCAGATGAGGAGGCTCTTACCAGAAGTGGGTCAAGTCCTAATCACCAGCGCCGATCAGACCCCTTTCCCCACGGAATTCCTGCAAGGGGCCACCGTTTTTCACATTGAGTCCGGTCGGCTCTCTCAGCGAACTCACCCTACTGTTCCGGCAATGGCGCCCTCCCTGAGGGGTGGTGAAGATGCAAGGTCTTAAGCGGATACTGGATGATCTTCTAAAAAGACTGGGTCATGAACAGAAAGTCAAAGAGAAGCTGGCCCTTCTTTATTGGGCGGAAGTGGCGGGATCAGAGATTGCTCTGCGCGCCGTCCCCGTCGCCATCAAACAGGGACTCCTTTTTGTAACGGTGGAGAATCCCGTTTGGGCCCACCAACTCCTTTATCTCAAGCCGGCTCTGGTGAAAAAGTTAAACCAGCGCCTGGGTCAGACGATAGTCAAGGATATTCGCTTTCAGATGGGCCAGGTGTCCAACGGGGGAGTGGCGGCTGGACAGGAGGATGGGGTTGGGCCGGTGATGGTGGTGGGAAGGGAACTTACGGTCAGGAGCGGAGAGCAGTCAGGAGATGATCCGGAACTGGCTAACGCTGAAAAAGAGCTTCTGGCCGGTCTCGAGGAGGGAATAACTGACCCGGAGATGAGGGAGGCTTTTCGGCGGCTTCTTACGCTGGAACGGGCCAGGCTCAAAGAACGGAGGCGACATGGTTATAAGCCATGTCCCGTCTGCGGTACGCTCATTGAGCCGAAGGAAGACGTCTGTCCCATTTGCGCCAGGAAGCCCACCTGGGACAGGTTTTTTGGGCAGGGGAGGATGGAGATCAAGGGAGACTACTGATGAACTGCGTCTTGGGAGGCCGACGGCCTTCCTGGCGATAAGGAAAGGGGCTGAAGTATGTTCTTGCATATCGGATCCGATATCAGTGTCCCGCTGCGAGATATCATCGCCATCCTGGACTTAGAGGCCAGCAACGCCCCGCCGACCAGGGATTTTCTTGGCCTGGCCAGGAACGCCGGGCACCTTCGCCCGGTGACCGATCAACCACCTAAGTCCTACATCATCACCGGGCAGGAGGTGTTTTTGTCGCCCATTTCCTCCCTGACTTTGCTGAAACGCGCCCTTAAGCCCGGCACCGGAGAATAGGTGGAGTTCCCCAGGCCGCTGGCACGGCCCCAGGAGGGAATGAAAGAGCAGCAGTGTGGCGACCGAGTTACTTCGTTAGCCTCGGGGGTCGAATTGAGACGACCCCTTTCTTCTGATATAATCATGTAGAAGGTTGTTTTCGCCAAGTTGTTCCGGACAAAAGGGAGGGTAAGGATTTACCCCGACAAGGGAATCCTGGAAATGAGAAATAACGGCACCCCTGAGAACCGGGGTGGCGGGCCGGTGACCGCCGACCGGGAAGCTACCCCAGGCCCTAACGGAGAGAACAGTTCGCCGCCGGAGGACGCCTCCACCGCCTACGATGCCACCGCCATTCAGATCCTGGAAGGACTGGAAGCAGTACGGCGCCGTCCTGGAATGTATATTGGAAGCACCGGGCCAAAGGGTCTCCACCACCTGGTTTACGAAGTGGTGGACAACAGCGTGGACGAGGCCCTGGCGGGTTATTGCAGCGAGATTCAAGTTACTTTGCATAAAGATGGTAGCTGTAGTGTTCAGGATGACGGGCGCGGTATTCCGGTCGGCATCCACCCCAAGGCGGGACGCCCTGCCCTGGAGGTGGCCCTAACGGTTTTGCATGCCGGGGGCAAGTTTAACCACCGCGGCTACAAGGTGTCCGGAGGACTCCACGGCGTCGGGGTTTCCGTCGTTAATGCTTTGTCCAAGAAGCTGGAGGCTCTGGTCAAGATCGATGGCGGGGTTTACCGACAGGAATATGAGCAGGGCAAGCCGGTGACAGACGTCTTGCGGATTGGAGAAACCGGGGAGAGCGGTACCACAATCACCTTCTGGCCTGACCCGGAGATCTTCCCTGAGACGGAATTCCATTTTGAGACCATTGCCCAGCGACTCCGCGAGATCGCCTTTCTTACCAGTGGCCTGAAAATAACCCTCCGGGACGAGAGAACGGGGGAAGAATCCCTCTTTCACTTCGTCGGGGGTATCCGCTCCTTTGTGGAACATCTTAACAAGAATAGGGACGTCCTCCACCAGCCGCCCATCTACATCCGGGCCCAACGAGAAGAGGTGGAGGTGGAGGTGGCCCTGCAGTTCAACGACACTTATCTGGAGAACATTTATTCCTTCACCAACAGCATCCGTACGGCCGAAGGAGGCACCCACGAAACTGGCTTTAAGACGGCCCTGACCCGGGTGGTTAACGATTACGCCCGCAAGGCCGGTTTGCTGAAAGAACAGGAAGCCAGCCTCTCCGGGGAGGACATTCGCGAGGGTTTGACGGCGGTCATCAGTATCAAACATCCCGAACCCGAATTTGAGGGGCAGACCAAAACCAAGCTGGGAAATCCCGAAGTCCGCAGCATAGTAGACTCCATCGTGGTCGAGGGCCTTTCCACCTACATGGAGGAAAACCCCGCCATTTCCAGGAAGATTATCGAAAAGGCCGTGGTGGCAGCTCGGGCCCGCGAAGCCGCCCGGAAGGCTCGCGAACTCACCCGGAGGAAAACGGCTTTAGAGATTACGTCACTCCCGGGAAAACTAACCGATTGCTCATCGCGAGATCCGGCCATGTCGGAACTCTTCCTGGTGGAGGGCGATTCGGCCGGTGGTTCAGCCAAGCAAGGCCGGGACCGGCGCTATCAGGCCATTCTGCCCCTGCGCGGCAAGATTCTCAATGTCGAAAAGGCCCGCCTGGATAAAATCCTCAACCACGAAGAGATCAGGGCCATCATAACGGCTCTGGGGACAGGCATTGGGGAGGATTTTGACCTGAATAAGGCCCGTTACCACAAGACCGTGCTGATGACCGATGCCGATGTCGATGGAAGTCATATCCGCACCCTTCTCCTGACCTTTTTCTTCCGCTATATGCCCAGCCTGGTGGAGGCAGGCTATGTCTATATCGCCCAGCCTCCCCTGTATCATGTCAAAAAGGGGAAAGTGGAGAGATACGTCTACAACGACAGCGAGTTGGAAAAGCTTCTGCCCCAGATCGGACGCGATAACGTCCAGATCCAGCGCTACAAGGGTCTGGGCGAGATGAATCCCGAACAACTCTGGGAAACCACCATGAACCCCGAGAGCCGAACCTTGCTTCAGGTGAGCATTGAGGATGCCATGGCGGCCGACGAGATCTTTACCATCCTCATGGGTGATCGGGTGGAGCCGCGCCGCCAGTTCATCGAGGAGAACGCCAATCTGGTCCGCAATCTGGACACGATCGGCTGAGACCTCCAGGCTGCCTTCGGCAGCACGAGAAGCGGGGGCGCCCTGCAAGTCGATGTTACATTCTATTTTTTGGGAGGACAGTTATGGCCGAGTACACCCACGGCAAGATTCTTCCCGTGGAGATTGAAGAGGAAATGAAGCGGTCTTATATCGATTACGCGATGAGCGTCATCGTCAGCCGCGCCCTCCCCGACGTGCGCGACGGGTTGAAACCCGTCCACCGCCGTATCCTCTATGCCATGTACGAAGGCGGCAATACCCCGGAGAAGCCCTACCGCAAGTCGGCCAGGGTGGTGGGTGATGTGTTGGGTCGCTACCACCCGCACGGCGATGTTCCCGTCTACGACGCTCTCGTCCGGATGGCCCAGGACTTTGCCATCCGCTACCCCCTGGTGGACGGCCATGGCAACTTCGGCTCCCTGGACGGTGATCCGCCGGCGGCCATGCGGTATACCGAGGTCCGGATGACGCGATTGACCATGGAGCTGATGGCCGACATTGAGAAAAAGACGGTGGACTTTCAGCCCAACTTTGATGAGACCATGGAGGAGCCCACGGTTCTTCCATCGCGTTTCCCCAACCTTCTGATCAACGGATCAGCCGGCATCGCCGTAGGGATGGCGACCAATATTCCACCCCACAATCTTCGTGAGGTCATCGACGCCGTGGTGATGATGATCGAAAAGCCAGATGTCACCACCAAAGAGCTCATGCTGGCCGTCAAGGGGCCCGATTTCCCGACCGGTGGTCTGATTCTGGGGCGGGAAGGGATCAAGGAGGCCTATGAGACTGGTCGAGGTATCGTCATCATGCGGGCTCAGGCCAGGATCGAGGTCATGAACAACGGACGTTCCAGGATTCTGGTTACGGAAATCCCTTATCAGGTAAACAAGGCCCGCCTGATTGAAAGAATTGCCGAGCTGGTGCGCGATAGAAAACTGGAAGGAATCAGCGACCTACGTGACGAGTCGGACCGGGACGGGCTGAGAATGGTCATCGAACTGAAACGCGAGGCCAATGCCAACGTCATCTTGAACCAGCTTTATAAATTCACCCAGCTGCAGGAAAGTTTCGGTATCATCATGCTGGCCCTGGTGGACAACCACCCCCGGGTCTTAAACCTGCGGGACGTCATTTATTACTACCTCCAACATCAAAAAGAGGTTGTCACCCGGCGAACCCGCTTTGACTTGGAAAAGGCCGAGGCGCGGGCGCACATCTTGGAAGGGCTCCGCATCGCCCTGGACAATATCGACCGGATCATCGAAATCATCCGGGGATCACGCACCGTGGACGTCGCCCGAGAAGGCCTGATGCAGGAGTTCGGGCTGTCCGAAATACAGGCGCAGGCCATCCTGGACATGCGCCTGCAACGGCTGACCGGCCTGGAAAGGGAAAAGATTGAGGAGGAGTACCAGGACCTCTTAAAGACCATCGAATACCTGCGGGCTGTTTTGGCCAACGAACGCATGCTCCTCGGGGTGATCAAAAAGGAAATCCTCGATATCAAGGCCAAGTTTGGCGATGAGCGCCGGACCCGCATCGTCGCCTCTGCTGAGACCTTTGAGGCGGAAGATCTGATTGCCGATGAGGATGCCGTCATCACCCTGACGCACGTGGGTTACATTAAGCGCCTGCCTCTTTCCACCTACCGCAGCCAACGGCGCGGTGGCCGGGGGGTAACGGGGATGAATACCAGGGAAGAGGACTTTGTGGAGCACCTCTTTATCACCACCACACACCATTTCCTGCTCTTCTTTTCTAACCGCGGCAAGGCTTACCGGATCAAGGTCTATGAAATCCCTGAGGCGGGCCGCCAGGCCAAAGGGACCGCCCTGGTTAATTTGATCCAGCTGGAGGCGGGGGAGAAGATAACGGCCGTCATCCCGGTGCGGGACTTCGCGGCCGGGGAACTGGTCTTTGCCACACGTTCGGGGATGGTGAAAAAGACCGACCTGCAGGAATTTGAGAATATTCGCAAAGGCGGCCTCATTGCCCTGGACCTGGCGGATGGTGACGAACTCATCAGTGCCCGGCTGATTGAGCCCAAGGAGGAATTGATCCTGGTTACCCGGCAGGGACAATCCGTCCGGTTTGCCAGCCGGGAGATTCGCCTTATGGGCCGGATCGCCCGGGGGGTCATCGGGATCAGGTTAGATCCCGGCGATGAACTGGTCGGTATGGAGACCGTCCAGCCTGCCGCCGATCTACTGGTGGTAACCACTAACGGCTATGGCAAGAGAACGCCTCTTTCCGAGTACCGGAGCCAGAGCCGCGCCGGAAAGGGCATCAAGGCCATCCGGCTGACCAAGCGTAACGGCCAGGTGGCCGGTATCAAGGTTGTCCGGGAGGGTAATGAGGTCATGGTGATCTCAGCCGAAGGCGTGCTGATCCGGCTGGACGTGAAGGATATCTCCATGCAGGGCCGCGACGCCCAGGGAGTAACCTTGATGAAGCTGGATGAGAAGGATAGTGTGGTGGCCGTGGCGCGGGTAGTAAACCGGGAGGAAGAGTGAAGGAGCCGTCAAGACCTGCCGCCACGAGATCCGCCGAAATGGATAGAAAGGAGTGGAAATCTGGTAACGGGGCCTAGAATCGGTGCTGCGAGGCGTCTCCCGTTTCCAGGCCAGAATGAGTCAAGATAAGTATCAGTCCCGTCGTTGGGATACCCAGGGTTATGAGGCCATTGATGTCGGGGTACTGGAGACCATACCGTACGAATATCCGGGACGGGAGACCCTGGTTCAGTACATGGATCCGGAGTTTACCTCCGTCTGTCCCTGGACGGGGCTGGCCGACTTCGGAACCATCAGCATCCGCTATGTCCCCAGCGAGGTCCTGGTGGAGCTAAAGTCCCTGAAATATTATCTCCATTCCTACCGGAACGTGGGGATCCTGCAGGAGCATGCCGTAAACCGGATCCTGGACGACCTGGTGAAGCTCCTTAGACCCCTCTCTTTGCAAGTCATCGGGGAATTTGCCCCGCGGGGCGGGATTTCCACCCGGGTGGAGGTCAGGTTTCCCTACGGGGGAAGCCAGGATTCCCGTCTTTGAGGTCCACTCTCCTGAATAGAATCCCTGGGTTGTCCATCTGGAAACGTTCCCGGTGGTTTCCTCGCCCTTATTGACAATAATCATTGGCGGTGCTACCATAATGCTGGAGGAAGAAAGTCAATATCGTTAACTTTTAGCGGAGGGATTTAAGTATGCCTGAACAAGGAACCTTTCGAGTGAAAAAGGGTCTGGCCGAAATGCTCAAAGGCGGCGTGATCATGGATGTGACCACACCCGAACAGGCGGTCATTGCAGAAAAAGCCGGTGCCGTGGCCGTCATGGCCCTGGAAAGGGTTCCTGCTGACATTCGGGCCGCCGGCGGCGTGGCCCGGATGGCCGATCCCTCCATCATCGTTGAAATCATGGATGCCGTCACCATCCCGGTCATGGCCAAGGCTCGCATCGGTCATTTTGTGGAGGCCCAAATACTTGAGGCCCTCGGAGTGGACTACATCGACGAGAGCGAGGTCTTAACCCCGGCTGACGAGATGTACCACATCAACAAGCACGCCTTTACCGTTCCCTTCGTTTGCGGGGCCAGAAACCTGGGCGAGGCTCTGCGGCGCATTGGCGAGGGTGCGGCTATGATTCGGACCAAGGGTGAACCGGGGACCGGGAACGTAGTGGAAGCTGTCCGGCATATGCGGATGGTTATGGACGAGATCAGGCAGGTTACCAATACCCCGGAAGAGGAACTGATGACCCTGTCCAAGAATCTAGGGGCACCATATGAGCTGGTGCTGGAGGTTAAACGGCTGGGCCGCCTGCCGGTGGTGAACTTCGCGGCCGGTGGTATCGCCACCCCCGCCGACGCGGCCCTGATGATGCAGCTCGGATGCGACGGGATCTTTGTCGGTTCAGGGATCTTTAAGTCCAACAACCCCGAGGCGCGGGCCAGGGCCATCGTCCGGGCTACCACCCACTACAATGACGCACAGGTCTTGGCTGAGGTTTCGCGGGATTTGGGCGAAGCCATGCCCGGCTTGGAGATCTCTACCATCCGGAAGGAAGAACGGATGCAGGACCGCGGGTGGTAAGGGCTTTTTCAGGGTAGTCCCCATGCCGCCGGCGGCGGCACCACAAAGTAATGAGACAGTAGCAGGGGGCAAGGCCCGAGCGGTGCCCTGGATGAGCCTACTTGCTTTCTTGAAAGGGCGGACAGCTCCACCGCCCTTTCTTCCTGATTGAGATGGGGGGGTTTGCCGTTGAAGATAGGGATTTTGGCCCTGCAAGGCGATGTCCGGGAGCACGCCTGGGCCATCCAGAACACGGGGAATGAAGCCGTCGAGGTAAAGAAAGCTTCACAACTGGAGGGTCTGGCCGGTCTAATTGTGCCTGGTGGGGAGAGTACCACCATTGGTAAGTTAATGGAGGAATATGGTTTCTTTAGTGCGATAAAGGAGAAGGCTGAAGAGGGTCTTGGGATCTACGGGACCTGTGCCGGACTTATTCTTCTGGCCAAAGAGATCGCTGGCAGCACGCAGCCGCGGTTGGGCCTGATGGATATTGTCGCCCAACGGAACGCCTACGGCCGGCAGCGGGAGAGTTTTGAAACGGACCTAGAGATCCCTGTCTTAGGGGAAGAACCGTTCCGATCCGTCTTCATCCGTGCTCCCTATATCGAAGCGGTGGGACCAGAGGTCCAGGTTTTGGCTACCTACGATAACAAGATCGTCTTCGCCCGCCAGGGTAGATTCCTGGCCTCGGCCTTCCACCCGGAAGAGACGGAGGACCTACGAGTTCACCGGTACTTCATCAGAATTTTGAAGCGAGAGGTGTGATCCCCGGCTATGTCGTCTAGCCTATCCCCCTCGATCAGGCCGGACACGTTCCCGGGTGAATAACGTCTGAGGTTGTCATTTGGATTTGTTCCGGAGAGGTCGGCGGCAGTCTCAGGGCCGCTGAGGAGGTTCTCATCGACGGCCAGCCGCAAAAACCTGAGAAAAAAGATCCTGGCGCTCGCGCGCCGGGATTTCTTCGCGGAAGATGTCGAAATGCGCCAGCTTTCTGCCCGGGCCTGTGTACAATTCCCCGCCTTTATCCACAAGCTGTTGATAACTTGCGCACAGGATGGGGCGGGATCCCAACTGCTGACACAGGGCCTGAGAGTAGCCCGGATTCTGAATCCCCCTCGAGCAAGGACCGTGGCAGGTGGCCCTGCTAGTCCCAAGAGAGCGAGAGTTGGATACCTCTGAGGACCGGCCATGACTACCCGGCTTCCAGGCCAAAGAAACTGGTTGACAGGGAGTCAATTCTGTAATAATATCATGTTCAAATCAAAAAGCTAAAGGCGATGAAGGGGCCAGCAGGCCGATGGTTCCCGTCACACTCCTCCTGGGGGAAAGGCCCAACCCAGCGAGGGGAGGAGGCGGGATCTGTGACAGAGAGCCGGTGGGTGGTGTAAACCGGCGGAAAAGGCTGAATCCACCCCGGAGCGGCCGGTGAAAAAGGACTATCCTGCGAAGTGATCTACCCGGCGGCGATTGCGCCACAATCCGCCACAGTCACGTCCCATTTTTAGTGAAAGTTCTCCGGCGGATTGCGCCAACGCAGACGGGGGTTTTTCAGCGGTCTCCTTGGGGTACGTGGTCCCTGGGAGAAAAGCAGCTTCACAGCAGTTGTCAGGATGGTCCCCTCAAGTCGGACGGTTTTTTGCCGTTAATGACCAGCGAGAGGGTCCGAATTGTCGCCCCTGGTAATTCATCTATGCGCTACACGCGGGCGGGCTTCGGACCAATCAGGGTGGCAACGCGGGAGCCAGACTCTCGTCCCTGTTTCCGGGACGAGGGTTTTTCTTTTTTCTGTGGTGGGCCAGGATGGCCCCGCAGGCAATCTCTTTCCAGCTAAGGAGGATTGTGATGACCCGACCCCGAATTCTAGTGACAGAACCCTTGGCGGCACCGGGGCTCAACCTTTTGCGAGAGGTCGCCCAGGTTGAGGTGATGTTAGGCCTGAGCACGCCGGCGCTGGTCCAAAAGATCCCGGAGTATGATGCCCTCATCACCCGGAACGAGACTCAGGTCACCCGGGAGGTAATCCTCAGCGGCAAGAAACTCCAGGTTATCGGGCGGGCAGGTGTCGGTTTCGACAGCATCGACCTGGCGGCGGCCACCGCCGCCGGAATTCCGGTCCTGAACGTCCCCAATGGCAATACTACCGCCGCGGCCGAGCATACCATGGCGCTCCTGTTGGCCCTGATCCGCCACTTGCCGCAAGCCTACAATTCCCTGCGAGCGGGGGAATGGCAGAGGAGACGCTTCGTGGGGAGCGAGTTAAGGGGGAAGACCCTGGGGATTATCGGCCTGGGCCGGATCGGGTCGGAAGTGGCCAAAAGGGCCAGAGCCTTTGGAATGTCGCTTGTGACCACTGATCCTTACATCCGACCGGAGAAGGCCGAACGGCTCGGAGCCCGACTGGTGCCCTTACCGGAGCTTTTGAGGGAGGCTGACCTGATCACTCTTCACGTTCCTAAGACTGCCGATACTTACCGGATGATCGGTCAACGGGAGCTGGAACTGGTCAAAAAGACTGCCAGAATCCTCAATTGCGCCCGCGGTGGTCTGATTGACGAAGCGGCGCTGCACCAGGCTTTGGTCAAGGGGCAGGTGGCGGGAGCCGCTCTGGATGTATTTGAAGAAGAGCCGCCCCGGGGGAATCCCCTGCTGGAGCTCCCCAACGTGATCTATACCCCCCATCTGGGTGGTTCCACACAGGAGGCTCAGGAGGCCAATTCCGCGGCCATCGCCGAGCAGGTTTTGAAGGTCTTGAGCGGACAGGAGGTAGTCAGTGCCGTTAACCTGCCCCAGATCCCGGAGGACAGTGCTCACCTCAGGGAATTGGTTCATCTGAGCGAGGTTCTGGGTGGGGTCCACCGGCAGGCCATAGGCGGACGGATCCGTTTTATCGAGGTCTCCCTCCGGAGCGAAAGAGAGGACACTCCCCTGGGCATACTTACTAATGCTGCCCTGAAGGGCCTTCTCTCTGGGACGGTGGACACCCCTATCAATCTCATCAACGCTCCTCATGTGGCGGCGACGCGGGGAATTGAGGTAGTACCCAGCGAGGCGGAATTGCCCGGGCCGGTTGGATTTGCAGATCGCGGAGGAGAAGGTGACCTTCTCCGCCTCAGATTGGGAACGGAACGGGGTATGTCAACAGTGGCTGGGACGCTGACCATGGAGGGCGAACTTAAGCTCCTGGAACTGGATGGCTATCCGGTAGACATGACCCTCACTCCCTATATGCTGGTGACCAGTCACATCGATCAGCCTGGCGTCATCGGCCAGGTGGGCACCATTCTCGGCCAGCACGGGGTCAACATTGCCGCCATGCAGGTGGGAAGGCGGCAGCCTCGGGGCGAGGCCAGGATGATTCTGGAGATCGACAGCCCCACCGACGAGGTTGCCCTGGCCGCCTTGCAGAAAGTCCGGGGGATGATATGGGTCAAACAGATCAAGAATGAAGTTAGACCGGTGACTTGGCTGGCTGTCTGACGGGCGCTGCCGGGGAGAGCTGAGCGAGGAAGGAAAGCTTGGCAAGGACTCTAGAAGCATTGCCGGGGAGGGGTTTTGATGAAAAAGAGGGCTGACATCGGGGTTTTTGGCGGTTCGGGATTCTATCGTTTTCTCGAGAACGTCGAGGAGGTAACTATAGAGACACCTTACGGTGCTCCCAGCGACAAGGTCGCCCTGGCCACCGTTGGGGGCAGACGGGTGGCTTTCTTGCCCAGGCATGGCCGGGATCACCAACTGCCACCGCACATGATCAACTACCGGGCCAACCTCTGGGCGATGAAAGAACTGGGCGTCAGAAGGATCATTGGCCCCAACGCTTCGGGGAGCCTGCAGCCGGAGATTAAGCCAGGGGATTTCGTCGTGGTCGACCAGTTCGTCGATCGCACGTCGGGGCGAAAGGATACCTTCTTTGATGGTCCCATTACCACCCACATCAGTATGGCCGATCCCTACTGCCCGGAAATGCGCCAGATCGCCATCGAAAAAGGCCGGGAACTGGGCATCACCATGCATGACACGGGCACGGTGGTGGTGATCCAGGGACCGCGCTTTTCCACCCGGTCGGAGAGTCACTGGTTTAGCCAGATGGGATGGGAAGTAATCAACATGACCCAGTATCCTGAGGTGGTTCTGGCCCGGGAATTGGACATGTGTTATGTCAATATCGCCTTGATCACGGACTATGACGTGGGCCTGGAAGGGCGCAGCGACATTATGCCAGTAACCCATGAACAGGTCATTAAGGTTTTCAACGAGAATAACGAGAAGCTCAGGGGGCTCCTTTATGCCATGATCGAGGCCATACCCCTGGAACGGCATTGCCATTGCGCTGAGGTGATCCCGCCGGATCGGTGGTGACCAGCGCTTCATGATAATTCCCATCTTGGGGCGGAGGCGGTAGCACTAATGAAGGCGGTTGAGTTAACTGGCGAAATAGTGCGATTGATTGACCAGCGACGGCTGCCTGGCAGCCTGCAGCATGTGGAAGCGACGGACTATCGGGAGGTAGCCGAGGCTGTGCGGAACATGACCGTGCGGGGAGCACCGGCCATCGGTATAGCGGCGGCCTATGGTTTTTACCTGGGCGCCCTGGAAACCGCGCGGCGATTGGGCCCTGAGGCTGACCCGCGGGATTTGCAGCAGCCTTTGCTGCAGATAGCCTCCCTTCTGAAAGGGACCCGCCCCACAGCCGTGAACCTGTTTTGGGCCATCGACCGGATGATGCGGCGGACCCAGGAGTTAGTGGAGGGGAAAAAATCCAGGTTATCCATCCCGGAAGTGGTAGAGGAACTCCGGCGCGAAGCCGTGGCCATCCACCAGGAAGACATCGAAATGAACCACCAGATGGGTCGTTTTGGGCGCGATCTCATTCCCGAGGGGGCTGGGGTGTTGACGCATTGCAATACTGGTGCCCTGGCCACTGGGGACTACGGAACGGCCCTCGGTGTCATCCGAGCGGCATGGGAGCAGGGGAAGAAGATCCACGTTTTTGCCGATGAAACCAGACCGCTCTTACAGGGGGCCCGCCTGACGGCCTGGGAACTGGTACAGGAGGGGATACCGGCCACCCTCATCACCGATAACATGGCCGGTTACCTGATGAAGTTGGGCAAGATTCAAGTAGCCATCGTGGGAGCCGACCGAATCACCGCCAATGGGGATGTGGCCAACAAGATCGGGACCTATTCCGTGGCTGTTTTGGCCCGGGTGCACAACATCCCTTTCTTTGTGGCGGCCCCGTCCTCCACCATTGATCTGTCCATCGGTTCAGGCGACGAGATCATTATCGAAGAGAGAAAGCCAGAAGAGGTTACCACCCTGGGCGGCATCAGGATCGCCCCGGAGGGTATAGGCGTGGCTAATCCGGCTTTTGATGTTACGCCGCATCGCTATGTGACGGGAATCATTACTGATCGGGGGGTCGTCTATCCCCCTTATTCTCTCAATCTAAGGAGGGCTGCCGGGGTTAAATCAGCCAGAGGCTGACAGCTGAAAAGGGTCTTGGACTGCGGCCCGGGGGCGTGCGGTCCGGGAGAAGCGTTTACGACCAGCCGTGGGGAAAGGAGTATGCCATGTTAGACATTAAGCAAATCCGAGCCAACCCCGAGCGGGTCCGGGAGGGCCTGACCAAGAAAGGGGCTCAGGTGGCCTTGGAGGAATTGCTGCAAACCGATGCCAGGCGACGCGAGCAACTGGGCCGTGTCGAAACCCTGAAGAGCCGGCGGAATAAGGTCTCCGAAGAGGTTGGCCGCCTAAAAAAAGCGGGAAAGGACAGCGAGACCCTGACCCAGGAGATGCGGGAAGTAGGTCAGGAGATTAAGGCCCTGGACGAAGAGATCCGGGGCCTGCAGACGCGCTTGGAAGAGCAGCTCCTCAATATTCCGAACCTTCCCCATGAGAGTGTCCCACTGGGACCGAATGCCTCGGCCAACCAGGAGGTACGCCGCTGGGGAAGCCCGCCCCGATTTGACTTTCCCGCCAAGGCCCACTGGGATCTGGGTGTGGACTTGGGCCTTTTGGACTTTGAGCGGGCGGGGAAGATCTCCGGAGCGCGCTTTACTCTCTATCGGGGGCCGGGGGCACGTCTGGAGCGGGCTCTCATCAACTTCATGCTGGATCTGCACACCGGGGAGCATGGCTATACTGAACTGTTTCCACCCTACATGGTCAACCGGGAGACCATGATTGGCACCGGTCAGCTGCCCAAGTTTGAAGAGGATATGTTCCGGGTGGCCAACAACGGTTTCTATCTCATTCCCACGGCGGAGGTCCCAGTGACGAATATTCATCGCGACGAAATCCTGAAGGAGGAGGACCTACCCCTTTACTATACGGCTTACACCGCCTGTTTTCGGGCTGAGGCCGGGGCGGCCGGCCGCGACACCCGGGGACTGATTCGGCAGCACCAGTTCAACAAAGTGGAGCTAGTGAAATTCGCGCGACCGGATCACTCCTATGCGGAGTTGGAATCCCTGACCCGCAACGCCGAGGAAGTGCTGAAGCGGTTAGGGCTGCCCTACCGGGTAGTCCTTCTTTGCAGCGGAGACATGAGCTTCGCTTCGGCCAAGACCTACGACCTCGAGGTATGGCTGCCCAGCTACAATGACTATAAGGAGATCTCGTCCTGCAGCAACTTCGAGGAGTTTCAGGCGCGGCGGGCCAACATCCGGTTCCGTCCGGCCGGGGGGGGTAAGACAGAGTTCGTTCACACCTTGAACGGATCGGGGGTAGCCGTGGGGCGGACGGTGGCGGCCATCATGGAAAACTACCAGAACCCCGATGGCAGCATCACCATTCCGGAAGCCCTGCGACCATATATGGGCGGACTGACGAGGATAACGGGGCCAAAATAGAAGACGGCGATGAACTTTACCAGCGGTCTCCTCGGTTAGAGGAACACCCTTCGACATACAACCACCGCCATGATCATGGCCACCAGGTCGGCCAGCAGGCCTACCGGGAGAGCGTGGCGGGTTTTCCGAATGGAGACGGAGCCAAAGTAGACGGCCAGGACAAAAAAGGTGGTCTCACTGGACCCCATCATGACCGAGGCCAGGCGTCCGACGAAAGAATCCGCGCCGTAATGGTTCAAAATCTCGGTCACCAACCCCAGGGAACCGCTTCCAGAAACAGAACGCAGGAGGGCCAGGGGCATCAGTTCGGGTGGGAGTCCCAGGACCTGTGCCAGAGGGGATAGGGCTCCCGCTAGGAGGTCCATAGCCCCCGAGGCGCGGAAGATGCTGATGGCCACAAAGATAGTGATCATATAGGGCATCACGCGGACGGCGGTGTCAAAACCCTCCTGAGCTCCTTCGACGAAGACCTCGTACACCTTAACCCCGCGGAAGTATCCGTAAGAGACAATCACGAGAAGGAGGAAGGGGATCGCCCAGCGGGAGATAACCTCCAGAACGGCCAGGAGCATGGCGCACCTCCTGAAAGGAGACCTGATGGGAGGGCTCAAACGCCGCCTGGAAGAGAGCCTGCGTCGGCCATTAGGCCGCGGATCGCCAGGGCGTGAAAAGGCAAATGTTCATTGCGGCGGCGTATCGTCGGTTCTATAAGCCGGCAGCCGCTCCATGACCTTGGCTGCCACTATCCCGGCGATTGTTCCCATCAGCGACACCACCAGGGTCGGCCCGATGATCTCGGTCGGATCGGACGAGCCGGCGGCGGCCCGCAGGGCAATGACGGTGGCGGGCAGGATGGTAATGGAGGAGGTTTCCACGGCCAGGAAGGTGACCATGGAGTTACTGGCTATCTCCGGATGCGGGTTCAGAGACTGGAGTTCTTTCATGGCTTTTAGCCCCAGAGGAGTGGAGGCATTTCCCAGCCCCAGGGCTCCGGCGGTCAGGGCCATGACCACGGCCCCCATGGCGGGGTGACCGGGGGGGATTTCCGGGAAAATCCGTCGCAAGAAGGGCTGAACGATCCGTGATAGCAGTTCGACAAAACCGGAACGTTCGGCAATCCGCATCAGACCCAGCCAGAGGCTCATGACGCCGACTAACCCCAGGGCCAATTCCACGGCCTCGCGAACGGCCAGGATCAGTTCGGTGGTAATGTTCTCACTGCGCCCATTGATTCCGCCCACCAGGATTCCGGCGACAACCATGACAAACCAGACGGAGTTGATCATGCCAACACCCCCTTACTATTCATAAGAAGGGAAAGGGGAAAAAATGACCCCGGAGCAGGAAAATGGGTTTGGAGAAAAGAAATATCCCAAAGCGGCAAAAAGAGAACGATCGGTAGCGGTCGGGGTAAGGAGCATCCAAACGATGATAACCTTTGAAAAGTCCAACCGGATTAAATCCCTCTCCTCCTCTGTTTTCACCCAGGTTACCCTGGCCAAGCAGAAGGTTCTGGCCCATGGGGGAAGGGTCATCGACTTGAGCGTGGGCAGTCCGGACCTGACTCCTGCCCCCCACGTCATCGAGGCCATGGAGCGGGCGCTGCGGGATCCCGGGAACTATGGTTATCCTCTGGTCCCGTTGCCAGAATTGAAAGAGGCGCTGGCGGCCTGGTACCAGGGGCGTTTTGGGGTGCATCTGGACCCGCGAGACGAGGTTTTGGTTCTGATGGGAACCCAAGACGGCCTCGCCCATATCACTCTCGGTCTGGCCAATCCCGGAGAGGCAGTCCTGGTACCGGACCCTGGCTACCCTATCTACCACGCTGGACCGGTCCTGGCCGATGCGCAACTGGCCTACATGCCGCTCCTCGAAAGCAATGGGTTCCTGCCGGATCTGGAGGCCATCCCGCCCGAAGTGGCCCGGCGGGCCAAACTAATGATCATCAACTATCCCAGCAATCCCCTTTCCGCAGTAGCGGGGCGGGACTTCTTCGAAGGGGTGGTGGATTTCGCCACCAACTACAACATCCCAGTGGCTCATGATGTCACCTACTCAGAGCTGGCCTTTGATGGTTACCGGCCCATGAGTTTTCTCGAGGTGCCGGGGGCTAGGGAGGTGGGCATTGAGTTTTACTCTGTTTCCAAGACCTATAACCTGGCTGGTATTCGCCTGGGGTTTGCCGTAGGTAATAGGAAAATATTGGCTGCTCTGGCCGAAGTGAAATCCCACGTCGATTTTGGGGTCTTTCGACCCTTGCAGTACGGTGCCCTGGCCGCCTTGCGGGGCCCGCAAGACCAGGTGGAAGAGACGAGGCGGAGCTACCAGAGAAGGCGCGACCTTGTTATTGCGGGTTTAGAGCGCTTGGCCTGGCGAATTCCCCGGCCCAAGGCGACGATGTTCATCTGGGCCAGGGTCCCCCTGCCCATGAACAGTACCGATTTTGCCATCCGGCTCCTGGAGGAGACCGGGGTGGCGGTGGTTCCCGGGGTGGGCTTTGGCCCCAGCGGTGAGGGGTATGTGCGGATAGCTCTGGTGCAAAAAGAGGATTTGTTGGAGGAAGCTATCGAGCGTATGGCCAGGAGTTCAATGCTTCAGGCCCTGCCAGCCGGTATGAAGGCGTAGAGTGGAGA
>JAMCWA010000054.1 GCA_023475165.1 Bacillota bacterium | reverse complement strand
TTCTTGATATTCTCGGCCAGACTGCGCTGATCATAGGAGCCGGCACAACCTACCCAGAAGAGGTAATCTACCTCCCCCGCTTCCGCCAGGGTCTTCAGACCCAGCTCCTCGGCCCAATCACCACGGGCGGCCTGGCTCAAACCATAGGGATTCCCGCTCGATTCGACGTTCTTGTAGACCCGGTTCAGTTCTGAGGGCGCCGATCCCTCCATGAGCACGGCATAACGCCGTAACTCCACCAGCTTAGCCAGCGGTTCCACGAAGACCGGGCACTGCTCCTCGCAGGAGCGACAGGTGGTACAGGCCCAGATCGTCTCGTGGGAAATGACGTCGCCGGCCAGGGACCTGGCCTCCGCCGGTCCCTCTCCTCCACCCTTTCGTACCAACCAGGGGAACCCCCCCAGCCAAGGCGGGGCCTGATGGTCGAGCTCCTTTTTCAGATCCTGGATGATCGCCTTGGGGGACAGGGGCTTCTGCGAAAGATAGGCCGGACAGTTATCCTGGCAGCGACCACAACGGGTACAGGCATCCAGGTCGATCAGATGCTTCCAACTGAACTCCTTTAATTGGGAGACACCAAAACTCTCGCCGTTCTCCAGGTCGACCATGGCCAGGGCCCCCACCGGAGTCAAACGGCGAAGGAACTGGTTGGCCGGTGAAACGAAGATGTGCAGGAGTTTCGAATAGGGAACATAGGCGATGAAGCCCATGGCCAGGATGAGATGCAACCACCATAGCCAGCGGTGGGTATCGACCAAACCGGTCGGGGTCAGGCCCGAGAAAAGCCTGGCAAAGAAAAGGCCAAAGGGCGACCAGACCGCCCAAGGGTCTTTCGTGGCCACGATACGGAGGCCCTCCACAGCAAACCCGGTTACCAGGATGAGGAAGATCCAAAGGAGGGTGAGGCCATCATCCGGGGTGTTGTCCAGCCGCTCCGGCCGTTGCAGGTAGCGACGGCCGGCCGCCATTATGATGCCCAGGGTCGCCAGCAGGCCGAAAATATCAAGAAAAAGAGAAAAGTAAAGATAGAAAGTGCCATAGAGAATGGGAAGGTGCAGGTCGGCCTGGGCCGCCACCAGCAGGGTACCAATGAAAAGAATGACAAAGCCCCAGAAAATCAACAAGTGCATGATCCCCGGGTAGGGTTCCTTCCGAATTCGACGGTGACCAAACCCGTAGGACAAAAGGGACCCGAGGCGCTCCTTGAGCTGGTCCCAGCGCGGTTCCGGCTTACCCAGTCGCCACAGGCGGTAGCGCCGGTAGAAACCATACGCAAATACGGCCAGAGAGATAACCATAAAAAGGTAAAGGATCACCCAGCCGTGGATGTTCCAGTAGAGTTCCCTGGTCGGAACCATAGGCGGCCCCCTTTCAAAAGGGCAGAGATCGGCAGTCGAAGGCTAGAAATCGGAAGGAGCGAGCCGCCAAAGGCGGCATGGCGAACTAACAATTGGCTGACTAATACTGATAAAACCCGCGACCCGTCTTGCGACCCAGGTAGCCGGCCTTAACCATTTTGCGCAAGAGAGGGCAGGGCCGGTACTTGGAATCCCGGAAACCCTCATAAAGGACCTCCATGATACTCAGGCAGGTGTCCAGCCCAATGAGATCCGCCAGGGCCAGTGGTCCCATGGGGTGGTTCATCCCCAGCTTCATGACGTTATCGATGTCCTCGGCGCTGGCCACCCCCTCATAGAGACAAAAGATGGCCTCGTTGATCATCGGCAAGAGGATTCGGTTGGAAACAAAACCGGGGTAATCGTTAACAGCCACTGTCGTCTTGCCCATCTTCTCGGCCAGATCCTTCACACTGGCGAAGGTCTCTTCGCTGGTGGCCATTCCCTTGATGATCTCCACCAGTTTCATCACCGGTACCGGGTTCATGAAGTGCATCCCGATGAACCGATCAGGGCGCTGGGTGGTGGAAGCCAGCTCGGTAATGGGTAGGGATGAAGTGTTGGAGGCAAATACGGTCTCAGGCGGGCAAAGCCCGTCCAGAACGGCAAAAAGCTCCCTCTTCTGTCCCAGGCTCTCCACTATGGCCTCAATGACCACCTGGGCTTGGGCTACCGGACCGAGATCCACAGTGCTGTTGATCCGCCCCAGGATGCTCTCCCTTTCTTCCGCGGCCAGCTTCCCCTTGTCCACAGAACGGGTCAGATTCCCCTTGATGAGGGAAATACCCCGCGCCACGAATTCCTCCTTGATGTCTCGGAGGATCACCCGATAACCGGCTTGGGCGGCCACCTGGGCGATACCGCTTCCCATCTGCCCGGCCCCGATGACGGCGATAGTCCCTATTTCCATATAATCCCTCCTGGCCGCTGCGGAGACCAGGACCCGGCGAAGATCCGGGCCGCTGGGGCTCCTGGTTGATCTTGACCTGCTGTTACCAGCGCTCTAGGAGAGTACTGACGAACTGCGTTTTGAGTAGTTAACCCGCCCGGGAAAAGCCGCCATAGTCTGTGACATTTCTATAGCGGTCGCGCTCCTGGCGGCTTTAGCCAAAAGCCGCCACAGTCTGTGACGTGCTCGATGACGGTCGCCAGGAGAGTGCTGACGAACTGCGTTGTGAGTAATAGACCCGCCCGAGATACCGACAGGCCAAGACCTCAAATCAGCCCAGATGCCAAGGCGACAAGGCTCCGAAGCGAGGCGTACTGGGCGGTACGTTGAGCGAGAAGCCGCCGGAGCGACAATCGGCAATAGTAACGCACCTTTTAATAACAAGGTTCTTTCTTGCAGATTGCGCCAGACCGCAGATGGGGTTTTTCAGCGGTCTCCTGGTAGCATTACTCCTCCAGGCGGACGACAGTGGCTTCCCCCTGAGCGGCCCCGCTACAGATGGTAGCCAGGCCATATTTGACCCCACGCCGGCGCATCTCGTAGATGAGGGTCATCAGGATCCGTGCCCCGCTGGCCCCGATGGGATGACCCAGGGCAATGGCCCCCCCGTTGACGTTGATTATCTCGGGGTCCCAGCCCCCCAACTTCAAGCTGGTAAGAACCACGGCGGCAAAGGCCTCGTTGGCCTCGATGAGGCCGACATCTGTTCTAAGGCCTTTTTCGCGGCCAGGGCCGGCACGGTGGCGATGTAGGGTGGGTCCGCCGAGGCCTGCCCCTGGGCGATGATGGTGGCCAGGGGTTTAATCCCCAGGGACGCGGCCTTATCCCGCGAGGCCAGGACTAACGCCCCCGCCCCGTCGTTGAGCCCGGGGGCATTGCCGGCCGTGACGGTCCCGTTCTTATCAAAGACCGGTGGCAGGGCCGCCAGCTTCTCCAGGGTGGTGTCGGGGCGCGGATGCTCATCAGTGTCAAAGCTCCGCGGCGGGCCCTTTTTCTCGAAGATGGGCACCGGGACGATCTCTTCCTGCAAACGCCGGGCCTCGATGGCCGCTTTCGCCCGCATCTGGCTGAGAAGCGCCCAGCGATCCTGCTCCTCCCGGGTTATGCCGAACTCTTTGGCCACATTGCTCCCGTGAACAGCCATGTGGACGTTACCGAAGGGACACCAGAGCCCATCCTTAACCATGGCGTCCACCAGGAAATCGTTGCCCAGGCGGTAGCCCCAGCGGGCCTTCTCCACCAAGAAGGGGGCGCGGCTCATGCTCTCCATCCCACCGGCCAGGGCCAGTTGGATATCCCCGGCCCGGATGAGGGCATCGGCCAGGTTTACCGCCCGCAGGCCCGAGGCGCAGACTTTGTTGATGGTATCAGAAGGGACGCTGGTGGGCAGGCCAGCCTTGATGCTGGCCTGCCGAGAAGGGACCTGACCATTGCCGGCCCCCAGCACCATCCCCATAAAGACATAGTCGACCTGGTCGCCGGGTACAGAGGCCCGGCGTAAGGCCTCCTTAATGACCAGCGCCCCCAGGTCAACGGCCGGGAGATCCTTGAGACTGCCGCCAAAGCTACCAAAGGGAGTCCGCGCCGCAGAAAGGATTACTGTTTCCACACCTGTCACCTCCCGGCCTTAAGAAACCTGGCCTCAGCCTCAGCCTCGGCCCGCTGCCACCCCGTAGGTTCTCGCGCTGACCAGATCCCGGCCGGGCCGCCCGGTGAACCGCAGTTCTTGAACGGTCCCGCCCCAACGGTATCTCGGGCGCGTTAACCGCTTAAAACGCAGTTTGTCAGCACTATCCTGAAAATAAGGTTATCCTGGCCGAGTGTTGTCCCGGCTCACTCCGGTGCTCCGCCAGCGCTCCGCGAGTCGTTGGCCTGGGACAATCACCCTCCCGCGGCCGTTTTCATCATCTGCTGGGGCCGCTAGCGGCATGGGGGTCTACCCTGAAACAAACCAGCTACTTCCAGGGCGCCGCTGCTGTTTCATTACTCTTTGGCCCGCCAAAAGGCGACATGGGGATCTCCTAGGCTATCCCTCGCTCTTTCTTGATCTCCTGGATCAAGGCCGGCACCACCTTGAAGAGATCCCCGACGATACCAAAGTCAGCCACCTTGAAAATGGGGGCATCGGGATCCTTGTTAATGGCCACGATGAACTTGGAGGAAGACATCCCGGCCAGGTGCTGCATAGCCCCGGAGATCCCGCAGGCGATATAGACCATGGGGCTGACGACCTTCCCCGTCTGGCCCACCTGACGGCTGTAGGGGGCAAAACCGGCGTCTACCGCCGCTCGGGAAGCCCCCACCGCTGCCCCCAAAAGGCCGGCCAGCTCCTCCAGCAAGGCGAAATTCTCCGCCGCCTTGATCCCGTGGCCGCCGGAAACGATAATATCGGCCTCGGTGAGATCGACCATCCCCTGTACAGAACGCAGTACCTCCTTCAAGGTTTGACGCAGGTCTTTCTCCTCAAAAGTTGTGGTCAAGGATTTGACCTCAGCTCGGCGACCCGCCGCCGGGGTTGGCAAGGGGAAGGCCCGGGGACGTACAGACACCAACTGGGGAAGAGCTCCCCTGCCCTCCAGGGTGGCCAAGATCTTGCCCGCATACATGGGCCGCCGGACCTCCAGTTGGCCGGCTGGATTGATCTCCAGTCCCGTTGCGTCACTGGCCAGAGCAACCCCCAGGCGCGCCGCCACGCGCGGGGCCAAGTCCTTACCTAAAGCGGTGGCCCCCAAGAGGAAAAGGGAAGGCTGTTCCTGACGGGCCAGCTCAGCCAGAACCCGCGCATATAAGGCAGTGCTATACTCCTTGAATCTCCCCTCGTCGGCCAGGTGGACAATGTCGGCTCCGTATTCCCCCAGGGCATCGGTCAATCCCGCTACTCCCTGCCCGATCAGGACAGCCACTAATTTCTGGCCCACCTTGTCGGCCAGTTCGCGTCCCTTTCCCAGGATCTCCAGGGAGGCTCTTTTAATGGAACCGCCATGCTGCTCGATGAAAACTAAAATAGACATCGATGAAATCCCTCCATGCTAGCCTTCTGCCTAAGGCCACAGAATTTCTTAGCTAACGAGGCCTGGAAGGCGTGTAACCAGGAACAGGGATGGTTTTTTCAACAGCCGGTCAAGTCCTCCTCGCAAGAGGCCATCAAATGGCTTTGGCCTGTTCCCGAAGAAAGTTCAAAAGGTCGGCCGCCGCCTCGGCCGGTTCTTTCTTGACCACTTGATTTAAACGTTGGCTTCAGGC
>JAMCWA010000090.1:2061-5640 GCA_023475165.1 Bacillota bacterium | reverse complement strand
TGATGGGCATCGGGGAGGGGGCGCGCCAGGCCGTGGTACGGCAATTCGCCAGCCTGGGTTCTAACGTGGTGGTGGTAAAGGCCCTCGATCCCAGCGCGGAATTCCAACCGGAAGAGGCGGCCGAATTGGTAGAGCGGGTGGTGGGATTGAAACTGGCCACGCCCGTCGTCCACACCCAGGCTCCCATGCGCTGGCGGCGTACCAGGGGTACGGCCGACATCCTGGGCGTCAACGACCAGTTCTCCCAGATTCGCGATCACCTGGTGATATCAGGTCATTTTTTCACTAAATGGCACGTGGAACAGCGCTCCCCGGTGGCCGTTCTGGGGTATAATGTCGGCCTCGCTCTGTTGGGGGGACGGACTCCCGTGGGCCAGACCTTCACCCTGAACGGTAATACCTTCCGTATCGTCGGAATCCTAGCCCCCAAGGGAGCTGGTCAGGGGGAGGATATAGACGACAAGATCCTCATTCCCTACACGACGGCCCAGAAAGTTGCTTCGAAGAAAACCGTGGAAGAGATCTGGGCTAAGGCGGATTCTTCCCGGGATGCGGAACTGGCCGTGGTCCAAATGGGTCGGATCTTTCGCCGGAAGCTGGGCCTCGATCAAAGTGCCCCCACGCCGGTGCCTCCCGAGACCCAAAAGGGGGGACCAGGATTGGCACCGGGCAAGATGCTACCCACCGGAGGCAAACCGATGCCGGCAGGCGTGGCGGGCCAGCCGGGGGGTTCTCCGAATCAAGTCTCCGGGCTTGCCAAAGGACAGGATGTCATCACTATCACCAGCCTGAACCAGTTGGTGAAGGAAGCCGACCGGGCCAACCGCGTCATGACCCTTCTTCTGGGGGGTATTGCCGCCGTCTCCCTGCTGGTGGGCGGATTGGGCATCATGAACATCATGCTGGTGGCGGTTACGGAACGGACCGGGGAAATCGGTGTCCGGCGTGCCCTGGGGGCCAAGCGGGGTGACCTTCTGGTTCAGTTCCTGTTGGAGGCCCTCTATCTTAGCGGCATCGGCAGCATTGCCGGCATTGTGGCGGGCATCTGGGGAATGGACGCCTTTGCCCGCTACGGTTTTGAAACAGCTGTCAGCCTGCAGGCCATCGAAATCGCCACTGCTGTGGCCCTGGGGGCGGGGCTCCTCTTCGGCGTCTACCCGGCCATCTCCGCTTCCGCTGTCCCACCGGTAGAGGCCCTGCGGCGCTGACCTTCCAACCGAGACGGCGGTCTTGCTCAAAGCCCTGCTGACGAACTGCGGTTTCAGTGGTCAACCCGGCCGACGAGACCTTAGGGCGCCAGGACTTTAAGAGTTAGCTCTAAGCGCTTTTTCTGTTTCAGTGGTCAACCCGGCCGACGAGACCTTAGGGCGAGTCCGCTCAAGAAATGCGGCATGTCCGGCCTTAACTATACTTTGCATTTCAGTCAAAGAGGATGTAAACTGTGAACGAGAGCAGGCTGATGCCAACCCCGGCCCTGGTCCGGGGAGCTCAGTCGCTCACCTCCATCAAAACAGAAAGGTCTAAGAGTGACAAGCGATGTTGCCCGAAGAACAGTATCTCCCGGCTTTTGAGCTGGCCCAGGCCGACTTTGCCCGTCGGGACCCGCAGGCCATGGCCCAGGCGACCGGGGTAAGGTATGATCAGGTGAGGCAAGTCTTTCATGTCCGCTACCTTGGAGCGGAGTATCTGGTGAAATACCCGGAAGGTGAGGCGGCCACAGCCGGGAGGAAGGTCCATATCGCTCGCTCTACCCTCTTGCTCCACTACCTGGCCGGGGCGACGGGCGAGCCCCTGAGCGGGAAGTGGATCTCCTTCCGGGAGGTTCCCGGGGGTAATGATTATTTCCCGGTGTTTAACCGGGATGCGGTCAAACCCCTGCTGGCCTTTTTTGGGGAGCGGCCACAGGCTCTGGAAGAGGCCGCTCGGCAGGCGGGCGGAGAACCCGCAGGCAGGGCTGATCTGGCCTTTGTCTTTCATCCACTGCCAGGGGTGCCTCTGGCCCTGAACTTCTGGTCGGCCGATGAAGAGTTCCCGGCTTCGGCCAACTTTCTCTTTGATGCCACCGTTAGCAAGAACCTGCCCATCTATGACCTGAAGGTCCTGGCCATCGAACAGGGCCAGCAATTGATCCGTTTGGCCAGGGAGAGCCAGGCAGGAAAACGATAATTCTGAGTGTTCACCGTTTCGACGGCCGAGATGCCAGCCGTTCTTGAGTCAGCCGTGGTTGCCTCCGCAGCCCGGCCCCAAGGCCGTGAAGAGCCGTCCGGAAGTTCATCAGTAGTATGTGGCTGTATGAGAGGGGCGTACCCGTTTCCGGGGACGCCCCAAACGATTTTTCAAGTAATCCCTTGCTTAATCAGGTAGACAATGTAAAACATGGCCCCCAGGATAACCACTAACTGCAGGGCATTTACGGCCAGAGCCAATTTGTCGTGCAGCCAAAAGGGGCCGATGAAGTCGGCCCACCCGAAAAAGAGCAAGAACATTAGGACTCCGGCCACGGTCAAGAATAGGTTCTGCACCCAGCCACACCGCCTTCCTGCCAACGTTAGTTTTCCCTGTCTGGGGTGGGCTTTATCCAGGACAAAGAAAGGCCCGCCCTGGCAGTGTAGATGGTGCCCAACTGCCCGGCGAGCCTAGGGAGACTTGGGGGTTAAAATCTTTTCTAAAGGCCTCTGGATTGTAAGGTTGAGAGATATCTAACCCCCGCGCCTTATTATACATAATATGAGCGGCCTTGTTAAGACGTAAGCCTCTGCCAATACACAATAATTCTTCCTTCTTAGCAAGCGGTGCCCACATTTGAGATTAATACTGGCAAAAAACAAAACCTGCCCTTGGGGGCAGGTAAATCATCTGGTGGAGATGAGCGGATTTGAACCGCCGGCCCCCTGCGTGCAAGGCAGGTGCTCTCCCGCTGAGCTACATCCCCTTATGGCTCCCCGAGCAGGGCTCGAACCTGCAACCCTCCGGTTAACAGCCGGATGCTCTACCATTGAGCTATCGAGGAATATTAACAAAAATGGCAGGGCCAGAGGGACTCGAACCCCCAACAGGCGGATTTGGAGTCCGCTGCTCTACCAATTGGAGCTATGGCCCTGCGGATCATATCTACAAGAATGATATATCAAAAATCAATTGTTGTCAACTGGCAAAACCAGCCCGTGGCAAAAGCAGCACATTGCTCACGCCAAACCCGTGGCGGCGACTTCACGTCCTCAAGCCAAATAGGTGCTAAAGCTTTACTTTCGTCTTATCCAGAAGTATTTGGCAACATAACGGGCGGACGCTTCGGCCGGGTCAAGACTGTCGGTATTGATATCATATCCCTTCGTTGCAGCGGCATCTTCGAAGGGATGCGACTTCTCGGAACGAGAATCGAGCTGGTTCTCAGGCAAAGGGTTCGAAACAGCGTGGGGTTTGCGCCCCTGCTCAGGTGGCCGGGGCTCACCGGTCGAGGGCAACATTTCGGCGAGGCTTGATAAGAGGTGCCCTTCCTTCACCGGTAGACTGTGAGGGGAACGACCAAAAAACCACCGGCGTCTCCGGGGCACGGGAAAAATTCTGCCCTCAGACATG
>JAMCWA010000090.1:0-2051 GCA_023475165.1 Bacillota bacterium | reverse complement strand
GCCGGACTTGATGTCTTTGAACAAGAACCTCTGCCCTCAGACATAGAAAAGACCTCCTCCCCCTTAAGTGAGATAGCGCTCCACCCGCAACCCAAGGGTAAATCGCGGGTGACAGTCTTGCACCTGTTCGATGCAACCCCAGCCCCAAAACCGTGGCCATCTTGGGACTTCGGCGGTCAGCCCTTTTCCCGGGCGTCATTGCTGCCCTGCTTCACCGAGGTACTCTTGCTGGACCGCGCCTCTACCTCACCCATAATGAGTGAGGCGTCTAATGCCTTCTTATTCAATTTAATAAGATTCTACCACCTCTACGAACCGAAATCAAGTATCATTATAGCGGTAGTCGGATGACGTTGACAAGATTGGGCCGCTGTGTCAAGATAAATCAACGGATGGAGAATTCGCCGCGGTGCCGGACGGAGGGCTGAAGTTGAGCCTTAACGTGGACGGTAAAGGCTACCGGTCCAGAGCGCCACAATTCGCCATAGTCACGCACCATTTAACCAGGAAAGCTCCCCTGGCGAATTGCGCCACAATCCGCCACAGTCAGTCCCATTTCAGTAAGAGTTCTTCGGCGGATTGCGCCAACGCAGATGGGGGTTTTCCAGCGGTCTCCTGGTTCGGCGTCTCTTAGTAACCAATCTCTAGGTCCACCAGGTTCTGAAGAGGCTTACCCTCATGGTAGCGTTTCAGGTTCTCCAGGAAGACGCTCAGAGCGTGGCCCTTATAGTCTTCCAAAGTGCCCGCCACGTGTGGCGTGATGATGACGTTGGACAGGTTGTAGAGGGGACTGTCTTCCGGCAGAGGTTCTTGTTCAAAGACATCAAGTCCGGCCCCGGCGATCCGGCCCCATTGCAAGGCGTCAACGAGAGCGGCCTGGTCCAGGATGGCGCCCCGCGAAATATTGAAGAGGAAGGCCGTCTTTTTCATGAAGCCTATTTCTCTTTGACCAATGAGATGATAGGTCTCCCTGGTGAGGGGGACGGCCACCACCACAAAGTCCGAGCGTTGGAGGAGGGAGGGCAGCTCCTCTGGCGCAAGAACTTCATCCACGTCAGGCAGGGGAACGGGATTCCTTTTCGTTCCCAAGACCGTCAATTCGAAGGCCTTGGCCCGCCGGGCGATCTCCTGGCCGATTCCGCCTAGTCCGACAATGCCCATGGTTTTTCCGTTGACCTCCACTACCTTAATGCGGTTCCAGCGCCGGTAATGTTGGTTATCCATGACCACCGGCAGCCGCCGCGTGAAGGCCAGGACCAAGGCAAAGACGTGTTCGGCGATGGTTTTCCCGTGCATACCCCGGGCGTTGGTCAAAAGAATCCGGCGCTCTTTGATCTCCGGGAAGAGGATCTTATCTACGCCGGCAAAGGTCACCTGAATCCATTTCAGCCCGGGGGCGCGGCGGATCATTTCCCGGGTGACGCCTCCCAAGATGATTTCGGCCTCGGCTGCCTTGGCTTCCGCTTCAGGTTCTTTGTCGGCGATGATGACCTGCGCGGCCGGGGCGATCTCCTGGATTCGCTGGACATCGGTCTCTTGCAGTTTCAGACGGGAAAGGATTACGGGCATAGCTTGGCCTCCAGAAATACTTTTTGCCAGAAGTATTCGCCGGCTGCCCCATAAATCCCTGCCTATTCCGAGTATTTCCGAGGAATCGACGAAAGGACGGATTAAAGTCATGCCCCAGGCCAACCCCAAGCTGGAGTACCTTCGCCACTTCCCCTTGTTTGGGGGTTTGGATGAGGGGATGCTGCAAAAAATCAACGACTTAGCCCTGGAACGCCGCTACAAGGGTGGGATGTTCATTTTCCTCCAGGGGGAGCCCGTGGACGCCGTCCATTTCTTGCGGAGTGGTATGGTAAAAGCCACCCGGACCAGTGATGACGGAAGGGAACAGATTATGAGCATCCTGTATCCCGGGGATTTTTTCCCCCACGTGGGTTTTCTGGATGGGGGACCGGCACCGGGGACGACTATGACCATGTCGGAGACTGTCCTCAGCGTCCTTCGCCGGGAAGACTTCGTCCGCCTCATCAAGGAGAACGCCACCA
>JAMCWA010000010.1 GCA_023475165.1 Bacillota bacterium | reverse complement strand
AAACAAGTTGGTTTACCGCTGGCACGAGCCCGAGCGGGGAGACGTCGTTGTTTTCCGCTATCCCCTCGACCCTTCCCGCGATTTCATTAAGCGGGTCATTGCCGTGGGCGGAGACTATGTGGAAATTCGCCTGGGACAGATCTACGTAAACGGTCAAGCCATTGAAGAACCCTACGTGGCTAACCGGGATCTGCAGAGCTATCCCAAGACCAGGGTTCCACCGGGCTCCATCTTTGTTCTAGGCGACAACCGGCGTAATAGCGAAGACAGCAGGGTTTTTGGGGCGGTGGAGCTTCGTTATGTCAAAGGGAAGGCTTTTTTGGTCTATTGGCCCTTTTCGGAGGCCCAGTTGTTGACGGCTGGGAGATAGTCCGGCAGGAGGATCTCAGTGTGGCCCACTGGTTTCCTGGTCACATGGCCAGGGCCAAAAGGGAGATCGCCGAAAACATAAAACTGGTCGACGCAGTCTTTGAGCTGATAGATGCCCGCGTGGCCGAAAGCAGTCGGAATCCGGACCTGGAATCGCTGCTGGGGGGTCGACCGCGGGTCCTGCTATTGACCAAAAACGATCTCGCCGATCCGCGGGTAACCGCGCGCTGGATGGAGGTCTGGTCAGGACAGGGTCTGTCGGCGGTTCCGGTCAATGCCGTGACGGGGGATGGCCTCCGGGCCGCGCTACACCTGGCCCGGTCCCTGACAGAAGAAAGAAGGAGGCGACGGTTCCAGCGCAACCTCTTGCCAACCCCTCTACGCGTCATGGTGGTGGGGATCCCCAATGTGGGGAAATCCTCACTGATAAATTACCTTTCCCGCCGGTCCCCGGCGCGGGTGGCGGACCGGCCGGGGGTCACCAGAGGCAAGCAATGGATAAAAGTTGACCGGGAGGCCCAGTTCCTGGACCTGCCCGGTCTTTTGCCGCCTCGCGGACTATCGGCAGTGGAGGCCTACCGTCTGGCGGCGGTGGGGGCTCTCCCGGAGGGGCATTTTGACCTGATGAATACGGCCGGCCGCTTGTTGCTTCACCTGAGGCAGTTTTACCCAGGGGTGGTTGAGCGGCGTTACGGATTGACGGTTGCGGACGATACCGGGTCGGGGGGGACTCCTACAGATGGCGGGTCGCTACAACAGGAGGTCAGGAATGAGCCGGAGGAAATGCGGCCCGCGGACTGGAGGTTGTTGACAGCCATTGGGGCTAAGCGAGGTTTCCTGTTAGCTGGCGGCGCAGTGGATCTGGAAAAGGCGGCGCGGGTGTTGCTAAAGGATTTTCGGACGGGGGTCCTGGGGCGGATTTCCACATAGTCTCCGCCCACGGCAATGACCCGCTTAATGAAATCGCGGGAAGGGTCGAGGGGATAGCGGAAAACAACGACGTCTCCCCGCTCGGGCTCGTGCCAGCGGTAAACCAACTTGTTTACAAAAAGTCGCTCGCCGTCGTGCAGAGTGGTTTCCATGGACCGGCCCTGTACAATAAAGGACTCCACCAGGAAGGTCCTGATCAAAAGGGCCAGGACCAGGGCAATAAGGATGGATTGTACTGTTTCCCAAAAGGCCCGGCTTGGATTAGGCATCGCAGAAATGGCGCCTCCTAGGTGACTACTGACGAACTGCGTTTTGAGTGGCTGGGGATTTTTCAGCGGTCTCCCAGGGCTGCAGGGCTCGGTCCCGGGGGTTCCCCACCGTCTCTGCTCCCTCCAAGACTAAAACCTCGACCTTGCAAAAAGAAAAAAAGGGACTGGACCTCAGTCCCTTTTTTTATTTCATCTCCTTGATCCTGGCGGCTCGTCCAGTGAGATATCTCAAGTAGTAAAGCTTGGCCCGCCGTACCCGTCCCTTCCGAACCACTTCGATCCGGTCAATGCGAGGGGAATTGAGCAGGAAGGTCCTTTCCACCCCGACCCCATAGGAAATCCTTCTGACAGTAAAGGTCTCCTGGAGTCCGCCGTGGCGTCGCCTGATCACCGCACCCTCGAAGGCCTGTAACCTTTCTCGGCCACCTTCCACCACTTTCACAAAAACCCTCACTGTATCTCCAGGGCGGAAGTCAGGAAGATTCCTTTTGAGCTCCTTATCTTGTAAAGCCTTGATCATGTCCATCACTATGCCCCCTTTCCGCCGCTCGGTCTTAACCAACAAGCGGTATTATATCACACCAAGAGTCACCAGACAATACGCCTCGTGGCTCTGGGCTTCGACATCCGCGGCCTCAAACCGGTGAAGTTTCTCCTGTCTCTTCTTCTTCGATAAGCAATTCCCGGAGTACACTTATGTCCTCCGCCGAGAGATCAGCGGCCGCTAAGAGGTCAGGCCGCCATTTCCTGGTCCGCCGCAGGGCCTCTTTCCGGCGCCAGCGCCAGATGGCCTCGTGGTTACCGGAAAGCAGAACATCAGGTACGGCCAAGCCACGGTATTCCCTGGGGCGCGTGTACTGCGGTCCCTCCAGGAGACCCCGCGCAAAGGAATCGCTCCGGGCCGATTCCTCCTTACCCAGGACCCCTGGAATCAATCGAACCACGGCATCAACCACCACCATGGCCGCCAGTTCCCCACCCGTCAGGACATAATCCCCTATGGAAAGCTCATCGGTTGCCAGGCCCCTGACCCGCTCGTCCACCCCTTCGTAGTGGCCACAAATGAGGATGAGGTGTTCGGCCCTGGACAGTTCCATTGCCTTTTTTTGCCGGAAGACCTCACCTTGGGGACAGAGGAGAATAATCCGGCGCTTTCCTGATCCCCACCCCATGTTGGCCTGGGGTTCATCCCGATAATGCGGTTCTGGAAGCGGGGCTTCCCCGGTTGGGTTACCGGGAAGCTGATTGCCATCCCTAGCCTGCTCCCGGACCTTCTCCCGCAGCAGGTAATCGACGGCCTCAAAGATCGGTTCCGGTTTCATTACCATGCCCACGCCGCCCCCGAAGGGGTAATCATCGGTGACTTGATGTTTATCATGGGCAAAGTCCCGGATGTTGACAATGTTCACATCAATCAGGTTCTTCTCTTGCGCCCGCTTTATGATGCTCTCTTCAAAAGGACCGGCAAACATCCCGGGGAAAAGGGTCAAGACGTCGATACGCATAGGGCGGTCTCCCAATATCAATCCAGCAGCCCTGGCAGATCCCGCAAAGTGAGGCTTCCCTGCCCAAGGTCTATGTCGGCAATGGCGTCGCGAATAGCGGGAACATAGAGGTCCCGGGCTCCCGGACGTCGTTCGTCCAATACCACGTAGACGTCGTTGCTACCCGTTTTTAAGACGTCCTTCACTCGACCCAGGCGCTGTCCCCCGGCAGTGAACACCGTCAGCCCGACGATCTGAAAGAGATAGTATTGGCCTTCCGGCAAGGGGGGCAGTTCTTCGCTCCGAACGAAAAGCCGGCGGCCCCGCAGCTCCTCCGCCGCGGAACGGTCAGTGATCCCTGAAAGTCGGAGCAGCCTCGCCTTCCCTTGGAGTCGCGACTGTAAAATGGTAACTTCCCCTCCGTCCTCCCCCAAGAGGACCCGGCGCGGGGGTTGGAGCCGTTCCGGAAAATCGGTGAGGGGGATAACCCGTACCTCGCCCTTCAGGCCGTGGGGGCTGGCGACCTCAGCTACAGCAATATATCCCTTCTCCAATAGCTTTGGTCCCCCCCATCTCGTTGCTAGCCATTCCGAATCTCTACGACGACCCCATCTTCCAGCACAATCTCCGCCGCGGTCACCCTCTCCCAGTTGTCACCAGGGGAAAGCTCCACCATTCCCTCCAGGATTCCCTGGACTACCTCTGTACCCAGCTCCAGCCTGGCCAGCAGCCTTAGTTTCTCCAGAAGGGCGGCCTTTTGTTCCAGTCGGCGGGCCCTTTCTTCTTCCATTTCGGCCTGCACCTGGTTCTTATTAGAGGCAACCGGCCGCAGTCGAAGGGCCAGCTCCTTTAGCTCCAGGTCGAGTCGCCGCAAGGCCTCCTGAAGCTCAAAGGCCATCTTCCTCTTCAGCTTTTCCGTCATTCTGGCCTTGACCGTGACGGCCCTCTTGATCATGATTCCGGTCACCGGCCCGTCACCTCTCTGGCAATCACGCGGCAGATAGAGTACAGCCCTAAAGAGCGGGCGCTCGATTAGCAGTCTCCTAGGGGCCGAAACCCGTCAGGAAAGCACTTCTAACCCGACGCGTTTCCCGGTCCGCACCGCCGCCGCTTTAACTACAGTTCGCAGGGCCCGGACCACCCGGCCTTGCTTGCCGATGACCTTACCCACGTCCTCGGGGGCAACCTTCACCTCATAGATTGTAATCCGCTCTTCCTCTACCTCCCTGACCTCCACCTGATCGGGATAGTCCACCAACGACCGGGTTAGGAAGAGGATCAGATCCTTCATCGGGAGACCCCCCTATTGGCCCTTTTTGATCTCTTCATACTTTTGCAGAACCCCAGTGGAAGTCAGAAGGTAGCGCACCGTCTCCGAAGGTTTTGCCCCCTGTGACAGCCAACGGATCGCCTTCTCTTCTTCCACCTTGATGTCAGCCGGGTCGGTGGTCGGGTTATAAAAGCCGATTTCCTCGATAAAGCGGCCATCGCGCGGTGATCGAGAATCAGCCACCACCAAACGGTAGGTTGGGCTCTTCTTAGCCCCCATGCGACGTAAGCGGATTCTTACGGCCATTCTTTCACCTCCTCTCGCCGCTCCTTTGAGCCGTGCTCATTTAAAGATAGGAAATTTCCCTCCCAGAAAACGCCCCTTATCCTTGGAAGACAGTTGCTTCAAGAGTTTTCTCATTTCCTCATATTGTTTCAGCAGTCGATTGACGTCCTGAACCCTGGTCCCGCTGCCCAGGGCAATCCGCCGGCGACGGCTGCCGTCGATGATAGTCGGGTTTTTTCTCTCCAGCCGGGTCATAGAGTTAATGATGGCCTCCGTCCGCACCAGTTCCTTCTCCTCAATCTTCAGGTCTTTTAAACCTTTGGCCGCTCCCACCCCAGGGAGCATGGAGAGCAACTGATCCAGGGGACCCATCTTCCGAACCTGGCGGAGTTGCTCCACGAAATCCTCCAGGGTGAAATCCATGGACCGGAGTTTCTTTTCCATCTCGCGGGCCTTTTCCACATCCAGGTTGGCTTGCGCCTTCTCGATTAGGGAAAGGACATCCCCCAACCCCAGGATTCGCGAGGCCATCCGATCGGGATGAAAGACCTCCAGGGCCTCAAATTTCTCGCCGACCCCGGCGAATTTGATGGGTTTCCCCGTCACCGCCCGCAGGGAAAGAGCGGCGCCACCGCGGGTATCTCCATCGAGTTTGGTCAGAATCACCCCGGTGATAGCCAGGCGTCCGGCAAAGGCCTCGGCCACATTGACGGCATCCTGACCGGTCATCGCGTCCACCACCAGCATTATCTCCTGGGGGGAAAGTTCCTTTTTCAGATCCTCCAGCTCGCCCATCAAGGCTTCATCTACATGGAGACGGCCCGCTGTATCCAAGATGACCATGTCTCGCCCGGTGCTCAGGGCATGCTCAACGCCGCCCCGAGCGATGGCCACCGGGTTGACGCGATCCCCCAGGGAGAAGACCGGAACGTCAATCTCCCGCCCAATGACCTCCAACTGTTTAATGGCGGCCGGGCGATAGATGTCTCCGGCCACCAGGAGCGGCCGCCGGCCCTGCTTGCGGAGAAAGATGGCCAGCTTACCGGCCGTGGTGGTTTTTTCCAGAAC
>JAMCWA010000107.1 GCA_023475165.1 Bacillota bacterium | reverse complement strand
GGTCTCATATTCCAGGGAAGAACAGGCCTCCTTGCCGGGAGCCCATGGCCGTCTTTTGGGCGGGCGGGGTCTATCGGCCCATCTTTTGCTTGAGGAGGTTCCCCCGGAAAGTGATCCGCTTGGATCGCTGAACAAACTCGTCATAGCCCCGGGGCGCCTGGCTGGGACCTACGCTTCCAGTACCAATCGCCTTTCCTTTGGCGGTAAAAGCCCTCTCACCGGAGGGATCAAGGAGTCCAACGCCGGCGGGATGACGGGCTTGCGCCTGGCGCAGCTAGATTACCGGGCGGTCATCGTGGAGGGCAGGGCACCGGGCGGGAAGCTTTTGGTGCTGGTCATTTCTTCCGCCGGGGCACGGCTGGAAGACGCGGAGGATCTGAGAGGGTTGGGAACGATCCGGGCGGCCAGGGTTTTGGCCGAACGCTACGGAGAGAAAGCGGCCATCTCCCTGATTGGTCCAGCTGGGGAGCATCTTTTGCCTGCCGCCGGCATCGCCGGGACGGATCAGGAAGGTTTTCCCGGGCGCTATTCGGGACGAGGCGGGTTAGGGGCGGTAATGGCGTCCAAGGGTTTGAAGGCCGTGGTCGTCCTGGCCGAGACTGCCAGGCCCTTGACCGCCGTCGATAAAACCCTTTGGGATGAAGCCCTGAAGGAGTATAATCGCCTCTTACAAACCCTTCCGGCGACCTCGGAGCGGATGCCCCTCTACGGTACGGCGGCCACCCTGGAGTTCACCAACCGGATCGGGGCCCTCCCGACCCGCAACTTTTCCCGCGGGCAATATGAAAGGGCGGAGGCCATCGGTGGGATGAGGCTACGGGAGATCATCCTGGAACGGGGCGGGGAAGGGACGCCTACCCATGCCTGCATGCCGGGGTGCCTGGTCCGTTGCTCCAACCGCTATGCCGATAAGATGGGACGGCTCCTGGTTTCTCCCATGGAATATGAGACCCATGCCCTGATGGGTTCCAATCTGGAGATCGGGGACTTTGACCAACTGGCGGAACTGACCCTCTTATGTAATGACCTGGGCCTGGACACCATTGAGACGGGGGCGGCCATCGGTGTGGCCATGGAAGGCGGTCTTTTACCCTTTGGGGACTTTGCCGGGGCCCGGCGATTGATTGAGGAGATCGGGCAGGGCACGGTTCTCGGACGTCTCCTGGGTCACGGGGCGGCGGTGGCTGGGCGGGTCCTCGGGGTGAGGCGGATCCCGGCGGTCAAGGGGCAGGCCATGCCCGCTTACGATCCCCGTGGTATGAAGGGGAACGGCGTGGTTTACGCCACCTCCCCCATGGGGGCGGATCACACCGCGGGCAATATGGTTGCCGTACAAACGGATCATCTGGATCCCGAGGGCAAAGTGGAACTCTCGCGCCAGTTACAGATTCAAGCCGCCCTCTTTGATACTTTGGGTCTCTGTAATTTTGTGGGAGCCGTCTGGGGGGCTTCCCCTGAGACCATAGCCCAACTGGTTGGCGGCTTGACGGGGCAGCGGGTCACCGTTGACGAGCTGAAAGATCTGGGACTGGAGATAATAAAGACGGAGCTCGAATTCAACCGGCGGGCCGGCTTTACGGCCGTGGATGACCGGGTGCCGGAATTTATGAGGGAGGAACCACTGCCCCCTCACAACTCCGTCTGGGACGTGCCGGACACCGAGTTGGATGGGATCTTGAAGTAGGCCCGCCGCGAACAGCCGCAGAAAAGTACTAACGTCCTGGTTCGGGGAGAAAAGGTGAGGCCGGTTGCAAGTGGAGGTCGAGGTCCTCTTTTTCAACAGCGAAGGAGCGAGGCAGAAAGGGACGTACACCCTGGCCGCGGGGGCCAGGGTGTCTGATCTTCTTTCTCGACTTGCCCCCTTGCCCCCGGAAGCGGTTTGTCTGGTGAACGGTCGTTTTGGTCAGTCCGGGACCCTTCTGAAAGAAGGAGATCAAGTAACCATCCTGCCGCGGGCCCTGGGTGGGTAGAGTCACTACCCTGAAACAAGCCGGATGCTTCCAGAACGCCGCTCGGGTGTTGTCGCCCTCGCTTTCGGTCACCTACGCCGACCGTAGCACGGTAGAGCTTCCGCCCTCCGGCCGGCGCCGCGGGGCCCTCTCCTCCGTGGGGCCGCGCCCCTGTCAGCCCAGCCTTCTCTATGAAAGGGGTTCATCGCGTGCATCTCATCGATACCCATGCCCACACCGATCTGTCCCAGTTTGCCCATGACCGGCGGGAGGTTTACCGGCGAGCCGAAGAGGCTGAGGTTAAGACCATCATCAATGTGGGTTATGACGCCGCCACTTCGCAACGGTCTGTCCAGTATGCGGGACGTTATCCCTTTGTTTATGCCGCCGTGGGATTTCATCCCCATGACGCCAAGGGTTTTGACGAAAGGGCCGAGGCTTTGGTGGAGAGCCTGGCCCGGCAACCGCGGGTGGTGGCCATCGGAGAGATCGGTCTGGACTACTACCGCGACCTCTCGCCGCGGGAACGTCAGGAGGAGGCCTTTCGCCGGCAGATCCGCCTGGCGCGGCGCCTGCAACTGCCCGTAATCATCCATGACCGGGATGCTCACGCCGACACCATCAGGATTCTGGCGGAGGAAGGGGCCAGGGAGGTGGGGGGTGTACTGCATTCCTTCTCCGGGGATATGGAGATGGCCCGAGAGGCCTTGGATCTCGGGCTCTACCTGGGTTTTTCCGGCCCAGTGACCTTCAGCAACGGGCGCCGGGCTCAGGAGATAGCCCGTTTTGCTCCCCTGGATCGTGTCCTGCTGGAGACCGATTGTCCATACTTGACCCCGGAACCACACCGGGGGAGGAGAAATGAGCCTGCCTATGTCCGGCTCATCGCGGAAAAGATCGCCGGCCTGCGCGGTCTTTCCCTGGAGCGGCTGGCGGAAGTGACGACCGAAAACGGGCGGCGGTTGTTTGGGCTGGACCGTTGACCATGACGGGTGCTCCGCATTACCTTTCACCGTCTCGACCTGCCCCGCATACCCTGGAAGGAGGACGATGCCTATGAGGTGAGAAGGATGAAAAGGGCTTTGGTGACCGGCATCACCGGTCAGGACGGCGCTTACCTGGCCCAACTGCTATTGTCAGAAGGCTATCACGTCTTCGGGACCTACCGCCGGAGCAGTCATCCCCCTTTTGAACGGTTAGAGTACCTGGGCATAAAAGAACAGATCGAATTGCTTCCTATGGATCTCCTGGATCAGGGCAGTATTTTGCGAGCTTTGGAGGCGTCCGAACCAGAGGAAGTCTACAACCTGGCAGCCCAGAGCTTCGTCCAGGTTTCCTTTGAGCAACCGATTCTCACCGGCAATGTCACCGGACTGGGAGTGGCCCGGCTCTTGGAGGCCATCAGGCAGGTCAACCCCGGGATCAGGTTCTACCAGGCCTCCTCCAGCGAGATGTTCGGCAAAGTTCAGTCTATCCCCCAGGATGAGAAGACCCCCTTTTACCCCCGCAGCCCCTATGGCGTGGCCAAACTTTACAGCCATTGGATGACGGTTAACTACCGCGAGGCCTATGGTCTTTTCGCTTGCGCCGGGATCCTTTTCAACCATGAGTCACCCCTCCGGGGGACGGAGTTTGTCACGAGGAAGATCAGCCGGGCGGTAGCCAGGATTAAACTGGGCCTGCAAGACCATCTGGAGCTGGGCAACCTGCAGGCCAAAAGGGACTGGGGTTTTGCCCCCGAATATGTGGAGGCGATGTGGCTCATGCTCCAGCAAGACCAGCCGGGAGATTACGTCATTGCCAGCGGGGGCACCCATCGGGTCCAGGAGTTTGTGGAGAAGGCCTTTGAAACCGTGGGCCTGGATTGGCGGGAGTACGTGGTGAAGCAGGAGGCCCTTTTTCGACCGGCCGAAGTGGACCTCTTGGTAGGTAACCCGGCCCGAGCCCGCAGAGATCTGGGCTGGCAGCCGAAAACATCCTTCCCGGAGTTGGTCAGAATCATGGTGGAGGCTGACTTGGCGAGGGCGGCAAAAGAGGCCTTGTCCCAATAGCCAAGAAAAGACGATGCCTCTCGAAGAAGAAGGGCTTAACGGGCAGGCCCTTTTTATTTTTGCCAGAGGATTCCACCGCGATGACTCGGCGGGTGCGTTTTCTTCGTTTTCCGAAAGAATCCAGCAGGATTCTACCGGCCTGATGTCAAAATCTTAGTTTCGTCATTCCAGGTTTGCAGATACCAACCAGTGCAAGAGACGGAAGGGATTATTATTGAGATATTTCCCCAAGATCGGTCTTCCCTTTGATTTGAAAGAGAGGAGGACGGAATACCTACTCCTGCTTTTGGCCACCTTGATCCAGGGTTTCACCTGGTTCCTGGTGATACCGGTATTGCCACTCTACGCCCGCCATTTAGGAGCCCAAGAGTTCCTGGTAGGAGTCATTATGTCGGTGCCGGCTCTCCTGCAGCTATTCTTGAGCATTCCGAGCGGCCTGCTTTCGGCTCGCTTTGGCAAACGCCGGTTGATCATTCTCTCCTTTTGGGTTAACTTCCTGTCGGGTTTTCTGTATATCTTCAGTCCGAGCGCGTGGTTTTTGCTTTTGGCCCAATTCCTTTTCGGCCTGGGCAATACCCTCTTTTGGCCGCTGCAGGGGGCTTATCTGACCCAACTGGTGAATGATGAGGAACGCAGCCGCGTGGTGGGTTTCACCATGGGGGTGGTGGCTACCAGCTTCGCCCTGGCTCCCTTTGTGGCCGGGGGGTTGGCGGACCTGGTGGGGTTTGGACCGGTGTTCTGGATCCTGTCAATCATCTCTTTGCTGGGTGGCGTCCTGGTGCAGCGCCTGCCTTGCGATCGGGGGAATGGAGATATCCGCATCAGCTTGACCGGCATCCTGAGCGGGTCATTCTCTGAGGCCAAGAACCTTTTGAAGAGTTCGGCTCTCCGCTTTACCAATGCCTCCACCTATCTCACCTTTCTCTTCTGGGGGACATATGACGCCTTCTATCCCCTCTTTGTCGTCAACGGCCTCGGCTATTCCCCGGCCTTCTTGGGCTTTCTGGTCACGTCCCGCAATGCGATGCTCGCCCTCGTTCGCTTCTTTGTTAACAGCCTGGGGCGACGGTTCTCCTTTCCCCTGCTCATGGTGGGCAGCCTGGCCATCGGCGGAATGGGGATGTTTCTTTTGCCCTGGGTCCGGACTTCCCACTGGCTGATCTTGTTGGCATTGGTTACCGGAGTAGCCGTGGGTATCCTTCCCACCGCCACCACCCTGGTCATTGCCGCCAATACCGACGACCGGAGAAGGGCGACGGCCCTAGCCCTGGATGGGACCAGTCTGAGCCTGGGGCGACTGACCAGTGCCTATGTCTTCGGTTACCTGGCCCAAAGGGCCGGCATCCCCCTGGTCTTCCGCCTGGTGGGTCTGACGGTGCTCTTGGGGATTCTGGTTCTCGGAAGGTTGCATCAGAGGGCCAGCGACAGCCGGGCGCCGACCTTCGGCGGGCAAGGAGATCGGCAATGGAACAAAGTAAACCGGCCGTCTCAGCCTTAGCGTTCTAGGAGGGCTGACGAACTGCGTCTTGAGTGGTTGACCCGCCCGGGAAAAGCCGCCATAGTCTGTACTGCGCTTGATGGCGATGGTACTTCTGGCGGCTTTAGCCCAATCGTAAGGCCAAGACCTCAAATCAGCCCAGATGCTAGGAGCGACAAGGCTCCAAAGCGAGCCGTACTAAGTGGCACGTTGAGCGAGGAGCCGCTGGAGCGACAAT
>JAMCWA010000088.1 GCA_023475165.1 Bacillota bacterium | reverse complement strand
ATTGTCGCTCCAGCGGCTCCTCGCTCAACGTGCCACTTAGTACGGCTCGCTTTGGAGCCTTGTCGCTCCTAGCATCTGGGCTGATTTGAGGTCTTGGCCTTACGATTGGGCTAAAGCCGCCAGAAGTTTGATTGCCATCAAGCGCAGTACAGACTATGGCGGCTTTTCCCGGGCGGGTTAACCACGCAACACGCAGTTCGTCAGCAGTCTCCTAGGAGACCGCTGAAAAAAACCATCTGTTTGTCAGCACTCTCCTGGAGACGTGGATTGTCCAATGACTGAATTCCTGGTAAAATATACATGGATGGCGAGCCCGGCCGCGATCATCAGAGGTCTGGACACCAGTACGACCCGCTATCCCGCTTGGAAAAACCATCTATAGGAGGCGAAAAACCTGGTCGGGACGGGTACCCTGAGGTTGTCCCAATCCGAACGAGCCAGGCGCAGGCTTGCAAATCACAGTTGGCATACCAGGCGCGCTACTTTACTATGAATACTTCCCCCTCTGGAAGGCCTTCCTGGAAGGACTGGGAGTCAAGGTTATCACCAGCGGGTCCACCAATAAAGAGATTGTGAATCTCGGGGTCTCCCAGACGGTGGATGAAGTCTGTCTCCCGGTGAAGGTCTTCTTTGGACATGCGTTGATTCTCAGGGATAAGGTCGATTATCTCTTTGTGCCGCGAATGGTCAGCGTGGAGAAGAAGGCTTATACCTGCCCCAAGTTCCTAGGTCTGCCGGACATGCTGAGAAACGCCGGGCTGGACTTGCCGCCGCTAATTGAGACGACGGTGGACCTCAGTAAGAAACCCTGGAACCTTTACCGGGCCGCCCTGGATATCGGGCAACACTTTACTGATGACACCTTTCGCATCCTGCGAGCCTATCGACGGGCCGTCCAGGTCTGGAGACGGTTCAGGGAACTGGTAGCCCGGGGGGCCACCTTATACGAGGCCATTGAAATCCTGGAGGGCAGGGGTAAATCCACTGGCGGGCCATCCCTCGATCTAACGGTGGCCGTTTTGGGGCATCCCTATATCCTTTACGACGCACAAATCAGCCTGAATCTTCTGAGGAAGCTCAGATCGCTGGGGGCCAGAGTCATCACCCCAGAGCAGATCCCAGCTCAGGACATAAAAGGAGGCCTGGCTCATCTGCAAAAACCCCTCTTTTGGACTTATGAGAAGCGGATCCTGGGGGCGGCCCTCCATCTTTTGGACAAGGGGGGCGTCGATGGTATTATCAATGTGGCCTCCTTTGGCTGTGGCCCAGATTCCATGGTCGGAGAAATTGTCGAAAGGAAGGTCAGGAAGGGACGGCGGCCCTTTATGCTGTTGACAGTAGACGAGCACACCGGCGAAGCCGGACTGGCTACCCGTCTGGAGGCCTTCATCGATATGATCGCTCGTCGGAAGGCCCGGGCCGGATATGGCGGGGCAGGTCATTGAGGAGATTCGATTATGTCGACCCAGACCCAGTAAGCTGGCGGAAACCGGAGTTCTTCATAGTAGGGGTTGGATTAGCTTGAAGGTAACCTTTCCCCATATGGGTAACCTCTATATCCCGGTGCGGGCCATCTTGCAGGAATTGGGGTTGGAGGTGGTAGTACCGCCTCTGCCCAGCAAGAACAGCCTGAATTTCGGGGTCAAACACTCCCCGGAGTTTGCCTGCTTCCCCCTGAAGGTCAACTTGGGCGACTTCATCGAGGCCCACCACCGGGGGGCCGATACCGTGATCATGGCGGGGGGGATCGGCCCCTGCCGCTTTGGCTATTATGCCGAGGTCCAGCGGGAGATCCTGCGTGATCTGGGCTATGAACTGGAGATGGTGGTCCTGGAGCCGCCGCGCGGGCACTTGGGTGAGCTCCTGGAGAAAATCCGCCGTTTGACCGGTAAGAGATCCTTGCGGCAGGTCTGGGCAGCCTTACAGCTGGGTTGGGAGAAGTTTTTGGCGGTCGATGAGGTCGAACGCCTGAGTCATCGGGTACGGCCGCGGGAAGGACGGCGTGGTTCCACCACGGCCGCCTACCGTCAGGCCTTGGCTCTCATCGACCAGGCCGGGGATATCCAGGAGACCAGGTCGGCCCTGGCCAGGGGAGAGGAAATCCTCAACAATATACCCCGAAAGTCGGGCGTTAGCCCCGTGCGCATCGGTCTGGTGGGGGAGATCTTCATGCTCCTGGAGCCATTTGCCAATCTGCATCTGGAAGAGGCTCTGGGGGAACTGGGAGCCGAGGTGGAACGTTCCCTTTATCTCAGCGACTGGATCAAGACCCACCTCTTTCTCGATGCCCTGCGTTGGAAGAAGAAGAAGGAAAGCCGCGTCGCCGAGGCAGCCGCACCTTACCTGCGGCACTTTGTTGGTGGCGACGGCCTGGATAGCGTTGGGAATACCGTCCTTTATGCACAGCAAGGCTTCGACGGAGTCATTCAATTGATGCCATTCACCTGTATGCCGGAAATTGTGGCTCAGAGCATTCTCCCCCGCGTAAGTCAGGAGAAGAACATCCCGGTCTTGACCCTGATCCTGGACGAGCAATCCGGCGAGGCCGGTATCCGTACCCGCCTGGAAGCTTTTGTCGACCTTCTGGAACGGCGGAGAACCGCCCTGGCCCAAGAAGAATGATCTTCATACTGCCTGAGTTAACGCCGCCAGTGGATGAAAAAGCCGTAGCCTGGTGACGGTCGGGCGATTGCCGGCGGGCACCGCAAGCGAGGACGACCAATCGCCCGGGCGTCGCCCTGAAAGTAAGAGGGGGTGAAAGTAGATTTGGAAGTCTTTCTGGGAATTGATGTCGGCTCCGTCAGCACCAAGATGACCGCCATCGACCGCCAAAAGCGGGTCGTCACCTCCACCTACATGATGACCATGGGTCAACCGGTTAAGATGATCCGGGAGGGGCTCCGCCGGATTCGGGCGGAACTGCCCGAAGGGGTTAGGGTCTCCGGGGTCGGGACTACGGGGAGTGGTCGTCAACTGGCCGGTGTCCTGGTGGGGGCCGACAGTGTGAAAAATGAAATCACCGCCCACGCCGTCGCCGCTCTGGAACTGGTCCCTGCAGTACAGACCATTCTAGAAATCGGTGGCCAGGACTCCAAGATCATCCTCTTGAACGACGGGGTTGTGGTGGACTTCGCCATGAACACCGTCTGCGCCGCTGGGACTGGTTCCTTTTTGGATCGACAGGCCGCCCGGCTCAACATCCCCATCGAGTCTTTTGGTGCCTTGGCCTTGGAATCCAGGAATCCGGTCCGCATCGCTGGCCGTTGTGCCGTCTTTGCTGAGTCAGACATGATCCATAAACAGCAAATGGGACATGAGACCAAAGATATCGTCCGGGGCCTTTGCCAGGCCCTGGTGCGCAACTTCTTAAATAACGTGGCCAAGGGGAAAGACATCCGGCCCCCTGTACTTTTTCAGGGGGGTGTGGCTTCCAATGTCGGGATGAAGCGCGCCTTTGAGGAGGCCTTGGGATTTGAGGTCACGATCCCGGAGCAGCACCGGGTCATGGGGGCGGTGGGGGCGGCTCTCCTGGCTATGGAAGCGGCGCTGAAGACAAAGACCACCAATTTCCGGGGCTTCGGGGTGGCCGACCTCGATTTCTCCACCCGGACCTTTGAGTGTCACGACTGCGCCAATAACTGTGAAATCGTGGAGATCTCAATGGAAAAGACTTTGGTGGCGCGGTGGGGAAGCCGTTGCGGCAAGTGGGACTACGTGGAACCCAGGGAAGATCGGGCCGCCGGGGGGGATTGAGAAGGGCCGCAGCGCGGCAAGAATCTTTCGGCTAAATCGAGCCCGGGTGCAGGACGGTCGGGGGGATGGAGAGAAGTTCCGGCTGTGCTATAATCTTACCCGGGGGGTGCCCGTTATGGTTGCTCTTGGGGGAGAGAACCGTTGGGGAGGTCAGGAGGCAGAGCCCTTCCTGAAGGCTATCCTGGAGTCGGTCGAGGAAGGAATTCACGCCGTCGATCTCCGGGGAATCACCGTCTTTTATAATCAAGCCGCCGCACGACTGGAAGGCGTAGAGCAAGACGAGATCTTGGGGCAAGACCTGCTCCAGGTTTTCCCTTCTCTTTCTCGGGAAACCAGCACCCTTCTGCGGGTTCTGGACACTGGCCAACCGATTGTGGACCAGCAGCAGACCTATACCAATTTTCGCGGCAAACAGATTACCACCATCAATACCACCCTGCCCATTCATTCTGGCGGTCGTCTCATCGGCGCCGTAGAGGTCTCCAAAGACATCACCCACATCAAGCGCCTGGCCGAGCGAGTTAATGACTTGGAGGCCAGGCTCCGGGATGCGGCCGGGGGACGGAGCAGGGTCCCCCCCACCAGGTATCAGCTCAGCGATCTGAAGGGAGAGAGCCGAGCCATCGCCGAGGTGAGGAGGTTCATCCTGCGGGCCGCCGAGCACGAGGCCCCCGTCTTCGTCAGTGGTGAAACCGGGACGGGCAAGGAGATCGTGGCGCAGTCTATCCACCAGGCCAGCCAGCGGCGAGAGGGCCCTTTCATTGCCCAAAACTGTGCCGCCCTGCCCGCCACCCTCCTGGATTCCATTCTCTTTGGTACGGTGAAGGGTAGCTTTACCGGTTCGGAAGCCAGACCAGGACTCTTTGAGCTGGCGGACGGTGGGACTCTTTTCTTGGATGAAATCACCTCCATGCAACTGGATCTGCAGGCCAAACTCCTTCGTGGGTTGGAGGAGGGGCGCATTCGTCGTTTGGGGGCGACTCGGGAACGTTCGGTGCATGTCAGGGTCATCGCCGCCACCAATCTCACCCCGGAAGAGGCCCTGGGACGGGCACTCCTGCGGGAAGACCTCTTTTATCGTTTAAACGTCCTGTCAATCCGATTGCCCCCTTTAAGAGAGAGGCGGGAGGATATTACGCTGTTGGTCGAGCATTTTGCCCGGGAGTTCGAAAGGAAAGGGGGACACCGCCTGCCGACTATCTCCCCGGAGGTTTTCCACAAGTTTTCTCTCTATCCCTGGCCAGGGAACGTCAGAGAACTGAAGCACACCCTGGAAGGGGCCTTGAGTCTGATGGATGGTGACCTTCTTGAGGTTGGGCACCTTCCGGAGAGGATCAGGAATTACGCGCCGGGCGTCGATGAGTATAGGGAAAGCGGGAGTACCTCCTTGGTTGGCCACCCCTCCCCGATCACCCCTGGCGGGACCAGGGAACCCATTCGCGAGGCCATCAGGAAGTTAGAGGGGGAGTTTCTTCGTGAGGCCCTGGCCGAAAGCGGGGGGAATCTTTCGGAGGCGGCGCGTCGGCTCGGGTTACCGCGTCAGACTCTGCAATATCGGCTGCGCAAGGCCGGACTAAAATAAAAAATGATTGCGCCCCGAGAGTGGACATGTTAAAATTAGAGTAGTTCCAAGGTTTGACTTGCACGGTGTCAATTTAATACTGATTACCTCATCTCTCCAAGAGGTGAGGTAGAGGCGCGGAGGATCAAGAGTACCGCCTGGAGCAAGGCAGCCAGGAAGGGCGAGGAAAGGGATCTCCGCCGAAGTCTGATAACCGCCCAGGTGATCAGGCTGGGCCGGCAACGAAGAGTTGCCGGACTGTCACTGGTGGCTCTTCCCTTGGTTACCAGTGGAGCGCTATCTCACAATGAGGGAGAGAGGGGGTATCCCAGGATAGGTGCGTCCGGGTGGATACGCTCGGACGTTTTTGTATTTGTTGCGAGTCATGTTCGGAGTGAGGAGGAGATGGCTGAAAAGCTATGGTAGCCAAGACGCCGGCAGACTTTGCCGGGCCTCCCACCGGGCCGCCTCCCGACCCGGAGCAGCCTATCTTTCCATCAATTTATGGAGGAGTGAAGTACCTTTGCCTTACAACGAGACCATTAAGATCAATGCCGGCCACCTGGAGATCGGGGGTTGTGATGCCGTCGATTTGGCCCAGATCTTCGGGACACCGCTTTATGTCATGGATGAGGCCACTATCCGCCGCAAGGCGCGGGCTTATCAGGAGACCTTGGTCCGAGCCTATCCCAACAGCCTCGTCCTTTACGCTGGAAAGGCCTTCTTGACTACAGCAATGTGTCGATTGATGGATGAAGAGGGTTTGGGGCTGGATGTGGTCTCGGGCGGGGAACTTTACACCGCCCTGAGGGCCGATTTTCCGCCGGAGAAAATCTTCTTTCACGGCAACAATAAGTCGGAAGAGGAGCTCAACCTGGCCCTGGAATCCGGGGTCGGGCGCATCGTGGTCGACAACCTCTATGAACTGGAGCTTCTAAATGCTCTGGCTGCTCGCCAGGGGAAGAAGGCCAGCATCCTCTTGCGGCTGACCCCCGGGGTCGAAGCCCATACCCACGAGTACATTCAAACCGGTCAGGTTGATTCCAAGTTCGGCATTGGTTTGGTCGGGGACCAAGCTTTTTCGGCGGTCCGCCTGGCCATGAGTCTAAGAAACATAAGACTGTTGGGGTTCCATAGCCATATCGGTTCCCAAGTCTTTGAAGCGGCCCCCTACCAGTTGGCGGCGGAAGTATTACTGAATTTTGTGGCCCGGGTGAAGCGAGAGCTGGGGCTGGCGGTGAAGGAACTGGATCTGGGTGGTGGCTTGGGGATCCGCTATCTTTCCCAGGATGATCCACCTCTGGTAGCTGTCTTTCTGAAGGACGTGGTCGAAACCGTCGTGCGGAAGGTCCGTGAGCTGGGTCTGGAGGCGCCGAGGCTAATCCTGGAGCCGGGCCGTTCCATCATCGGGGATGCCGGCCTCACCCTTTACCGCATCGGTTCCATCAAGGAGATCCCCGGGGTGCGAACCTACGTGGCCGTGGACGGCGGTATGGCTGATAATCCCCGGGTCGCCCTCTATGGCGCGAAATATGAAGCGATAGTGGCCAACCGGGCCGACGCCCCCTTGGAGCACGTGGTCTCCATTGCTGGGCGGTTTTGTGAGTCGGGGGATATGCTCCTTTGGGACGCCCCCTTACCCAGGGTCACCCCGGGCGATCTTCTGGCTGTCTTTTCCACGGGCGCCTATCACTATTCCATGGCCAGCAACTACAACCGTTTTGGTCGTCCGGCGGTGGTCTTGGTGCACAGTGGTCAGGCCGACCTTATTGTGCGCCGGGAAACCTATGCCGATTTGGTGGCTCATGATATCATGCCGGAAAGGCTGCGGGCCAGGGGAGAGGGTTATCTGGTGGCCACTGGTTCGTAAATGAGAATCGCTGGATCGTGTACGGGCTGCATTCTGCGAAAACCGCCTTTTGTGGTGGTTTTCCTTTTTCCCCCGAAAGGGTTATGCTATAATGACGGGGAAAGAACGCCTTGGAAAGGATGGTCGGTTTGACGGGGATTTACGATATCATCACTTCTCTCCCTGGAATCATCCTGGCTCTGAGTTTCCATGAGTTTGCTCATGCCACGGTTTCGGACTGGCTGGGTGACCGGACGCCGCGACTGGCCGGCCGGTTAACCCTGGAGCCCTGGGCTCACCTGGATCTCATTGGGACCTTGATGCTCATCTTCTTTGGGTTTGGCTGGGCAAAACCGGTCCCCATTGATCCCTATAACTACGAAAATCCGCGCTGGGGTTTGCTTTTGGTCTCCCTGGCCGGCCCGTTGATGAACCTGGTCCTGGGCTTGTTACTGGCCTTCCCGTTGGTTCTGGGCTGGGGCTGGTTTGGCCCGGGGACGGGTTCCATCCTTTACCGGTTGCTGCAATCGGCCTTTTTCATTAACGTGGCTCTAGCGGTTTTCAATCTCTTGCCCCTGCCCCCCCTGGACGGCTCCAAGGTCCTGTCGGCCATTCTTCCGGAGGGACAACAGGTCATTTTTGAACAACTGGAAGCTTATGGACCGATTATTCTCATGTTCTTGCTGGTCACAAACATCATTGGGAGGATCATTGGACCGATGACTAACGGTATTGTGGAGTTCTTGATCACCACTGCCAGTCTGATTACCGGGGTCCACTAGCGGAGCCAGGAGATACGGGAGAGTTAAAACTAGTGTCAGCCCTTCCTGCCGATATTGCCCGGTAAAGGCGGTTGGCCCGGGAGGCAGTACGCCGAAGTGCCTTTGTGGCGAAAGGAGTCATCTCAATGAGGAAACGTATTCTGAGCGGTATGCGCCCGACGGGACGGTTGCATCTGGGTAATTACTTCGGGGCCCTGGAGAACTGGGTCCGTCTCCAGGACGAGTTTGAGTGCTATTTCGCGGTGGTGGACTGGCATGCTTTGACCACCGGCTATGAGGATACTGGGGAACTTAAGGCCAATACTCGTGAGATGGTCATTGATTGGGTCAGTGCGGGGTTGGATCCGGAAAAGAGTGTGATCTTTGTCCAGTCGCACGTCAAGGAGCATGCAGAACTGCACCTCCTTTTGTCCATGGTCACCCCTCTCTCCTGGCTGGAGAGGGTCCCCACCTACAAGGAGCAGTTGCGGGAATTGGAGGGGCGCGAGATCAGTACCTATGGCTTTTTGGGTTATCCCGTTCTGCAGGCTGCCGACATCCTCATTTACAAGGCCGATGTGGTACCGGTGGGTGAGGATCAGATGCCGCACATAGAGTTGACCCGGGAGATAGCCCGGCGCTTCAACCATTTCTACGGGGACGTTCTCCCAGAGCCCCAGGGGCGCCTGGGCAAAGCGGCCGTCTTGCCGGGAATCGACGGGCGCAAGATGAGTAAGAGTTATGGCAATCACATCATGCTGGCCGCCAGTCCGGCAGAGGTCGAGGAGAAGGTGGGACTGATGGTTACTGATCCAGCCCGTATTCGTAAAAATGATCCGGGACATCCCGACGTTTGTAACGTTTTTGCCTTCCACCGGCTCCTTAACCCCTCAGGTTGGCAGCAACTGGAAGTTGATTGCCAGGCCGGTATGATCGGTTGTGTCCAGTGCAAGAGGGATTTAAACAGGTATGTGAATGAATTCTTGAAACCGATCCGGGCCAAACGGGAGGAACTGGAGAAACGTCCCGACCTGGTGGAAGATATCATCCGGGAAGGAGACAGCCAGGCCCGGGAGGTGGCTGCCAGAACTATGGAAGAGGTACGGGCAGCCATGCAGATAGGAGACCGCTGAAAAAGCTTCATCTTTCAAGAAACCCGGCTGCTCTGGGAGGTATTGGCGGGTGAGCTACACGGTGAAGGTGGAGGTCTTTGAGGGACCGCTGGATCTCTTGCTTCACTTGATCGAGAAGAACCGCATCAACATCTATGATATTCCCATCGCCGAGATCAGCCAACAATACCTGGACTACCTGACTACCTGGCGGGAGTTTAACATTGACCTGGCCAGCGAGTTCTTGGTTATGGCCGCAACCCTCATGGAGATCAAGACGCGGGCCCTTTTCCCCCGCCGGGTCGCTGTGACTCCCGAGGGGGAGGAGGAAGCGGACCCGCGGGCGGAGTTGGTGGAACGCCTTTTAGAATATCGTAGGTACAAGGAGGTTTTGACCTCCCTGCAGGAGTTGGAACGGCAGCAAGCCCTGCGCTATCCCCGAGGTAGTTTTCCCGAGACGGCACCCACGATTCCCATCCTTCCGACGGAGGGGCTCTCCGTGGACGATCTTTTCCGAGCCTTCTTAGCACTGGTCGAGGAGCCGGTACGGGAGATTGAACTGGAGGAGAAATCTCTGCAAGAACGTCTGCGGGAGGTTCTCTGGTTCGTCACCCGCCATTCGGAAGGGATCAGTTTCCGGCGGTTACTGGGCCCACGCCCTTCCCGCCCTGACCTCATCCTGACCTTCCTGGCGGTGCTGGAACTCCTGCGGCAGAGAAAGCTCTTGCTACGCCAGGAGCGGCCTTTCGGAGAGATTTATCTCTCCTTAGGAGATGGCGGAAAAACCTGGCACGACCCCTCTGGCACGAGGTGACAGGATGACCTTTGATGAAGCGAAAGCGATAGTGGAAGCCCTCCTTTTGGCCTCGCCGACGCCCCTGTCGCCGCAGAGGGCGGCCGAGATTCTGGAGATAACCGAGGGCCAGGCCAGGGAACTCCTGCAGTCCCTGCAGAGAGAGTACCGAGCAAAGGAGGGCGGGTTGGAGATTCAGGCCGTGGCCTCCGGTTTTCAATTGGTGACTGATCCGCGCTGGGCCCTTTACGTGGAAAAGCTTTTGGGTCCGCCTGGAGTCTCGGGGCTTTCTCACGCCGCCCTGGAAACGCTGGCTGTTGTTGCCTACCGGGGTCCCATTACCCGGGCCGAAGTCGAGGCCATCCGGGGGGTCCGAAGCGAGCGGGCCCTGGCGACGTTACTGGAGAGGAAGTTGGTCCGGGAGGCCGGTCGACGAGAGGGGCCGGGGAGACCCATTCTGTATGCTACCACTGAGGATTTTCTGCGATACTTCGGCTTGCGCTCGCGGGATGACTTGCCTCCCTTGCCGGAAAAGGTCCCCTAGGAGACGGCCGTCGAATTGCGTTTTGAATGGTAAAACCGACCCGAGATACCGCCAGGCCGAGACCTCAAATCAGCCCAGATGCTAGGAGCGACAAGGCTCCGAGGCGAGGCGTACCAGGTGGTACGTTGAGCGAGGAGCCGCCGGAGCGACAATCTGCAATGGTAAGGCCCCTTTCATAAAAAGGTTCTTTCTTGCAGATTGCGCCACACCGCAGAGGGGGGTTTTTCGGCGGTCTCCTAGGAAAGGACAACAGAAGGGTTAGGGAACCCCGAGGGGCTTCGTCCTGCGAAGTCCCTTTTTTGTGGGTTATTTTGTTGTCACCGGGTATGGCCACCGGGTTAGGCGGGAAGGATAAGGGAATGACAAACTGGGGTGGAGCTTACGGTGGGGGGACCCGTTGATGACGACCATCTCTCTGTCGCTAGGCCTGTTTTGCGGTCTACTAGTAGGCGTTTTGCTCCTCAGCTTCTTGGTCCCTTTCAACGTCGCCATCAGGATTAAAAGGAAGGAGCAAGATGAGCAATTCTCAGTGGAAATTGAGACCCTCAAGGGGCTGGTGGACTACCGGTACCAGGTCCCGGCTATCTGGCGGGCCGAGGGTTGGGGTGCTACCTGGCGGGTGGAGGAGGTCCTCCGGGAGGACGGAGTCGGTAAAGACCAGGAGCTGAAGACGGTAACCGTGGAAAAGGTAAACTGGGGTAAGCTAATCCGGGGCCTCCGGCTGGGGAAGAAGATTGGCCACGAATACGCCCGACTCATCCGCTACCTGGCCAGGAGAACCTGGTGCCGAAACTTAACCTGGCAGTCGGCGGTGGGCACTGAAGACGCCGCCGCCACTGGATTACTTTATGGTTTCCTGTGGGCCTTGAAGGGTTCGGCCTATGCCCTCATGACCCAGCATGCTCGGATAAAGGGGAGGCCACCCCGGATCACCCTTTCCGCCGATTTCCTGCAACCGCGCCTGGACACAGATTTCGCCTGTATATTTGTTACCCGGCTGGGCTATATTATGACCGCCGGAAGCGTATTTTTTTGGCGATTGCTCCTAAAGGGGGTTCTGACTGGTGAACGAGCATCCCATCCAAGGCTTAATGAAGACGGCCATGGAGAGCATCAAGGAAATGGTGGACGTTAATACCGTAGTGGGCGAGGCGGTGGAAACGCCCGATGGTAGTGTCATTCTTCCCGTCTCCCGGGTGACATTTGGTTTTGCCGCCGGAGGCGGCGAGTACGAAACCGGAACGACAGCGACCAACGAGCCCAGGGGCGGTGCTCCAAGTCCCGGAGGGCGTGAGACGACCCTCCCCTTTGGGGGAGGTAGTGGCGCCGGGGTGACCGTGCAACCGGTGGGTTTCCTGGTGGTTGGTAATGGAACGGTACGGCTGCTCCCGGTTGACGGGGGAGCCGTGGTGGATCGGCTCATCGATCTGGCTCCTCAAGTGTTAAATCAAATCCAAGGACTGATCAAGAACAATGCAGGGTCTAAAACTCAAATGACGAACAAGGCCACTCCTGCCGTTGCCGACGAGAATATCATACGCGGATAGGAGTAGTCCTTTAGGTTGCGCCCGGGGGTTTTCCAATGACCAGGTGCCTGACTCCCATCCTCCTTTTGTTGGCCGCCTTCCTTTTGCCAACTCCGGTTTTCTCGCAACCGTCTCTCGGCTCAAGTTCCGCTGTTCTTATGGAACTAGACAGTGGGCGGCTCCTTTGGGAAAAGGAAGGGAGCCTGCGCTGGCCACCTGCGAGTACCACCAAAATCCTGACGGCCCTGCTGGTCCTGGAGAACGAGGGAATGGAGGAGAAGGTGAAGGTAAGCCGGCGAGCTGCCACCACCGCGGGATCGTCGGCTTGGTTGCAAGAAGGCGAGGAACTCACCGTTCGCGACCTTCTTTATGCCCTGCTTCTGCCCTCGGCCAATGATGCCGCCGTGGCTTTGGCGGAGAAGGTGGGCGGCTCGGTGGAGGAATTTGTCAGGCTCATGAATGAGAAGGCTTTGCAACTGGGCGCCAAAAACAGCCATTTTGCCAATCCCCACGGTCTGCCACAAGAGGACCATTACTCCACGGCCCGGGACCTGGCCTTGATTACCCGGGAGGCATGGAAGGACCCGAACTTCCGTCAAATCGTCGGGACCAGGACCTGGGAGGTGCCCTGTCCGGGCCGTCAAGTGAACCGGCTGTTTTACAACCGGAACAGGTTGCTGTGGGAATATCCGGCCGCCCGGGGGGTCAAGACGGGGTTCAGCCTAACTTCGGGTCCCTGCCTGGTGGCTGCGGCCTCAAATCGTGAGATGGAATTGTGTGCTGTCCTGCTCAACAGTCAACAGGCCTTTGGGGAAGCGGCTCAACTCCTCGAGTACGGCTTTTCCTATTGGGAAAAGGTGCCTGTGGCCAGTCGGGGGATCATGGTCAGGACGCTGCCCCTTTCGGGCGGCAGGGAAGATCGGCTGCCTCTAGTTTATCAAAAGAGCCTTTTTCTGCCTTTACAGGAAGGGGAGGAAGGGCAACTGCGGAGGGAAGAAGATCTCCCAACCGGGGTCAGGGCTCCCGTAAAAAAGGGGGCTCCCCTCGGGACGGTATCTTTCTGGTTAGGACAGGAGAAAGTCGGTGAGGTAACCCTGGCGGCCGGAAAGGACGTCGAGCGCGCCCCGCTTTGGGGTCTTTTCCTGAAGAGACTGTTGGAGAGTGTCAGGGCCGCCTGGCGCTTCTTGCCGAGGTACTTGACAAGATGAGCGCAGCGGGGCCTTATTGGGGTTTCCGGAGGCAGGTCTCCCCAGCACTACCTTTGGCCCAGACGATCGTTCAGATGAAGGGAGTGAACACCTGGTCAGGGGGAGGCCGCCGGCTGTTTGACAGGAACAGTTGGGTTGGGCAGACCGGGTGAGAATTGCGATCTCTTTGGAAGGGTGCCATCAGCTTCGGGCTGGTTCACATCCCCGTTCGCCTCTACCGGGCGGTGGAAGAGAAGGATGTCCACTTCCACTATCTGCATAGAGAGTGTCAGACACCAATCCAATATAAGAAATGGTGCCCGACTTGCGGACGTGAGGTGGCTAGTCACGAGATTGTCCGTGGTTACGAGTATGAAAAGGGCCGCTATGTAATCTTTAGCGAAGAAGATCTGGAAGCCATACCGGTGGCCTCCGCCAGGACCGTCGAAATCCTGGATTTTGTCAGCCTGGAGCAGATTGACCCCATTTATTTTGAGAAGTCCTATTTCCTGGAGCCGGCGGAAGGGGGGCAGAAGGCCTACCACCTTCTCCGGCAGGCCATGCTGGAAACAGGGCGTATTGCCCTGGTCCGGGTCGCCCTCAGAAATCGGGAGTCTTTGGCCGCCCTGCGGGTTTACAAGAACCGGGTTTTGACCATGGTAACCATACATTTCCCCGACGAAATCCGTTCCTATGGTGAGTTAAAGATCGACGCGGAACGGGAGGTCCCTACGGAACGGGAGGTGTCAATGGCCAGGACGCTCATTGGGGCTCTGGCCGGTGACTTTGATCCGGAGCGCTATCATGACCGCTATCGCGAGGCGCTGCTCGGGGCGGTTCGAAAGAAAATAGAGGGAGAAGAACTGGTGGTGGCACCGACGGAAATTCCTCCGACCAGGGATCTGATGGAGGCGTTGCGAAGCAGTCTGGCTTTGCTGGAGCAGGGCCAATCCCCTCTTCAACCACCCGGCCCTTCCTACCAGGGGCCTCCTTAAGTGCTCTATCGCGGTCGGGACTTAGTAATAAGACCCATGTTGGCCTGGGAGGTTGAGGTCCCCTTCAACTCTCCTAACCACCTCTTTGAGGTGAAATGGGACGGCTATCGGGCCATCGCCTATCTGGAAGGGAAGACTGTCCTGCAGAGTCGGAGCGGGCGTAACATTTCGGGGAAGTTCCCAGTCCTGTCCGATCTGTACCGAAGCTTCCGGGAGCCCGCCGTTTTGGACGGTGAGATCGTGGCCTTCTTTCAGGGACGGCCGTCTTTTGCTCAACTCCAGGCTGGCCGGGGGGAGATTCTCTATTTGGCCTTTGACCTACTGTACCTGGGCGACCGGGCCTTACTGGAACTTACCCTGGGGGAAAGGCGACGCCTCTTGGCCGAAGGCATCAGGCCCGGTGGGAGGTTGCTCCTGTCAGAAAGCGTGGCGGGGAATGGTACTGGTCTTTATGCTGCCACCCGGGAGCTTGGGCTGGAGGGGATAGTGGCCAAGGCTCTCGCCAGTCCCTACCGTCCTGGACGGCGAACAACGGATTGGCTGAAGGTCAAGCACCGGCGACGGGCGGATTGTGTCATCGGTGGGTATACCAGGGGAAGAGGCAAGCGCATCGGCGGTCTTCTCCTGGGCGCTTACTTGGGCGAGAAGTTCTTGTACAGAGGGCGGGCTGGGACGGGGTTTTCCGAGGCCGAGGCGGCGCAAATCCTGGCCAGACTTACCCCACGCCCGACGCCCCCCTTCCAAAGCCAATTTCCTCCCGGCCTGCGGCGGGAAGTGGAAGGGTGGTCGGAACCGGAATTGGTTTGCGAGGTGGAATACCTGGAGGTAACCGGCGAGGGACTGTTACGGCAACCCAGCTTCATCACCCTGCGCCTGGATAAGGACCCTAGGGAATGTCTCTTTACTTGGGACACCGGTGGGAGGTTATCACCCAATTCTTAAATGTTAGGTGGCATGGTGTTACAGCCGCAGAGTGGCGACGCCCGGGCGGCGCCTTGTAGGCAGCTGGCTTGTCCCAGGTGAGACCTCCTTGAAATAGGGTTGACTGTTGCGATGTGGTGGTACGACGTGAAGGTAAAGCGTTACCCGGTCTCCATAGAAGGACGACGGTTGGAACTGACTAACCCGGAACGCGTGCTTTGGCCGGAGGATGGCTTAACCAAGGCTGATCTGGTAAGACACTACGTGGACATGTCACCTTACCTCCTGCCCTTCTTGCGGGATCGCCCTCTGGTCTTCACCCGGTATCCGGAAGGAATCCACGGGAAATCCTTTTATCAAAAGAATGCCCCGGTCTACACCCCACCCTGGATAAGAAAGTTCCCTTACTCAGCGCCGTCCGGTGAACGGGTCGTCGAATTCATCCTGGTCGATGAGGTGGCTGCCCTGGCCTGGCTGGCCAACCAGGCCTGTATCGAGATTCACCCCTGGTTTTCCCGGGTGGGGAGTTTGGACTACCCCGATTTTGCCGTCTTTGACCTAGACCCGGCTGAACCAGCCGGTTTTGAAGAAGCCAGGGCCGTAGCCCAACTGGTGAAAACGGTCCTGGATGAGGCTGGTTTGGAGGGTTGGCCGAAGACCTCGGGAGCCACGGGGATACATATCTATGTTCCTTTGGAAAACAGATATCCCTATAAAGAGGTGGCGGGCTTTGTCCAAAGAGTGGCCAGCCTACTTTGTCAAGCCTTCCCGGAACGCATCACCCTGGAGCGGGCGGTTAAAAGGAGAGGGGGTAAGGTCTATATTGACTACCTGCAGAACATCCGCGGAAAAACCATTGTCGGAGCTTACGTCCCGCGGCCGTTACCTGGCGCCCCCGTCTCTACCCCCTTCACGTGGCGGGAATTACCCGGCCTGCAACCGGCCGGGTTCAACATGAAAAGCCTGGGAGAACGTCTGAGGCAGGTGGGTGACCTCTACGCCGGGTTCCTTTCCCGAGGGCAGAGTCTGGAAGAGGCCCAAAGGAGGCTTTTTCGCGGTTCCGAGCGCCCTTGAGAGGGGCACATGATTGTGATAATATGAGTACTGGTGGCTTGGGAAAGGCCGGACCAGTGAGGAAGGGAGAAGAGATGGATATCCTTTCGGCCCACCGGATCCATATGATCGGCATCGGTGGGATCAGCATGAGCGGGATCGCCGAGGTTCTGCTGCGGGAAGGGCACCGCATAACTGGTTCGGACCTCAAGACTTCGAATCTGTTGGACCGGCTGGCCCAGCACGGGGCCACGATATTTCTCGGTCATCGTTCGGAGAATGTCGATGGGGCGGAGGCCGTCATCTACACGGCGGCCGTCAAACCAGATAACCCGGAACTGCTTCGAGCCAGGGAAAAGGGCTTACCGGTATACAGCCGGGCCGAGGTTTTAGGACGACTCATGGAACGCGCCCAATATGGCATTGCTATCGCCGGTACCCACGGGAAAACCACCACCACCTCCATGGTTTCCACTATCCTGATTCATGCCGGTAAGGATCCGATGGTTTTGGTGGGGGGAGAACTGGATGAAATCGGGGGAAACGTTCGGGTGGGCCAATCCCAGTACTTCATAACCGAGGCCTGCGAATATAGTGAATCCTTTCTCCGGTTTAACCCTTATGCGGCCGCCGTACTTAATATGGAGCCCGATCACCTGGACTACTATGGAACCTTTGAGAGGGTCCTGGAGGCCTTCGGCCGCTTTGCCAGCCGGGTCAATCGAGAAGGGTTCTTGGTATTAAATGGGGAAGATCCCAATTGGCGGCTGGTGGCAGCAAGAGCCAGGAGCCGGGTGGTCACCTTTGCCCTGAAAGGGGAGGCCGACTGGCGTGCCCAGAATGTAGCTTTTGACAAAGGCTATCCCTCCTTTGAACTGGTGGGACAGGGACGGAATCTGGGCCGGGTCTCCCTGAAGGTTCCTGGTGCTCACAATGTTGCCAACGCCCTGGCGGCGGCAGCTCTAGTCGTTGGGTTGGGTCTGGGGCCGGAGGAGACAAGGGAAGGTTTAGAGAGCTTTGCCGGGACCCACCGCCGTTTTGAGAAGAAAGCCAGCCAGGCCGGGATTACCGTGGTCGATGATTACGCTCACCATCCCACGGAGATCAGGGCTACGCTGGCGGCGGCCAGGAAGTTGGCCGAGGGTAGGCTCATCGCCATTTTTCAACCTCATCTTTACAGCCGGACCAAAGACCTCCTGGCCGGTTTTGCCGATTCCCTGGCTGAGGCCGATATCGTCATCTTGACCTCCATTTACGCCGCTCGGGAAAAGGACACTGGTGAGATTTCCGGGGCCGACCTGGCCAAGGCCGTAGGCCGCCGACACCCTGCCACTTATTACCGAGCGGTGAAGGAAGAGATTCCCGCCCTGGTGCTTTCCCTGGCCCGGCCTGGAGATCTGGTCATTACCCTGGGAGCCGGGGATATTGACCGGGTGGCTGTGGAAATTGCCGACCGGTTATCAGAGCTAGGAGACCGCTGAAAAACACCCATCTGCGGTGTCGCTCCGGCGGCTCCTCGCTCAACGTACCACTTAGTACGCCTCGCTTCGGAGCCTTGTCGCTCCTAGCATCTGGGCATTTTTGAGCGGTCTCGCCCGAACGGTATCTCGGGCGGGTTAACCACTCAAGACGTAGTTCGTCAGCAGTCTCCTGGGCGACCACTGACCGGCTGGGTTTCAGTGGCCTGCCCGACCAGGAAATGGTTGCGCCACAGAGGGGGAGGTTTTTCGGCGGCCCCCCAGCAGCCAACTGGAATCAAAAAGATATCCTTGTTTTGCTTCAAATCATATGATATACTCAAAAAGGTGTCGAACTTTTGGTCTTCAAGGGCCAGAGACGATAACCGAAGTTTTGTCGCTGTCGTCGGAGGAGTGGGTGACTACCCACTCTTTTTAACATGAAGAGTGAAGACTTGCTGCCATTCCAAGGATTCCTTTCGGGAGGTGAAGGCTTGAAAGGTCGCTTTAACCGAAGAGAAATCGAAGAAAGGGTCCACGGCCTGGCTGAGGCGATAACCCAGTTCAGGCATTTTGAACTGGTGGCGGTGGAGATGGTGCAAGAGGCTGGGAACTGGTTCCTGCGGGTTTTCATCGATCGCCCTGGCGGGATTAGTCTCGAGGAATGCGAGGTTGTGAATCGTGAGTTGAGCGGGAAGTTGGATGAACTCGACCTGATCCCTGGCAACTACTTCCTGGAGGTGGCTTCACCTGGCCTGGAGCGCCCGCTGAGAAAAGACAATGATTTTGAACGTTTTCGGGGGCGCCGGGTTGAGGTTAAGACCTTTGCTCCTGTGGAGGGAAGGAAGGTTTTCGTCGGGGACTTGCAGGGCCTGGTAGAGGAGCGGGTAATCCTGATGCTGGAAGAAGGAAAGGAAGTAGCCATTCCCAAAGAGAAGGTGGCTTCGGCTCGACTACGACCTGAGCTTTAGGCGTACCGGGAAGAACAGCCTGGGGGCTGCCTGTTACCGTAGCCCGCGCCACCAGGCGAGATCGCAGGAGGCCGTTCTCAGCGGTCTCGGATTTTGCAGTTAAAGCAGTTTCGGGAGGATTAGAGCATGAACACGGAATTGTTGGAGGCCATCCGCGAACTGGAGGAAGAGAAGGGAATTTCGCAGGAGGTCCTTCTTGAAGCCATTGAGGCGGCTTTGGTGTCCGCCTACCGGCGCAACTTTGGTTCCCTTCAGAATGTGCGGGTTCACATCGACCGGCAAACCGGTGAGATAAAGGTTCTCACCCAAAGAACGGTGGTGGAGCAGGCCGTTGATCCCCGTTTGGAGATCTCGTTGGAGGAGGCCCGCAGACTAAACCGTTCCTATGAGGTAGGGGATGTGGTGGAGAAGGAGGTCACCCCCAAAGATTTTGGCCGCATAGCCGCTCAGACGGCCAAGCAGGTGGTGGTACAACGCATTAGAGAGGCCGAGAGGGGTATTATTTTCGAGGAATTCTCCAACCGCGAGGGTGACATTGTCAGCGGCAAAGTCCATCGCATTGAGCAGAAGAACGTTATTCTGGATCTGGGCCGAGTTGAGGCCGTTTTGACCCAGGCGGAACAGGTGGTGACGGAGGTTTATCGGCAGGGCGAAACCTTGAAAAGCTACATCATTGAGGTTCGCAAGACCAACCGCGGGCCCCAGATCTACGTTTCCCGGACTCATCCCGGTTTAATCAAGAGACTTTTCGAACAGGAGGTACCGGAGATTCATGACGGCCTGGTGGAGATCAAGGGGATCTCCCGTGAGGCGGGTTTTCGTTCCAAGGTGGCCGTCTACTCCCGAGATGAGGACATCGATCCCGTGGGGGCGTGTGTCGGGCCGCGAGGGGCTCGGGTTGGAGCCATCGTTGATGAACTTCGAGGGGAAAAGTTGGATATCATAAGGTGGGATTCCGACCCGGCCAGTTTTGTGGCCAACGCCCTAAGCCCGGCCAAGGTAATTTCAGTCGCTGTTGATGAGGAGATCAGGATGGCCAGGGTTGTGGTCCCAGACTACCAACTGTCTTTGGCTATTGGTAAGGAAGGACAGAATGCCCGCTTGGCGGCCAGGCTGACGGGCTGGAAGGTGGATATCAAGAGTGAGGGTCAAACCTAGGAGACCGCTGGAAAACCCTTTTTAAGCGGTCTCCTAGCGGTGCCAGACCACAGTTTTGGGAGACCTGAGTTCCGGGGGGTGGGATGGATGCCCAGAGGTCAAAAAGTCCGTAAGATACCTGTGCGGATCTGTGTCGGCTGCCAGGAGGCCCGGCCCAAGAAAGAGTTAATTAGAATAGTCCGCACGCCGGAGGGTGAAGTGGTGCTGGATCCCACCGGAAAGAAATCGGGCCGTGGGGCCTATGTTTGTCCCTCGCTGGATTGTCTGGAGAAGGCCTGGAAGGGCAAGCACCTGGAAAGAGCTCTTAAGGCCCCCATCCCGCCGGAGCTGGCGGAAACCCTCCGGGAGGCCGTCAGGAACCTGCCGGTCCCCGGGCGATCCCGTGGAGGGTAAAGGCTATGGAGGATAAAGTGAGGAATCTCCTTGGTCTGGCCAAAAAGGCCGGGCGGTTGGTTCTGGGGACGGAGCGGGTTAAACGGGCTCTGGAAGACAAGACGGTGAAACTCCTGATAATCGCCAATGACGCCGGCGTGCATTCGCGCTGGGAGGCAGGGGTTTTGGCTGATCGCAATTCTATTCCTTATGTCTATCTTTCGAACAAGGTTGAGCTGGGCTTGATTTTCGGGCAGGCTACGATAGCTTTAGCGGGGATCACCGACGACAATATGGTTAGAGAGATACAGAGAATATTGGCGGAAGGGGCGAAACCGATGGGTTCGTCCTGACGGAGGTGGCTTTGTTTGGAGAAACTGAGGGTTTATGAACTGGCCAAAAAGGCTGGCGTCGACTCCAAGGTAGTCATGAAGGTTCTGGGTCAACTGAAGGTTGACGTCAAGAATCACATGAGCACCCTGGAGCCATTGACCGTCCAGACCCTTATGGATATTTTTTCGGGGAAGATTAAGGTTCAGGAAGTGGGGGAAAGGGGAGAAGGGGAGCTGACCAAAGAGATAGAGATACGTTCTGAAGGTAGCGCGGGTGCTGCTCTGAAGGTATCGCCGGAGCGGCCAGGGACCCGTATGGCCAATGACCGCCTGGCCGTTAGGGTGGGCGGTCCGGCCAATCGTCCCGTCCCGGAGACCTTGCGGCAGACCACCACCAATCGCGACCGGCTAGCCACGCGGCAAGGCTCAATGGACGCGCGGGCTGTCGCCGGGAAAAGCGGCGTCGTTCAAAAGAGCCGTTCGGATCAGAAGGGCGGCCAAGGGGCAGCGGCTGGAGGGCTAGCCAAGAAAGGGATGACCACAGGGCCGGAAGAGAGGACCGGTCATGGTCCTGGTACGAGAAAAGAGACCAGGGATCCCAGACCGGTGGTGAAGACCGGTCTCTGGACACCGGAGATGGATCAGAGCCGGCAGATCCCGCCCTCTCGCCGGGGAAGCACCGGAACGGTCAGGGTCATAAGTGGTAGTGAGCCGGACCTTTCGCGTTTTGAGACGCCCCGTTGGGAAACGGGCCAGGAGGCCAGAGATTGGGAAACGGAGAAGCCACCGGCTGACTTGAGGGGAGAAGAGCACTCCTTTCCGGTGGCTCCGGACAAGGGCTGGTCTGCCGCCCGAGCCCGGTTGGCTGAGGTGGAAGAGAAAGGAATTACGGCTGAAAAGGGTGACGAGAGGGAGGACGCCCCCCAGGAAGCGGGAATAAACCGAGGTGACGGTGCCGGAGTGCGGGCGGGGGCAAAGGAAGAGACTCCTGACGTCACTTTCTCTTCTGAAGTGGAGCCGTCCACCGTGGCGAAAACCTGGGAGGGGACAGAGGAGGACCGGGCGGAGGGTCCAAGTTCCATTGGTCGCCTCAACGGTCCAGCGCGAGTTGGCAAGACCAATGGTCTGCCCAGGGCGACGGTCTCCCCTTCATCCACATTCGGCCCGGCCTGGAGTGATCGCGAAGAAAAGCGCGGTTTGTCGCGGGAGGGGACCGCGCGGGCCGTTGGGCCGGACCGGAACGGAGCTGGTGAGGTCAGGACGGGCCGTGATCGGCTGACGGTCCTTCGCCCGGAAGAACAGCCCAGGAGACCTCTGGAAGGACCCATCCCCAGAAAACCGGGGGGAAACGTCGGCCTTCCCATTCGGCGAACCGATACTCGCCGGATACCGGGGGTGGATCGACCGGTGTCCGGACCGGTACGCGGGCCCGTGACCCCGCCCCGCCCTGGAGAGAAAGCGGGCCCGGCTGGTGAAAAGGGTACCGAAAAGGTGGCTCAGGGCAAAAAGGGCGCGAAGCGAGTACCCGAACGAGAGAGATCTAAGCAATGGCTGACGCAAGATGAGGAACGTCTTCTGGCCAAGGTCAGACCGGGGGGTAGAGGGAAAGCCAAACCGAGGTTGGGGGCCCGGGTGGACGAGAGACCTGCTACACCGCGGGTCATAGCCCTGGAAGGACCTGTATCGGTAAAGGATCTGGCCGAGAAAATGGCCGTCAAGGGGACCGATTTGCTGAAGAAGTTGATCTCCATGGGTGTGATGGCGACCATAAATCAAGAGATCGACCTGGAAACGGCCGCCGTGGTGGCGGAAGCCTACGGCGTCGAGATCGAGGAGAAGGCCGCGGTCATTGAAGAGCCGGAGGAAGAGGTCATCGTGGACGATCCGGCGGATTTGGTTCCCCGAGCCCCGGTAGTCACTGTAATGGGTCATGTCGACCATGGGAAGACCTCCCTGCTGGATGCCATCCGGAAAACCAATGTTACGGCCCAGGAGGCGGGGGGTATTACCCAGCACATCGGGGCTTCCACGGTGGAGGCGGGAGATCGTAAAGTAGTCTTTCTGGATACGCCGGGCCATGAGGCTTTCACGGCCATGCGAGCCAGAGGGGCTAAGGCGACCGACATTGCCGTACTGGTAGTGGCGGCGGACGACGGGGTAATGCCACAGACCGTGGAGGCCATTAACCATGCCCGAGCCGCCGGCGTTCCCATTGTGGTGGCTATTAACAAGATTGATAAGCCCAATGCGCAGCCGGAACGGGTTAAGCAACAGCTAACGGAGTACGGACTGGTTGGCGAGGAGTGGGGTGGCACAAACATCATGGTCCCGGTATCGGCCCGGGACAAGACCGGCATTGATCACCTTCTGGAGATGCTTTTGTTGGTTGCCGACATGGAGGAATTGAAGGCCAATCCCAAGCGGGCAGCCAGGGGTATTGTCATTGAGGCTCAGTTGGATAAGGGTCGCGGCCCGGTCGGGACTGTCCTCATTCAGAATGGAACGCTGTCCGTTGGCGATGTCTTCGTCAGCGGTCGCACCTATGGAAAGGTCCGCGCCATGACTGATGACCGGGGGCGTCGCATCAAGAAGGCCGGTCCGGCCACCCCGGTGGAAATCCTTGGCTTTACCGACGTTCCGTCGGCCAGCGACATCTTCATCGTGGTTGAAGATGAGCGAAAAGCCAAGGAGATTTCGGCCCGGCGGCAGACCAAGCGACGAGAAGAGGAACTGCGGGTGGCGAGCCGCCTGACCTTGGATGACCTCTATCGCCGGATGAAGGAAGGCGAACTGAAGGAACTGAACCTCATCATCAAGGGTGACGTTCAGGGGACGGTGGAAGCCGTCCGCCAGAGCCTGGAAAAGCTAGGGAATGAGGAGACCAAGGTCCGGGTCATTCATGCCGGAGTCGGGGCCATTACGGAGACGGATGTCATGCTGGCTTCTGCTTCTGGAGCCATCATCATCGGTTTTGATGTGCGTCCAGAGCCCAAGGCCAGAGAAGCGGCGGAAACGGAAAAGGTCGACGTTCGCTCCTACCGCGTGATTTACGATGCCATCGACGATGTCAAGGCAGCCCTAAAAGGGATGCTGTCTCCCAAGTTCAAAGAGACTACCCTGGGCCGAGCCGAAGTCAGGGCCACTTTCAAGGTCCCCAAGGTAGGGACGGTGGCCGGTTCTTACGTTCAAGAAGGTAAGATCCTCCGGAACGCACAAGTCAGGCTTATCCGTGATGGTGTGGTTGTCCACGAAGGTAAGATCGAATCCTTAAAGCATTTTAAGGATGATGTTCGCGAAGTCACTGCTGGCAAGGAATGCGGCATCGGCCTGGAACGGTTCCAGGATGTTAAGGAAGGCGACATCATCGAGGCCTTCATCATGGAACAGATTAAGGAAGAGGCCTGAAAACCGTGGTGGTGGGGCGCGCGGTTCTGGAGCTGATTATTCCCGGTGCTGATTCCTTGAAAGCCAAGAGGCGCGTCTTGCGTCCCCTCCTGCAGGATCTTCGTGCCCGTTTCCAGGTGGCGGCGGCGGAGGTGGACGACCTCGACCTTTGGGCCCGTAGTACCCTGGGGGTCGCCTGTGTCTCCAACGACGGCCGTCACGCCAATGAAATCCTCTCCCGACTGGTCCACTGGGTGGAAGGCGTGGGGACGGTGGAATTGGAAGACTACCTGATAGAAATCGACTAACGCCATGATGTTCCAATATGTCGCGGACATGGACGGCGGCGAGCCTCATTATGCCGGTTGCGATACCATACCCTGCCAGGCAAGGTGTGATCGGCCACCGCTTGAACCGGATGGTCGATCGGCGTGGTAGGCAGGTGCAAAGAGGCTGGCGGCGCCATGCAGCGACCAGGAGGTGTCCTGGTTGGCTAGACAGAGGGCCCAACGGGTGGGGGAGGCCATCAAAGAAGAGGTCAGTGACATCCTTCAGCACCAACTGAAGGACCCGCGCATCGGTTTTGTTAGCGTAATCCAGGTGGACGTCTCCAACGACTTGCGTCATGCTAAGGTTTACATCAGTGTCCTTGGTGAACCGGCCCAAAAGGAAGAGACGGTGAAAGCCATCCAGAAGGCCACTGGCTTTATTCGGAGCGAGCTGGGTCAAAGGGTACGGCTCTACCACACCCCGGAATTGGTTTTCCTGTTGGACGAATCCATCGAACACGGTGCCAGAATTGCCCGGCTCCTGGAGGAAGTCCGGCAGGAGGGGCCGGGGCCAGAAGGGGAAAAGTCAGATGGAGTCTCCTAAAGACCTGGCCGAACTCTTTCAACGGGAAAATGGTTTTCTCATTTTCACCCATGTCCAGCCCGACGGGGATACCCTCGGTTCCGCCCTGGCCCTGGGCCTCTCCCTCCGGCTCCTGGGCAAAAAAGCAGTGGTGGTGCGGTCTGACCCCCTTCCGGAGATCTACCAGTTCCTGCCTGGGTCCGGAGAAATCGCGGATTGGCGCCAGGTTGAGGGGGATTTCCGGGTGGGAGTACTGGTAGATTGCGGTGACCCGACGCGAGTCGGGGAGGCGGCAAAGCTTTTGGCGAGGGTAGCTTTAGTAGTCAACATCGATCACCACGGCACTAACGCCGGCTTTGGGCAGTATAACTATGTCGACGTACAGGCGGCAGCGGTAGGTGAGCAGATCTATGAGCTATTGAGGAGCATGGAGGTAGACATCAGCCCGGCGATCGCTACCTGCCTTTATACGGCCATTGTTACGGATACCGGCTCCTTTCGGTATGAGAGTACCAGGGAGAGCACCTTCCGCGTGGCGGCGGAACTGGTGAGACTGGGGGCCAAGCCGGCTCAGGTGGCCGAAAACGCCTTTGAGACCAGGTCTCTTTCCAGCGCGCGCCTTCTTGGGCGGGCCTTGGAGACTCTGGAGTTGACCCCGGATGGAAAGGTGGCCTGGTTGGTGATCAGCCGAGCCGCTTTGGAGGAGACGGGAGCCAGCGATGAGGAAACCGAGGGTATCATTAACTATGCCCGGGCCATCCGCGGGGTTGAGGTCGGCCTCCTTTTTCGGGAGACGGGTGACGGGAAGGTGCGCGTCTCCTTACGTTCCCGCCACCAAGTGGACGTGAGCCGTGTGGCCAGCCATTTTGACGGGGGTGGGCATCCCCGTGCCGCTGGGTGCACCCTATCTCTTCCCTTAAATGAGGCCAGAGAGAAGGTTATCACCGCGGTGCGGGGGGCTTTAGCCGATAGCTGACAAACTGCGTTCTGACGGGTTAACCTGCCCGTCGCCACGCCGAGGCCTTTTCAGGCAGTCATGGTGCACAGTCATGGTTCAACGGAAAGCAGCGTGGATATCTCCGGTGGGGGAAGATTAGCTGTGGATGGCATACTGGTGCTCTTGAAACCACCGGGGCTGACCTCCCATGATGTTGTCGACCTGGTGCGGACGGTGACGGGACAAAGGCGGGTCGGCCATGCCGGGACCCTAGATCCTGGCGCCGCCGGCGTTTTGGTCTTGCTCCTGGGACAAGCTGTACGATTGTCGGAATACCTCATGGCCTACTCTAAGATTTATCGGGCCGAAATGACCCTGGGAATGAGCACAGATACCCAGGATGGTTTTGGGCGGGTTCTGTTCAGGAGAGAGGTTCCCCCTCTGGATAGGCAGCTCCTGCAAGACACCCTGACGGGCTTCATCGGTGACATCCAGCAGACCCCTCCGGCCTTTTCTGCCGTCAAAAAAGGGGGTCGCCGTCTTTATGAGTTGGCCCGGGCTGGCGAGATGACCTCCGTCGCGCCACGCACCGTTTCGATTTATCAAATTCAGTTGCTGGAAATCAGTCCGGGGCCATTTCCCCGTATCCTTTTCGACGTCCATTGTTCCCGGGGGACCTACCTGCGAACCCTGTGCGCCGATATCGGGGAAAGGTTGGGGGTGGGAGGACACCTCTCCTTTTTGCTTCGCTTAGCCTCGGGTTCCTTTGACTTGAGCCAGGCCATCACCTTAGAAGAGATGGTCTCTTTGGGTCATGCCGCCGAACTGACTGGTCGGCTCGTTCCCATGGCCCAGGCCCTGGCGCAATGGCCTACCTTGGCGGTTTCTCGGGAGGAGGAGGAAAAGGTCCTAAAGGGAGGCAGTCTCTGGCGAGAGGCCAAAGGTGAAGGAAGCTATTGGTCAACGGTAAGTGAAGCCTGGGCCATTGGCAGAACGAAAGGATCGGAGTTAATCAAGATCTGTTCAAACACCGGCCACCTTCTGGCCCTGGCGGGCGTGGAGGAGAGGCCGGGAGGGTATCTTTTCCGAATGAGGAAGGTCCTGCGGGGAGAGATCGAGAGGTGAGTTAATGCAGGTAGTCAGGGATGTGGGATTGATCCGGGATCAGTCCAACGTAGTGGCTATCGGCAGTTTTGACGGAGTCCACCGTGGTCATCAGGCCCTGATCCGGATGGCGGTGGAAAAGGCCAGGACGGCCAGGGGGAGGGTCATTGTCTTAACCTTTGATCCCCATCCCCTGGAGGTGATCAATCCGGCCAGGGCTCCCCTTCTTCTGACCACTTCTGAGGAGAAGAGGGCAGCTATCGAGGCCCTGGGGGCAGAGTATCTCCTGGTGTTGCCTTTCACCCGGGAGATGGCTCAGAAGGATTGCCAGTCTTTTGCACGGGAGATCTTACGGGACGGTATTGGCGCCAGGCGAGTGCTGGTGGGGTTCAATTTCAGTTTTGGCTATCGAGGGGTGGGGACGCCGCAGACCCTGGGGTTTTTGGGGAGGAGCCTGGGGTTTGAGGTGGATGTCTTGCCGCCCGTAGTGATAGGTGGCGAGACCGTCTCCAGTACCCTCATCCGGGAGATGTTATCGACCGGTAAGGTCGGGCGTGCGGCCGAGTTGCTCGGACGTTCCTACGCGGTAACCGGCCTGGTGATTAGCGGTCATGGCCGTGGCCGGGGCCTGGGATTACCGACCGCTAATCTGGTCTGGCCTGCCGGGAAAGTGGTTCCGGCGAGGGGTGTTTATGTCGTGCGGGTTGAATACGAGGGGTTCTCTTACCTGGGTGTGGCCAACCTGGGACGTCAACCCACCTTCGGGCCCGACGGTCCGGAAGATACTCTGGAGGTGCACCTCCTGGACTTTAGCGGTGATCTATACGGGAGAGAGTTGACGGTGCAATTTGTGGAATGGCTGCGTGAGGAACAGAGGTTTCCTGGGGTCAAGGCCCTCCTGGAACAGGTGGGAAAGGATATCCTGCGAGCCCGGACCGTCTTGAGCCGGGAAAGGAGGGGTGGTTTTCCGTTTACAACCTGAAAGCGGTATGATAAAATCTCATTTGTCCACTAACCACGGCTAGGTTTGCCGAATTCACCGGCGGTTTACTTGGCTGATTGGGGATAATAATCCTGGAGGTGAAAAAGGTGTCGCTGGATACTAGCAAGAAAAAGGAAATCATCGAGAGGTTCAAGCGCCACGAAAAGGATACCGGTTCGCCCGAGGTCCAGATCGCTATCCTGACAGAAAGGATCAACTATCTGACGGAGCACCTGAAGGAGCACCGCAAGGACTTTCATTCGCGCCGTGGGCTCTTGAAGATGGTCGGTTCCCGACGTGGCCTTTTGAACTATCTCAAGGATAACGACGTCGGACGTTATCGCGAGATCATCGACCGTTTGGGCTTACGTAAGTAAGCCGGTGGTCTTCAGAGCGGGTAAGCCCGCTCTTTATTCTGTCGGGAACTGGAGGAATCTCCCCTATCACCCTGCGGTTTGCGGTGCCGAGTACACCCAACCAGCTGGAAGGCATCCGTGGGAGGTTCCTGGAGACGTTGCAGTTCCCTAACTACGCATTGCCGATGTCTGTACCGACAGGGAGGAGAGTATAGAGATAGTGGAATACAGAACCTTTACCTTAGAATTAGCCGGTAGACCTTTGACCATTGAAACCGGTAAGTTGGCCAAGCAAGCCAACGGAGCTGTTCTGGTACGCTACGGCGATACCGTCGTCCTGGTTACCGCCACCAGCTCGGCCGAACCGCGGGAAGGGATTGATTTTTTCCCTCTAACCGTCGATGTGGAGGAGCGGCTCTACGCTGTAGGCAGGATACCAGGGAACTGGCACCGGCGGGAAGGACGACCTCCGACCAAGGCCATTTTGGCTGCCCGCCTCACCGACCGCCCCATTCGGCCTTTGTTCCCAAAAGGTTTCCGCAACGATGTCCAGATCATCAGCACCATCCTGTCCGTGGATCATGACCATGCCCCGGAGGTGTGCTCTCTCATCGGTGCCTCGGCCGCTCTTTCTCTCTCTGATATCCCCTTTGAGGGGCCAATAGGGGCGGTGATAGTTGGCCGGGTCGATGGTCGTTTCATTATTAACCCCAAGCGGGAAGAAGCGGAAAAGAGCGACCTGCACCTGGTGGTGGCCGGAACCAGGCAAGCCATCTTGATGGTGGAAGCCGGGGCCAGGGAGATCCCGGAGGAGTCGATGTTGGAGGCCATTCTTTATGGTCACGAGTTTATCAAGACCCTGACCGATTTCCAGGAGAAGATCGTGGCCGAGGTGGGCAAACCCAAGCGGCGGATCCCTCTTTATGAGATCGAAGAGGCCCTGCGCGAGCGGGTCGAGGAGAGGGGCGGGGCGGGCCTGCGGGAAGCCCTGACCATTAAAGATAAGCTCCGCCGTGAGGAAACCATCGACGAGATTGAGAAAGAGGTTCAGGCAGCCCTGCTCCAGGAATGGCCAGACAGGGAAAAGGATATCGCGGCGGTCCTCAAGGATATTTTGAAGAAAGAAGTTCGGCGGATGATCCTGGAGGAAGGTATCCGGCCAGATGGACGAAGAACCGACGAAATCAGGCCCATCTCGGTGGAAGTGGGCATTCTGCCTCGGACCCACGGCAGCGGGCTTTTCACCCGGGGGCAAACCCAGGTCCTCTCTGTGGCCACCCTGGGGGCGGTAGGGGACGTCCAACCCCTGGATGATGTAGGATATGAAGAGGCCAAAGCTACATGCACCATTACAACTTCCCCCCCCTTTAGCGTGGGCGAGGCGCGACCCCTCCGGGGAGCCGGCCGGCGCGAGATCGGGCATGGGGCTTTGGCCGAACGGGCTTTGGAGCCGGTGCTTCCCCCGGAGACGGATTTTCCCTATACCGTCCGGGTAGTTTCAGAGGTCCTGGAATCCAACGGCTCCACCTCTATGGCCAGCGTTTGCGGCAGTACCCTGGCCCTCATGGACGCCGGGGTTCCCGTTAAGGCCCCCGTAGGTGGCGTGGCCATGGGCCTCATCGAGGAGGGAGGTCGGTTTGCTGTCTTGACGGACATCCAGGGCTTAGAAGATGCCCTGGGGGATATGGACTTTAAGGTGGCCGGGACCAGGGAGGGGGTAACGGCCCTACAGATGGATATTAAGATTGGCGGTGTCAACCGGGAAATCCTGAGTACGGCCTTGAAACAGGCCCGAGAAGGACGTCTCTTTATCCTGGACAAGATGACAGCGGTCCTGCCGGAGCCCAGGAAAGAGCTTTCGCCCTATGCCCCCAGGATCCTGGTTACTCAGATCGATCCGGAGAAGATCCGCGATATCATCGGACCGGGTGGGAAGATCATTAACCGGATCATCTCGGAAACGAAGACCAAGATCGATGTGGAGCAGGACGGAAGGGTCTTTATCGCCGCTGCGGATATGGAGTCGGGTCAAAAGGCGCTGTCCATCATCGAATCGTTAACCCGCGATCCTGAAGTGGGCTCAGTCTACCTGGGTAAGGTCGTCCGGCTCATGAATTTCGGTGCCTTTGTGGAGTTCTTGCCGGGGAAGGAAGGACTGGTCCACATCTCGCAGTTGGCGGAAGAGCGAGTGGGGAAGGTCGAGGACGTGGTCAATGTCGGCGATGAGATTCTGGTCAAGGTGGTAGAGATCGACGATCGCGGCCGCATCAATCTCTCACACAAAGAGGCGCTGCGCCAAGAGAAAGCAAAAAAGGATAATGCTGAACGACCACCGCTGCCAGGTCCGAAGCGTCGTTAAGGTTCCTGCTTTGGCTCTCGGATACGGCCGAAAAGAGCTGCCGATCGATAAACCCCGCGAGGGGTTTTTATCCTTGATGGGGAGTAAGGGAGGAGAGAATCTGTTTCAGCGGATGGTATTGCCCAATGGGCTGAGAATACTGGTGGAGGAAATACCCCACGTCCGCTCCGTCTCCATAGGGGTTTGGGTAGGAGTAGGTTCACGCCGGGAAAGGGATGATCAGGCTGGGATTTCCCATTTCATCGAACACCTCCTTTTCAAAGGGACGGAGAAGCGGACAGCCCGCCAGCTGGCGGAAGCCATTGAAGGTCTGGGGGGTCAGATCAACGCCTATACCACCAAGGAGTATACCTGCTATTATGCCAAAGTCATGGACGAGCATCTGGGGATAGCCACCGAGGTCCTCGCCGACATGATCCTGTCACCTCGCTTTGATCCGGGGGATATGGAACGCGAGCGCGGTGTAATCCTGGAAGAGATCAAGATGTATGAGGATACCCCGGATGAAGAAGTACATGACCTTTTTGCCCGCAGCCGCTGGGACGGTCACCCCCTGGGTCGACCCGTCCTGGGAAGCAAGGAGGTCATCGCAGGAATGCGGGCGGCAGACATCTTGGGTTATTTTCGAGAGAATTATGTTCCGGGCCAGACCGTCCTGTCCGTAGCCGGACATGTCCAGGCCAAGGAGGTTTTTGACCTGGTGGGAGGGGCTTTTGACGCCTGGGAGGGAAGCAGGTCCGACCTTCCAACGGGGGAGAAGCCGCTGGACTTGCCCGGCGTCCTCTTAAAAAAACGCCGGACGGAACAGGTCCATCTCTGTCTGGGCACCAGAGGACTACCCACCGGTGACGAACGCAACTATTCGCTCAATGTCCTAAACACCATCCTGGGGGGAGGCTCCAGCTCCAGGCTCTTCCAAAAGGTGAGGGAGGAGATGGGTCTGGTTTACTCCATCTATTCCTATCCGTCTTCCTTTGACGATGCCGGTCTTTTCACCGTCTATGCCGGGATGAGCTCGCGATATCTGGAGCGGGTTGTTAGCCTGATCCAAAGGGAGATGCAAGCCCTTCGCCAGGGGGAAGTAAGCCGGGAGGAAATGGTGAGGGCCAAGGAACAGTTAAAGGGCGGGCTCATGCTGGGTCTGGAGGGCACTGGGAGTCGGATGAGTCATTTGGGCCGCTCGGAAATCTTGCTTGGCCGGGTTTTGAGTTTGGATGAGCTCCTGGCCAAGATTGAGGCCGTTACTCTGGAGGATCTTGCGGCCATCGCCGAGTTGGTATTGCAGATTGATGACCTGTCGGCGGCGGCGGTTGGACCAATCAGTGAAAAGCGGCTGAGCCGTCTCCTTCCTGGCGGGCGGGAGAAGGTCTCCTAGGAGACCCCCATGCCGCCTTTTGGCGGCGCCAAAGGGTAGTGAAACAGCAGCGGCGTCCTGGAAGTAGCTGGTTTGTTTCCGTGTAGAATGCTGACGAACTGCGGTTTGAGTGGTTACCTGCCCGAGGAAAGACGCCATAGTCTATAAAAGGCTTGATAACGAAAGTCCTTCTGACGGCTTTAGCCACACTGTTGGGCCAAGACCGCTCAAGAATGCCCAGATGCTAGGAGCGACAAGGCTCCGAAGCGAGGCGTACTGGGCGGTACGTTGAGTGAGGAGCCGCCGGAACGACACAATTCGTCGTAGTCATGCACCATCTGACCAGGAAAGCTCCCCTGGCGAATTGCGCCACAATCGGCCTTAGCCGACGCCTGACTTGATGGCAAGTTGTTGCGGGCCGATTGCCCGGCAATCCGCCACAGGCGCGTCCCATTTTTAGGAAGAGTCCTCCGGCGGATTGCGGCAACGCAGATGGGTGTTTTCCAGCGGTCTCCAAGACAAAGGGGGTTTTTCGGATGAGACAGGGCCAGAACATCATCGTCCGGGTGCGACGCCGCAAGGGGACTGAGGATCTACCTCTTCCTCGCTACATGACGGAGGGAGCGGCCGGGATGGATCTCTACGCCGCCGTCGAGGCGGAAATAACGCTACCGGCTGGAGGGGTGACCCTGGTCCCGACGGGGTTATCTTTGGCCGTTCCACCCGGGTACGAGGGTCAGGTGCGTCCCAGGAGCGGTCTGTCCCTCAAACATTCGGTAACCCTCTTGAACAGCCCCGGTACCATTGACAGTGATTACCGGGGAGAGGTCCAGGTTATTCTCATTAACCTCGGGAAAGAGCCCTTTGTCATCCGGCGCGGCGACCGGATCGCCCAATTGGTCCTCCAACCGGTGCTTCGGGCGGAACTGGTCGAGGTTGAGGAACTGGAGGCGACGCAGCGTGGGGCGGGAGGTTTTGGCCATACTGGGCTACGGAAATAGTTTTTTATCGAAAAAAGTCGATCTGAAGGGTATGATCTTGTCGGAAATTGCGATCGATTTAATTGGACGTGACCGGGGGAGTGTAGTATAATCGCATATGGTTGAGCCTGGCTGAAGGATTAGGCGACTATTTGGCGATTTGTTCACCTCAAAAGAGAAAAAAAGGAGGACGAGGTCGTTTTTGAGCGAAGCAGAGCTGCTCTTGGAGATCGAGCGACTCCGAAGGCAGCTGCAAGAGGACAGCGGGCCTGAATACGATAGCGGGAGGATTCAGGCGGTGTGGACCCTCTCACGGCAACTGGATTTCCTGATCGTCCGGGCTTTGAGGTTGCAAAGCGGTAGATAGAGCGTGCTTTTTCGCCACCAGTAGGTGCCAACCTGTCGTCATCACAGCTGGGCAAGGGGTTGGCCGAGGTGCTGACCCTGAAAACCAAACACCGAGGAGGACTCGGATTTTTTTTGCCCGGCGTGGGAAGGCAAAGCGGCCCAGCCCGGTCTTTTTTGCGACCTGCGGGCATACAAGATATTAAGCAACTATTGTCGTGACTGCTGACGAACTGCGGTTTCAGACGGGCGGGAGCCCGCCTGGCACGCAGATGGGAGTTCTCCAGCGGTCTCCCAGGGGGGAGCAGGGACATGGCGATGACCCCAGTGGCGGTGGCCATCCTCTTTCTTCTGGTGGTAAGTTCGATAGTACGGCGGGTGTCCTTACGGGTGACGACCAGGGAGGAGACTCCAGCCGTCGCCTCTCCTCTGGCGGATGCCCTCAAAGACTTTCTGGCCATGGCCGCCGGAATCTATTTGGCCCTGGCCGGGATCATCCAATTTCTCAAACTTAACCCGCCCGATCGGATCGGGCTGTGGGGAATGGCCTTTGACCCACTGGCAGCCCTGGCCATGCTCCTGGCCATCCTCCAGCCCTATTTTGGCTTAACCCTGCGCGGGCAAAGGCGTTAGGTTTTCGCTCTTTGGGTTGTTAAGATCTTCAGAAATTGAATAAAGCCAGGCGCCTCCTTCTCATACTAATGGTAGGTCAACAAGAAGGAGGTTTTTAAATGTCCAAGACGGTGATCGGTGTCTTTAAGTCACGACAACAAGCTGAGACGGCTGTTGACGATTTGCGCAGAAAAGGCTTTACCAACAACGAGATCTCCATAGTGGCCAAGGAAGCTACCGCTCGGGGCGGTCAGACTGGTACAAGAGGCGGGCAGGGCGGTGGTTTCGCCAATGACAACCTTTCTAACGGTACTCTAACCGGTGGAACCATTGGCGGTTTGGCCGGCCTGCTGGCCGGGGCGGGAGCCCTGGCTATACCCGGGGTCGGTCCCATCCTGGCGGCTGGACCCATTGCCGCCGGTTTGACCGGAGCTGTAACCGGGGGCATCGCTGGTGGACTGCTGGACCTGGGGATCCCCGAGGCCAGGGGTCGCTTTTATGAGGAAGAAGTTAAGCGGGGCAGCATCCTGACCGTCATTAAATCCGATGAGAAGAAGGTGAGTGAGGCAGCCTCCATCCTCCGGCAAAACGGTGCCACTGATGTTGAGACCCACTAGGAGACAGCAGATGAACTGCGTCTTGAATGGTTAACTCGCTCGAGAAACTTGGAAACATCGGTCTGACCGGGGAGTCCCTGTCCGAGACAGGGGCTCTTTTTTTCAGTCATGAGATTTCTAGACTTCAAAGCTCTTGGCGACCCTTCGAAAGCTTCAGCGACAGGGCAGCAGACCGGCCTTGGCAATGATCTCCCAAGGGCGGCGGGGCTTTGCCGTCCCTAATGCCAGAGGAACCTAGGAGACCGCTGACAAACTGCGTTCTGAGTGGTTAACCCACCCGAGAAATCGTTAAGGCGAGACCTCAATTCAGCCCAGATACTAGGAGCGACAAGGCTTGGCGCGGAGGCGCATAGAGAAATACGTTAGCACCAGCCGCAGGCGCGACAATCTGCAATAGCAACGCCCTTTAATGAAAAGGTTCTTTCTTGCAGATTGCGCCACACCGCAGATGGGTGTTTTTCAGCGGTCTCCTAGGGGCAGGCACCCACAGACTTCGGGTCACATATACTGGGATAGGCCAAAAGGGCGGAGGTTAGAGGTTGGAGGCTGGAGGTTGGCGCGAAGAACCCGGGTGGGGCCGAGGACGGAGGTTGATTCGGAGGGGCGGAGGGACAACATGAAACTGGCCATCTTGGTAGGTGATAGAAGGGAGGTAGAGGCGGCCGGCTATTTTCGCGGTTGGGTGGAGGAAGTGGTTATTGCTGGTTGCCCGGTTAATCTTGTGCCGGAGGGCATCGGCTACACCCGCGGTCTGCCGGAAGCCCTGGCCGGTGCCCGTCTGGTCGTAGGCCCGGTTTTGGGCTTGGACTCCTCTGGAGGTATTAAGAACGCTTACGGTTGCGAAATGAAGCTGGAGGAAACCGCCCTGGCGTCCATGCAGAAGGGGGGCCTCCTCTTTTTTGGCAGCAGTAATCCGGCTTTGGAAGTAGCTGCGGCGGCCGCTGGGGTTAGGGTCATACCTTACCGGGAGCGTGACGACTTTGCCATTCTCAACTCCATTCCTTCCGCGGAAGGGGCCCTGCAAGTAGCCATGGAGAACCTGCCAGTGACCCTGCACGGCAGTACCGCCCTGGTTCTAGGACTGGGGCGGACGGGGCTGACCCTGGCCAGAATGCTTTGCGGATTGGGGGCGCGCACAGTGGTCGTGGCCAGAAACCCGGCGCAATTGGCCCGGGCCGCCGAGATGGGCTGCTGCCCGGTGCCCCTTCGCAACCTGGGCGCGGTCATCCGGGAGGGTACAGTAGTCTTTAATACCATCCCGGCGCTGGTGCTGAACCGGGAGGTCTTGGGGAAAGCCCAACCTGAACTCTTGATCATTGATCTGGCTTCCGCCCCCGGTGGAACCGATTTTGCAGGAGCCGGGGAGCTAGGCCTAAAGACGATCTGGGCTCTGGGGTTGCCCGGCAAGGTCGCTCCCAGGACGGCAGGACGAGCCATTTTCCAAGTTGTTGCCTCCTTTTTGGCCAGGGAGTTTCCTGAAGAGTTTGCCGACGTCAAGAGTTTGCCGACGTCCTAGGAGACTTCTGAAAAACCCCCATCTTGCGGTGTGGCGCAATCTGCAAGAAAGATCCACCTTGTTCAAGGGGCGTTACTATTGCCGATTGTCGCTCCGTCGGCTCCTCGCTCAACGTACCGCCCAGTACGCCTCGCCTCGGAGCCTTGTTGCTCCTAGCATCTGGGCTGATTTGAGCTCTCGCCCTAACGGTTTCTCGGGTGGGTTAACCACTCAAAACGCAGTTTGTCAGCACTCTACCCTAAAACAAACCAGCTACTGCCAGGCCGCCGCTGCTGTTTCAATACTCTTTGGCGCCGCCAAAAGGCGGCATGGGGATCTCCCAGCAAAGAGTTAGCTGCTGTTTCATTCTTTGTGCCGCCGCAGGCGGCATGGAAATCTAGGACTGAGGAGGTGAGAAGAAGTGGATCTGTCAGGCAAGAGAATCGGGTTGGCTCTAACGGGATCCCATTGCACCCTTTCCAAGGTCTTACCCCAGATGGAGCGACTGGTCACCCTGGGGGCGGAGGTCTTCCCTGTTCTTTCAAGCTCGGTCAGCAGTACCTCCACCCGTTTTGGAACCTGGGAAGGCTGGATAAGGAAGGTCGAGGAGCTTAGCGGACACACCCCCATTACCAGCATTGTGGAGGCGGAGCCAGTGGGTCCCGGGCGGCTTTTCGATGCCCTGGTTATCGCGCCCTGTACCGGGAATACCCTATCCAGGCTGGCCAATGCCATCACCGACGGACCGGTGACCATGACGGCCAAGGCGACCTTGCGCAATGGTCGACCGGTGGTCATCGGGGTGGCCACCAACGACGGTCTGGGACTGAACGCCAAAAACATCGGTTTCCTCTTGAATTGCAGGAACATATACTTCATCCCCTTTGGTCAGGACAATCCCAGAGAAAAACCCGCCTCGCTGGAAGCCGACTTTACTCTCTTGGTGGAGACGGTCATGGCCGCCCTGGAGGGAAGACAGCTGCAACCTGTTCTCATCAGTCGGAGTGGGCAATGAAAGACTGAGGGAGGAGAGGTACAGTCATGCGCATTATCGTACAGAAGTTTGGGGGAACTTCTCTGGTGACGCCGCCGGCCAGGACTAAGGCCGTGGAGCACTGCCGGAAGGCCCTGCAGCAAGATGCCCTGCTGGTGGTGGTGGTCTCCGCCATGGGGCGGGGCGGTGACCCCTATGCCACCGACACCCTGATCAGTCTGGCCAGGAGTGTCTATCCCGACACGGCGCTGCGGGAGATGGATCTCCTGGCTTCTTGCGGCGAACTCATCTCGGCCGTCATCTTTACGAACACCCTTAAGGGTTTTCAGATCGAGGCTTTGGCTCTTTCCGGCGGTCAGGCGGGGATCATTACCGACGATAACTTTGGCGACGCCCACATCTTGCGGGTACAGCCCGATCATGTCCTCCGCCATCTCAACGAAGGGAAGGTGGTGGTGGTGGCCGGATTTCAGGGGGTAACGGAGAACGGCGATATCACCACCCTGGGACGGGGCGGCAGCGATACGACGGCCGTGGCCTTGGGGGCCGCCCTGAGGGCGGAATTGGTGGAGGTTTATACTGATGTGGAAGGTGTCAAGACCGCCGATCCCAGGATTGTTCCGGAGGCCAGAACCCTGGAGGGTGCCACCTACGACGAGATCACTCAGCTGGCTTATGAAGGGGCTAGGGTCATTCATCCCCGGGCGGTAGAGATCGCCCGGCGGTGGAATGTTCCCCTCCGCATTAAGTCCACCTTCAGTGATCATCCCGGCACCCTCCTGTCCTATGCCCTCGAGGGGAACTGGCCCTCTCTGGAAAATGGCAAGGTCATAACTGGAATAACCAACCTCCCCGGTCTGACGCAATTCCGGGTGCGGGTTCCCTCCGAACCGGAGGGGGTATGGCCGGCCAAAGTCTTCCGTTGGCTGGGCAATGCCGGCGTTAGTCTGGACATGATCAATGTGACTCCTGATCTCCTAGTCTTCGTGGTAGCGGGGGAAAAAGCCGAGAAAGCCCTCCACATCTTGAAAGATATGAATCTTGAGCTTCAGATCAGGGACGAGTGCGCCAAGGTCTCGGTGGTGGGGAGCGGCATGAGAGGGGTCCCGGGGGTGATGGCCAGGCTGGCGGAAGCCTTGCAGGCGGCGGGAGTACCAATCCTGCAGACCAGCGATTCTCACCTGACCATCTCCTGTCTTGTCGATATCCGGGATATGGAGAAGGCCGTTCGCGCCCTCCACCAGAAGTTCGGTCTATAGATCCGCTCCAGGAAGGAGTGAGAAAATTGCCCTTTGGTAGGTTAATCACCGCCATGGTCACACCCTTTAATCGGGATTTTTCCCTGGATCTGATCCGGACCAGGGAACTGGCTCTTCGGTTGGTAGAGGAGGGGTCCGAAGGCATCGTTGTCGCCGGAACAACTGGTGAATCGCCCACCTTATCTATGTCGGAGAAACTGCAGTTGATGGAGACGGTGGTAGAGGCTGTGGGAGAAAAGGCAGCGGTTCTGGGCGGTACTGGAACCTATTCCACGGCGGAAAGCGTGGCTCTGACCAGGAAGGCGGAAGTCACCGGGATCAAGGGCATCATGCTGGTAACCCCTTATTACAACAAACCCCCGCAGGAGGGACTTTACCAGCACTTTAAAGCCATCGCGGAAGCAACGCGACTACCTGTCCTTCTGTATAACGTTCCGAGTCGCACCGGGGTCAACCTGCAGCCTCCGACCACCCTTCGCTTAGCCCGGATACCGAACATTGTGGCCATCAAGGAGGCCAGCGGTGATCTCAATCAGGTGGGGGAGATTTTACGTCAGGCCCCCACGGGGTTTTCGGTCTACAGCGGGGACGATAACCTCTTACTCCCCATTCTCTCCCTGGGCGGTTACGGTGTGGTCAGCGTTGCCTCCCACCTGCTCGGGAAAGAGATTTCGCGTTTGATCTACAGCCATCTCGCCGGGGATGTAACCACCGCCGCTGAGATCCATCGCCAGTTGCTGCCACTTTTCCGGGCGCTCTTTGTCACCGCCAACCCCATCCCCGTTAAGACAGCTCTGCGTGAAGCCGGTTTCCCGGTGGGTCCGGTGCGGCCACCCCTGTGGGAGATGGAACCACCGGAGAGGTCCGTCTTGAGGAAGGCCATGGAGTCTCTCGGACTGGTGGTAGAAAACAGAGCGACCGGCCCGTGAGACCTTCCCATCGCATTTCCTTAGTGGTCTATCCTGAAAATAAGGTTTCTTGGCCGAGCGTTGTCCCGGCTCACTCCGGCGCTCCGCCAGTCGTTCGCCTGCCACAATCACCATGCCGCGGCCGTTTTCATCATCTGCTGGTGCCGCTGGCGGCATGGGGGTCTATCCTGAAACAAACCAGCTGCTTCCGGGGCGCCGCTGCTGTTTCATTACTCTTTGGCGCCGCCAAAAGGCGGCATGGGGATCTCCTAGTATGAAAAAGTCGAGCTCCTGCCAGCTTGGCGGGTCTGGGTCGATGTGAACGAAGCTCCTCAATGACCTGGCCAGTATCGGGGGTCCGCTTCGTTACGATTTGACTGGTATAGACAGCGTTGAGTGTTTGCCGGGGTCAGCGGTTTCATGCGATTGACCCATCTGGCCAGCCAATGAGGTTTCTGGCCCAGACCCCTGCTGAAGCGCTGTTTTCATCCTTTGCGGTGCCGCCGAAGGCGGCAGGGAAGTTTGCAAATGATCGGTCACCCTGGCCCAGGAGGCCGGGGTTTTCTGTACTTCGGTCAGAAGGTACTTGCAAACAATGTTTGTCGACCGCGCCGAGGTTGCAGAGTGTCTTTGCCTAGTTGGTTCATTTATGATATCATAGTTAGGGCAAGTTCGTACGCCGCGGGGCGCAGGGTGCACCGAGCGGCGTTGAAACGAAGGTATTTTCGGTGCGAGTCCGGGCGCTTTTCCTGTTCTGGGAAAGGCCCTCTTCATACCAACTGGCACGGTCAATGTTAGAAGGTCGTTACGATAATGACGAAGTTCCTGATAAGGCCCGCGAGGCTCGATGATATTCCTCATATTCAGCAGGTGGCCCGGGAAACCTGGGAAGATACATTTCGCGGCCGCCTGTCGCCGGAATTGATAGACGAGATCCTGGAACGCAACTATTCCCGTCCGCGGCTGGAGGGGGACATTAACGCCGCTGCCGCCTTTTTGGTGGCTGAGGCGGGATCGGTGGCAGGATTCTGTCATTTTTGCTGGAGAGTGCTGCCGGGGGCAGTTCGGGGGACGGAGTTATCCAGACTCTACCTCCTGCCCTCCTGGCAAGGTCAAGGCTTGGGCCGGAGTCTTCTCCGGATGGGTTTGACGGACTTAGGAGAGGGGGCTTACCCAGTCTCTTTGACGGTGGAGAAGGAGAACTGGAGGGCCAGACGCTTTTATGAAAGCTTCGGCTTTACCCAGACCGGGGGAAGGACTTGGCTCTTGAAAAATGGGGTCATTGAACTGACGGAATATGTCCTGACGGCTGCTTCATCATACTCGTTGGGGGGGAGCCTTTGAAGATAGCCTTCTTTAGCGACACCTACCTCCCTTACACCAGCGGGGCGGTTATGTCGTTGTTGTCCTTTTCTCGGCGACTGAAGGAAAGGGGTCATCAGGTCAGGTTTGTAGTTCCCTCTTCCCCTGGGGCAAGTGGACGGGCGGAGGGTGTGTACGTGGTTCCCTCCCTTGCTGTCCCTCAGTATCCCGGCCTCCGTTTGGCCTTCCCCCTCGGGCAGGCCGCTTTGGCCTCCTGGGTGCGCGATGTCGACATTATCCATGCCCATTCCCCCTTTACCCTGGGCCTTTCCGGCCTTCGGCTGGCTCGGCATGTCAGGGAAAGGGACATCCCGGTGGTTTTCACCTGTCATAGCCTTTATGAGGAGTACGCCCGTTACGTCCCGGCCGTTGCCCCCGTAGCCCGGTGGTTAATCCGCGCCTATACCGTGAGGTTTTGCAATAACGTTTCCCTGGTCTTGGCTCCATCTTCCTTTGTCAAGAAAACCCTGGAAGGGTGGGGGGTTAGAACCAGAATCGCGGTCTTGCCGACAGGGGTAAACCTTGATCGCTATCGTTTTCAGGCGACCGGGGCCAGGCGGCGGACTTTGGGAATCGCCTCGGACACTAAGCTCCTTCTTTACACCGGGCGGCTGGCGAAGGAGAAGAACCTGGCTTTTCTAATACGGGCTTTTGCGCGGGCAGCGCGAGATGGGGGACAGGCCCTGCATCTTGTACTGATAGGGGGAGGTCCGGAAGAGAGGCCTTTGCAGACCTTGATACGCGAAAGGGGCCTGCAACAATTGGTGACCTTCACCGGTGTCCTGCCCCAGGAAGAAGTGATGCAGTGGTATCTGGAGGCCGACTTATTTGTCTTTGCCTCCCTGGTGGAAACCCAGGGGATGGTCTTGCTGGAGTCCATGGCGGCTGGCGTGCCAGTGGTGGCCCTTCGTTCCCCGGCTACCGCCGAACTGGTTAGCGACGGGGAGGACGGTTTCTTGACGGAAGAGCGGGAGGAAATCTTTGCCGGTCGTATCCTTTCGGCTCTGAAGGAGCCGGTCCATTCTCGGATGGGCCCGGCGGCCAGGAGAAAGGCGGCCGGATTTGACGAAAAGATGTTGGCGGAGAAATTGGAGCAGCTTTATCTTGAACTGATCAGGGGTGAAGTAGTTGGCTGGAGGACGGAGAAGGAAGAAGACCAGGAGCGGTAAGCTCTTGATCGTCCCCCTGGGCGGACTGGGGGAGATTGGTAAGAACATGCTGGTTTTTCACTACGGCGACGATATCTTCGTGGTGGATGCCGGTCTGGCCTTTCCCGATGATGAGATGCTAGGAATTGACCTCGTTATTCCCGATCTTACCTACCTCTTGGAGAACAAGGAGCACCTGCGGGGCATTGTTTTGACCCATGGTCATGAGGATCATATCGGGGCTTTACCCTACGTCCTGAAATCTCTGCCGGCGCCCGTCTTTGGCACCAAGCTGACCCTGGGTTTGGTGGAGGGTAAACTGGCCGAGCACGGTTTGACCCTGCCGCCGGGGTCCAGGGTCCTGGAGGCCGGAGAGTCTTTAGAGTTGGGTGTCTTTGGGATTGAGCTTTTTCGGGTCAACCATAGTATTCCCGATTCGGTGGGTCTGGCCATTCGTACCCCGGTGGGGATGGTGGTGCATACCGGTGACTTCAAGTTTGATCAGACCCCGGTAGATCGGGAAGTAGTAGATTTTCACAAGCTGGCCGAACTGGGCCAAAAGGGGGTCCTGGTACTACTCTCGGACAGCACCAACGCCGAGAGACCGGGTTTCACCCCCTCGGAACGGGTGGTAGGAGAGACCCTCGGGGAGATCTTTCGCCTGGCTAAACAAAGGGTCCTGGTCGCCAGTTTCGCCACCAACGTTCACCGGATTCAGCAAGTTATCACTGCTGCCTACGAGCACGATCGACAGGTGGCAGTGGTGGGCAGGAGCATGGAGAATGTGGTTGAGGTGGCTCTGAAGCTAGGGTATCTCTCGGTACCAGACGGATTGTTGGTGGAGCAGGAATACCTCAACCGCTTGCCTCTGAACCGGGTGGCCATACTGGCCACCGGCAGTCAGGGCGAGCCGATGTCGGCCTTAACCCGGATCTCTTTAGCTGATCACCGCAAGGTGGAGATCGTGCCCGGGGACACGGTCATCATTGCCGCCACCCCGGTTCCTGGAAACGAGAAAATGGTTCATCGGACCGTTGATAACCTTTACCGACGTGGTGCCAACGTTTTCTACGAGGCCGGAAGTGGGGTGCACGTCTCCGGTCACGCCAGCCAGGAAGAACTCAAGCTCATGCTCAACTTCATTCGTCCGCGTTACTTCGTGCCGGTCCACGGAGAGTACCGTCACCTGATTCATCACAGCCAGTTGGCTCAGTTTATGGGCTTACCCCGGGAAAACATCCTGGTGGGAGAGAACGGGACGGTTTTCGAGTTCACTGAGGAGAAGGGAAGCCTCGGTGGCCGGGTTCCGGCCGGAAACGTCCTGGTGGACGGCCTGGGGGTTGGGGATGTGGGAAGCGTTGTTTTGCGTGACCGCAAGCAGCTTTCTCAGGACGGGATCCTGGTAGTGGTGGTGGCTTTGGACAAACAGGACGGCAAGATCGCCGCCGGACCGGACATCATCAGCCGGGGTTTTGTTTATGTCAAGGAGTCCGAGGCCTTGATGGAAGAAGCAAGAGGAAAAGTTAGGGAGGCTCTGGAGGAGAAATTGGAGAGCAACATCTCTGACTGGAGCACCATCAAGGCCAGTGTCCGGGATAGTCTGGGCAAGTTCTTGAACGAGCGCACCAGGCGGCGGCCGATGATCCTTCCGGTGATCATGGAGATCTAGGCAGGAAACTGTCCTTTCTTGTCGAATTCCTAAGAGAGGTCTAGACCACTACTATGCCGGGCTCGGCCAAGATCTCTCGACGATATCGACCCGGTCCCCCGCTCAGGCGATGTCTTCAGTCTTTGCGGCACTGCCAAAGGCGGCCCGGGGATCCAGGAGAATCAGTCACGCGAGGTGGGTTCCTTGGTTTTGAAGGCCGTTTCCCTCCAGCTGAATCTGCGGGAGGATAGCTCGGCTGAGGAAGTCCTGGGGAATCTGTCCCGGGGCCTGGCGGCAGCACGGGCCGGCGGGGCTGGCTTGGCTCTACTTCCGGCCTTCACCGGGCTGCTTTTTCTGCTGTCTGAGGGAGAGCGGCTGTCTTTTGATCCCACCCGGCGGGGAGTCAGCTTTGGCCCATCCCTGAAGATCTTGCTGGGGGAAAAAGGCCGGACAGGGGAGGCTTCATTCTTGGAGTCCATGGCCGCGCTGGCCCGGCAGAATTCCCTCTTCCTGGGGGCAGGCACCCTGCCAGTTTTCCGAGATGGTAAGATGTACCACCGGGCCTATCTCTTTTCTCCCGAGGGGAAACTGGTAGGGACCCAGGACCAGACTCACACCACCCCATGGGAAAGATCCTGGGGATTGGCGAGGGGGGAAGGGGTGGAGGTCTGGCCTACAGAAATCGGGCGACTGGCCCTGCTGGCAGGCAGCGATATCTGGTACCCGGAAGTGAGCCGGATCCTGGCCCTCCTGGGAGCCGAAGTGGTTTTGGCCCCGGTAACCATGCCGCCCCCCTATGGTCTTTGGCAGCAGTTGGCGGGTCTTTGGCAGGAGGTCCAGCAGAATCAGTTCTTGGCCCTGGAAAGTGGACTTTCCGGTCGTCTCCTGGGCCAGGAACTGGTGGGCCGGAGCGCCGTCTTTGCCCCCTGCGAGATGACGGCGGGAGAAACGGGCTTCCTGGGACTGGCGGCTTCTCAGTGGGAGGAGACCTGGCGCGAATTGACCCGAGTCTATCCGGCGGCGCTGGAGGGCCTCCCCATTTCTTTGCGGGAGTCGGCCTCAGGAGGGAAAGGCTCCGGCTATCCGGAGGTGGAGGTGGTGTCCGCCGACTTGGATCTGCCGGGACGTGAGGCGGTGGTCCAGGCCTATCCCCTGCTGAAGCTACTTAACCCCAGCCTATACCGTCGTTATCTTCCTGGCATTTATGGGAAAGGCGACGTCAGGAGGGAAGGCCGGTGAAGCTCCTGGAACTACTAAAAGAGAAGGCCTTGAGTTATTACCTGCATTGGCTCTCCGACCCGGGGCGGGTAGAAAGGTTACTGAACAAGAAAAGCTACCCCAAGAACTGCGTTGCGCTGGGTCTTTCCGGAAGGAAGGAAGTGCAGGGGAGCGGGTCGTCCGACCTGCGGGTGGCGGCCGTACAGATGCATCTGGAACTCATGCCCTCGGCGGAAGCCTACGCCGAGCAGATCTATCGCCTTGTCCGGCAGGCGGTGGAAGAGGGGGCCCAGTTGGTGGCCTTTCCGGAGGACAGCGCTACCGGCCTCCTGGGTCTTCTGCCCGGCATTAAGAAAGTGGCCGGGGCGGGCAGCCTGGAGGGGGCCATCACTGAGATGGCCGGTGATAACCTCCGGGTGGCTGACATTTTTCGTTTCCTTGCTCCGGCCACTAGGAGGATCTATGAGGCCACCTTCTCCGGTCTGGCGCGTCGTTTTGGGGTTTACCTGGCTGCGGGCAGCGCCATTTTGCCGGACGCAACGGGCCGGATGGTCAACCTGGCCCACTTCTATGGACCCGACGGAGGGCTGCTGGGAACCCAGGAGAAGTGCCATTTTATCCCGATGGAGTGGGAATGGGGTCTGCAAACGGGTGACAACCTGCAACTCTTCTCCACCCCCTGGACCAAGGTCGCCATCCCCATCTGCATGGATGCCTCCTACTTTGAGACCTTCCGTATCGTCAGCCGCCTGGGGGCAGAGATTGTTATTATTCCGACGGCCAATCCGGAGGAATACAACTTTTGGAAGGCCCTCCGGGGGATCTGGCCGCGGGTGCAAGAAGCGCTGGTCTACGGCGTCAATCCCTGCCTGGTAGGGGAACTTATGGGCATAAAACTTACCGGTCGGGCCGGAATCTTTGCTCCTCTGCAACTTACGGGCAATGGCGACGGTATCCTGGCTCAAACCAACAATTCTGATCAGGAAGAGGTCGTGGTGGCCAATCTGGATCTTGGGACCCTGCGCCGGCTGCGAGGGGAAGAAAAAGGGGAAGAGGATTTCAACCGGCAGCTTTATGAAAGATATTTCCCCGGGATCTACGATGTTGTCCTCCCAGGCCATGTCAGTTGAAAGAGTAGGTGTCCAGTGTTATGAAAATCCTTCGTTGCCGTGACTATGAGGAGATGAGCCGGGTGGCGGCTCAAAGCATTGTTGAGGGTATTAAAGATAAAGCGGATTTGGTCCTGGGGTTGGCCACCGGAAAGACGCCCCTGGGGCTTTACCGTCTGCTGGTGGAGGCCTACCAGCGAGGGGAGGTGGATTTCTCCCGGGTGACCACTTTCAACCTGGATGAATATTATCCCCTTGCACCGACTCACCCGCGAAGCTTCCGTTCCTTCATGGATAAGCATCTTTTCAGTCAGGTAAATATCCGGCGAGAAAGGACCCATCTTCCCAACGGCGCGGCCCTGGACCCGGCGAGGGAAGCGGAACGCTACGAGAGGGCCATTTTTGCCGCGGGAGGAATTGACCTCCAGGTACTGGGGATTGGCCGGAACGGTCACATTGGTTTCAATGAACCAGGCACCGCCCTGGGCTCTTTGACCCAGAAGATTCAGCTTCATCCGGAGTCCGTTGCCGCCAGCCGGGCGGACTTTGATTCGGAGACCGAGGTCCCGCGTTATGCCATTTCCATGGGGATCAGGACCATCATGTTGTCGCGGCGCATCCTCTTGTTGGCCAGTGGGGCCGATAAGGCGGCTATCCTGGCCCGTGCCCTGCAAGGCCCGGTGGGTAGCCAGGTACCGGCTTCGGTTTTGCAGCTACACCCAGATTTGACAGTGGTGGTGGACGAGCCAGCGGGGAGGGTTCTCTTTTCTGAGGCGCAATCGGTCTGGGATGAGGTTGTGGCGGCGAAAGACCTTTAGGAAATGACGCGCGGAGTGGCAGCCAGGGAGCCTGGTCGTGAACTCCCCCCGGCCTTGAGGGTGCTCGGGCGTTGCCGATGGAGCAGCAGGGGACGGAGCGCCTGGCGGAGGCGGGCACCGGCTCGGCCAGGAAATGGGCTTTGATGGCAGCCTGGGCAGGTATGTTCTGGGGGGTTGGGAACTTTTGGCAACAAGGCCTTATGTTACCTTGACCTATATCTCCTTGACCCTGGTCGGTCTTATCTGGGGGGGATCCTTTGTGGCGGGCAAGTTTTTGGTTCAGGAGCTTTCCCCTCTAGCGGCGGCTACGGCCAGGTTTCTTTTCAGCTCATTGCTTCTGGTCCCTCTCCTTTGGTCCCAGGAAGGAAGACGGACACTGCCGCGCTGGCAAGATCTGCCCCTCCTGCTGTTCCTGGGCTTAACAGGTGTGTTCCTGTACAACCTCTCCTTTTTTTACGGCCTGAAATACAACCCGGCCGGAGAAAGTGCCGTTATCATTGCCTCTAACCCCATCGTCATCACCCTTTTCTCAGCGCTTCTCCTGAAGGAGGCCATTTCTTTCTGGCAGGGCCTGGGGGTGATACTGGCCTTTCTGGGGGTCCTGACCATATCATCGGCCGGTTCCTTTGGTAGTCTGTGGCAGTCCGGTTTTAGCCCGACCCATCTCATCCTGCTGGGAGCGCCGCTCTCCTGGGCCGCTTTCTCGCTGGGCGGAAAGGTAGCCATGCGGCGTTACTCCCCTCTGGCCACCACCACCTATGCCTGCCTCAGTGGGGCCGCCTTCCTGGGCCTTTTCCTCGTCGGAAAGGGCGAACGGCTGGCCTTGGGGAATCTGGATGTTTATGGGTGGGCGGCGCTGCTGTTCCTGGTGGTCTTTGTCACCGTGCTGGCCTTTTACCTCTGGTACCGGGGGATTGATCGGGTCGGAGCGAGTACTTCGGCCATCTTTGTCAACCTGGTCCCCGTATCGGCCATGTTTCTCTCAGCGGTGTTGTTTGCAGAGCCGATCCATCTTTATCACCTGTTGGGCGTAACCCTGGTGCTGGCAGGGGTATACCTCAGCACCAGGTTTTCTCCGGCCAAGGGATTGCTCCCGGCCTCAGCTCCCGTGGCCCCCAGGCGGTCCTGACCCGGCCGCCTTGTAGGGAAAGGCGGGCCCGGCCCTTTACTCGACCGCGGCCGGTCTACACTCAATCTGTATCCAGTTTACCCTCTGGGGTATCACCACGGCGGCGGAGGCCTCTACGTTGGAAAGAGAGCAGTGACCCGTTTTCGTCCAGTTGGACGTCATAGAGACCCAGGATGTCCATGGCATTGGGAATGGAAGACATCTCCACCATTTCCAAGCTGAGAAGCCATTTGCCTGCTTCCAGACTGATTCCCGTAACCGTGGAAGGTTTCAAGCCGGTGAGCTCCTTGACGGTGGAGACGCCTCGCTGGATCACTTTATCCAAATCCATCTTCTTGTTGCTCCTCCCTGGGGTTGATTTAGCGCTGCGCCGGAAAGGGCCGGTCCAGGCTTTTCCCGGGCGTTTTTTGACCCGTTCTGCTCCTCCCGCTGGCCGCGCAGTCGGTATTGTGCCAGCCGGCGGTTTTCTTCTTTTAACGCCTTGAGCTTTTCCCGTTGCCGCAGCATTCTCTCTTGAAAGCCAGTGACGCTTGCCTGTAGGCGGGCAAAAAAGTCTCTTGCCCTTCGCATTCTCCTGGCCAGGGAGAGCCGGTTTACCCTCACCGGGGTGTTTTCCTCTAAGCGGGTAAGGGAGTGCCTGGTTTTGGGTTCTCGCCTGCGAGTCAGATCCAGGCCACTTTTCAACTGGCGGAACCCCCTTAATCGGGGCAGAGATTCGTGGAGCATAGGTTTGACCCTCCAGTAATCGGCCACGGCCCTTTTTCAGAAAAGATCAGCGGGTTCCTCTGCGGTGTTTTCCTAAAGGCCTTCCTCTGGGCTTTATCCCAGTCGGCCATGATTCCGTACTCCAGCAAGGTCTCCATACCGGCCAAAATGGCCCGTATGTTGAGACCGAGTAAGGGAATCCCGGAGACGCTGATGATGACATCGGCGGTTAAGACCAGCCCCTTGTCGAAGGCTCGGTCCAGCAGGTCGGTTAAGGTAGCTTGCGCAGTACCCGTAGGCTTCATGGGACAGCCCTCATCTGCCAGGATTTTTGGAAAAGGCTCCCGTGAAATGTAGTCGCACTGCCGCGGGTGCTTTTCCAGCACCCTATTGGCTTACAAAGCTGTAGGGTGGCCAGGGACCGGTGAATCGGACAGAAACCCCGGTACGCCGGTGGAGGGATTCGAGGTCCTCGCCCAACTGTTGGACCTGGCTCTCTCGGACTAGGCAGGAGAGGTTCAGGATCATCTGTCGACCGTCCGGCCAAGGCCGGGTCTTCTCAACGCGTACCTCTTCGCAATGGACCTTGATGGTCTGGTAGAACTCCTGAAAGTATAGCTCAGAGATCTGCGCGATGCGCTCCTTGAGGGTCCTCTCCAACTTATGGGTATACATATAGGCCAGACCGGGGGACTTTGTTCTCGCTTCTTCTTTTGTTCTCCTGAGGTCGGGGTCGTTGGCCAGGAGACTCTCGCCGATTTCGCCGGGACTGAGGAACACCTGTACTCCATACTCCCATTTTCCCCGGACCCTTTCGATCTTGCCCAGGAGGTCAGAACGGTTCTCGGAGAGCCATTGGATCACGACCTGATCGGGGTCGCCGGCGCCGCTCTGGAAGATGGTGTTGAAGCCGACTGGGAGGACGGTACCGAATATCTGGATGACCGACTCCAGGATCTCGTGGTGGGTACTGATCCACTTCTTGACCACCTCTTCGTCTTCTGAAACATAGGGTCTTGGGGAACAGGCCTGGACAATGGCGCCCACCCCACCGTCGCAGATGACATAAACCAGGCCCTTGTCCAGACCTATGTAGCCCAGGCTCCTGGAAGCATCGGTCAGGACTATCCCATAGAGATAGCGACCGGAAAGCTGGGAGTCGGATTTGGCCTGAGCCTCAGCCTCACCGGGAAACTCGGCGTGCTCGAGCCCCGGCCGGGTCGGAAGGTGATGGTCAGCCGAGAGTTCCGGGGTGGCTTGGCTGGCAGGCCCGGTCACGGACGCTTCCGGACTGGTCTCGGTGGGGCGCTCAGCCGGAGTACCTTCTGGCCTCGCCGCAAAGGGGTTCTCAGTTGTGGGTTCCGGCCTGGTTCCCCCAGGATGCCCTCTCGGGGCGGGTTCTGTCCTGGGCCAGCATCCCGGCCCGGCCGGCTTTACTTGAGGCCAGCTTCCTGGGGGAGGCTTATCGGCAGGGGGCTCGGTCCTGGTCTTGTCAGGACGCCCCAACCGGAATCCCTCTGAGCTGGAGGCTGGGCTGCAGGATGCGTCAGGTCCCTCGGCCAGGACTGGACTGCCGAGAGAGGATGGCTCCCCTGTTTTCTTAGAAGCCGGCGCCAGCATCTGGGTCAGTCGGAGGAGGGCTTCCAAATAGGCTTCCTCAACGGGAAGCCCCAGCAAAGGCAGAAGCTCCAAAAGGTTTTCCCGGTTGACTTCCTTGCCGGCGGCGGAAAGGGCCAGGATGGTGTATAGATAGGCCAGGCGGAAATCCGGGGATTCACCCATCGCCTTAATCCCTCCAACGCGCGGGATTCATGACCCGATCGAGGAAGTCGTCCACCACGTCATCCAAACCATGGCGTACGGCCCGGACCGCCTCAAAGATCCCCTGTTCCCGCTTAATCTTCTCTAAGGCTTCCTCCAAGTCCAGGAGGGCTTGACCCAGTCTCTCGACCTCATCCTCCGTCAAACGGCCACCCTCCATCCGGCGGAAGGCCTGATGTTGAAGGACGTCGCCTATGATTTCTACCAGGGCCAGAACCAGGGCCAAAAGGCCATCCTTCAGGTTGTTCTCGTTGATTTGTATGGTCATGGGTAGAGCATCCTGGCTCCAAATTCCCGAAATGGGCTGAGCACCAAGCCGCCGGAGCGACACAATCGCCTATAGTTACGCCACATTTTCGGAGAACTTCTCCTGGCGATTGCGCCACACCGCAGATGGGTGTTTTTCAGCGGTCTTCTAGCCGACCGCCGGTCCGTCCGGGTTATACAGTTCCTCCGGTGGGTTTACGTTAACCTTCTCAACCTCAGGAAGGGCCATCTGGGCTTCTTTCAGGCGGGCTTTGGCACTCTTCCAACCGCACCACGGACAGCCCTCTTCCAGGAGTTCCGCGGTTGTCGCCGTTTTTCCGCATTGAGGGCAGCTTTCTCTTCCCGTATCAAGGGCTCGCCAGGCCTGGGTGTTATAATTGGTGCCGGAGGGAAACTCAAGACCGTACCTGGCGGCGGTATCCAGGGAGGCCAGAGCTGCCCGGATCTTGATCCCCAAGAGCTCCACCCCCGCCAATGAGACCAGGATGTCGGCATTGATCACCAGACCCTTATCCAGGAGCCGGTCGATGACATCGACCAAGGTTCCGCTGCTGCCCTTGGTTGCCTGCAAGGCCACGTCAATCAGACCCCCTGCCTTCCTTCGTTTTCATCGCTCAGCTGTTGTTGGCGCAGGAACTGCAGTCGCGCTGTAATGTCCTTCCAGGACTGGCGATACTCTTCGTCTTGTATTTCCCCCAGCTCATAAAGAACCTGCAGATCGAGGAGTTTTCGTCGCAGGGTACCTTCGTCGTAGAGTTCTTTATCGACCAGGTCGGTGATCTGCTCCAAGATAAACCAAAGACCCTTGGCAGGCAGGGCTAACGGAAGGAAGAGTAGATCGAGGGAAGAGAGCTTCATTTCCGGCATCCCAGTCACCTCTGTGGCAGGACCGGCCTGACGTCAACAAAGTTGTAAGGGGGAAGGGGTCCGGCGTACTTTATGCCAAACTTCTTTGTATAGACCTGGCTCAGTTCCAAAACGCGACAGCGAAAACCAGGCTCCTGATCTCGCTCCACCAGGAAGGAGGCATTCAGGAGCATGTGGATGCTAATGGGCGGATTAATCTTCGTTTTCAGAGAATATTCCTGGAGGGTAGCCAGAAAAGACTGGACATGGGTTTCCTTCCAGCGCTCGATGACAGCCTCGGTCGCCTGGCCCACGGCGAGGCCTATCTCTTGCTGCCGACCGGGAGCTTGCCGCAGTTCCTGTTTGAGCCGGGCCAATTGACCGACTTCCCGTTCCACCTCCTGACGAACCGCTTCCTTGTGCCAGAAGGCCTTCACCCCCACCTCCACCTTGCCCCGCAGCTGGCTTAGGTTGGCTGCAAGCTCCCGGTAGTTTTCCTTGAGGAAGACCTGGACGTCCTCAAGACTGCCGGCCACAGTTCCAAACCGGATCGGTAATACTGTGTGCTCGGCCATGGCCGTTTCCAGGACCTTCTCGTGGGTCAAGACATCGTCCGGGGTGGGGAGAAAGTTCTGCTCATCCGTCTCACTGACCAGAGCTGCTATTTCCTCCAGGGGCAGGGTGCGGACCTCGCGGGGAAGGGAGCCCAATTTCACCGAACCCAGGGACTGGGGCAGTCCGGAGTCGATTACTCCGTAGAGGTAGATGAAAGTCGACAATTCAAACACCTTCTTTGCCAATGGGCGACGCACAGGCGATTGCCGTCCTCGCTTTGGGTCATCTACGCCGACCGCATCGTGGCGGGCTCGGCTAGGTGAAATCGCTTGGCCGGCAATCGCCCACCCGTCGCCACACCGCGGCTTTTTCATTCCTTGCGCCAGCCGCCCAGGGCGTCATGGAACATCTCTCATCCCTATGCTATTCGTCTGGATGCCGGCCAGTTACCCCCTTGAACCAAAGCCTGATTAGAGTGGCCATTTTCTCCCGGGAAGTGCCGGCGGCTGCGAGAACGTCCAGGCAAGTCTCCAGGAAAAAGCGATTCTCTGGTTCCGCGTGACCGCCATCCACTTTCAGCATCCGGCCTATCATCAGAGCGGCCCGTAAGCTTGGCTTTGGCTTGATCTCCTTTTTCTGCCGGAGAAAGCGGACGAGGCAAACAATCTTTTCGGCGTCGTCGGACTCCAGCCCGGTCTTGGATCTGACGATACTGGCCTCAGTATCCTGATCATAATAGTCCAGCTTGATGGTGGCCATTCTATCCAGCAAAGCGTCTTGGGCTTGAAAGACGCCGGCGTACTCCTCAGGGTTGCTGGTAAAGATAGCGGCAAAGTTGGGATGTACGTTTATCGAACCCTCCTCACCCCGCGGCACAGGTAGGATGAGGATTCTCTCTTCCAGAACCGAAAGGAGGGCGTTATTAGCCTCGGGGCGGGACCTGGTAAACTCATCATAGAGCAGGGTATAACCATTTCGGCAGGCCACCGACAACCAGCTATCGACCCATTCCTCCACAACTTCTTCCTCAACTTTACTGACGGTTCGAATGTAGTTATCGACCACTTTTTTGTGGCGGTAACCGTAGGGGCCACCGATAAGGCTGGTGCTATACATCCTTTCATTTCCGTTGAGCAGGACGACGGGACGTCCCAGTTCGCGGGCGACCAAAAGGGCCATGGTGGTCTTGCCGGTGCCGGCGGGGCCGCTGAAGTTCACGGGAAAACCGCAGCGCAGGTAGGCCAGAGCCCTCTCGGCTACCTCGCGAACGGACGGGGTGACGACGACGTCCGTTAATGCTTCAAGTTCCAGTATCCTGACGGAATTACTGACGATCATGGTCCCACTCCAATTATGGGTTCTTGAGGTGACCTCAGTTCCCGGATAGGGAAGAGAAGATTGCGGAGGCACATGCCCCGATGGGGAAGAACTAAAGGCATATGCCTCCGCGATTTCAAGCAGAACGCGCCAGGAATCCGGCGAAAGAATACCGGTTCCATTGAGAAGTTACGTTACGGTTTCCAGCAGTCCTACGGCCCCGGCGTACTCGATCCACGTGGCCACCGAGGCGACGACCACCCTGGCTTCCACAGCCAGGATCTCTATCCCGACCAGAGACACCTTGGCCCAGGCGTCGATGACGATGCCCTTGTCGAGGATACGATCCAGGACATCAGCCAAACTTGTGGTCCCGAGAGCTGTCTTCATTGAGACTCACCCCTTTCCTGCTAGTCTCTATTCCAGTGGGATAACCCCTGGAGTAGGCCGTGCTTTCCAGGCCTGGAATCCGGAAAGGTCTGCGTGGCGTTTTACCTCAGGTAGGGACCAGGCGGAGGTTTACGTAACACCTTAACTTCTAACATATATCTATGCTGGATGCAAAGGGCGGGTGACAGCCGGAGCAAGGTTTTTGCCAGCCGGTCGCCAGCCGGATGGTGAAGCAAGAAAGGCAGGACCACCCTCAAAGGTGGGCACAGTTTGTCAGCGCTTTCCCGGAGGGAACTAAGACCGAGCGGATGAGTTTGGACGCGAGAATGTGGGGACTTACACCACGTAGTAGCCGTAGTTGACATACGCGGGGGCAAGAAGCGGCAACTAAGAGGCGGGTAACGGTCGTTTTCAATGGACTCCCAGTTGCACCAGTGTACCTGGTTGCCAGGAAGGATTCAGGTAGTCGCTTGGGTCGGAACTAATAAGGCGAACCAGCTTGCCCTGGCCGCCTGGCTGAGGTTCCACCAGAAGCAGGCGACCCTCTTGCTGGACCTCCAGCAAAGCCGGAGCCGTCTGGGCGTTTTCCAGAACCAGTTCTATAGGCATGACGGTCCAAAGGATCACTCGCTCAACCCCCCGGGAGACTGTTGGATTTTAGTCCGGTGGTTCTCAGCTGCTCTTGTGCCTTTTTCTCTCGGCAATCAGTTCCTTGAGCTTCTTCAGGGACGACCCTAGCCCCCCGACTTCATCGATGAGCCCCACCTGAACGGCGTCCTTGCCGACCAAGACCGTTCCAATATCCCGGGCCAGTTCCCCGGTGCGAAACATCAACTCCCGGTATTTTTCTTCGGTAATCCCCGAATTTTTCACGACGAACTTCACCACGCGGTCCTGCATCTTGTCCAGGTATTCATAGGTTTGGGGGACGCCGATGACCATACCCGTGAGCCGGATGGGGTGGATGGTCATCGTGGCCGTATTGGCGATATAGGAATAGGCCGTACTGACGGCGATAGGGACCCCGATACTGTGACCACCCCCCAGGACCAGGGAAACGGAGGGCTTCGTCAAGCTGGCAACTAGCTCGGCGATGGCCAAACCGGCCTCCACATCGCCGCCCACCGTATTTAGGACCACCAGCACTCCCTCGATCTCGGGACTCTGCTCAATCGCCGCCAATTGCGGTATAATGTGTTCATAACGAGTCGTCTTGTTCTGAGCTGGTAGGACCAGGTGCCCTTCAATTTGACCGATGATGGTCAGGATGTGAATATTGCTGGTGGGGTGGGGCACGCTGGGCGTTCCCATCTCCTTGATGTTCCCGGTGACAGCCGCCTCCGGCTTCTTTCCGGGGCGAGACGTCTTCTTTTCCGGGACAGGTTTTTCGTCGGGAGGGGCGACCGGAGTCGGCGGCACCGGTACCTCCGGTCCCGGTAAGTAGTCGGGGCCCTGGGGTTCGGGAGCAGGCGCCGGTTCCGCGGGGCCAAAGGCCTTCTCTTTTGGCATTTCCTAGACCTCCGGGTGATTTTGTTGCGCTGTACTTCACCTGCCATGTAGTATGATCAAAGGTCAGCCGGAGTATTTAAGGACCGGGCATGTTGACATAAAGAGGAGATGGATGCTATTCTTGGAGCGGCGAGGGAAAAACATGAAGCTCTTTGGCCAGCTGAAAGAAGACCTGAGATATGAGATTTTCGGTCTCATCCTTCTAGCCCTTTCCACCCTGGGCTTTTTGGGGCTCCTGAACGGGACGGCGGGGGTTCTGGGAAATTTCACTGTCCGCCTGATACGGATCCTTCTGGGGGAGATCGCCCCTCTAATCCCCCTGGGGTTGGGATGGCTGGGTTTGGCCTTGGTTTTTTACCGGCGACGTTTTACCTTTGGACCACGGTATGTGGGGGCCCTCCTCCTGATTGTCGCCGCCGCGGCCTACCTTCACCAGACTACGCCGCCGGGATTGGAGTTTGAAAACGCTTGGCGTGGCTTTGGCGGTGGTCTCCTGGGGGCGGTGACGGCCTGGGCCTTGCGGGCCGGTTTCGGTTCCCCTGGGCACTATGTAGTGATGGGGTTTCTAGCCCTGGTGGGGATTCTGCTGTTGACTGGCTTCAGTCTGAAACACGTCTCTTCGCAGGGATTGGTCCTTGGGCGGGGGCTCGGGCGTTCCTTGCTCCGGAAGGTGCGGGAACTGAGTCAGATGCGCAGGAAACGGGCCGTCCCGGCGAAGGAAGAAAGACTGCCTTCTCGCCCAGGTACTACCGAAGGAGATCCGGGAGGGGAGCAGGGAAGGGGGTTACGGTCTTTCACCAAGGACAAGCCTGTTCCGGGAGGAACTCAGGTCATCCGGCCGGAGATCGGTAAACCTCAGTCCCCCCGAGAAGAAAAAAGAGACAGCGCGGGGGTCCCGGAAAAACCACCCTTTCAGCAGCTTTCCCTGGGAGACAGCTTCCTTTTTCAGCTGCCGCCGCTGTCTTTGCTGGATCGCGGGGGTAAGGTGAAAGCCCCGCGGGGAGACCGGGAGATCACCGATAAGGCCCGGCTCTTGGAAGCCACTATGGAGACCTTCGGCGTTAACGCTAAGGTGGTAGAGGTCAGCCGGGGACCTACCGTAACTCGTTTTGAGGTTCAACCTGCCCCCGGGATCAAGGTCAGCAAAGTGGTGAGCCTGGCCGACGACATTGCGTTAAGTTTGGCTGCCCAAGGCGTCCGAATCGAGGCCCCTATCCCCGGGAAGTCGGTCATAGGTATTGAGGTTCCCAATCAGGAAATTTCTACGGTCCGGCTACGAGAGGTCCTGGAAACGCCCGAGTTCCAAAACGCCAGCTCACCTCTAACGGTAGCACTGGGGAAGGATATCGCCGGGCGGCCCATTGTGGCCAGCCTGGAGAAGACCCTGCACCTTCTCATTGCTGGTGCCACCGGCTCCGGCAAGAGCGTTTGCGTTAATTCCCTCATTGCCGGCATTCTCTTTAAGGCTTCACCTCGGGAGGTAAAATTCCTCCTCATCGACCCCAAGGTGGTCGAACTCAGCGTGTACAACCGTATTCCCCACCTCTTGGCTCCGGTGGTCACTGACCCCAAGAAAGTGGCGGGAGCCCTGCGCTGGGTGCTCGGGGAGATGGCCCGCCGCTGGGAGCTCTTTGCTGACAGCGGGGTGCGGGACATTGCCCGCTACAACCAGCAGCAGATTCAAAATGGAGCGGCTGCCGGGTTCCTGCCCTATATTGTAGTGGTTATGGACGAGCTGGCCGACTTGATGATGGTGGCCCCGGTGGATGTGGAGGACGGAATCACCCGCCTGGCCCAGATGGGACGGGCTGCCGGCATCCACCTGGTGGTGGCCACACAAAGACCTTCGGTGGACGTCATTACGGGCACCATCAAGGCCAATATCCCCTCCCGGATAGCCTTTGCCGTCTCCTCCCAGGTCGATTCACGGACCATCCTGGACATGGGCGGGGCGGAAAAACTCCTGGGCAAGGGGGACATGCTCATTCACCTGATGGGTTCCCCCAAACCGGTACGGGCCCAGGGAGCCTTTATCTCTGACGCCGAGGTGGAGACCATTGTAGAGCACCTGGCTCGCCAGGGGAAGCCTCAGTTCGAGGAAAGTGTCTTGAAACTGGAGGAAGAAGATACGGGGGAGAACACCGCTGGGGATGATGACCTTTTCCAGCAGGCGGTGCGAGTGGTGGTGGAGTCAGGGCAGGCCTCCGTCTCACTTCTGCAAAGGCGCCTCAGGATAGGCTACGCCCGGGCGGGCCGCCTGGTGGACGCTATGGAAGAAAGGGGCTTCGTTGGCCCTTACGAAGGTTCCAAGCCGCGGGAGGTAAGACTTTCCCTGGGAGAATACCAGCGGCTCTTCGGAGGGGAAGAGGGCTAACGGGACAAAAGCTTGCCCCAGGTCGCGGGTCCTACCACCCCGTCAGGGACCAAAGCATGGAACCGTTGGAAGGCTCGCACTGCCTCCTCAGTGCTGGGGCCGAAGATCCCATCGGGGGTATCCTGATAAAAGGCCAGCACGGCCAGTTTTTCTTGGACGAGGAGGACCTCGTAACCGGTGCTCCCGTTCCGCAAGGTCCGGTATTGGTAGGCAGCACCGAAAATGTGGACAGGGGTACCCACATACACCTGCTCGAACACCTTCTCGACGTCGGCGTTGTACATCCGGATGCACCCGTTGGAGACGTAGTTGCCGATGGACCAGGGGGCATTGGTGCCATGGATACCGTAGTTGCCCCAGGGGACCGTAAGGCCCATCCACCTTGTCCCCAGGACCTCCCAATCGGGGAAGAGCACCTTCTCCCGGATGGCCCAGTTCCCGAGGGGGGAAGGGGTGTTGAGCTTGCCAACGCCCACCGGATAGGTACCGGAAGGGGTTGGACCGAGGTAGAGGATCAGGGTACGGGTGGCGACGTCGATTTCGATCCTGGCGGCCGAGGGACTGAACTGGCTCTTAAGGAAGCGGGGGTGGAAGGTCACGAAGTTTCCCTCCTCAAAAAACAGAATGGAACAGGTGGTCCGTCCTTATTTCTCCCAGCGAAAGATCCCTCCGAATGGGAGTCCAAGGGTGGGTAGGCCGTTCGCTTCGCGTCTCCGGCGAACACTTAGCAGACTGCTGACGAACTGTGCTGTGAGTGGTAAACCCGCCCGAGAAAGCTTAGGAGAGGTCTTCTCTAAGGCAGTTTATGTTGTGAAGAGGGAACGAGTGCACGAGGTCCGGCTCTGGTCTTGACTTTTCGGCCTGTCCAGTATAGACTTTATTCGTGGTAAAAGCTACAAAATTAGGGAATAACCAATTGAAGGAGGGGGGACGTTAGTCCAGTAACAGACAGAACAGGGCGACCGGTGAGGAAATCGCCCTTCAGCTTGAAGAACAAGGGAAAGGTGGTTGAGTTTTCTTGGAGATCATTATCCCAATAGCGGGAGCCCTGGCCGTACTCGGCGCCGTTTTTCTCATTTATGATGTCTTTCGTCATGACAAGGGCTCTCAGGAAATGCAGGTCATTGCTGATGCCATTAGGGAAGGGGCCATGGCTTTCCTCTTCCGCCAGTACCGAACCATTGCCTTTTTGGCCGTGATCGTGGCCGCCCTCCTGGGTTTTACCGCCAACGGCCTTCATACCTCCATCGCCTTCCTGACCGGTGCCCTAGCGTCGGCTCTTTCGGGATACATAGGCATGTACACGTCGGTCAACTCCAATATACGGGCGGCAGCTGGAGCCAGACACTCCCTGAACCGCGCCCTGACCCTCTCCTTTCGCGGGGGAGCCGTCACCGGTCTGGCGGTTACGGCCTTGAGCCTTCTGGGAGTAGCCGGCCTGTTTTATGCCTTCGGGGGAGCCACCCAGCCGGATAAGGCCCCTCTCTTGATCGTTGGGTTCGGCTTTGGGGCCAGCTTTGTTGCCCTCTTCGCCCAGTTAGGCGGCGGGATCTACACCAAGGCGGCCGATGTTGGGGCCGACCTGGTGGGGAAAGTGGAGGCCGGGATTCCGGAGGATGATCCTCGCAACCCGGCCGTGGTGGCCGACCTGGTGGGGGACAACGTCGGCGATTGTGCTGGCCGTGGGGCGGACCTCTTTGAGTCTACGGCGGCAGAGAACATCGGGGCGATGATCCTGGGAATCGCCTTGATGCCCGTCTTTGGGGTGAAGGGTATTCTCTTCCCCCTGGTGGCTCGGGCCTTTGGGATCATCGCTTCCCTGGTGGGAATCTTTGTCGTTCGTACCCGGGAAGAAAGCGACCCCATGACGGCCCTGAACATGGGCTATTTTGTGACCACGCTACTTAACGCGATCTTCCTCTATTTTGTGGCCCAAAACATGTTAAGCGCCCCTGGGGTGAACTTCCTGAATTTTTACCTGGCGGCCATGGTGGGGGTTGTTACCAGCTTCCTCTTTGTTTATGTTACCCAGTACTACACCTCCTATCGCTATCGCCCGGTAAAAGAGATCGCCACGGCTTCTCAGACTGGACCAGCCACCAATATCATCAGCGGGGTGGCCGTTGGTATGGAGAGCACCGCCATCCCCGCCATCATCATTTCTGCCGCCATCTTGGCTTCGCATTGGTTGGGGCAGAACAGTGGACTGGCGGGCGGCGGACTGTACGGTACGGCTGTAGCCACCATGGGGATGCTCTCGACGGCGGCCTACATCCTGGCCATGGATACCTTTGGCCCCATCACGGACAACGCCGGCGGGATCGTGGAGATGTCTGGCGCCCCCAAGGAGATCCGGCTGCGAACGGATCGCCTGGATGCGGCGGGCAACACCACCAAGGCCTTGACCAAAGGCTATGCCATCGGCAGCGCCGCCCTGGCCACCTTCCTCCTCTTTTCTGCCTACCTGGATGAGGTGAAGCTGGCCCTCCATTGGAAGGGTGACTTCCCGGTAGACATCGGTAAGCCGGAGGTCTTTGTGGGGGGCTTCATTGGGGCCATGATGGTCTACCTTTTCTCCTCCACGGCCATCCGAGCGGTGGGCAAAGCGGCCCAGGTGGTCATCCTGGAGGTGCGCCGCCAGTTTAAGGAGATCCCCGGGATCATGGAGGGGAAGGCCAAGCCGAATTACGCGCAGGCCGTGGACATTGTTACGGTAGGAGCCCTAAAACAGATGGTTCTGCCCGGCGCCATCGCCGTGCTTACCCCGGTGTTGGTGGGACTCCTTCTGGGAGCCGAAGCAGCGGCGGCCTTTCTGATGATCGGTACCATCGGCGGCGTCTTGATGGCCCTCTTCCTCAATAACGGCGGTGGGGCCTGGGACAACGCCAAAAAATTCATCGAACTAGGAAACTACGGGGGAAAGGGCTCTGATACGCACAAGGCCGGGGTAGTCGGCGATACCGTAGGGGACCCTTTCAAGGACACCGCTGGGCCATCCTTGCACGTTCTGATCAAGCTCATTAGTACCATCACCCTGGTACTGGCGCATCTCTTTGTGCGCTGAAGGACGGGGGCCCCGAGCGGGGCCCCTTTCTTGTCGAGCCCCTGGTGAAAAGCGATGATACGCCGGCGGTGCAGCTCGTAAGAGCCGCCCCCAGCCAGCGGCGCTTGCAGGGCTTTGTAGGGAAGAGCTTCGACGGCGAACTTTCCGAGGTAGCAGGAAAAAGATCTGATCTCGTCGAATTGTGTTGATGGATGAGGGTTCTTTTATCCATAGGCCAAAGGGGGAGGTTCCCTTGGAACGAATCTATGAGGGTATGTCCATCAACGAGGTAACCGATTTCCTTTTTCTTGAGGACGAACCACAACGGGCGGACCTCATTTTTGTTTTCGGGGGACGTCATCGGGAAAGGGCCTGGAAGGCGGTGGAACTCTTTCAAGCCGGTTACGCGCCGCGCGTCCTTTTCACCGGGGGAGACCCAAAGACTACCGGGAGGGCGGAGGCAGTGGTTCTGGAGGAAACAGCCCGGGCCGGCGGACTGCCGGCCGACATCCTTCTCACCGAGGCGAGGTCTGCGAATACCGAAGAAAACGTCGTTTTCGGGCGAGAGGTGCTCAAACAGGCTAATCTGAACCGGGACTTGAAAAAGGTGATTTTGATCTCAGCCCCACTCCACATGCGCCGGGCGAAAATGACCTTTCTCCGCTATTTTCCTGGAGTTGAGGCGTTCTGTGTCCCCGATGGGCGGCAGGATGTCACCAGGAACAACTGGTGGCAGACGGAAGAGGGGCGACGGTTGATCTTTCGGGAACTGGAGAAAGTCAGGGATCAGGCCCGGCGTGGAAAGCTATGAGCCGTTTCTTCTGCGGACAACAACTGAAAACGCGGCGGTACCTGAGCGTGAGCCGGTTTTTCTATCAGTTTGTCTACCAGTCGAGGCGAATGGCTGCAACTGCGGAAAGGCCGGGGGAACGGACCCTGCGGCGTGGTATTATCGGGCGGCTTTTTGCGGTGCTGGCTCTGGTGACCTTTCTGTCGTTCGGCCTCCGGGTTCAGGCCGGGGAATGGCCTTTGGAAGGGGGCAATGAGCAACGCCAGCGTTCCTCCGAGGAGCGCCCTGGAAGTGTTCTTTATCCGCGCTGGTCTTTCCGTCTGCCAGAACGGTTCCGGAGCAGCCCGGTCTTGGCCGGCGAGAGGGTCTTTTTGGGCAGTGAGAGCGGTCGGTTCTATGCCCTGGACGAAAAAACGGGCGCCGTCCTTTGGAGCCTGCCCTCTTCCCAGCGCATCAGGAGTAGCCCGACGGTGGACCAAGACCGTGTCTTTCTGTCTGACTACGGGGGTTTGGTCCGGGCGGTGGAGGCATCCAGCGGCCGGGGCCTTTGGGAGTTTCCTACGGCCGGCTGGATCAGCGGTTCTTTGCTGGCGGCCCAGGATCTGGTGCTCTTCGGGTCCTCTGACGGGAGCTTCTATGCCCTCGACGCCGTGACCGGTGCCCTGCGTTGGCGGTACGATACCGGCAATGACCTGTTCCGGGCCGGTGCGGCCCTGGCCGGGAAACGATTGGTAGTCGGCACCCACAACGGTCAGGTCCTGGCCCTGGATTCCGACTCGGGGCGGCTGCTCTGGTCGCAGACGATACCAGGGAAAGGGGCCCTGGACAGCCTTCCTGTCATCACCGATGACCGAGTCTTTGTGGCAGCTTCTGGAGATGGGGGAGGTCTCTATGCCTTGGACTTGGCCACGGGAAAGCAACTCTGGGAATACCGCTCCCCTGACAACAAGTGGCAAGGCCTAGCCCTGCGGGCCGACCTCCTGGTCGCCAGTGAATGGGGAGAGGTCTATGGCTTTAATCCGGGGGATTACCAGTTGAAGTGGGTCTTTCGCCACGAGCCGGTACGCAAAGGGACGAGGAAGTACTGGCCCGTGATTGAAGCCCCATTGCTCACGGCCGAAGGCGTTTACATTGTCACCAGCTTTGAGATCGAAGGAGAGCCGTCCCGGCTCATCCTCCTGGATTCTACCAGTGGCCGGAAGAAGGCGGAATGGCCTTTGGCGGAAAAGGCGGTGGCCGCACCGCTGGTGGCGGAGGGGAGCCTTTACCTGTCCCAGGTGGGCCGTCTGGACGCCTGGAAGGGACTCACCATCAAGCTGGATGGGCAGCCGGTGGTTTTTCCAGATGTGGCACCCTTTTTCGATACGGGACGGGTCTTGGCCCCGGGCAGATTCCTGGCCACGGCCATGGGGGCCAGGGTAACCTGGCTGGAGGAAGAAGAGGCGGCGGTACTGGAACTCAATGGACGCTCCCTCAAGCTCTGGTCAGGTCGTCGGAAGGCCCACTTAACCACAGCCGGGCTGGGAAGTCAGTACTTTTCCATGGATGTTACGCCATTACTTCAGGGAGGGCGCCTATTGGTTCCGGTCCGTTTTGTGGCGGAGAAACTGGCAGGGGCGACGGTAACCTGGGAGGCGGAGACGTTGACGGTCAGGGTCGAATCACCGCCTAAGAGATAAGAAGGCGAAGACTATCCAGCCTACTTTTTTGTACTAGATGCCCATGCCGCCGGACGCCGCTTCCCACGGACGGTGAATCGCCGCGCTGCCGGCCGGTGGACCGGGCTGATCCGGGATACGGTCGGCGTAGGTGACGGAAAGCGAGGACGGCAACGCCCGAGCGTCGCCCTGGAAGTGGCTGGTTTGTTTCATGGTAGTTCCTCATGCCGCCTGCGGCGCCACAAACGATGAAAACGTCGCTTCTGCGGGATCTGGAGCTTCGATGAGATCGACCCAGGCCCGGTAGGCTGGCAGAGATGGGACTTGTTTCATACGAGACTGCGAGAGACTCTCCTTTGGCCAGGAATGCTTTGCGATCAGTTTTCCCAGGTGTGCCTTCGCCTCGCCAGCGGCGGCGGTTCAGGTGGGGTGGAGGGCTCCTGGTTCTTTTTTGCCCTAGTTTATAATAAAGTCCCAGTTATCAGCAGGAATTCTCCCCGTCTTGTTGAATCTATCTATTATATTTCGTCTAGCGAAGAAAGAAGGTGTCTCTTTTGGCGCGGGTGATTATTGCCGGGGGCATGGTCATCGATGGGACAGGTCGACCGGGTTATCCGGCGGACGTGGTCATTGAGGATGATAGGATAGAGGAGATCGTGCCGCGTCCCCAGACCGCCGCAAAGGAGGCGGAGGGACGGGAAGATGGGCGTTATGAGCCTGTGGATGCCCGCGGCCTCATCGTCGCCCCGGGCTTCATTGATGCTCATTCTCATTCGGATTTGGCGGTCTTGCTAAACCCCCAAGGGGAGAGCAAGATCCGACAAGGGGTTACCACCGAGGTCATTGGCCAGTGTGGCTCCTCCGGGGCCCCCCTGGTAGGAGCGGCGGCCCGGGAGCGTTCGGAATTCCTGGGACGGACGGCGGGTTTGGAGATTAAATGGCAGTCCTTGGCTGAATACCTGGCCGAGGTGGAAAGGCGGGGCGTATCCGTTAATGTTGCCCCCATGGTTGGGCACGGTAACCTGCGGGCGGCGGCCATGGGCTGGGAAAACCGGGCTCCCTCCCTGGCAGAGATGGAGGAGATGAAAAGGCTGCTCCGGCAAGCTATGGAGGAAGGTTCCTTTGGTTTGTCCACCGGTCTGATTTATCCGCCGGGCACCTATTCCCAGACCGAGGAGATTATCGAATTGGCCCGCGTGGCTGCCGCCTATGGCGGGATCTACGGCAGTCATATCCGCGGCGAAAGTGATACAGTTATTGAAGCGGTGGCCGAGGCCCTGCGCGTCGGGAAGGAGGCCGGGATCTCGGTCGAGATCTCCCACCACAAGGCGGCTGGTCGGAAGAACTGGGGTAAAGTCAAGACTACCCTGGCTCTGCTGGAGGCGGCGAGGGAACGGGGTGTCGCCGCCGGGTGCGACGTTTACCCCTATACTGCGGCCAGTACCTCCTTAGGAAGCCTGGTTCCCAGTTGGGCCCATGCTGGCGGCAAGGAAGCCTTCCTTGGGCGGCTTCGCGATCCCGCCGTACGTGAAAGGCTGAAACGGGAGATAGAAGAGGGAATCCCCGGCTGGGAGAACTTTATAGCGGCGGCCGGTTATGACAATATTCTGATCACCCGGGCCAACCGGCCGGACAGCGACCTTCCCGGACAGACTATAGCCGAGATCGCCCGCGCCCGACAGACTGAGCCGGCGGAGACGGTCTTTGACCTCCTGCTGGAGGAGGAAAACAACATCGGTATGGTCCTTTTCCTGATGCAGGAGGAAGACGTCCGGGAGGTTATCCGTTTTCCCGGGGCGGTCATCGGTTCTGATGCCAGTGCTGCCGCCCCTTACGGACCGTTGGGAAAGGGCAAGCCTCATCCGCGCTCTTACGGTACCTTCGCCCGGATCCTGGGGAAATACGTACGCCAGGAGGGTCTCCTTTCCCTGGAGGAGGCCATCAGCAAGATGACCTCGCAGACCGCGGAGAAATACGGTCTCAAAGGCCGCGGAATCTTACAGAGAGGCTACCAGGCCGATCTGGTCGTCTTTGATCGGCAAAAGATCAGCGATCGGGCCAGCTATCAGGAACCACACCAATACGCTCAGGGGGTAGAGTACGTCCTGGTCAACGGGGTAATGACGGTGGCCAAGGGCGAACATACGGGCGCCCTAGCCGGGCGTGTCCTGCGGCGGGGGCAGTAATTGGGGTTTGGAAGGAGTGAGCGAACTTGGATTTCGATATCATCCTGCGCGGTGGCCAGGTTTTGGACGGAACGGGCCGAGAGCGGTTGGCCGCTGACGTAGGCGTGCAGGGCGGACGCATCCAGGCAGTGGGCGATTTAAGCCGGAAAAGGGCCCGGGACGAAATTGACGCGCGGGGCTTGTTTATCGCCCCCGGTTTCATTGACCTTCACTCCCACGGGGACTGGTCCATCTTAGAAGGCCCCTGGAGCGACCACCGAGAGCGGCAGGGCATAACCACGGAGCTGGGTGGTAACTGCGGCAGTTCCCCGGTTCACCTGGACCGGCATTTTCAGGCGGTTGAGGAGATGGGGACGGCCACGAATTACGCCCTGCTGGTCGGCCACGGTAGCGTCCGTAAGGAGGTATTGGGAAAGGAAGACCGCCCGCCTTCCCGCGAGGAACTGAAGAACATGGAGTATCTGGTGGCGGAAGGGATGGAGGCTGGAGCTTTCGGCCTTTCCACCGGTCTGATTTATGTGCCGGGACGTTTTGCCGCCACCGAAGAGGTCCTTTATCTGGTGAAGGTGGTTCGCCGGTACGGCGGGACCTACAACACCCATATGCGAAGCGAGAGCGACACCATCTTGGAGGCTCTGGACGAGGCCTTAAGGATTGCCAGCAGCGGTGATGTGCCTTTGGAGGTCTCTCATATTAAGGTGATGCTCCGCCGCAACTGGGGCAAAGGTGAAAGGATGATTGAAAGGATTGAGGCGGGCCGAAAGCTCGGCCTGGATATCACCGCCGATCTGTATCCTTACACTGTTACTGGGGGCGGTTTCTATGGTCCCGGGAACTTCTTGCCCACTTGGAAAGAAGGAGGCTGGGAGTCTTTCCGAAGCGCTTATCAGGACAAAGACCAGCGAGTCCAACTAACAGACCAGGTTCGCTCCGTCCTGGTGGAGCGGGGAGGGCCGGAGTATTTCACCGTTATCGCCACGGAGTTGGGGGTAGCCAGCGAGGCCCTGGGGTTAGGTCTCCCCGAACTGGCGAACCTCTGGAAAGCGAGTCCCGAGGAAGCCCTGCTGGAACTATTCTATCGGGAGGAGGGCAAGGTGGTATTAGCCTTCGCTGCCCTGGAGGAGAAGGAACTGGAAGGTTTTCTCACCGTTCCCTGGTCGATGATAGGTACTGATGGGACGGCCAAATCCCGTCACCCCAGGCCCCGTGGAACCTATCCCCGCGTTTTGGCCCGCTATGTGCGGGAAAGGGGTCTTCTCTCCTGGGAGGAGGCTATTCGGAAAATGACCTCGCTGCCGGCGCAGCGGATGGGCTTAAAGGATCGCGGCATTGTGGCCGCAGGGAAGTGGGCGGACTTGACCGTCTTTGACCCCCTGACGGTCAGGGATACAGCCACTTTCTTGGAGCCGGAAGCGCGTCCCGAGGGCGTTATCCATGTCCTGGTGAACGGGGAGTTGGTGGTCAGGGATGGTGTTTCCACTGGCTGCAAGCCAGGCCGGGTATTACGGCGAGCAGGTTGACAATGAGACTGGCCAGATAAGGGGCTGTTCGCGGCGTGAAACAAGGAGAACTAATAACAGACGGCTCGAAAACCACGGTTTCAGTAGCGAGCCCGCCCAAGAGCCAGCCTGACGCGCGGATGGGCTTTTTCAGCGGTCTCCTAGCTGTTGCTAAGAAGAAAGGGGAGGGGAGCCACCAGGATTTTGGTGTCCTGGCCAAGATCCATGTCTTTTCCGCCCTCCCCTTGTTGATTGTATCGGCCTTTCTGATGCAGTTCGGATTTGGCTTACAGCGTACTATCTATAATAATTTCGTTGGTCAGGAACTCCGGCTTTCCCCACAGTTGATGGGCCTGAATGAATCTATCCGGGAGATTCCGGGTCTCCTGACGGTGGTGATGTCCCTGATTACCGCCCGCTTTGCTGAGCCCGGGTTGGCCGGGGCTACGATTCTGGTCATGGCCCTGGGTCTTTTTCTTCACTCCCTGGTAACCGGGTTTCCCAGTTTGGTCTTAGCCACTCTGGTCATGAGCGTCGGGTTTCATCTCTATTCCCCTCTCCAATCTTCTCTGGTCCTTTCCCTAGCCCCGGTGGGCCAGAAGGGGAAGATGCTGGGTCAGGTGAACAGTCTCATCGCCCTCGGGGCCCTGACCGCCATGGGCTTTGTCTACTTCATTTCTGCCTATCTCAATTACCGTGCCATGTTCGTCATCGCCGCGGCCGTTGCGGCGGTGGGTGGTCTGTTCATGTTCCTTCTGCCCAGCTCCGGACGGACCGGGCAGCGGAAACCCTTCGTCTTCAAGGCCCGGTACCGTCTTTACTATCTTCTGACCCTCCTCTCCGGCGCCAGGCGGCACATGTTCATCACCTTTGCCCCCTTTGCCTTGGTCACAATCTACGGTACGCCGGTCAAAACCATCGCCACCCTGCTGGTGGTAAGCAACATCCTGGCGCTCTTCACCCGTCCGTGGATGGGACGGCTCATCGATCTTCTGGGAGAAAGAAAGGTTCTCGTCTTTAACTACGCCTGTTTGGCCAGCGTTTTTCTGGGTTATGCCTTCCTTACCCAGACCTTTGTGCTCTACGCCCTTTACATTTTGGATAACCTCTTCTTGGCCTCCGACGTGGGGGCGACAACCTACCTCGATCGAATCGCGCCCCACGATGACATCTCGCCCACCCTGGCCATGGGTGGTACTATAAACCACATCTCTGGGGTCACCTTTCCTGCCCTAGGGGGTTTTCTTTGGACGTTTTACGGTCCCGCCGCCACCTTTCTGGCGGGAGCCCTGCTGGCCGTACTCTCCTTACTGGTCAGTAGTCGTCTGCCGGGACATGGAAAGGCGGTTTACGAGCACTAGCCCCCCTATTTGTGAAGGAGACAGCAATGTTACAGAAAAAGTTTGTCACCTTACGAGAAGGTTCTCCGGAAGAGGCTGGTTTCCGGACGGGTGAACTGCAGTGGGCTAAACGACTCCTGGAAGAAGGGGTACGGGAGGGGATTTTCCCCGGGGCCGTGGCCCTGGTCAGCCGTAGGGGGATTATTGCCGGTTGGTGGGCGGTGGGACACTCCCGGGTTGAACCGCAAGAGCGGCCAATGACTCGCAATACCCTCTTTGATATCGCCTCCCTGACGAAGGTGGTGGCCACGACCTCCGCTTTCTTGCTCCTTTGGCAGCGAGGGCGGGTCTCTCTAGACGATCCAGTCGCCAGCTTCTTCCCTCGCTTCGCCCGGGGTGGGTACGCCCCGGTCGGCAAAGATAAGGTAACCGTACGGCATCTCCTGACGCACACCTCCGGCCTTCCAGGTTGGCGCCCCCTTTATCTGGAACACCGGGGTCGTCAGGAGGTGATTGAAGCCATCTCCGACACCGATCTGCTCTTTTCCCCCGGCAGCAGGGTCGAGTACAGCGACTTGGGCTTCATCCTCCTGGGAGAAATCCTCAGGGAGATAGCGGGCGAGGGTCTGGCCAGCCTGCTGCAACGGGAGGTTTTTGTTCCCCTGACCATGCTCGATACGGGATTTCTTCCGCTCTCGTGGCTCAACCCAGCGGGAGAAAGTCCTGCCGTCACTCCCAAGGAAAGCGGAAGAAGGGGCGGCGCCAAGAGGGCCGAAAAAGGGAAGAATTGTCCTGCCCCGGGCTCCGAGAAGACCTCGGCAGCTGGGATGACGGAGTCAGCCCGCCCTATCGCCGCGACCGAACGGGGCAATGAAGTGGAAAAGAGGATGTGCGGGGCACAGGCCGCCCGTTTCTTGGGATGGCGAGACTACATCCTGGAGGGCGAGGTTAATGATGGTAACGCCCATTACGGCCTCGGTGGCATCAGTGGGCACGCCGGCCTCTTCTCCACGGCCCGCGACCTGGCCGTTTTAGGACAGAGCTACCTTAATGGCGGCGGTTATGGGGAGAATCAGGTTTTCTCACCCCTGGTCCTTCAGGCGGCCGTCCAGAACCAGACCGAATACCTCGGGCAAAACCGGGCCTTGGGGTGGCATCTGTCGACACCGTTGACCAGGGCCTTGAACGAGTCTTACCCTTCCTCCGGGGGCGAACTCCTTTCCCCCCAAGCCATAGGTCATACTGGGTTTACCGGGACCTCCCTCTGGATTGACCCTGGCTACCAACTGGTGATCACCCTTTTGACCAACCGGCTTCACCCCGTCGCCCGGGAAGGGATAGTACCCTTCCGGGCCAGATTTCATAACGCCGTGTTGGGGGCTTTGGAAGACTGAGGACTGGAGGGCTGAAGTTCTACCGCAATGCGGTCGGCGTAGGTACCGAAAGCGAGGATGGCAACCCCCGCGCGGCGCCCTGGAAGCTGGTTTGTTTCAGGGTAGACCCCGTGCCGCCAGCGGCACCAGCCGGGGATGAAAAAGCCGGCCGTGGAGCGGAGGTGCTGGCAGCTTATTGGGGGAGGCGGCGTAGCCGCATTGGCCCGAGCTGGTACCGCCCTCCGCAAGGCGCGGCCTGAAGTTCGCTCGGCGGCACGGATGCCGCCGAGTGCGGCTCTCCAGGGATGGAGAATCCGCGCGGTACCGGACGAAAGGCCGCCGCCGAGCGGCTAAGGGCGGTCAGCGTAAGGGCCCGCGGTTAGCCGCCGACCACAGCAAGCTCGCCGGAGAATGCGCTCGGCTGAGGCTAGCGAAAAGCGCAACCTGCACATCCAGGTACAGCTAATCCGCTAGAAGCTGGCCATTTTCAGGGTAGCGCATCCACGAAAGACAGGAGATCGGACAGGCTCCCGGTATAATCGGGACGCAGGCTGTTCCCCCGCTGAATCAGATAGTCGGTCACCAAAAAGGTTTTCATCCCCAGCTTTCCGGCCACTACGTCCTCTTCCAGGTCATTTCCCACCATCAGGCACTCGCCTGGTTTCAGGTTGCTTATAGAAAGGATCTCTTTATAGTAATGCAGATGGGGCTTGCAGAAGTGCATCCTCTCATAAGAAGTTATGAGCCGCCAGGGAAAATCGTGAATCCCGGCCCAACGCATGCGCTCCTCGATAGCCTCCAAGGGAAAGACGGCATTGGTGGCCAGGATGACCTCCAGCCCCTTCTCCACCGCCCTTTGCACCACCAGACGGCTCAAGGGCGTTTCAACCGCCACCTGCCTTAACTGCCGGAAGTCCCCCCGATAAAAATCCATGAAAAGGGGCTTCAAAACCTCGGGCCCAAGTCCGACGCGCGGGTAAAAGGTGGCCTCAAAGACTGCCTCATTGGTCAGGGCGGGATCCAGGTTGTGGATCATGATCCCCGTAGATTCCACCACGCTCTGATAAAAGAGCCGTGGCTCAACGAGCCGGGCAAAGCGGGGCACCAGCAGCCGAAAATAGCTTTCAAAAAATCGGTCGGTATCCAGCGGCAAAAGGGTTCCGTCCAAATCAAAGAGGATCGCCTTGATCATACCCACCTCAGCCGGCCTGGCGGAACCATCCGGCCCGTTCCTCCCTTCGTCTAACTCAATTCACCCTGCGCGGGCGGAACCGGCCAGCCCCCGGTAAGGGTACGCCTGGCAAATACCGCCAGCTGGCTAAACCTGGCGGCTTGGAGCTGCCCAAACTTCAAAAGGGGGCTGGCCGGCGGTCCCCTCCAGGCGTTTCCGGGCGATTTCCACCGCTCTGGGATTCTCCTCAACCCCAATCCAGCGCCGGCCCAGTTTACCCGCCACAACCAGGGTGGTTCCCGACCCGGAGAAAAAGTCGGCCACCAGATCCCCCTCGCGGGAAGAAGCCTCAATAATCCTTCGCAGCAAAGCCTCGGGCTTTTGTTTTGGGAAATTGAGGAACTCTCGGGCCGCCGTACGGGTCCCAAAGCCGGGGATATCATCCCAAATGGCATCAACGGTGGCCTGAGCCTCGTCCAGATAGTATTTCTTGTAGCGCCGCCCGGTGGAAGAAGTATAGATGAGGCCCGCCGTCATCAGACGATCCACGGATTCTTGGCTGTAATCCCCCAACTGGACGGCCTTAAAGCGACGGCCGTCCGGTTCACGGTGACGATACGCCCCCTTTTGTTTTTCGGAAAGAGGGCGGTAAGGCTGTACGAAATGATAGCAAAGCGACTTAGAGTAAAAGAATAAGGTGTCAAAGTTGCGCGGCCACTGTCCAGAGCCCTTCTTGGCTCCTTTCCCCGCTATATCTCGTTTCCAGATGATCTCGTTGCGAAAATTCTCCCGGCCAAAGATCTCGTCCAGTAAGAGCTTGAGATAGTGACCGGCATGCCAGTCGACATGCAGATAAAGGCTGCCATCATCCGCTAGAAGCTCCCGCATCAGAACCAGGCGATGGTAGAGAAACGCGAGGTAAGGAGCCAGGTCCTTACCCCAACTATCGCGATAGGCCCTGGCGCCTGTTCCCGAGGGGGCTTGACCATTGTGCCCCTCAGCCTCCGGTGGCAGCAGGAAATCATAGCCGCTATTGAAAGGCGGATCAAGGTAAATCAGATCGACTTTACCCCGTAGTTCCGGCAGCAGTGCCGTCATGACCCTGCCATTCTCCCCCTGGATGAGACGATCCCGCCAGGAAAGAAACTCCGGCTGGTCGCAAGCCGGACGGCGAAGCGCGGCAGGAGTTGCCTGTCGCGATGCCTGTACCTCTTCCCGGCCCTCCGGTTCAAGGGGAAAGGGCACCGTTTCCTCATAATCTCTTGTCCCCTGTCCGGAGGAAAGAGTCGTCACCGGATGTTCCTTCTCTTTTGGCTCGCAAGGAGGGGTCACCACCTTCACCAATTCCAGGCGGAGGGGAACAATGTCGGGTTTCTCTTCTTTTCCAGACCATTGCAGCCTGACCCCTTGGAAGGGGCCTTTCTGATCTCGAGCTAACCGATACGCCATCTCAACAACTCCTACCTTGAAGCAAACCAGCTTCTTGCGGGGCGCCGTTCGGGCGTTGCCGTCCTCGCTTTCGGTCACCTGCGCCGACCGCAGCGCGGCTCAGCCTCGCCCCTTCCTCCCAAGAGACGGGTTATTCATTCCTCACCTAAGTCCTTAAGGATCTGGCTTATCTCTTCCTGCACTCGCCCATCAGTTTCCCGTTCCCCGGCCTCTCTCAACACCATACGGATAAGCCTGTCGGAAGCCCGTCCCCCCTGGGCCATCTGAGCTAAGGCCCAGGCGGCCTGACCGCGGATCTCGGCCCGCGGATCAGACAGGAAGGGGAAGATCTCTCTGGCAATAAGGTGTTCCGGGGCACGAGCCAGACTATTGCCTATAGAGACCAAGGCATTGCGCTGCAGGACCTTTCGCCCCCGCCAGCCGACGGCCGTCGGCCCATAGCACCGCCGGAACTCCTCGTTGGAAAGATGGAGAATCTTAAGCGGTGACGGGAAAGCCTCCTCCCGCAGGCGTCGCCGCCAGGCCTCCTCTTCCCCGTCCTGGTTAGAGAGGCCTCCGGGGCGTTGTTCTGGAACGACCTCCCCCGCAGGATCAGGTCCAGTTACCCGGTCAATTGACCGGCGCAACCTTACGGAGTTGGGATGAGCTCCGGTAGGTGGCATCGGCGCGGGGCCCTCAATGACTGGTTCACCCTGGTCCCCCCGGACCAAGCGCCTCGCGCTGAACCTCCCTTGAGCTTCCTCCGGCCGGGTTCCCGCGCTCCTCTCTTCGTTCAATAACCCCCTTTCCCTCAAAAGGGTTATGTTTTCCGGACAGGCCAGTTGGCAGGTATCGCAACCGTAAAGACGGCCTCCCAGGATGCGGCGGTAGCCCTCTGGAATGAACCCCCTGCTCTGCGTCCAGTAGGAAAGGCAACGGGCCGGATTGAGCTGGTAAGAAGCCTCAAGAGCTCCGCTGGGACAGGCCTCCACACAACGACCACAGCCCTGACAGTCGAGCCCCTGGCGATCCCCTGGGAAGGCCCGCACCGCGCCCCGGTCGGCCACAGCCTGATCCGCCTTGGCCGGTAGTTCCGCCATCGCCAACCTGAGCTGCCCCCCTTCCCTGCTCCAAACCTGCCCCGGTTCATCGGGGGGAATCTCCAAGGTGGTCAGGAGCAAACCCAGATAGACCAGGGAGCCAAAACCCGGGACAAAGAGGCTGGCGTTGGGGCCGATCCAGCCCAGCCCAGCCCGGCGGGCCACCTCCCTTTCCACCAGAGGCCCCGTATCGGCCTGCAGATGGAAATTGAACTCTTCTTTCCTCTCGTCGCTCAACCAAGCCACCAGTTGCTCCAGTTTCTCCCTCACCACAACGTGGTAGTCCCTTCCCAGGGCGTGGAGGGAGATGGGGGGAGACGGCCACCAGGGGGTGGGTAACCATCCCGAGGCAGAGGTTTTTCCCTCAGGATCTGGCCCCGCCAATGATCGTAAAACGTTACCCGTTGCCACGGTCAGGGCATTATAGGGCACGGCCACGGCAATGATGGACCTGGCTCCCGCCAAAAGAAGATCCGGGCGGTACCTTTTCTCCAGGTCCTTCTCCTCAAAGTCAGCCATCGACCCGGCTTGGCGCCGGGCCTCCAGGATCTCGGCCAGCTCCCAAAAAGGTTCCGCCGTGGTAACCCCAAGAGCTATCCCCAAGACCGTACCCTTTTCCCGGAGGGCTTCCTTTAACATCGCTCCCTGCATAACCGCCTCCGCCGGCGGGGTGCCGCCGGTAACCTTAGCCAGTGGCCCTTACTAGATACCCATGCGGCGACGCCGAACGGAGGGCTGAAGCTCTGCCGTGCTGCGGTCGGCGTAGGTGACCGAAAGTGAAGACGGCAACGCCTGAGCGGCGCCCTGGAAGTAGCTAGGTTCCTTCAAAGTGGCTAGAATGGCTCCAGGTTGCCTTGATCGTCAAATGAGAGCTCCTGCGAAGGTCCCAGAACCTCCAGGTCACTTCGTCCCTTATTCTTCTCCCAGAGGGGCTCGGAGATCCAGATCTCCTCCAATTCCAGGGTGCTTCTGATCCTGACCATCTCCACCTTCTCCAGATCGCTCCGGTTGGCCGTCCGGATGGCCAGGGCGATGGCCTCCCGGTCATTGTCCATGGTGACCGGAATCCGGGCCGCCGCCAGGTTGGTAGAGGTCATTACGTTTAGATAAGTCGCGCGCTGGTCAATCTTTTGTACCAGCCGCCTGGTCGCGATGTCCGCCAGCCCCACCCCGGTGGCATTGCCGTGGCTTTTTTCCGTCAGGTCCAGGACGACCAGGCGGTTGATGGACGGTCCCCCCGACATCCAGGGGAAGGTGTAGCGGCCCAAGACGTTGGGGTCCATCCCTGTCCCGCTGATCTCTTTCCCCATCCTGTCCACCACCAGGACATCCAGATGGTCAAAGAGAAGTCTGGCCATCAGTTCCCGGGCCTGTACCAACAGCTCGCGTTCCCTGGCCTCGATGTGCTCAGGCAGGACGGCCTCGACCCTGGCCGTGCGGTCAAAGGCATTTTCCAGGATGGCCAGCCCGAAAGCAACGGGAACCCGCTGCAGGATTAATCGTCCCGCCGCCATAAGGTTTTCCGAAAAGCGGGCAAAACCCTCTTGGTGAACGGTAGTTGCCCCCCGGTGTTTTCCCAGGCCAATGGTCAGCATCTTCATTATCCCACTCTCCACCGGTCCGCGAAAGCTGGTATGGGGCTTGATGCGGTTAACGGGGATGACAGCCTGGGCCCCCAAGGCAAGGCGATCGAAGTAGACCGGTAAACCGGAAGGAAGCCGCGCCACCTCTTCCACTTCCATGGAGGACAGGACAGGCGCCCCAATTCGCTCCTCGGTTATGCCGTAGCCAGCCAAGAGCACCCGCTGCCCCTCCGCCGTGGCCCCCCCGTGACTCCCCATGGCCGGGATAATGAAGGGTTCCCCTCCCCGACGCCTTATCTCCTGGACCAAAGTCCGGATGATCTCGGCCAGGTTGGCAATCCCGCGGCTACCAACAGCCACCGCTATCCGGCCGCCGGACCCGATCCTTTGGCTGATCTCGGAACGGTTCAGTTCCGCCCTGACGGCAGTGGTAATATCATCTATTTCTATTTTCGAAAAGTGCTGCTTGACTCTGATCATTCTGGGAAAAGGAACCTGTAAGACAGATCCCAGGTCCATGCTTTTGGTCACCTCCCTGCCGCGCTGCCCTTTCGGGCGAAGCCATTGACCAGATTGAAGGACGAAAAGAGCTTGAGCGCCTGGATTCCCATCGCCACCTGGACGGCACGCGATGCCACCAGGGACTCGTCCTGGGTCGAGTGCTCAGCAAAATAACGTCGCCCGCAACGGGATCCGCAACAAATGCGCTATGCTAGAAGCCAAAGGTCTAATAGAGCCCGCAGGTTCTCATCTTTCGCATCTTAAGGGCTATCTACATATGCATTCGACCACCAATTGGATTTTTCCTTCCCCATCCTCATCCGCATGGTGATACCATTGTTGAGCCAAAATACCGCGGATAGGCCTGGTTAAGACGGTTAACCTAAAAAGTGAATAAGACCATAAGGAGGTTTTGAGCAAGATGACTGTTGGTCAAAAACTGCACCAAACGCTGAGCCAGGCCGAGTCCGTCGCCGCCAGTTTAAAGTCTTTTGCCCTGGATACCCAGAACCAGCAATCCAAGGCTGTCTATAGCCAACTGGCTCAGACTATGGAAGCCCAGATCATTAACCCTCTGCGTAACCAGGTCAACAGCGCGGAAGCCCAGGAGCCGCAGTACAAAGTCTTCCAGCAGGCTCAGCAGCAAGGACAAACCGCCCAACAGCAAAAAAGATTCTAGATCCCCCTCCCGCCTTGGGCGAGCGCCTTACCTCTTAAAACTTGCGGTCTAAGCTATTTGACAAAATGGCGCTCGCCCCTCAGGGAGGGCGAGTTTGCCGGACGAAGGTCTGATGTTGATCTACCAACCTGGCGGCGCAGGTGCAGAAGCGAGGACGGCAACGCCGGAGCGTCGCCTGCAAGTAGCTAGTTTATTCTAAAGAAACTATCAGCTCGCCAAACCTCCCGGGATCCTTCTCGGGAGTTTCTCTTGTTTAGATTTATACCGTGCGGGGAAGGCTGTCTTACGGAGGTTCAAACCTTGCGGCTATCTGACCTGACTCACCTGGCCTTTCAGGGCATTTCCCGCAACCCCTTGCGTTCCATTTTGACCATTCTCGGCATTACCGTCGGGATCTCCTCGGTCATTGCCCTGACGGCCATCGCCGAAGGGGTCAAGACCTATATCTCCCTCCAGGTTCAAGACCTTGGCGTCAACCTGATCATTGTGAGCCCCGACTACGCCCTGGGCGGTGCCGCCACAGGATCCTTCGGCACCGTCAGCACCCTCACCGAGGATGATTATTATCGAATTGCCGGGGCATCCTCGGTAAAGATGATCGCTCCCATCATCGAAAACAGTGGCCGCATGCGCGCCCACGGTCGAGAGACCATCTCCGCCGTCAATGGGACCAACAGCCAGTACCCTCTCGTCCGTAGCCACGCTGTCCAGAGAGGGCGCTTCTTACAGGAAGGCGACCTGGAATGGAAGAACCGGGTTGTTGTCATTGGTTCCACGGTCGCCCGTCTGATTTTCCCGGACGGGGAACCCCTCGGTCAAAGGTTACTGATCAACGACGAGAAGTTCCAGGTCATTGGGGTGATGCAGGAAAAGGGCCGCACCTGGACCATCGATAACGACAACCGGGTCTTTATCCCGTTGACGGTGGCCGAGGATGTCTATCGCACCAACAAAATCGGGCTTATTTTCGCCCAGGCCAGGAGCGCCGAAGGCATGGAAAAGGCCGTGGAGGAGATCCGGCAAATCCTGTTAAGATATCACAAACCCGATGAATTCACCGTCTCCCGGCAGCGCGACATCGTTTTTGCCTTCGACGGCATTACGCGGACCCTGGAGGCCATGCTCACCGGGATTGGTAGCATCTCCCTGATCGTCGGGGGAATCGGTATCATGAACATCATGCTGGTCTCGGTTATGGAGAGGACTCGGGAAATAGGCTTGCGTAAGGCCCTGGGTGCTTCCCAACGGATAATCTGGCAGCAATTCCTCCTGGAAGCAATCTTGTTGAGCCTGCTGGGTGGCGGTCTCGGGACCTTGGCTGGATTGGCCGCCTCTCGCTACATTCCGCGTTTGATCCCCTATCTCCCAGCCGTGGTATCGGGAAAATCAGTCCTCTTAGCCATTGGTATTTCGGTAACCGTAGGTATCTTCTTCGGCGTCTACCCCGCTTACAAAGCCGCGCGACTGGATCCGATCCAAGGGCTGCGTTATGAGTAGAGCTGACCGGCCTACAGCCTCTCAAAGCGTGAGGTAAAATGGCGTAAGACCGGGGCCTCATAGACCATCCGTAACCCGTGCAGGCTGTCCTTGCGCCGGGCGATGCCCGCCAAGGCACGGGCCACCTGATCCATATGCCGGTCGGTATAGACCCGGCGCGGGATGGCCAGACGGACCAGCTCCAACCGCGGATAGGCTATTTCCCCCGTCTTTTCATCGCGATGGGCAAAGGCATTAGTCCCCAGTTCCACTCCCCGGATCCCACCTTCAATGTAAAGCTCCGCCGCCAAGGTCTGGGCCGGAAAATGCTCCTGCGGGATGTGCGGAAGGAAGCGGCGGGCATCCAGATAGACGCCATGCCCGCCGGGAGGTTCAATAATGGGTATTCCCAGATCCAGAAGTCTCCTGGCCAAATAGTCCACCTGGCCGATCCGGTTTTCCAAGTAATACTCGTCCACTACTTCCCGCAGACCCCGGGAGAGAGCCTCAAGATCCCGTCCGGCCTGTCCACCGTAAGTGGCGAAGCCCTCGTAGACGATCCCCCACTGAACGGCCTGGCGGTAATACCCTTCGCTATTAAAAGCCAGAAGGCCACCGATGTTAACCAATCCGTCCTTCTTGGAGCTCATGGTGCAGCCGTCGCCATAGGAGAACATCTCGCGGACAATCTCAGCGACAGGCTTGTCGGCATAGCCCGGTTCCCTCTCCTTGATGAAAAAGGCGTTCTCGGCAAAGCGAGCGGCATCAAAGAAAACGGGTACCCCATAACGGCTCGCGATCTCCCGGACCGCCCGGATGTTGGCCATGGACACCGGCTGCCCGCCATTGTTATTGCAGGTGACGGTGATCAGCACAAAGGGGATCTTCTCCGGACCGTAGGTGTCCAGTTCTTCCTCCAGACGGAAAAGGTCGATGTTCCCTTTGAAGGGGTGCAGGATCGATGGCTCATAGCCCTCTTCGATGACCAGATTTACCGGGGTGGCCCTTTTCAAGAGGATATGCCCCTCGGTGGTATCAAAGTGCATATTGCCCAGGACCCGGTCGCTTGGCTTGACCAGCATGGTCATCAGAATATGCTCGGCCGCTCGTCCCTGATGGGTCGGGACAACGTGGCGAAAGCCCATGATTTCCCGGACGCTCTCCTCCAGGTGATAAAAGCTCTTACTCCCAGCATAGGACTCATCCCCGAGCATGATCCCCGCCCACTGGTTGTCGCTCATGGCCGAGGTCCCGCTGTCCGTCAGAAGATCAATGTAAACATCCTCGGCCCGCAGGCTAAAAAGGTTATAGCCCGCCTGGGTGATGAGCTCCTCCCTTTCTTCTCGCGTCCTTTGTCGTAAAGGCTCCACCACCTTGATCCGATATGGTTCAGCATATTCGTCTCTGGGTCGCACCGGAAACCCTCCCCACAAAAAAGTGCGGAAGCTAAGTTCCATGAAGGGATCGTCAAAGCCCATCCCCCTGGCTTTCTAATCTGATTCAACCTGGCCTGATGACCTTTTTCCCACCCTCGCCAAGCCGTCCTCAGTCACTTGGCCGAAGCTACTCCCTGGTCCGCGGCGTCTTGATCCAGGTCTTGGGCAGTCGATTGACGGCCCGCAGCAAGACCGCGCCGGTATAGGGGGCCGGCAGGAAGAAGGCCGCAAAGGGTAAGACAGCCAGGTAGGAAAGGGACCCGAGGGTTCCCAACAATCCTCCCGCCGCCAGTCCCCGATCCAGGAAGCCTCGGTAACGGTAATGAGCGTAAAGGGTGAACAGCACGGAGAAGGTGGTCAAGAAGACCATCGTACCCCGCAGGAGACCGGGCGCCGGGGAGGGGTCCATGAGACCCGTCCTCGCCAGAACCCAAAAGACGGCGGATAAAACCACGGCCACCTGGAAGAAAAGCCACTGCACCGGACCTTTAATGAGAAGGTTCTCCAGCATCCTCTCCCGCAAGCGGGCCGGCCAATCACGGTGTTGCCAGACCTTTTCCATGGTCTGCAGGTATCCCGCCCCCCAACGCAGGCGTTGCCGGTAAAAAGCGCCGTAGGAGGTCGGGGTCTGTTCCGTCGAAACATAGGGCAGATATTCCGGCCAGACCTCGCGGGTGACATAGGCCCTGACCCCAAACTCCAGATCCTCCGTCAGGGCATTGTAATCAAATCCTTCCACTTCATGGAGAAAATCCCGCTCAATGAAAAGATTGGTCCCCCCAACAAAGGGGAGGGAGCGGAAGAGTACTGGTAAGTACCATTCATGCGAGATGGATTGGTAAAGTGCCGCCATCTTGGAGAGCGGCCCCATCCGGTGGAAGTTTCTCACCTGAAAAACGGGCCCTTGCAGGATCTTTACCTGACGCCCCCCCGCCAGCCGCCGCCAGGCCACGTAGAGGAGGGTCTTGCGGTCGGGCCGGCTCTCGGCATCATAGAAACCCAACATCTCACTCCGAGGGTCAGCCAGCGGGATGGCGTAGTTGAGAGCCCGCCCTTTGGTGGAAGGAACCGCCTGCCCCGTTAGTCTTCCCCCGAAGTTACCATCAAAATCAAATGGGACCACCACATGGCGGAGGGCTGGTCTCTCCCAGTTTCCTTCCCACTGCCGTACCTTCCGGCGGACCAGATCGGCCGTAACCGGGAACTTCTCGTGGTAAACCTCCTCCAGGAGTGTCCGCAACCGTCGCCGGGAGCGCAAATCCCGGGTGGTGCCCAGGGCAATGGTCCGGGACAGATGACCCAGTACGGCTTCGCTCAAGGCCTTGTTCCCTGCCAGGGGCTTTTTCCCCTCGCTGCGTTTCAGCAGTTCACGGGTGATGACAGCCACCGGCAAAGCCACTGCCCAGAGAACATCCTCCCCCGGGGCCATCGCCTCCGTATCTCGCACCGCTCGCTCCGGAGGGCGTCTATCCAACGTCAGGCGGAGGACGACCGCCTCGATCTTGGGGAACAGATCCTCCGGTCTTATTTCAGGACAAAGATTCGCGGCAGTCCCGTCATCACCCCAGTCGCCCCTTTCCCCCCGACCCTCTTGCACTCCAAACTGGAAAGGGACGATATGGCTTCCTCCCTGGTCGGCAAAGGCCCTTCCCTCCACTGCTCGCGCTAAGAAGGCCTCCCTTCCCTGCCCCAGCAACCGGCGGGCCAGTTGCCGCGAAGCGGTGATGCGGCGGAAGGCCAACCGGATCAAGACCGCCACTCCCAGGACCAGGGCCTGTTGGTCAGGGTGAGGTCTTTTCCCGTCCAGAAATTCGCGGGCCTCTTGTACCAGCCGGATTTTCTGGGCCTGGTTGGCCAAATCTTCCTTCTCATCGGTGATAATCAACACTTCATAGCGGTCTTTCGGGTATTCCAGGCCAGCCAGATGTTCCATGGTCTTGTCGATGACCTCGGCCTCATTTCTGGCCGGGACCAGTACCGAAAGAAAGGGCAAATCCCCTCCCTGCGCCTGGCTCTGGTGGAGGAGCTGCTCCAGGCCAAGGCGAGGCCTAGTCTTCCAATACACCCTGTCCGCATAACCCTTCCAGAGAAACAGCCGTAAGAAAAGGCCAAAGATGAAAAAATAGAAAGCCAGTGAGCCTATGTACAAAAGCTGTGGCCCCGTCATACCAGTCCCCCTCTTTTTCTCTCTAACCTGGATAGTGTTCGACGTAGAGCCAGCGGTTCCTGCTGGGAGAGAGAAGTTTATATTTTACTGCAAATTAAGCAGGGTTGCCCGCGCGGGCAACCCTGTTAACGGTAATCTGGCTGGCCGGCCGGCCCCCTCCCGGCCAGGCCCCTCAACCATTCAAAACGCAGTTCGCCAGCACTCTCCTGGCCACCAGGCTACTTGACCACACGCAACCACTCCTGCAACAGGAACTGCAGCCGACCCAAAAGAAGGTTGAAGCGGAAGGCGACGGTGCTGCCGAAGGCCGTGCCGAAGGCAATCATCATGGTCCACCGGCCAACGGAGGCAGTGTAGCCCAAGATGGGGTAGCGCTCCCGGTTCCAAGTAAAAATGAAGTAGACAAAGGTGGCCACCACCCCCACAAAGAGAAGCACGTTGTTGATGGAGTTGAGCTGAAAAAAGGAACTCGTTATCTGCTTGAGCAGGGTGGCCGGATAGTAAGCCAGGATGTAACCAGCTCCATAGCCTACCCAGTAAGCGATGGGGATTCGGCTGAGCCACAGCATCGAACGGAAATAGCGGGTGTAGATCAGGAGCCCAAGCAGGGCCGGTATGATGAGGCTGTAGCTCCCCTTTTGGACGATGTCCGTCATTAGGGTCGGTTTCACATAGTTATGGTAGGTGACCACCGCCCCATTGGCTGCGGCCAAGGCCACCATGGTGTACTCGGCCCAGCGGTAGAACGGGTTCTCCCGATAGAGAAAGCTGAAAACGGCCAAGGTCACCAAGGCCGCTGCCCAAATACCTAGCGTTTCCATAATCCATCACCTCCCGTCAGCCGGCTTTTTGCGAAGAAAGTATCCGAGGTTACCCAACACCAGCAGGGTGACCAGGTAAAGGTGGCTCAGGGACTGAGAATCCTGGGCCGAAACGGCCTTGCCCGGCTCCTTGATCAACAATTCATATTCCGCCGTTCCCCGTGACCCCTGCAATAGACCGGCGAACTGGCCCGATTGAACGTAGGGCATGTAGCCGGGGACCATCACCGAGACGGTGCCGCCGAAGAGGGGCATCTTCTGGGGACCGGTGACATAGTTCAGCCATTCGACGAACCCGGGAGAACCGTTGGAGATGACGACGATAGCCTTCACATCGGTGATCTTCTTGATGTTCTGCATCAAGGGGAAGCTACTCAGGGGTTTCCCATTCATATCCACGTTGGCCGCCGCATCCCAGAGGTCCTCCACCATCCGTCTGAGGACCACCGTTCCGCCCGGTTTGTAACCCAGGTGGACATAGTCGGTGCCATAATTCTTCTTCATTTTACCCGCCAGATCATCACCGATCTTCTGAGCGAGGACTGCCCCCTGGTCACCCTGAGAGAAGAGAACCACTTTGAGACCACGTTTAAAGGCTTGCTTCAAGAGCGCCGTCGCCATGGGGTCCATCTCGGCCACGGCATTAGCCGTATAATCAAAGGACATCAAAATCGGGGAGCCTGGCGGAATCTTCTCCATCAGGTCATAGACCTTCCTGGTATCAGCGGTGATACTGATTGGCAGCCCCAGCGGCACAAACATGGGGATCACCAGGGCGATCACCAGCAAGGCGTAGATATAGTACTTATTGATCTTCTGCATTTTATCCCAAAACATGGACCGGCACCTCCTTTCCCCCGGTTAGCCTCGCCCACCCAGGTGGCCCCGTTCCAGACCCAGGATGATGCGGATGGCTGTAGTTAAAGCCCCCAGGTAAACCCCCACGAGGATGCCCCTCATCCCCGCCGTATTGGGGATCTTGAGGAGCCAGTCGGAAATCACCGGGAACTGCTTCCAGATGACGGCGCCCACCGGGGCATTACCCAGCATGACGATGGCCGCCCCTACCAACAGCACCGTGGCCTCCATGGTTCTGGCCCGGAAAGCCCGGTAGGCCGACGTGGCGATGTAAAAGGCGATCATACCATACATGGTGGAGGTGCCTGGGGTGTAAACGTTATCAAAAATCCATTTGTAGCTGTAGCCTTTCTGGGTCTGGTAAAGACCCAGAAAGAAGAAGGCCCACATGACAATGATGAAGTAGAGGCTAAAGAGGTAGTCGGACTTGCGGCGCGCTACGTTATGCCCGTGCAGCAAACTCAGGTTGATCATCCCGAAGAGAAAGGCGAAGGCGCCGCTGACGATGGACCATTTGTCCAGAACCTTAATCAGCTCGGGCAGGGGACCCAGGGAAATATATTTGGCCAGGATCACCACCGCGCCAAAGAGGAAGCTGACAAGGATGGGAAGTTCTTTACGCAAGGGAGCACCCCCTTTCACCGATTCAAGATGTTCTGCAACCATTTGCTACCCACGGTATTCAAGATGGCCCCCAGGACCACCACGCCCAGGATCAGCATCTTGGCCCAATCCTCGGCCACCACCGTTCCCGTCAGGGCCGGGTCTTTGGAGAGATAAGCGCTGGCGGCGTACATTTCGTCGCCAATGAGGGTGTAGTCGCAGGCCGCCACAAAGAAGGGCAGCTGAAAGGTATTGGTGGAGGCCGCGATCTGGATGGCCCCGATCTGCGCCCCGGCTTCCGCCAAGAGGAGGGCCTCGGCGGCAAAGACCCCCACCATGATGTTGGCCGCCACCTTCTCCCGTTCAAAGATCCCCAGCACCTGGGCTGAATAAGCAAACTGAGCGCTGGAAAGATACCGGATATCATCGGGGTTAAAGGCGTCCGGCCGGCCCGACTCCAGGTAGGCGCCGCGCACGATCTCGTCGGTAATGGCCGTCATGATGGCGTTGGCAGTAGTGACGATAATCCGGGTGTCATAGCGGGCCGTCAGCTTGCCGACTTCCCCCAGAACGGCGAAGGCGGCATAGCTTTGCGGGTCACTGGTCGCGCCAATACCAGGGGTAAAATGAACCGGTCGGCCCATTTCCGTGGCTCGGCCGACGGCCTCGTTGATGGCGTCCAGGCCGGCGATCTTTCTGATGGCCGCAACCCGGCCACCCCCCTGCAGCCGGCGAATGAGGCCGTAAGTGGCCGCAAAGAGGAACACAACGAAGACGAATTGGGCTGCCAGCCCCCCGCTGACGAAGCCTAGCCATGGGGGTGGGGTTTTGGCTGCTTCCGCCGCCCAATACATGGAAAACATCACCTTCACCTCCTCAAAAATATGTTGGGAGCCTGCCAGATCTCACTGGGAACCAGGACTCGCCCTGGGAATGTCCTGCCGGTCCAGGGATAATCCCGACGGCGGGCACCCAGAATGCCCGCTCGGCTTGTGGAGCGCCGTCATAACCGCTCCTATCTATCCGTGACGGTCTCCGATGTCGACATGGCCAGCCGGCTTCGGCCGCCCATCAGGGAGGCACTCTTGCCGGTGTGCGGATAACATCAAAACCACCACCGCTGGCGCGACAAACGTGATCAGGATACCCTGGTCAAGGTGGGCCAACACCATGGGAGACCCCGGGCGGGCCTTCCCCGCCGCCCCTGTTCGATCTGGTCTATACCTTTCTCTATTCGACGCTCTTGCGACAATTCCTTCTGTTGATGTAATTGTGAAAAAGTTGTTTTGGCCGAAGTTTGTGCAATAGACCTCCTGGCTTCAGTTTAGCCCCTGGACAAAGTGGGATAAACGTGGGATAATAACCTTAAATGCTTTTCCCAGAAGGGATGAAATTAGTGCTCTTTCCACAATTGCAGATCGCCCATATGCGGCCCCGGCTGCCCATCATTCAGGGAGGCATGGCCGTTCGCGTCGCCACCGCCAGGCTGGCCGCCGCCGTGGCCAACGCCGGCGGGATCGGTATCATCGCCGGAACCGGCCTTTCCACCGCAGAGCTGGCCGCAGAAATCCGCCGCGCTCGGGAATTGACCAGCGGTTACATCGGGGTTAATGTCCTGTTTGCCGTTCGCCAGTTCGCCGAACTGATCAAGACGTCAATGCGAGAAAAAGTGGATTTTGTCATCTCGGGAGCGGGTTTCTCGCGGGATATGTTTGACTGGGGGAAAGAGCATAACATTCCGGTGATCTCCATCGTCTCCTCGGCTCGATTAGCCAAACTGGCCGAGAAGCTGGGGGCCGCCGCCGTGGTTACCGAGGGTAAGGAGGCCGGCGGCCACCTGGGCACCGACCGCTCGGCCATGGAGATCCTCCCCGAGGTCGCGGACGCCGTCAAGATACCGGTCATAGCGGCCGGGGGGATTGTGGACGGATTTGATATTGCCCGCGCCTTGGGATTGGGGGCCAGGGGGGTACAGATGGCCAGCCGCTTTGTGGCCAGCGAGGAGTGCGAGGCCCACCATAACTTCAAGCAAATGTATATTGAAGGCACCCACCAGGACTCTATCCTGATCGACAGCCCGGTTGGCCTCCCGGGGCGGGCTCTGCGCAACGCCTTTACCGACTCCATCTCCGAGGGCAAGAAATTACCCATTGCCCGCTGCCGGGATTGCTTAAAGCATTGCACCCGGCGCTTTTGCATCTTTGAGGCCCTGGAGAAGGCGGTGGACGGTGACGTTGAACGTGGGTTAGTGTTTGCGGGAGAGTTCGTCCAGAAAATCCGTGAGATCCTGCCAGTGCAGAAGATAATGGAACGGTTGAGCGAGGAATACGCCCAGGCCATCGGCCAGCCGGCGGTGGCGATGGCGGGCAATTGAAGACCCTCCATCAGGCACCGGTTCTCACCATCCCCGTTTCATCGCGAGACCGGGGCTATATAACAGCGGGGCAAACTTATCATTCATGGTTCTCTCCCCTTCAGAATGTTCCGTGTTGTTCAGATCGTTTACCGAAATGTTTTGTCGCCGGAGGCAGCAGATCCACAGAAACTATTGCCCACCATTTTGAAGGCCTCAATAGCCTTCCGATCTGGCGGGGTGGTTTTCACCCTGCCGATCTCCTTAACTACCTCCACCCGTCAGCGCCCTTCACCGGCCTGGCCAAAAGAAAAATCGCTGGCGGGTTCTCTCGCCGGCTCAGGGGGAAAGAGCCATGGAGAATTTCGAATACAACCAGCCAAAAAGGGCTAGAATCGTCGTACACAAGGTCACCGATCATCCCGAATACGGTGTTTGCCACATGCATACAGAGGGTCAGCAATTCGAGTTTGATTTTGAGCGGTGCCCCAGTGATTTTTGTGCAGCGGCCTTTCACAGTCTGTGGCCACACCTGCGCGTCTTGGAATTGGGCGGGCGACACCCATGGGACCGGGAAGCGGGGGTAACCTATGTAGGCTGCCCGGACCCCAACAAGCCCGTTGTCTTTAAGATTGTGGCCGAGGAGTGCGAGTAGCACGTTTCAAGAAGGGCGGGAGCCCGCCCGACACGCAGCTGGGGGTTTTTCAGCGGTCTCCTGGGATCCGGCCATTAGGCCAGATCGCCTGGCCCAGGCGCCAGCGCCGCCTCGACCACCTCCAGGCTGCCGGCATCGGCATCCAAGACGGCTTCCACTCCCAGGGGCAAGCTGGCCTTATAATAACCGTGGCCTACCACCAGGCCGGAGATGACTGGCTTGCCCAGCCCAGCCAGAAGATCTTCCAGGATCTCAAGAAGGGTGAGGGAAGGCCGGTCACCTGCCGCCTTCTCGCAACCTACCGACTCCCCGATGATAATCCCGCTGGCCTCTTGAAGCTTACCGGCCAAGAGCAGGTGATTGAGCATCCGGTCCATCCGGTAGGGCGCCTCCCCCACGTCCTCGAGAAAGAGGATCCGCGCACGGGTGTCTATCTCATAGGGTGTCCCCAGGGTGGCGCTGATAAGGGAAAGGTTGCCGCCCACCAGCCTGCCCCTGGCCTTTCCCCCGGCAACAACCCGGAGGGGCGGGCCACCGGGTGGGTTCTGGATGCCCCCGATGGGTCGGGGGTCGGTAACCGCTTTCAATACGCCTTGCCAGTTATATTCAATGAAACCCACTCTGGGATCGGCTTCCACCATGGGCCCGTGAAAGGTCACCAGCCCGGTCCGCCGCTGGATAGCCAGGTGTAAGCCGGTGATATCGCTATACCCCAAGAAGACCTTGGGGTTTCTCTTGATTAACCCATAGTCGAGCCGGTCCAAGAGCCGTGGCGTCCCATAGCCTCCCCGGGCACAAAAGATAGCGTCCACATCGCGCCGGGCAAACATCTCCATGAGGTCAGCGGCCCGATCCCGGTCGTCCCCCGCCAGGTAGCCGCGCCGGTCAAAGAGGTGCTGCCCGCTCACCACCTGGTAGCCCTGCTGCTTTAGCCACTCCAGGCCGAATTCGATTCGATCGGGGGTCACCGGGCTGGCCGGAGCAACAACGGCGATGGTGCCTCCCGATCGCAGGGCCGTTGGTTTAATTCTTCTCACCACAGCATCATCCCTCGGGAATGGTTTACCTGTAGTACCGCTCAATCGATTTGCTCCCTGCCTGGCCGGTGTCACTTAAGCGCAACCCCTCCGGAAGCCGCCGGGGCCGGGGAAATCCCCTTTTCCTCCCTGTAGGCCTCGGCCAGAAGTTCCACCGTATGCCGCACCTCCACCTTCAGTCCGGCCCCCCGCAGAGAAGCCTCTATCTGGAGGGCACAACCCGGGCAGGCCGTGGCCACCACCTCGGCCTCGGTCGCTCTAATGTTTTCCACCTTACGGCGACCTATCTTCTGGGCGATGTCCCAGTGGGACACGGCAAACGTCCCGCCTCCCCCGCAACAGCGATCAGCCTCCGCCATCTCCTGGAACTGCAGGGCGGGGATCTCACCGAGGAGCTGCCTTGGCTCCTGCTGGATCCCCTGGGCCCTCTTCAGGTGGCAAGGATCATGATAGGTAACCTTCTTCTTGACCCTTCCCTCGGGCAAACGGTGCCCTTCCCGAACCAAAAACTCGTTGATGTCGCGTACCCGACCCGTGAAAACACCTACCGCCGGGTCATCCAGAATTTCGCCGTATTCCTTCAAAGTGGAGCCACAAGAGGCGCAGTCGGTGACAATGAAATCGACGTCCGCCGCCAGAAAGTACTTAAGATTGGCTTGAGCCATCTCCTGAGCCTTCTTGCGGTCGCCCGCCGCCAGGGCCGGTAGCCCGCAACAGCTTTGCTCCGGGATCACGACCTCGTAGCCGTTATGCCTCAGAACCTCGATGGTGGCCCGTCCGGTCTGGGGACGGAAGTAGTTGGTCCCGCAACCCACAAAGTAGCCCACCCTGGCCTGCGGCCTGTCTGGCCTCACTTTTCCTTCCGGCGATTTCTTTACCGGTGTAGCATCGCCGATGAGAGTTTCCTCGCCACCAACCCAAGACCCTCGCTTGGCCGGCCTTGTTTCTGTCCACGACTCCGGATCCGGCCCGATGACCTCCGGGTATTGATCAGTCAGCGGACGTCCTTCCAGTTTGGGTACATAGTCGACGGCATTGGCCAGGGCCGGAGCCGTTTCCCGCAAAAAGGGGAAACGCCGCAGGATGCCCTCAAGTCCCAAGCTTTGGTAGAGATGGCCAGCCTGCAGGGCAGGCCGGATCGACCTTTCATTGCCCAGCAATCCAAGCACAGTTCGTTTAGCCACGGACAGCCCATGTCTGGTGGTGTACCTCTGGCGCACCGCCTCTACCAAGAGATCGACCCTGACCCCATTGGGACAGGCTGCCGTACAGGAGCGACAGAGGAGACAGAGGTCAAAGATCTGCCCTAACCGCCCGGTGGTGTCCAGTTTACCCTCCCACAGGGCCCGGAAGAGGAAGACCTTGGAGCGGCCCACATACTGCTCCTCCAGGGTCTCCCGGTAGACAGGGCAATGGGCCAAACAGGTGCCGCAGCGACTGCAGTGGTTCATTTCCTCATATAATCGTTCCTCGTTGACCAAGATAAGAAACCCCCGTCTGTGGAAGCCATAATCTATAATCAACCCAGGTCCAGGCGCGAAGCGACGCCCCTGAAACAACCAGCTGCTTCCAGGGCGGCGCTCGGGCGTTGCCATCCCCGCTTTCGGTCACCTACGCCGACCGGAACTCGGCTCGGCCAACCCCGCCTGGCGGCGAACAGACGCCCTGCACCAGCCAGGTTCGCTTAACCCCTCCCCGGCGCCCTCATTTTACCAATTCCCTGGTCAAAGATCTTTCCTGGATTCATGATCCCTTTCGGATCCAGGGCCTCCTTGATGGCCCGCATCGCCTTGACCCCAGCCGGTCCGAACTCGTTGACAAGATAAGGGGCTTTGAGGTAACCGATTCCATGCTCTCCGGAGAGGGTTCCCCCCAGCTCCAGGGCCAGTTTAAACACCTCGTCAATGGCGGCCTCGGCCCGGGCCATTTCCTCCGGGTCGTCCTGGTTGGTGATGATGTTGGGGTGGAGGAACCCGTCCCCGGCGTGGCCGTAGACCACCATGGTCACGTCATGCCGCCGGGCAATCTCCTTCAAGCGGACGATCATCTCCGGGACCTTACTGCGAGGCACCGTGGCATCTTCGGAGATCTTGGTGGGCTTGCGCGGATCAATGCGCAGGACAGCTGGTGAAACGGCGCGGCGCGCCTTTAAAAGATCTTCTCCTTCTTTTTCGTTCCTGGCCACCTCAAGGCGAATCGCCCCCGCCGAACGGCAGAGATCAGCTATGATGCTGGCCTGTCGCTCTACCGTCTCGGCAAAACCGTCCACCTCCAGGATGAGAATGGCCGCCGCCTCCACGGGAAGGCCGAAGTGTCCATAGCTTTCCACCACCTGGATGGTGGTATCATCCATTATCTCCAACATGCTGGGGATGACTCCGGAATCAATGATCCGGGTTACCGTCTTCCCCGCCGCCCCAAGGTCATCATAGACGGCCAGCAGCCGCCGGCGGGCTTCCGGTTTCGGTATTAACTTCAGATTGGCCCGGGTGATGACCCCCAGGGTGCCTTCTGAGCCGGTGAAGAGGCGTGTCAGATCGTAGCCGCTGACGTTTTTGACGGTGCTCCCCCCGACCTGGATTATCTCCCCGTCAGGTAGTACCACCTCCAACCCCAGGATGTAGTCCCGGGTGACGCCGTATTTAATCCCACGGGGGCCCCCGGCGTTTTCGGCAATGTTCCCTCCCAAGGTGGAGGCTTCCAGGCTCTGGGGATCGGGGGGATAGAAAAGGCCAGCCCCCTCCACGTTCCGATGCAGGTGGGCGGTCACCACCCCCGGCTCCACCATCACCAGCAAGTCCTCCCGGTTGAAAGAGAGGATGCGATTCATGGAAGTCAGGGCCAGGACGATGCCACCCTGCAGGGGTACCGCCCCGCCGCTGAGGCTGGTGGCACCGCCCCGCGGCACCACCGGGAGCCCTTCCCGGTTGGCCAGCCGCAAGACCCCGGACACCTCGGCCGTCGTCACCGGTCGTACGACCAAGTCGGGGACTCTGGTACGAAAGGTGCCATCATAGGCATAGGCCATCCGGTCTTCCAGTTCGGTCAGGAGGCGCTTCGGCTCGACAATCCTCCGGAGATCCTTGATCAGGCCCTGCATAGTTGCTTTCAGCCCTCCAACCGTAATTGCTTCCAATGAAAGTCTGTCATCGACACGTGGCAACGACAGCATTCGAATCTTCCGGTCTAGCTTAGTCCGGCAGCTCACGTGTCTCGCTAAAGCCTGGTCTTTAAGCCAAGGTTTGAGGTGCAAAATAAGAAATTCTACTTGCTTGAGAAATACTCCTGCCAGGCTTACTGACTTTTCGCATCGTGGCAGAGTGGAGAGTTTCACCTAGAAGATCTTGAACACAGGCCAGCTTCGTCGAGACCTTGACAGGCATTTCACCGAATGGTATTATTGGTTTTAATTCAGAAGCATAAAGCTATGATCAGGACAAGTAGCCCAAGGGAATAGGCTGAAGAGAGCCGGTGGAAGGTGTGAACCGGTGCCCCCCTTGGAGTCGAAGACACCTGGGAGTGAAGGGTTAAAAAGCGCCGCCGAGTAAACCCTTCGGGCCGCTGTCCCTTACCGCAGCTTGGAGAGTCGTCGCACCTGGGGTGGTTCGTCGTTCAGATGCCCACCTGCCCTACCGAAATGAGATATCGGGAATTGGCATCAGGAGACGGCTGATTTAGGGTGGCACCACGAGAACCCTCGTCCCTTGGCGGGCGAGGGTTTTCTTGCTTGCTTCTTACTGAGGAGGTCATTAACTTGAAGGATTTTCAAGACATCATCTTGACTGGCAAGTTGGAAGCCGACGAGAAGGCGCCCTTGGAACGGATCGCCGTCTCCACCGTCCGGGATAAGTTGGATGAAGAGGTTCTAATAAAGGGTTGGGTGCACCAGATAAGGGCGCTCGGCAATCTGGCTTTCCTGCTCCTGCGGGATCGTTCCGGTCTGGTGCAGGTGGTTCTAGAAGGAGAGCTGGCCCAGCTGGATTTGCCGCTGGAGTCCGCCATCAGTCTGGTCGGGGTCGTCAACGAAGATGAACGCGCCCCCAACGGGGTTGAGGTCCGGGCTAAAAGCCTGGCGATCATAGCTCCCGCTCTGGAACCGGTCCCCTTTGAACTGAACAAGAATGGACTGAAGGCCGGGATGGAGGTCTTACTGGATCACCGGACCATCAGCCTGCGCCACCCTCGGAACCGGGCCATCTTTAAGGTCCAAGACGAATTGCTTTACGCTTTTCGCCAGTACCTCCGTTTTCAGGATTTCACTGAGATCCACACCCCCAAGCTCGTCAGCACGGGGGTAGAGGGGGGAACCGAGCTCTTCGAGGCCCAATACTTTGAAAAAAAGGCCTATCTGGCCCAAAGCCCCCAGTTTTATAAGCAAATGATGGTGGGAGCAGGTTTGGAGCGAGTTTATGAGGTGGGTCCAGTCTTCCGGGCGGAAGAGCACAACACCTCGCGCCACCTGAACGAATACGTCAGCCTGGACGTCGAGATCGGCTTCATCCGGGACGAAGAGGAACTGATGGACCTGGAGGAGAGCCTTTTACGCTTCGTCTTCCTGCATCTGGCCGATTCCTGCCGGGAGGAACTAAGACTCTTTGGCGTCCAGGCCCCCGATCCTTACCGGATCCCGCGCCTCCCCCTGGCCGAGGCCCAGGCCCTCCTCCGGCAGGAATATAAAAAGACCTCGCCCCCAGGCAACCTTGATCCGGAGGGGGAACGCCTGCTCAGCGAATACATCCGGAAGAAACATCGTTCGGATTTTGTCTTCATCACCCACTACCCGGTGAAAAAGAGGCCCTTTTACGCCATGCCGCGGGAGGATGATCCCCAACTCACCCGGTCCTTCGACCTGCTCTACAACGGTCTGGAGGTGACCACCGGCGGGCAACGCATCCACATATACGATAAACTTGTGGCCAATTTGGATCGTTTCGGTCTGAATCCGTCCAACTTCGCCCACTATCTTGAGGTTTTCAAATTTGGGATGCCTCCCCACGGCGGTTTTGCCATTGGCCTCGAACGGCTGACCGCCCGACTGCTGGGACTGGACAACGTCCGGGAGGCCTCCCTCTTCCCCCGCGATAGGAACAGGTTGGCGCCTTGACGTGGCCAGCTGGCCGATACCAGCGTATGCGAAGCGACTTACACCAGCGGTAATAATGCCGGCCGCCTTAGAATATATGAAGATTGACAGGTCACCGGGAAAGATAGGTTCCCGGAGTAAGGACGGAGGGGAGAGTAATGCTCCGGAAGAAGGTCGGCCTGGCCTTGAGTGGGGGCGGATTGCGCGGCGGGGCACACATCGGCGTCCTGAAGACCCTGGGTAAGCACCAGATTCCCATTGACTTTATCGCTGGCACCAGTGCCGGAAGTATCGTATCTTCCCTTTACGCCCTGGGTTTTTCCGCGGCCCGCATTGAGCGGGAGGCCCTTCGCCTCAAGAAAGAAGATGTCCTTGATGACATGCTGAATCTGCCCAATCTCTTCATCATGGGGCTGTCCGTGATCCTGGACTACCTGCGCTGGCCCAAGGAAAAACTACCGAAACCCCCTCTGGGTCTGTATAAAGGCCAAAGACTGTTTGATTTCTTCCGGCACCTCAGTGATGAGAAAACTGTGGACGAGACCAGGTTGCCAATTATCATCTGCTCGGCCGACCTGTATACCGGGCGGCTGGTCCTCTTTACCCCCAAGAAAACCGCTTATCTGGTCATAGAGCAGGTCCCAGACGCCATCTATCTCTGGGATGTCCCGATGGCTCTGGCCGTCCGGGCCAGCACCTCCATCCCCGGGGTCTTCGAGCCCCTGCCTCACTACGACCTCCTCCTGGCCGACGGGGCCATCCGCAATAACCTCCCGGCCGACCTGCTCCGTTACGCGGGAGCCGAGGTGGTCATCGCCGTAGACCTGAACGTTCCCATCATGAAAAGCCCCCGCCCGGACAATGTTGTGGAAATCCTGCTGCAATCCGTGGATATTATGGCTCACGGGCTTACCGATCTGACCACCCTCCAGTATGCTGACGTCATTGTTCGGCCCGATATTAGCGCAGTTCCCCTAACCGAGCTGGAAGAACTTCCTGAGTTCATCGCCAGGGGTGAGGAGGCGGCGGAAAAGGTGATCCCCGATATAAAGAAGCTCCTGCGAGCCTAGTCCTGGAGACGGCTCAGCGGTCTCCTAGAAAAAGGTAAACCCGGAGCTCCCCCTGGCCCCGGGTATTTTTCCATCATCCCTCCATCGTACTTCCCCAGCCCTCTTCCCGTCCCTGCCCGCCCAGCCACCTTCGTACCAATTGGCTAACGGGGCCTGGCTGCAGATTCACCTTCTCCAGGGCATCCACAGGTTGCCAGAAGACCTCCAGCTGCTCTTCCCGGGATGAGACTCCCAGGAAGGCCGTTGGGTTAGTGAGGATGAAAATAAGGTTGACCTCGTGGTGATCCCGCGCACCTGCCGCAAAACGGTGTTCCACCGCGCCCAAGAAAGATCCCACCTGGGCGGTCACGCCCAATTCCTCGTCCAGTTCCCGAGCCAGAGCCGCCCTGGCCCCCTCCCCAAACTCGACATGCCCCCCGGGCAAATAGGTATTCCTCGCTCCCCTGCTGTGGGCCAGGAGGAGTTTGTCCTCATGCAATATGACAGCCCGCGCGATGACCTCGATTCCCATGATCCGTCCTCTTCCCGCTGGCTGGCCTGTTCCTGGAGCAGCCTGAGCGATTTCTCAAGCAATCAGCCAAAGCGGTCTCGCCCTGACGGTCTCTTGAACGGGTTAACCACTGAAACCACGTTTTCTCAGCAGTCTCCTAACTTTGGAGCTTCTCCCGTAGAATCCGGTTGACCGCCTCGGGATTGGCCTTCCCGCGGGTGACCTTCATCACCTGTCCCACCAGGAAGGTCAGGGCCTTTTCCTTGCCCGCCCGGTAGTCGGCTACCGACTGCTGATTGCCGGCAATGACCTCCTCCACCACCCGGGCAATGGCTCCTTCATCGGAGATCTGCACTAACCCCTTCTCCTGGACGATCTTTTCGGGGGGTTGGCCGGTTGAACACATTTCCTCGAAGATCGTCTTGGCGATCTTGCCGCTGATGGTCCCCTGGTCAATGAGCCGGAGGAGGTCGGCCAAAAGCCCCGGGGTCAAGGGGATTTCGCCGATTTCCAGGTTGCGGGCATTGAGATATTTCATCAGTTCGCCCATCATCCAGTTGCTGACAGTCTTGGCTTCCGGGTAGGAGGCCACCGTGGCATCGAAGAAGTCACCCAGGGCCTTGCTGGACGTCAGGACCTCCGCATCATATTCCGGCAGCCGGTAGACCTCTATCAGCCTGGCCTTCTTCGCAGCGGGGAGTTCCGGCAGGAGGTGCCGGATCTCCTGGACCCATTCCCGGCTGATGACCAGGGGCGCCAGATCTGGTTCCGGGAAATAACGATAGTCGTGGGCCTCCTCCTTACTACGCAAGGAAACCGTTATCCCACGGGTCTCATCCCAATGACGGGTCTCCTGGAGAACCTTCCCGCCGCTCTCCAGCACCTTCTTCTGACGCTCCACCTCATACTCCAGGCCGCGCTGGACGGCCCGGAAGGAATTCATGTTCTTGATCTCCGTCCTGGTCCCGAACTCCTTGGCCCCCTTGGGGCGAAGGGAGACGTTAGCGTCACACCGGAGAGAGCCTTCCTGCATCTTGACGTCAGAAACGCCGGTGTATTCAATGATACCCTTCAACTTATTTAGATAAAGCCTGGCCTCTTCCGGCGACCGGATGTCCGGCTCCGAGACGATCTCTATCAGGGGTACCCCGGCCCGGTTAAAGTCCACCAGGGACGATGCCGCCGCCGCCAGATCATCAGAGTGAAGGAGCTTTCCGGTGTCCTCCTCCAGGTGGAGTCGTTTGATACGGATCCTCTTATTCTCCCCGCTCAGGTTGATATCAATGTGTCCGCCAGCGGCCAGGGGCAAATCGTACTGGGAGATCTGGTAGTCCTTGGGCATGTCCGGGTAGAAGTAATTCTTCCGATCAAACTTGGAAAACCCCGCGATCTGGCAGTTCAAGGCCAGAGCCGCCTGGATAGTGAATTCCACGGCCTTCTCATTCAACACCGGTAGAACCCCAGGCAATCCCAAACAAACCGGGCACACCTGGGTATTGGGTTTGGCCCCAAAGGTGGTGGGGCAAGAGCAGAAAACCTTTGTCCTGGTCTTGAGTTCAACATGAACTTCCAGACCGATGACGGTTTCGTATTCCACAGGTACACACTCCCTTGCTCGGTCAGCGCGTCCACTCCTACCGTCAGATAACCCATCAATTCCCAGGGTGATGGATGGACCGGCCTGCTTTGTCCTTTATGGCGCTGCCGCAGCCAGCATGGAGGACTAGCCAGTAGTCGGGAAAGCCAGGAAGGTCAGGTTCCAGCAGCAGCTCAAAGCGGCGGCCTTTGTTTATGGTAATCCGTCGTCTGCTCCAGGGCGTAGGCGACCCGGTAGAGGTCCCCTTCCGCAAAGGGCCGGCCAATGAATTGCAGGCCTATGGGTAGCCCCTGGTCAAACCCGCCCGGGACGGAGATGGCTGGCACACCGGCCAGATTCACCGGAACAGTGCAAACATCGGACATATACATGGTCAGCGGGTCATCGACTTTTTCCCCTACCTTAAAGGCGGTAGTCGGACTGGTCGGAGTCAACAGCACATCAAAGCGGGCGAAGGCCTGATCAAAGTCCCGTCTGATGAGGGTTCTGACTTTCTGGGCTTTCAGGTAATAGGCATCGTAGTAACCGGAACTCAGGGCGTAGGTCCCTAACATGATGCGGCGTTTCACCTCGGAGCCAAACCCCTGCCGGCGGGTCTGCTGGTAGGTCCCGATGAGGTCATCCCCGGATACCCGAAGGCCGTAACGCACACCATCATAGCGGGCCAGGTTGGAGGAAGCCTCGGCCGGAGCAATGATGTAGTAGACGGAGAGGGAGTACTCCGTGTGGGGAAGACTGCACTCCTCCACCTCGGCTCCCAATCCGCTCAGCACCCGGACCGCTTCGTCCACCGCCTTTCGAACGGGCGCGTCGATCCCCGCGGCCAGATACTCTTTGGGAAGACCGATTCTTAACCCTTTTATGTCACCGGTCAAGAAAGTGGTGTAGTTGGGTACCTCCAGCGGGGCTGAAGTGGAGTCCCTGGGGTCGTGTCCGGCGATAGCCGAAAGCACCGAAGCGTTATCCCGGACATCCCGGGTTAAGGGGCCGATCTGATCCAAAGAAGAAGCGAAAGCCACCAGGCCGTAACGGGAAACGCGGCCGTAAGTCGGCTTCATCCCTACCACGCCGCAGAGGGCAGCCGGCTGCCGGACCGAACCACCTGTGTCTGAACCCAAGGCGTAAACCGCCTCTCCGGCCGCCACCGCCGCGGCCGAACCGGCACTGGAACCACCGGGCACGCGGGTCAAGTCCCAGGGGTTAAAGGTCTTAAAGAAGGCCGAATTCTCCGCCGAAGAACCCATGGCGAATTCGTCCATGTTGGCCTTTCCCAAGAGAACCAAACCGGATTCCCTGAGTTTCTCGACAACGGTCGCATCATAAGGGGGAACGAAGTTCTCCAGGATCCTTGAAGAGCAGGTTGTCCTGATGCCGCGGGTAGACATGTTATCTTTAATCACTGCTGGCAAGCCCGCCAGAGGTGGGAGATCCTCACCGGCTTGTCGCCGTCGGTCAGTCTCCTGGGCCTGCTCCAGAGCCAGCTCGGGCGTCCGGGTGACCAGAGCCTGGACGGAACCTTCCACCGCTTCAATTCTCCTCAGGAAAGCCTCCGTAATCTCCCGAGAAGTGACCTCGCCCTTGGTCAAGAGGTCATGGACTTGGGTCAGGGTTTGCTCATAGAGCTGCAAGAAAGACACCTCCGGTGGGGAGAGCACATGAAGTCGAATCAAGAATCCACATTGTGAAGACCGGAGCCTCAACTGCGCTCAGAGACCGGTCTCATTAGTTTTATCAATTGCGCCCCCACTCGTCTTTTGGGCGACTGTTCTTATCCCTCGACAATCTTGGGCACCTTGAAGAGATTACCTTCCCGTTCCGGGGCGTTGTCCAGAGCCGCTTCCACTGTTAGACCTGGTCTGGCCTCATCTTTGCGCAGCACGTTCCTGAGGTCAAGGACATGAAAGGTGGGTTCCACCTCAGTTGTATCAAGTTCATTCAGCTTGTCCATATGATCCAGAATCCGGCTTAACTGGGCGGAAAGCTGTTCCTTTTCCTCTCCGGTAATGGCCAGCCGGGCTAACCAGGCCACGTGCTCCACCATTTCCGTGCTTATCTTCATCCCGATGCCTCCTTCCGCCAATTCGGACTGATTATAGCATTTGACACCATGGGAGACAAGTCTTTACCACCATCGCTTTCGGCAGCCTGCGCTACTGTTATTGCAGCATCGTCAGTAGCGAAAAGGGCATACCATCTAGGAGACCGCTGAAAAAACCCCATCTGCGGTGTGGCGCAATCTGCAAGAAAGAACCTTTTTATTAAAGGGCCGTTACTATTGCAGATTGTCGCTCCGGCGACTCCTCGCTCAACGTACCTCCTAGTACGCCTCGCTTCGGACCTTGTCTCCTTCGCATCTGGGGATTTTTGAGCGGTCTCGTCCTGACGGTGTCTTGGGCGCGTCAACCACTGAAAAGGCAGTTTGACAGCACTCTTCTGGACACGCCCGCAAGCTCCAAGATGTCTGTGCCCCGTCCCTGGCTCAGGTTCCTTATTGATGCAGGTGGCAGGCCACCCAGTGATCATTGCCGATGTCCTTGAAGCCAGGTTCCTGCTCCTTGCACGCGGGCATGACGTAACGGCAGCGGGTGTGGAAACGGCACCCGGAAGGGGGATTGACGGGGCTGGGCACGTCACCCTCCAAAATAATCCTTTGCCTTTTGAACTCAGGATTAGGGATAGGGATAGCCGAAAGCAAGGCTTCACTATAAGGGTGCTTGGGCGCGCGGTAGAGTTCGTCCTTATCGGCCATCTCCACCATCTTCCCCAAGTACATCACGCCAACGCGATCGCTAATATGCTTTACCACGTTTAAGGCATGGGAGATGAAGACATAGGTCAAACCAAACTCCTTCTGCAGGTCTTCCAACAGGTTAAGGATCTGGGATTGGATGGAAACGTCCAGGGCGGAGACAGGCTCATCGCAGACGATAAGCTTGGGATTTAAGGCCAGGGCGCGGGCGATACCGATCCTTTGCCGTTGACCACCGCTGAATTCATGGGGATAACGGCGGGCATGAAAACCGGTCAGCCCGACCACTTCCAACAGCTCCCGAACCCGCTTGTCCTTGGCGGAACCTCTGGCCACCCCGTGGATCTCCAGGGGTTCACCAATAATATCTCCTACCGTCATTCGCGGGTTCAATGAGGCGTAAGGGTCCTGGAAAATAATCTGCATCTCGCGCCGCTGACGTCGCAACTCTTCTTTTCCCAGCTTAAAGATGTTTCTTCCCTCAAAGAAGACCTCCCCGCCCGTCGCCTCGGCCAGGCGGAGGAGTACTCGACCAGTGGTAGTCTTGCCACAACCGCTCTCTCCCACCAACCCCAGGGTCTCGCCCTTCTTGATGTCAAAACTAACGCCGTCGACCGCCTTGACGTGGGCCACCACACGGGATAGGACACCACCGGTGATGGGGAAATACTTCTTAAGATTCCTGACCTCCACCAGATTCTTACCAGTGAAGGGTTCCTTTTCCGCTAGAACGACGCTCATGGACGCACCTCCAAGAGTACGGAAGTCAGAGGTTGGAAATAAGCTCTGGTTTGAAAAAGTCCAGCTTCTGCCAGCTTGCCTCGTCTGGTACCTCATCACCCGGCCAGCCGGCGGCTATGGCGGTCCTCACCATACCAACAACTCACAAGACGACCTTCCCCGGCCACCATCAGCTCCGGCTCTTTCTCCCGGCATAGATCAGTGGCATAGGGACAGCGGGGATGGAAGCGACAACCCCGAGGAAGGTGCAGTGGGCTAGGGACAACCCCCTCAATGACATGCAGCCGGCCGCGCGGGCCATCGACCCGCGGGATGGAATGGAGGAGCCCCTCGGTATAGGGATGCAGAGGGCTACGGAAGAGGGAGTGAACGTCACCCTCCTCCACCACCTTGCCTGCGTACATCACCACTACCCGCTCGGCCATTTCCGCGATGACCCCCAGGTCGTGGGTGATGAGCATAATGGCCATTCCCAATTCATCTTTCAGTTTTTTCATTAGTTCCAAGATCTGAGCCTGGATGGTAACATCCAGGGCTGTCGTCGGCTCATCAGCAACGAGTAACTGCGGGTTGCAGGAGAGGGCCATGGCAATCATCACCCGCTGTCGCATTCCCCCGGACATCTGATGGGGATACTCCTTGACCCGTTTCTCGGGCAGAGGGATACCTACCAGGCGCAGCATTTCCACCGTCTTCTCCAGGGCCGCTTTCTTGGAAAGACCCTGGTGCAGGGTAATCGCCTCCGTAATCTGTTCTCCCACGGTGTAGACCGGGTTCAGCGAGGTCATGGGTTCCTGGAAGATCATCGAGATGTCATTGCCGCGAATCTTGCGCATCTCTGCTTCCGACTTCTTCAGGAGATCCTGGCCTTCAAAGAGAATCTCCCCTTGCGCAATACGCCCCGGTGGAGTAGCGATTAGCCTCATGATAGATAGGGCCGTCACGCTCTTGCCGCAACCGCTCTCCCCTACCACACCCAGGGTTTCGCCCCGGTCGATATAAAGGCTAACACCGTCCACCGCCGGAACCACGCCATCTTCCGTGTGAAAGACGGTCTTGAGGTTGGTTACTTGTACCAGTTTCTCCGCCATTTTGACCTCCCCATTGGACCGCAAATCGTTTTGCTGGCGATAATTATTGAACATTTCTACAGAGAAGCCAGGAATCCTGCTGGCCGAAAGAAAAAATCACAGAAAAGATAATTTGATACGGTCCCCTTTAATTTCGTCCCCCTAACGTTTCAGCGTGCTATAATTAAGGGGTAGCAGGCCAAGGGTAGCCTGCCGCTAACTCCACTTCCCGTATGACCTTTCACCCGCCCACAAGGCTGAAAAAGGGAGGCTGCAAAAATGGCCAACTCTCGTGGTATGCAACCGGACGATCTCTTCCGAATCAAATTCCTCAGCGAGGCCCGCCTCCGGCCAGACGGCTTAGCAGTAGCCTTCGTCGTCACCACCCTCGACAAAAAGAGCGACAGCTATCGCTCCGCCATCTGGCTGGCAGCCGGCGACGGAAAGAACCTCCGCCAATTCACCAACGGCCACGGCCGCGATACCCAACCCTCCTGGTCACCCGATGGACGCTTCCTGGCTTTCCTTTCTACCCGCGAAAAAGATCGTCCTCAGCTTTACCTTCTGCCGGCCGACGGCGGGGAAGCCCGCCGCTTGACCGATCAGGCCAACGGGGTGGAGCGTTTCGTCTGGTCCCCAGATGGAACCCGGCTCTGCTTCGTTTCTGCCGGCGGGAATCCTTCCAGCACCGATCGAAATGGTGCTGAGCCCGATGGAAAGTCCTCCGGTAATGGTACGAGCGGTGCCAAGACCGATGACGCGGTCCAAACACCCCCCGCCCGGGTGATCACAACTTTGAAGTATAAGATGAACGGAAAAGGTTTCACCTACGATCGGCGCCGCCACCTTTTTGTGGTGGGTATCCAGGGCGGCGAAGCCAGGCAAATAACCGACGGCAACTGGGATGATCTGGGGCCCGCCTGGTCACCCGACGGACAGTGGATCGCCTTCGCCTCGGCTCGCCATGCCGACCGGGATGAGGACATCGGGTCAGACATCTTCGTAGTTTCAGCCGAAGGCGGTGCCGCCAGGCAGGTGACCAGGACCCAGGGATCCGCCGAACTCCCCGCCTGGTCACCGGACGGCTCCCTCATCGCCTTCATCGGCGGTGAACGCCTGCGCAGTGTACCTAACCACCGGAGGGTTTGGATCGTCCCGGCCAGCGGAGGCCAGCAGCGTTGCGTAAGCCGAACCCTGGATCGGACCGTCTCCGGGGAAACCCCTCCGCTTTGGCTGGCCGATAGCTCCGCGCTCGTCACCCTCTTTGAGGATGAGGGGGACGTTAATCCCTTCCGAATCGATCTTTCGCCCGGCACTCTGGTGGGCATGCCTGAGGTGAACGGCCCGGACCCTGTGCAGGCAGTCGTCCGCCTGGGTCGCCGCCGTCGTCAACTGAACTCCTTTTCCCTCAGCCGCGATGGCGGGCAGGCCGCCTATACCGCCGGCGATCCGACCCACCCGCCCGAAGTCTTCCTCATGCCCCTGGAGGCGCCTGACCAGGAACGTCAACTGACCCATTTTAATCAGGCCTGGCTGCAAGAGGTGGTCCTGGTGGAACCTGAGGCCTACACCGCCAGGAGCCTGGATGGTACTGAGGTCCCCTGCTGGGTGATCCGTCCCCAGGATCTGAAGCCGGGGGAACGCCGTCCTACCCTCTTGAACATTCACGGCGGTCCCTTTACCCAGTATGGTTATACCTTCTTCGACGAATTCCAGGTCTATGCCGGCGCTGGTTACGTCATTCTTTACTGCAACCCGCGCGGCAGTTCCGGCTACACGGAGGACTGGGGCCGGAGTTTGGGTGTAAACCGGGGGATTATAGATTACCAGGACGTCATGGGCGCCGTCGATGAGGCCCTGCGCCGTTTCCCCTTTATCGACCCGGACCGGCTCGGAGTGATGGGTGGCAGCTATGGGGGATACCTGACCAGCTGGATCATCGGTCACACCGACCGCTTTAAGGCGGCCTGTTCGGAGCGGGCGGTCAATAACCTTTACTCCATGAGTGGCAGCAGCGACCTGGCCGGGAGCAACCATCGCTTCAGTTATGGCCGGACCGCCCAGGAAGACCCACAGTTTTTCATGGAGCGTTCCCCCATCAGTTACGCTCAGAACATCCACACCCCGGTGCTCATCATTCATAGCGAGAACGACTTGCGCGTCGCCATTGAGCAGGCCGAGCAGCTCTTCGTGGCTCTTAAGCTCTTACACCGGGAAGTGAAGTTCGTCCGCTTTCCGGGGGAAACCCACGAACTCTCCCGCAGCGGCAAACCCTCACACCGCATCGAGCGCTTCGCCTTCATCCTGGACTGGTTCGCCCAGCACCTGGGAGACTGCTGACGAGCTGCGCTTTGAGTGGTTAGCCCGCCCGGCGCCACCCTGCTGACGTTTCATTCCTTTGTCATGCGGCCGAAGGCGGCCTGGATAAAGCCGCCAGGGCGGGCTGCCCTGGAAGATGTGCGGAAGTTTCATTCCTTTGTCGTGCGGCCGAAAGCGGCCTGGGGGACTAGTTCCAAAAACTCCTCCTCCGAAAGAACCTTTATGCCTAACTCCCGAGCTCGCTCCAGCTTTGAGCCCGGTTTTTCTCCCGCCACCACTAAGGTCGTGTTCTTGCTCACGCTGGAGGCGGGGCGGCCCCCCAAACGGCTGATCAGCTCCTCCGCCTCTTTGCGTCCCAAACGCGAGAGGGTTCCGGTCAAAACAATGCTCATCCCGCTGAGGGGCCCCGGGGGGCGTTCTTCGGCCCTGGGGTTAATGCCGGCCCGGGCCAGGCGGTCTAGGAGGTCTTTGGTCTGCTCCTGCCGGAAGAAGGCGGCTACGCTTTGAGCGATCTTCTCCCCTATCTCAGAGACGGCCGTTAATTGTTCCACCGTGGCCTGGCTCAAAGCCTCCAGGCTACCAAAATGGTTCACCAGGACCTGGGCCACCCTCTCCCCGACGTAGCGAATCCCCAGGGCGTAGAGGAGTCGAGGCAGAGAACCGGACCGGCTGCGCTCGATGGCAGCCAGGAGGTTAGCGGCCGACTTTTGGCCCATCCTTTCCAGGCTCAGCAATTGATCGAGGGTGAGGTGATAAAGATCGCCCGGGTCGTGAACCAACCCCGCCGCCAGAAGCTGATCGATGATGGCCGGTCCCAGCCCCTCAATGTTCATGGCGTCCCGCGAAGCAAAATGGAGCAAACCCTCGCGGATTTGCGCCGGACAGGCGACGCCGGTACAACGGCTGGCGGCTTCTCCCGGAAGGCGAACCACCTCGGCACCGCAGACCGGACAGCGAGTGGGCATGATGAACTCCTTCTCCTGGCCGCTCCGCTTTTCCTTGACCACCTCCACCACTTCGGGGATCACATCGCCGGCCTTCTGGAGAATCACCGTATCACCGATCCGGACGTCCTTTTCCCGGATAATGTCCTCGTTGTGCAGGGTGGCCCGGGAGACCGTGGAACCGGCCACCCGGACCGGTTCCAGGAGAGCGGTGGGGGTCAGGGTACCCGTCCGCCCCACCTGGACGATGATGTCCAGCACCCGAGTGGTCACCCTCTCCGCCGGGAACTTGTAGGCCAGGGCCCATCGCGGGCTCTTGGCGGTAGTTCCCAGGCGTTTCTGCTGATCCAAAGAATTGACCTTGATGACCAGGCCATCAATCTCATAGGGCAGGCTGCTTCTCCGTTCCTGCTCCTGCCAGCAAAAATGGATCACCCCTTCTATGTCCGGGAAAATCCGCCGCTCGTGGTTCACCTTGAAGCCGAGCTGTCCCAATACTGTTAAGGCTTGCCAATGAGTCGCCGTCTCAATGCCCTCGACGTAACGGATCTGATAAATGAAGCTATCCAGCTTACGATCGGCCGTGATCCTGGGGTCCAACTGCCGTAAGGAACCTGCCGCCGCATTGCGGGGATTGGCAAAGAGAGGCTCCCCCTGGCGCTCCCGCTGGGCATTGAGGTCTTCGAAGGCGGCTTTACTCATGTAAATCTCCCCGCGGACCTCGAGCACCGTCGGGAAACCTGAAGGTCCCTGACCCGGCTCTGGCTCGCGCAGCCGCAGCGGCAGGCTTTTTACCGTTTTCAGGTTTTCGGTAACATCTTCCCCTACCTCCCCATCCCCCCGAGTGGCACCTCGAACAAAAAGACCGTCGCGGTACTCCAGGCCGATGGAGAGGCCGTCGATTTTCAATTCGACCACATACTCCACCGTTTCACCGGGAAGGAGAGAACGCACCCGCCGGTCAAAGGAGCGCAGATCTTCCTCATTATAGGCATTGGCCAGACTGAGCATGGGGAAGCGGTGCTCGATCTTACCAAAATCCTCTAAAACCCCTCCCCCTACCCGCTGGCTAGGGGAATCGGGGGTTACCAGCTCCGGAAAGGCCCCTTCCAACTCCAATAACTGCCGCATCAGTTCATCATATTCGGCGTCGGAAATCTCCGGTTGATCGAGGACATAGTAAAGATAATCGTGGTGGCGGATCTTCTCGCGTAGAGCTTCCGCCTTTTGGCCAGCTTCGCTGAGGTCCATGAAACTCACCCCTGCGTTTCAGACTTTCTCTGCCTTTTCCAACCGGGCGTACCCGGCCATGACTGTCTTCAGGCCCATCCCGGGGAAAGCCAGGGTGACCTGAGCCTCCTCCCCTGTCCCTTTCACAGAAACCACCGTCCCCAGACCCCACTTGGGGTGAAGGGCTTGCTCTCCTGGAAGAAACCCGGAGTTATGGGCGGTGGGCTCCTCCGCCAAATCCCCCCGAAGACCCTTGGCCGAGCCCTCCGGCCGGTAGTCCATCACAGGTAGATCCCCCTGCAGGTAGGCAGGGTCGATCTCCAGAAGAAACCGGGAGGGGGGCCTGACCATAGGGCCACCGTAGAGATTTCTGGCTCTGGCCCAAGTCATATAGAGCCTCTCCCGGGCGCGAGTCATCCCCACGTAGCAGAGGCGCCTTTCCTCCTCCAGTTCCTCCTGCTGATCCAGTGAACGGCTGTGCGGAAATACGCCTTCTTCCATTCCTACCAGGAAAACCACGGGGAATTCCAATCCCTTGGCCGAATGTAACGTCATCATGGTGACGGCATTTTTATCTTCATCGTAACGGTCAATATCGGTGAAGAGGCTGACGCGGGCCAAGAACTCCTCCAGGGTAGCATCCTTTCTCTCCGGCCCCTTCTCCGAGGCCACCGCCACTAATTCCGCAAGGTTCTCCCGCCTGGTCTGGTATTCCGTCTCAGTACCCTCCCGCAGGACCTCGTCGTACCCGGTGGAGCGGATCACCTCCGGAATAAGTTCGGCCGCCGGGAGAGATTCCGCCTTTTGCCGTAGAACCTCCATCAACTGCGCGAAGGCTACCAGCCCTTCCGCCGCCCGACCCCGAATTCCCGGGATCTCCTTCCCTTTCAGCCCCGCCTGGATCAAGGTAAGCCCCTCGGTCATGGCGAAGGATTCCACCCTGAATATGGTTACCTCTCCCAGCCCCCTCCGGAGATTAGCCGCCCGGCGAAAGCTTAAGACATCCCGTGGGTTTAGGAGAAGCCGCAAATAAGCGAGGATATCCTTGATCTCCTTCCGCTCATAGAACTTGAGGCCGCCCACAATGTGATAGGGGATTTGTCGCCGGACAAAGACCTCCTCCAAGACCCGTGACTGGGCATGGGTCCGGTAAAGGACGGCAAAGTCAGTGAAGTTATACACAGACCGCAGGTATTCGATCTCCCGTGCCAGGAAATAGGCCTCTTCAAATTCATCCTCGCCGGCAAAAGCGACGACCTTCTCCCCGTTACCCCGATCTGTCCAGAGCACCTTGCCCTTGCGTCCCAGGTTGTGCTTGATGACATGGTTGGCTGCTCCCAGGATCTGCGGGGTCGAGCGGTAGTTCTGTTCGAGTTTGATGACTGTCGCCTCCGGGTAATCGGCCTCAAAATTGAGGATGTTGGCCGGCTCGGCCCCCCGCCAGAGATATATACACTGGTCGTCATCGCCAACCACAAAGAGATTTCGATGTCTCCTGGCCAAGAGATTGACCAGAAGGTACTGGGGGTAGTTGGTGTCCTGGTATTCGTCCACTAAGATGTGCTGAAAACGCCCCTGGTAGTACTCGGCCAGGTCGGGGTTATCCTGTAAGAGCCGGACGGTCTGGATAAGCAAGTCGTCAAAATCCAGGGCGTTATTTTGCCTGAGACGCTTCTGGTAGCATTGGTACAGCTCACCCACCTTGCTGTCGTAGAAAGTCCTGGCCCTGGCCTGAAAGGCCGCCGGTTCCAACATCTTATCCTTGGCCCGGCCGATGGCACCCAGGATCGCCGCTGGCGGATACTGCTTTTCCGAAAGGGCGGCCTCCTTCAGGCATTCCTTGATCAGGGTCTGTTGGTCGGAGGCATCATAGATGGAGAACCCCGGCGGATAACCGATCCGCGCCCCGTCCCGGCGCAGGGTGCGGACACAGGCGGAGTGAAAGGTGCTAATCCACATCGGTTCGGCCCGGTGGCCCACCAAAACCTTAACCCGCTCCTTCATCTCCGCTGCGGCCTTATTGGTAAAGGTGATGGCCAGGATGTGAAAAGGGTCAGCGCCCTGTTCCAAAAGGTAGGCAATGCGATAGGTCAAAACCCTGGTCTTACCGCTCCCCGCCCCGGCCAAAATCAGGGCCGGGCCCCGTTTGATGGTCACAGCCTGTCTTTGTTGTGGGTTTAGCTGATCAAGAATACTCATTTTTCCTCCCGGTCGCTCCAGTAGTTGACGGGTAGCGTCACCGTGAAGTTCGTTCCCTGACCCAGGCAACTCTCTACCTCAATGGTCCCACCATGGCTACCAATGATGTTCTGGCTGATGGGAAGTCCCAGCCCGGTGCCGCTCTCCCGGGTGGTAAAGAAGGGGGCGAAGATACGCTCCAGATTCTCCGTCGGAATCCCAACCCCGGTATCCTGGACCCGAACCACCAGTCGTTGACCAGGGCGATCTTCTTCCACTATTACCCGTAGTTCCCCTCCTTGCGGCATGGCCTGCAAGGCATTGGTGAAGATATTCAGGAAGGCTTGCTTCAAGAGCTGTCGGTCGCCCTGCACAGGGGGTAGGTCACGAGGCAGACCTTCTTTCAAGGCAACTCCTTGCGCGTTGGCCTTGCCCCGTACCAGCCAGCAGGTCTCAGATATCAGATCGGCCAGCTTGATCTCTTCTCGCAGGGGTCGGGAGGGCTTGGCCAGGACCAACATCTCCCCAAGTATTCTGTCAATATGATCGATCTCCTCCTGGATCACCGCCAGATATTCCTGAATGGGGGTCACAGACCGGACTTGTTCCGGCCGACCTGTCTCTGGGGCCAGTGGTTGCGGTTCAGTTGTAACGCTTCCGCTTGAGGGCTCCTCTTGTGCGGCGGTTCTTTCAGCCGGAGGCTCCTGCTCAGCTGACACCGCGATCCCCGCTGGCCCCTCCAAGCTCTGCAAGAGCTGAACGAAGCCACGGATGGCCGTCAGGGGGTTCCTGATTTCGTGGGCGGCTCCGGCGGCCAATTCGCCGACAGCCGCCAGTTTTTCCGTCCGAAGCATCTGTTGTTCCAACTGACGTTGCCGGGTAACATCCTTGAAAAAGGCCAGGGCTCCCACCTGGCGGCCGGAGGAATCTCGCAGCGGTGCGGTCCTGGTTTCCCAGATGGCAGAATGAGCCGGGCCCCAAACGTGAGAATTCTGCACAGACAAGGGCTGCCCGCTATGCAGCGTCTCCAGAAGGTGACTTCTCCAGCCAGCGGCGCGAATGAACTCGGCATAGGGCTGGGTCAGCAGGTCTGAGGCCTCAAAGCCCAGATCCCGATACGCGTTGATCGCCGCCGGGTTGGCCAAGCGCACCCAACCGTCGTTTCCCACCACCAGGATAGCGTGAGAAACGTTCTGGATCACCAGATCGTTGAAAGCCTTGAGCTCGCTGATCTCAGCCAGTTGCGACTCCAACTGGCGGAACAGGCGGGCATTCTCCAGGGCCAGGGCAGCCTGGCTGGCAATGACCGACAGGAGACTAATCTCTTCCTGGAGAAAGGGGGCCGACCTGAAACGCCTTACCTCGAGAGCTCCAATGGCCCTCCCCCCCATCAGCAAAGGGACCGATAGGAAGGCTCCCACGGGAGGGTGGCCCAAATCTCGCAGAACGTTCTCGCCCAGCAGGACGACGGGTTTCTTTTCGAGTACCGAGCGGGAGGAGGGGTTCTGCCCCAGGTCAACCCGCCGAACCGGTTCGTACCGGTTGACCTCATAGACCTCAAGACTGTCCTGGCTTTCCTCCAGCAGCAGTAAGGCCGCCCGGCCGTGCAAAGTTCGCCCCGCCGTCCGCAGGACGGTGTTGATGACCTTCTCCAGGCTTAGGCTGGCATTGACTATGCGGCTCAAGTCATGCAGGGCCATGACCCCGGTGACCTTACGCTGAATCTCTTCTAAGAGGTTCAGAGGAGACTCGGAGACGGTCTTGCCGTCCCACGGCTGTTTCTCCACCGGGGTGGATACGTATTGCCTCAGGCGGAGGATCGTTTGGTTCAATTCATTCTGGGCCTGCCTGTCGTCGCTGGTGCGGTGCACAACCTCACCCGCCACCTCAGAGAAAGCCCTGACCAGGGCCGGGTCAAACTGCTGGCCAGCTTCCCTCTCCAACTCCTTTAAGGCCTCTTCGTGGCTCAAGGAGCGCGCCCGGTATCCCCGGTAGCAGGTCATGGCCTCATAGGCCTCCACCAAACTCAGGATACGCGAAGCAACGGGGATCTCCTCGCCCCGCAGACCATCGGGATAACCGCCTCCGGCAAAACGCTCGTGGTGGTGGCGAAGGATTCGGGCTACCCCGACCAGGGATCGTACTCCTGAGATGACCCGGAACCCTTTCAGGGGGTGCTCCTTGATCCTCTCCCACTCACTCCTTTTCAACGGTCTGACGACCTGGGCCAGCTGCTTGGTAAGCCGGTTCAGACCGACCCAGCGAAAGAGGACGGCATAGCGAAGCTGCCTGACTTCGGCTGATTCCAGTCCCGACCTCTCAGCCAGGGTCGTAGCCAACTCGAGGCTTTTCTGGATGGCGAGAAGCTCTGACTGCCGTAAGGCCAGTCCAATGAGGCGGTCGACGACCCGCCTTTCCCGGACCTCTCGTATTTTGGCGCCAACAACAGGCTGAAGGATCACGGCCCCCAGCAAGACCAGAAAACTGGGCCAGCCTAAGGAAGGGTAGACCTGCTTGAGAACCAAGGCCAACCCAATTTCCGCAGCATGGGTGAGGATCGCGGGTCCGGTCCACGGCTCCCCGCGCCCCGCCAGTCCATTCCCTTCATATAGGGACTGAAGCGTCCGACCAACCCAGTCCTTGACAGCATAAAAGATTATGCCACTCCCCAGGTGAGCCAAAAGCCCATGTATTTCAGGCCGCCAGCTCAGGTCCGGCAGGAACAGGGAAAAGAGGCCGGCAGACACGGTGGCCAGGTTCCCCTGTCCCAGATTGAACAGCAGGGTATAGTGGCTTACTCCTCTGGCCAGGCCATGCAGCAACTGTCCCAAAAGCTGGGCCGCAACAGCAACCGGAAGGCCGAAGAGAAAAAGGGCAGCCAGGGTAATAACACTGCCCAAGGACAGCACCTGACTGGCATAAGTAATGGCCGGTCGCCCCTCGGCCAGGGCAATGGCCAGGCCCAGCAGGAAGGCCTCCTCTTCCAACTCCGGGTCAAGATAAAAGAGATGACGGGAGGTCAGCACGACCCCGACCAGTCCGATCAGAAAGGCAAAGATCTTCATGGGTCGTAGCGGTTGGTCCATGACCACACCTGCCAAGAGTTGAAGGATAAGGGCAAAGTGTCGCCTGTTGACTGCCAAAAGGCCAATTCAGAAGGGGGAAAAGCCGATTGCCTGTTTCTCGCCTTGATCTGAAGGCCTGTCCCTTCAACATTATACCAGAAGCGGAGGACCGATGGTATGGGGTGGGATGTTGGCGGCGTTATATGAGGCTCAAGAATGATTGGCTTCCAAGTGACCGCCTGGGGCCGACTTTTGCCGTCTTTCCCGTAGAACCGCCAGCACCTCCTCCAAGCCGATCCCCAGGTACTCCAGGACCATGAGGGTATGAAACCATAGATCGGCCATTTCCCAAGTGATCTCTTCTCGTCTGGCGTTCTTGGCCGCGATGATCACCTCGCCGGCCTCTTCCCCCACCTTCTTCAAGATGCGGTCAAGCCCGGTCAAAAACAGATTCGAAGTGTATGACCCCTCTTGCGGCTGGGTCCGACGGGAATGAAGGACGGCGGCGATCTCCTGAAGGATGTCGGAGGGGGGGCCAGAGAGGCGCTGATCTTGATCCGTAGAGGGGACGCTAGACGGGACAGAACCATACTCCCTATCGTCATCATCGGGACCGACCGGGGCTGGCCGGGGGCTGGCGTCACTGGCGAAAAGGTCATGGTGAAAGCAGGACCAGAAGCCCTTGTGGCAAGCCAACCCGGACTGATCTACCTTTACCAACAGAGCGTCGGCGTCACAATCATACTGGATCCGGCGCACCCTTTGGACATGGCCTGAGGTCGCCCCCTTGTTCCAGAGCTGGCCGCGCGACCGGCTCCAGAACCAGGTATAGCCCGTCTCCAGGGTCCTTTCCAGAGACTCCTGATTCATGTAAGCCAGGGTTAGGACATCCCCGCTCCTGGCGTCCTGGATGATGGCCGGGATAAGACCCTGATCCCCAAATTCTAATCTCGATAGGTCGCTAGCCAGAGTCAAGAAGGATTCCTCCCATCAACGAAGTGTTACTACATTGGAACGAACCAGCTACTGCCAGGGCGACGCTCGGGCGTTGCCGTCCTCGCTTTGGATCACCTGCGCCGACCGTATCGCGCCTCAGCTTCAGCCCTCCGTCCGGCACCGCGGCCAACTCTCCGTCCATAGAGATCGCCGCTCGACGACATCCACGTCGTCGTCCATACTTCGGGCCTCGTTTCGCCGGATACGGTGCCTATCTCGGTGAAAGCGCTCCGCCGGCAACGCCCGAGCGTCGCCATACTGCTGCTGTTTCATTCCTTCGTGGGGCCGTTAAGGGCGGTATGGGCATCTGGCAAGGATATCATAACCTGACCCTTATCCCCCTTCGCGCCAGGTCCCTTTTCACTTCCAACAGCGAGTACCACCCATAATGGAAAAGGGAGGCCGCCAGGGCCGCGTCCGCCCGGCCATCTTGTAAGACCCTGGCCATGTCGGCGGGACCGCCGGCCCCGCCGGAGGCGATGACGGGAATCCCGGCCCCCTCGGCCACCCGGCGGGTAAGTTCGATATCGTACCCCCCGGTGGTACCATCGGCATCCATGCTGGTCAAGAGGATCTCCCCCGCTCCCAAACCTTCCGCCTTCACCGCCCATTGGATCGCATCGAGGCCCGCCGGTATACTCCCTCCGTGGGTGTAGACCTCCCAGGAGACCGGGTTGCCCCGGCGCCGGGCGTCAATGGCCACGACAATACACTGGCTCCCGAAGCGGTCGGCGGCCCGGCGGATCAAGTCGGGGTCGCGCACCGCGGCCGAGTTAATGGAGACCTTATCTGCCCCCGCCCGCAGCAAGGCGGCGATGTCATCCAGAGTACTGATACCACCGCCGATGGTGAAGGGGATGAAGATCCTTTCCGCCGTTTTTTCGGCAATCTCCAACATCGTCTTTCTGCCCTCGCGCGAGGCGGTGATATCCAGGAAGACCAGCTCGTCCGCCCCCTCCCGGTCATAATGACCGGCCAGTTCCACCGGGTCCCCGGCGTCGCGCAGTCCCCGAAAATTAACGCCCTTGACCACCCGCCCGTCTTTGACGTCCAGGCAAGGGATGACTCTTTTGGCCAGCAAGTTCAGTCCACTCCTTCAAAGGACAGGGGTTGGAAGCCGGAAGTTGGAGGTTGGAGAGTTACTATGAAGCGGCGAGAGTGACAATGGCTTCCCGGAGATCGACCCGACCATCATAGAGGGCCTTGCCAATAATCGCCCCGGTCAACCCCTCCGGTTCCAGTTCCTTAAGGCTGCGTAAGTCCTCCAGAGACGAAACCCCTCCGGCCGCAATCACGGAGATGCCCGTCTCTAGCACCAAACGGAGCAAAGGTATGTTGGGCCCCTGGAGGGTTCCGTCCCGTCCGACGTCTGTCACAATCATTTCTTTCAGTCCAGCCTCCAAAAAGCGTGCGGTCGCCACGGCCAGGGGGATCTCCTTTCCCTCCTGCCATCCGGCGCTGAACACTTTCCCATCCCTAATATCCAGAGAGGCCCGGACCCGTTCCGGTCCCCAGACGGCGAGGCAACGCGACAGAAAATCCCCTTCCAAAGCCGCGGTTCCCAAAATGACCCTGGTCACCCCCAGCTCGAAAACCTGGCGGAGGTCCTCCGGCCGGCGCAGCCCCCCCCCCACTTGAACCGGAACCCTCACGGTCTGAAGGATTTGCCTCAGGGCCGGGATGTTTTGCGGACGGCCGGATCTGGCTCCATCCAGGTCCACCACATGGAGCCAACTCGCTCCGGCGGCTTCCCAGCGTCTGGCCACCTCGGCCGGGTTGGAAGAATAGAGGGTCTCTTGTTGGAAATCCCCTTGATAGAGACGTACCACCTCACCGTGGTAGAGATCGATGGCTGCAAAGACCTGCATCCTCATACCTCCAAAGCTACTTATCAGCTAGCCTCCCCGGTTCAACTTGAAGATTTGAATAAGGTTTCTCAACAAGATCAGCCCGGCCGCCCCGCTCTTTTCCGGGTGAAACTGGCAGGCCACCACGTCGTCGGAACGCAGGATGGCCGGAAAATCGCTCCCATAACGGCAGACCGCCTTAACCAGGGTGGGGTCCGCCGGGCGAACGATGTAGGAATGGACAAAGTAAAAGAAAGTCCCATCGGATATTCCCTCAAAGAGGGGATCCGGCGCCAAGAGCCGGATCTGGTTCCAACCCACGTGGGGGATCTTAATTCGCTCCAGAGTACCAGAGGGCGCGGAGGAGGCAAGTCCCCTTTCTTCAGAGAAAATGGTACCTGGAAATCTTCCCGGATCAGCACTGGATACTTTGGAGTCAGGAAGCCGGGGAGCCGTACCGGCCAGGATTCCCAGCCCCTGGACCCCGGGGGACTCCTCCCCAGTCTCAAAGAGGATCTGCATACCCAGGCAAATGCCCAGGATTGGTTTCCCTTTTTCGGCCGCCGCTCTGATTACCGGAATGAGCCCGCCTTCTCTCAGATTCTGCATGGCCTGGCCGAAAGCCCCGACACCGGGCACCACCAGGGCGGTGGCCTTCTCTACCTCTTCTGGATCCGAGGTCAGCTTGGTCGGGACCCCCAGGCTCCCGAAGGCTTTCTCGACGCTGCGCAGATTACCCATCCCGTAGTTAACAATGGTCAGCACCGCTTGTTCCTCCTAAGAGACCGCTGAAAAACACCCATCTGCTGTCTCGTGCCGGCGCTCTCATGCGCCTGCGGCGGCGCAACAAAGTGAAAACGTCGCTCCAGCGGGGGTCGGGGTGGCTGTCATGTCAGCCTGACACACTATAAGGTCCCCTTAGTCGACGGTATTCCCCTTTCCCCCAGCTCCCGGCGAGCGGCCTGCCCCAGGGCCCGCCCGGCCCCTTTGAAGAGGCTTTCCACCATGTGGTGGGCGTTCTTCCCGGCCAGGAGTCTTAGGTGAATCGTCAGGCGGCCGCTGGCCGCCACGGCTCGCCAGAATTCCTCCACCAGGTCCAGATCGAAAGCTCCCACCCGCTTCGCCCCAAACCGAGCCTCATAGGCCAGGTGGGGCCGCCCGCTGAGGTCAACGGCCGCCAAAACCAGAGCCTCATCCATCGGGAGTAAACTGTGTCCATACCGGTTTACCCCCGCTTTGGACCCCAGGGCCTGGTTGAGGGCGTCCCCCAGGCAAAGGCCGACATCCTCGACCAGGTGGTGCTGGTCCACTCCCAGATCTCCCCTGGCCCGGATCTCCAATTCAAAGCCGGCATGGCGTCCAATCTGCGCCAGGAGGTGATCAAAGAAGGGAAGCCCCGTCTGGATCTCCGTCCGGCCCTGGCCATCTAAATCCAGCCGCAATACCACTTCTGTTTCTTTTGTCCGCCGGGCGATTTCCGCCCGGCGGAGGTCCTGTCGGTGTATGAGGCGCGCGCCCCTGGCGAACTGCGCGGAAAACTGGCTCAACATCACCGGCCGCCCGGTCGTCCCGGCGTCGCCATTGTGACCTGCCCCAACCGCACTATTAGTCAAAGGACGAGCCCCGCCGGAAAATCCCTTATCCAATCCCGCCGCCGGCTTGGAGAAGCTTCCCTCCCGACCCCCGGCGGCCTCGCGGAGCACTTGATCTGGCTTCGAAGATACTTCATTCTGTAAACGGACACGCAAGGCCGCCGCATGACCGGTGAGCCCCTCCAGGTCGGCCAAAGTGGCCGCCCAGCGTGCGTCCTGGCGAAAGGTCTCCGGCGTTGCGGCGATGAGGCTGATCCTCCGCACAAAGTCGCCTACCGAGAGAACCGAAGAAAAGCGGGCAGTCCCGCCGGTGGGGAGGACGTGGCTCGGGCCGGCCAAGTAGTCCCCCAGGGCCTCAGGACTGAATCTCCCCAAGAAGATCGCTCCGGCCCTCCGGACCCGTCCCACGACCTCCCCAGGGCTTTCCGTAATAATCTCCAGGTGCTCGGGAGCCATCAGATTGGCCAGGGCCACCCCGGCCTCCAGATCAGGTACCAGGATGGCCGCACTGCCGCCGGCCAGGGCGGCCTGGACAACTTCCCGCCGCGCCAGTCCGTTCACCCGGGCCGACAAACTTTCCTCAACTTCCTCCATCAGCCTGGCTGAGGTGGTAATGAAGACAGCTCTCGCCAAAGGATCGTGCTCCGCCTGGGCGATGAGGTCGGCCGCGACTTCCTCAGCCCGGGCCGTTTCATCGGCTAGAATGGCCACTTCGCTTGGTCCGGCCAGCAGGTCAATCCCCACTTGACCGAAGACCAGCCTTTTGGCCAGGGTGACATAGGCATTACCGGGCCCGGCAATTTTGTCGACCTTAGGTATGGTCTCAGTACCGTAGGCCATGGCCGCGATGGCCTGGGCCCCGCCAACGGCAAAGATCCGATCCGCCCCGGCCCGCCAGGCCGCCGCCAGAAGGTGAGCATCCGGGCGCCCGTCCGCCCCGGGCGGTGTACAAAGAATGATCTCTCTCACCCCAGCCAGGCGCGCCGGCACCACCGTCATAAGAACCGTGGAGACCAGCGGGGCCCTTCCTCCGGGCACATAGATTCCCACCCGGTCCAGGGGCCGGACCAACTGGCCCATGAGGCTCCCCTGGTCATCCCGGTACTGCCAGCCGCCGATGGGTTCCTGCTGGTGGTAGACCCCAATCCTTTCCAGGGCTCTTTCCAGGGCCCTGACCAAAGGTAGAGGAAGTTCACCCCAGGCTCTCTTCGCTTCCGCCTGGCTTACCTCCAGTTCCTTTGGGGTCAGTTGGACGTGGTCAAACTGCCGGGTATACTCCACCAGAGCAGCATCCCCGCCTTTTTTCACCTGGTCCAGGATCCCCCTTACCTTCTCTTCCAGGTCGGCGGGGAAAGGATCCATCCCTTTGACCCGCAACTCTTGTTCGAATTCCTCCGGTGACAATTTTCTCAGCATGATCGGTTACCTCACAAAGAATAGGTTACCGTTCCTCCAGACTTAACAATGCTTAGAGTTGTGAGGGGCCGGTACTAAAGAGCAACGCTTGTTTTATCGCCTCCACCGCCTTCTCCAGCTTGTCCTTTTTCAGGAGGAAACTGGCCTCGTTGGCGATGAGCCGGGCGGCGGAATCAGCCACCCGTTCCACTTCCACCAGACCATTTTCCCTTAGCGTTCGGCCGGTGGAAACCAGGTCCAAAATGGCCTGGGCCAAGCCAACTTGGGGAGCCAGTTCCACGGCACCCCGAAGGTAGATGATCTCGGCGGAGAGCCGTCTCTTGGCTAAATAGGCTTCTGTTACCCGCGGGAACTTGGTGGCCACTTTCAGCCGTCCCAAGGTCGGTGGGAAGGCTCCCGCCTTTTCCGCCGGTACCGCCATGGCAAAATGACAGGGTCCCAGTCCCAGGTCCAAAAGCTCAATTACGGCCGGGCGCTCTTCCAAGAGGACATCTTTCCCCACGATCCCAAGATCTGCGGCCCCATGCTCAACATAAACCGGTACATCGGAGGGACGCGCCAGGATCAGACGCGCGCCAGAATCTTCCTCGGTCAAAAGCAGCTGACGGGAGTCCTCTTGGTAATCGCTCTTGCGGCTGATCAGCCCGGCTTTCTTCAAAAGAGCAACGGTCTCCGGAAAAAGCTTCCCCTTGGGAAGGGCAATGGTGATGAAGTCCATTTCTGCCTCCCTTTAATGGATCCCATCGGCCGCGGCCGGGGCCTGACGCTCACCCCCGACTTTCCCAGGAGAGCGGCTTTTGGTCCAGAGTCCGGACAGATCCCTGATGCCGCTTTCCTCAAGGTAGAGGACCTTTTCCGGACGGCGGGCTTTGATCAAACTCGTCAGTTCATCAGAGAGGAAGCCGGCGTCGTTTCCCACAAAACGGGAGGTGGCAATGTGGACCACTACCGAGTAACCCTTCTCCCGCAGGGAACGGGCCCGGCGCTGCGCCTGCGCCGACTGAGCGGAGGCAGCCACCAGGAGATAATTCAGAGCCAGGTCGGCCGGCTGGACCAGCCTGGGCAAGAGGTCATCCAGAATGAGCCCGAAACCTACGGCCGGGCGTTCTAAGCCAAACGAGGAAAGAAGCTGGTCATAGCGGCCGCCGCCCAGAATCGGTCGCCCCAAGCTAGGAGCGTACCCCTCAAAGACGGCTCCCGTGTAATAGGCTGGCCGGCGAAGGAGGCCAAGATCCAGCAGGAGCCGAACTTCAGGGTCGAAGGTGCGCATGGCTTCCCAGATCCCGCGCACTTCCTCCAGAGCCTGACGCGCCTTCGAATTCCCACAACCATCCCCGGCTCTCTTGAGCACCTCTTCCGGCCGCCCCCGCAGGAAAGGCAGCTCACTTAACGGGCCGATTCGTCGGCCGGATCTTTTCATCGTCTCCAACTGACTGGCATAACTGACAAAGTCCCGGCTGGACAGGGAATCCTTGAGGACGACCATCTCCTTTTCGGTCAGGGCCGCTTCCTCGGCCAATCCGGCAAAAAAGCCCACATGACCCAGGCTGATGTAATAATCTTCCATCTCCAGGGTCTGGCAGGCCTCCCGGGCCAGGCAGAGGATTTCCGCATCCCCCCAGGGGGGGGCCAGACCGATGAGCTCGCCTCCGGCCTGATGGATTTCATGACTTTCCCCGCGACCTTCCCCGTTTTGCCGGTAGACAGCGGCGGCATAGGCCAGGCGAAGGGGCATGGTCTCATCCTGCAGCCGGGTGGCCACCAGACGAGCCACCGGCATAGTCATGTCTGGTCGCAGAGCCAGAATCCGCCCTCTCTGATCAAAAAACTTGTAGAGGTTTTCCCGGGGAAAACCCCGGCCATCATCGAAGACCTCCAGGAACTCAAAGGTAGGGGTGGCTATCTCCTGGTAACCCCAGGTAGTAAAGAGAAGCAAGAGACGTTCCTGGGCCGCCCTCAAAGCCCGCGCCTCCCCGGCCAAGCGGTCCTGCACCCCGCCCGGAAGACGGGTCATGTAACCTTCCATGGTGCTTGTTCTCCCTGGTGCTTGTTCTCCCTGTACTTTTCTGCGCTAAAGTGCTACTGTGCTAAATAACGAAATGATAATAACACCGGGGGATTAGTTCCGTCAATCCCCCGGACAATTTTCGCAAAAGATATTCTTTAACGCCCTTTTTATTGCCGCTATAAACGTCGAAGTAACGAACCGGAGGTAAGTAGCTGTTAGAGACGTTCTTGGGGGACCGCCTTGGCCAGTTAGCACCGTCCTTGGCGGCGGACCAGTCTTGTTGCGTCAAGAGATGTTTTTTTGGGGCCGCCTTGGTCTATTCCTTGTTTTGGCCCCGATCGATCCCCTGATTGGCCAGCCGATCCGCCTGAGCGTTCTTTTCTCGGGGAATATGCCTAATAGAGAAGCGGTCCAAGCCGCGGATCAAATCTCTGACCTCGCCGCAGAGGGCGGACAGACCCTGATTTGTAACACGATACTCCCCCTTGACCTGGCGGACCATGAGCTCGCTATCGGCCAAGGCCTCCACCACCCGAGCCCCTAGAGAATGAGCTTCCCGGAGTCCCCGGATCAGAGCCTGGTACTCGGCGGCATTGTTGGTGGTCTGGCCTACAAACTCGCCGATTTCTTTTATTATGTTTCCTTCCTGGTCTTGAATCAAAACACCGATCCCGGCCGGGCCGGGGTTGCCGCGGGAAGCGCCGTCGGTGTGAAGGACCAGAGTGGGGAACCGTTGCTCCCCTGTAGCCCCACCGGAGCCCGGCGGAAGAACGGGCGCGTTTTCACCGGTCCCCGACTCTCCCCGTGACCCCGTAAGGTCTGTGAAAGGGTCCTCGCACTTCTCCCAAGTCAGTACCTCCACCGTTTCTTTCAGCCCCAGCAGCCGCTGTCGCAACCATCCCGCCAGGAATGAGACTACGGGGGCCTCCGTCGCCCAGTGGCCGGCATCGATGACGGCCAGACCCTTATCCTGAGCCTCGCGGGCGCGATGGTAGCCCACATCGCCTGTTACCAGGACGTCGGCACCGGCAAAGAGGGCCTTATCGACGAAATCCTCTCCGCTACCTCCCAGGACAGCCACCCGGGTGATAGATCTTCTTCCGTCCCCCACCACCCGGAGGGTCCTGGCTCCCAGGGCTGTGCGAATCTTTTGGGCCAGTTCCGCCAGGGTTAACGAATTCTCCAGTCTTCCCACTCGTCCCAGTCCGTAGGGTCGCCCCTCGTTGGCCAGGGGAAAGAGGTCGTAGGCTGCCTCTTCGTAGGGATGAGCCCGGAGCATGGCCCGGATCACCCGGGCTGAGATGTTTTTCGGCAGGATTGTCTCCAGGCGGTATTCCTGGGCATATTCCAGTGTTCCCACCTCTCCCAGGAAGGGATTGGCCCCCTCCAGGGGTTTGAAGGTCCCCGTCCCCGCCGTCTGAAAGGTGCAATGACTGTAATTCCCGATCCAACCGGCCCCGGCTTCGGCCAGGGCTTGCCGCACCTTCTCCTCGTGCCCCTGGGGAACAAATACCACCAGTTTGTAATAACCTTCCTCAGCCATGGCGGAAAGGACCTCGAGATCCACCAGGCCCAGGCGCCGGGCCAGGACGTCACTGACTCCCCCCTCGGCCACGTCAAGGTTGGTGTGGGCCACATAGAGGGCGATCCTGGCCCCTACCAGGCGGGCCAGCTTCCGTCCCAGGGGCAGATCCTCCCGCAGGTGGCTTTGCGGCTTAAAGATCAGGGGATGGTGAACCAGGAGAAGCTGACATCCGGACGCCTCGGCCTGGGCGATGGCGGCCTCGCTGGCGTCCAAGGCCACCATGATCCTTTTGACCTCCCAGGCAGGGTGTCCGGTCTGTAGGCCCACATTGTCCCATTCCATCGCCCGGCGCCGCGGTGCCAGGTCTTCCATGAGGTTAATGATGGTTTCCACCCGGACCATACTGCACCTCCAAAGAATCACACCTCTGAGCAGCCCGAGGAGACGGCTAACGAACTGGGGTTTCCTCGCTCCAACAGTTGTGCAGGCGCCGGGCCAACTGAAGCCTGCTCAGCAGCTCTTCCTTCTTCTGCCCGATCTTTCCACCCCGACCCTTTTCCAGGACGGTTAGAATCCTTTCCCACTGCCGGATCTTTTCCTCCAGGAGTGCCGGAAAGAGGGGATGCCTTTTGGCCAGGAGGATTGGCCCCAGTCCGAAAATGAGCGCCATTCCGGCCCCGGTGCGCCACTCGGGCGGCAGAGACCGAGCCCAGGCCATGGCTGGAAAAACCTCATTCGCCCGCCCAGTTCGGAAAACCTCGATTTCGTAAAGCCGACCGCCCTCGCGGACAATCTCCTCGTTCAGGAGGCAGCCCTTTTCCCGGATCCAAGCCCGCAACTTCTCACTCCCGGCCATGGGCTGGGCCAGGATACGATCGGCGGAAGACGACTTCCCCGGATCCCCTTCCAGGATACTGATGATGGTACCGGCACCCATCCCGGCCAGAACTATGACCTCGGCCTCGCCCTCCTCCAGTGGGGTCAGACCATCGCCCAACCGCACCGCAATCCGATGGGCCACCCCGCTCTTCTGAACCTGGGTCAGCGCCACCCGGTAAGGGCCGGCTGCCTTCTCTGTGGCCACGGCCGCGGAGATCAGACCCAGCTCCACCAGGTAGATGGGCAGGGCGGCATGGTCCGTCCCGATATCCGCCACGGTTTTCCCCACAGGGACCAAATCGGCCAAAGCCTTCAGGCGGGGTGATAGCGTCGGAGGGTTGTCCATAAGACCTCGCTGTTTCCAGGAGAGTGCCGGCGCCGGGAAACCTACCGTTTTCAGGACTTCTTTCGCCCCTTAATCAGGTACTCCACCGGGGAAATCGGCTCCACTTCACATTCCACTCCCCGGTGCGTAAGCCAGGCCGCCAGTTCCTCAGCCGAATAGAAATGAGACCGTTCTGCCAACAGCCATTCGCCGCTCTGGATAAGACGGGTGAGCCAGTGGCGACGCTCCAGATCCAGAATGGCCAGGCGGCCGCCCTCCTTCAGGACCCGAATCATCTCGGAAAGAGCCTTTTCCCTCACCGGGAAATGGTGGAGGGCATCTACGCAGGCAACCGCATCAAAACTCCCGTCCGGGAAGGGCATAGCGGTGGCCTCACCCAAGACCAACTGGCATCCCGGGCAAGCCTTTTCCGCCTCCCGCAGCATAGCGGAAGACCGATCCAACCCCGTCACCTGTGCCCCCTGTCCATGGAGCTGGGCCAGCAAGACCCCGGTCCCCGCCCCCACATCCAGGATCTTCTCCCCCGGACGGGGGGACAAGAACCGGGCCACATACCGCAATTGGTGGCTTTGGGCCCGGTGGAGGATCCGATCATAAAAGGGAGCGGCTAGATCAAAGAAACCCATGACTCCACCTCCCAGGAGACTGCTGAAAAACACCCATCTGCGGTGTCGCTCCGGCGGCTCCTCGCTCAACGTACCACTTAGTACGCCTCGCCTCGGAGCCTTGTCGCTCCTAGCATCTGGGCATTTTTGAGCAGTCTCGTCCTAACCATCACCTGGCTGGGCTGACCACTGAAACCGCAGTTCGTCAACTGTCTCCTAGGAGACCGCTGAAAAACACCCATCTGCGTGTTAGGCGGGCTCCCGCCCGCCCGCGCTAGGGGGGTACGCCTCCCTTCGGCGGCACCTGCGGTGCCTGAGCACCCCCTAATGCCTGGGGTAGTCCCTCCCCCAGACCCCCCGGCGGCGCTGACGCGCCCTCCGGCGGGTTTGTGCCCGCCACATAACACCCGCTACTGCGCCGCCTGGTTAACCCCGCGCATGGATAGGGCAATGCGGCTGCGGACCGGGTCCACGGAAAGCACCTTGACGTTAACCGCCTGCCCCACCGCGACCACGTCGGTAGGATGACGGACGAAGCCCTCTTTCAGTTCCGAGATATGTACCAGACCGTCCTGCTTGACGCCGATGTCCACAAAAGCACCGAAATCCACGGCATTGCGAACCACGCCGCGCAGGATCATCCCGGGCTTCAGGTCCTCCATCCTCAAGACATCGCTCCGGAAGACGGCCCCCGGCAGGTCCTCCCGCGGGTCGCGGCCGGGTTTTTCGAGGTTCTCGATGATATCCTGCAAAGTCGGAATCCCAGCACCAATCTCCATCGCCAGTTTCACCAGGTCGCTGCGGGACAGGAACTGGCGAAGCTTCAAAATGCCCCCCTGGCTTAGTTTTTCCAGCGGTACCCCAGCCTTCTCCAGAAGGCGATGGGCAGCGGCATAGGATTCCGGATGGATGGCCGTGTGGTCCAGGGGATTGGGGGCTCCTGGGAGACGCAGAAACCCAGCTGCCTGGGTGAAGGTCTTCTCTCCCAGTCCGCTGACCGCCCGCAGCTCTTCGCGGGAAGAGAAACGGCCTTTGGCCTCCCGGTAGGCCACAATGGCTCTGGCCACCGCCGGTCGTAGCCCAGAAACGTATTTTAGTAAGGAAACCGAGGCCGTATTCAGATCGACGCCGACCGTGTTGACCGCCGATTCCACCACTTCTCCCAGCTTTTCTCCCAGCTTCTTTTGGTCCACATCATGCTGGTACTGTCCCACCCCCAGGGACTTAGGATCAATCTTGACCAATTCGGACAGGGGGTCCTGCAGACGGCGGGCAATGGAGGCAGCACTGCGCTCCGACGCCTCCAGATCGGGGAACTCCTCTCTGGCCACCTCAGAAGCGGAATAGACCGAGGCGCCCGCCTCACTGACGATGGTGTAGGGAACGGGCCGGGGCAATTCCTTGATCATCTCGGCTACAAAGGTCTCTGTCTCCCGGGAAGCCGTCCCGTTGCCAATGGCGATCAGATCGACCCGGTGTTTCTGGATCAGGGCTTTTAGAGCAGCCTTGGCCTCTTCCACCCGGTCCTGAGGCGGCGTCGGATAGACCACCAGCACTTGCAGGAGCTTCCCGGTGTCATCAATGACGGCGACCTTGCAACCCGTCCGGTAGGCCGGGTCTATCCCCATTACCACCTTGCCTTTCACCGGCGGCTGCAGCAGCAGCGGGCGAAGATTGGCGGCAAAAACCCGGATGGCCTGGTCTTCTGCCGCCTCGGTCAGGGCTGCGCGGATTTCCCGCTCAAGGGAGGGGATGATCAGGCGGCGATAGCTGTCCGCAAGGGCTTCCTCCAGAGGCGGGGCCGTAATGGCCTGTGAATTCTTTATTATTAGCGGCCGGACAGCCTCTAAGGCCAGGTTATCGGCTATCTGAATCTTGACGTTGAGGAACTCCTCCTTCTCGCCCCGGTTCAGGGCCAAGACCTGGTGGGGTTTTAGGGTTTTCAGGGGATGCCGGAAATCATAATAGATTTCATAAGGCGAGCTTTCCCCTGGCTTCAAAGCCGTAGCTGCGATGGAACCCTCGCTCTGGGCGACCTCCCGCAGGATCTTCCTGACCTCGGCATTGTCGGAGATCTCTTCCGCCACAATATCTCGGGCTCCCTCCAAGGCCGTCTCGGGAGAATCAACCCCCAGTTCCGGGTTGACGTAAGGGCGGGCCAACTCCAGGAGGTCTCCCACGATTATTTCCTGAGCCCAGAGCAACCGGGCCAAGGGCTCCAGACCCCGCTCCCGAGCAATGGTGGCCCGGGTCCTCCGCTTGGGGCGGTAAGGCCGGTAGAGGTCCTCCACTTCCTGTAAGGTGACGGCCCTCCGAATTTTGTTCTCCAGTTCCGCGCTGAGTTTGCCCAATTCCCCGATCAGGCGGATGACCTCGGCTTGGCGTTGCCGCAAGTTGCGGAGATAAGTGAGCCGTTCCTGGATCTGCCTGAGAACGGTTTCGTCCAACTCCCCCGTCATCTCCTTGCGATAGCGGGCGATGAAGGGGATGGTGTTTTCCTGGTCCAGGAGCTCGGCCGTCCGGGCCACCTGGGTTTCCCTCAAGTTCAATTCCCGGGCGATCGCGCTGATGAGGCCATCTTCCATTTGAAAATCCAACCGCGGACCCCCTTGTAGGCGAGTGTCAAAGACAGCCGGCTTACTCTTCCTCCTTTGCTCTTTCCGACGGTTCTCAAGAACTCCGGCGAGAGGATAAGCCTGTCACCCAATTATAGCACTGCCTCACAGAAAAGGAAATCAGCTGAGCGACGCGCCCTCGTCCGGGACCCCAACGGCATCTGAGAAGCCCCTCCTTCTCTTGAGGCGACCTCAATAATCGCTCATGACGACAGAGCCCAAAAGAGGCCGAAAGATGGTGAGAAAATGCGAGTGCGCCGGATGAATCCAGTCCTTGCCCTCCAATAGCTAAGGTCAAAGATAGTCAAAGTCAGATCGGGCTTGTGCCCCGGTGCACCCCCGTTTTATATTCTTGGTAGAAACAAAAGGAGAGGCCGAACCAGGACGCCAACCAGCTCGGGCCTGGCGAAACCCCAAAGGTGAGTCTCCCTCCCCGACCTGCGACCGGAGAGAGGTGGACTGCGCTCCTGCCAACCTAACCCCAGGTATTCAGGAAAACAGTCGCCTCCCGATGGTTTGGTTGAGCGACCAGCGGTCTTCCAACAAAAAGGAGGAGCGAAAAATGACTCTGATGAAATGGGAACCCTTCTCTGGTCCGTCCGTGGTAAACCTCTTCGATCGCTTGTTCAACCGTACCTTTGGTCCCCTGGCCTGGCCTAACAGCGAGTCGGAGGCGTTCTTTTCCTTCCCGGTGAACGTCGCCGAAACGGAAAAGGAGCTCATCTTCCGGGCCGAGCTGCCAGGGCTGAAGACCGACGAAATCGAGATCCTGGCCACCAGCGACCAACTGATCCTCCGCGGGCAGCGCCAGCAAGAAAAAGAGGATAAGGATACCAACTACCTGCTCGTCGAATCCAGTTACGGCTCCTTCTACCGGGCTTTCAATGTCAACGTGCCGGTAAAGGCCGAAGAGGTCAAGGCCAGCTACAAGAACGGCCTCCTGGAGGTCCGTCTACCCAAAGCCGAAGGAGCCAAGACCCGGCGGGTACCCATCGAGGGGTAAAGAACACTCCCGGCTTCTAATCTCCCACTTCTTTTCCACTCCTGCAGCTAGCGACACAGCAGATGGGTTTTTTCAAGCGGTCTCTTAGGCCCTCGCCAGCGGCGGGGGCCTTATTCCTTTTTTACTCCCGGGTGAAAGGAGGATTTTTTTTGGCCACGAAGAATCCTTTGGTGGCTAACGAAAGGAGAGATCCACTTTGAAGAAAGTCCTCCTCACCGGTTTTGAGCCCTTTGGCGGCGACGATGTTAACCCGGCCCTGGAGGCCAGCAGGAAGCTGACCGGCTGGACCCAGGGTGAGGCCCTGGTGGTGACCCGGGCGATTCCAGTGGTCTTTGGCGAGGCCATTGCCACTCTAGCGGCGGCCATCGAAGAAGAAAAACCCGATGCAGTGATCTCCGTTGGTCAGGCTGGCGGACGGGCCCACATCAGCCTGGAGCGGGTGGCCATCAACGTCAACGATGCCCGGATGGCCGATAACGCCGGGAACCGCCCGGAGGATCAACCCATTGACCCCAAAGGACCAGTGGCTTATTGGTCGACCTTGCCCATCAAAGCTATTGTGAGAGCACTTCAGGAATCTGGCATTCCCGCGGCCGTCTCCAACTCTGCGGGCACCTACGTCTGCAACCACCTCTTCTACGGTCTCATGCATTACCTGGCCAAAGAGGGGCTTTCGCTGCCGGCCGGTTTTATCCATATCCCCCTCCTGCCGGAGCAGGCCGCCAAAAAACCGGGACAACCCAGCATGAGCCTGGATCTGGTAGTCAGGGCCCTCCAACTGGCCATCGAGATTACATTAAGATAGTTCCACCGTAATCCTTTCTGCCTGTGTATTACGCCATTTCCTGCTAATGGGGTAGAGGTCTGGCGGGATATTCTCGTGGTGCAGCGTACTCAAGTCGGCCACTCCAATCCCTGGAGCATCAATGGGGAATCGACCCTGGCGTCGGCGTCCCAAAAGGCCCGGTGGTCGGACCTATTTTTTCACCGAGAAGGGTTTTACCGCCGGGCGAAGAATCCCTAGGAGAGTGCTGACGAACTACGTTTTTGCGGAGGTGTGAGCCTTGAAAAGGATCGAAGCCAACCAGGTCGTTTATGCCCTGAGCCGGGAAAACCCGCCCGCGGCCACAGCCGATCCGGGGGAAACCCTGGTCTTCCTGACCAAAGACTGTTTCAGCAACCAAATCCAAAAGGAAACGGACCTTTTCGCCAGCGTGGGCTGGGCCACCATCAACCCGGCCACCGGGCCTGTCGCCGTCAATGGTGCCGAGCCGGGAGATACCCTGGCCGTAGAAATCCTGGATATCGAGGTTGCCGGACAGGGCTCCATGATTGCCGTCCCAGGCCTGGGCGCCTTAAGCGAACAGCTCACCCACTCGGAGACCAAGATCGTCCCTATTGTGAATGGGAAGGTCATCTTCAATAGTGAGCTCGAAATCCCCATCCGACCCATGATCGGAGTCATCGGCACCGCTCCCGCCGGCCAAGCCGTACCTTGTGGAACCCCCGGACCCCACGGCGGGAACATGGATACCCGGTTCATTGGCAAGGGTGCCCGGCTCTACCTGCCGGTCTTTGCGCCTGGGGCGCTCTTGGCTCTCGGTGATCTGCATGCGGTGATGGGCGACGGCGAGGTGGTCATCTGTGGGGTGGAAATCCCGGGACAAGTCACCGTCAAGGTCGATCTGATCAAGGCCAAGGCCGAGCCCGGGCCGGTTCTGGAGACAGCCGAGGCCTGGTATACCATCGCCTCCGCCCCCGACCTGGATGAAGCCTCCCAGTCGGCCCTGCAGCAGATGTTTGCTTTCATCAAGAGGAGGATTCCCCTCCCGCCCAATGAGGTCGCGATGCTCTTATCCATCACCGGGAATCTTCAGATCAGCCAGGTGGTTGATCCCCTGAAAACGGTACGCATGGAGATGCCCAAGTGGGTGCTGAAGGCTTATGGAGTGAAGTTTTAAGGACCGGTCCCTTCGCCCGAGGTGAAAGACTGCTATCAAGAGGATTTCGCGTAAGTTCACAGAATATAGCCTTAGTTCAAGAACAACTATTTTTATATAAACCTCTTGACAATAGAGGAAAACAATTCTACTCTAAAGACTAGAGCCGCATTTCACAATTACTCCGCGTTTTCGGGGGACGGGCGTTAGAGTTGCTGAGGCCTGGAAGGCCCTTGGCCTTCCGCAAATCGGACGTCTTGCTTAACGATACGTATTACTTGTGTGTTGGCTGTTATTGTGTTTTTCATCACTAGCTTCGCCCAAGGCCCCTTTTGAGCCCTCCATCGTTCCCAAAGTTATGGCCACAACCAGGACGACCCGGGAATCCGCCAAGTCCCAGGAGACCGCCAAAAACCCCATCTGCCGAGGCTCTCTTTCCTGATCGCAGGGAGGAGGTGGTCCATGACAGGCTAGCCGTAGCCAGTGTTGCGGGTTATTGCGGACCAAGAGACCCATTTCGAACCATTGCCGAAAGGAGGGGTTCCGTTGAGGCGTCTTACGCTAACTCTTTTGGTCCTGGGCCTGGTCTTACTCCTTGTCCTGTCCTCTGTCACCCTGGCCAAGGGGAGTTATGTCTCTAGCTTTGAGGAGAAGTATCCTGGGGCCAAAGGGAGCAAACTGGCCTCCTGTACCCTTTGCCATGCGAGCGATTTCTCCCTCAACGCCTACGGTAGGGACTTCGGGGCTGTCCAACACGACTTTCAGGCCGTCGAAAGCAAGGATTCGGACGGTGACGGCGTCAGCAACCTTGAAGAGATCAAGGCCCTGACCTTCCCCGGTGACCCCGGAGACAAACCGGCCGTTGCCAAGACCCCTGTCCCGCAGTCAACACCGCCCCCAGCGGAGGAAAAGGCCATTTTCTCCGACACCAGGGGCCATGCGGCCAGGGAAGCTGTCAATGCCCTCTATGAAGCCGGGATTGTCAAGGGGACCAGCGACGGTCGCTTTTTCCCGAACGCCTGCATCACCCGGGCCGAATTCGTCACCATGGCCATGCGCGCCTTGAAGTTACCGGGCGTTTCACCCTACCTGGCTACCTTCAGCGACGTTAGCCCAAGTGACCCGGCATCCAGCTTCTTCTACCCCTATGTGGAAGGTGCTTACCGGGCTGGCCTCATCCAGGGCTTTGGTGACCGGACCTTCCAGCCAGACGGTGAACTGGAAAAGGAGGCCGCCGCGGAAATACTGGTAAAGGCTCTGGGGTGGGCGGAAGAGGCCAAAGCCCTCAAGGCCGAAGAGGTCACCGCCGCGCTCATTGGTCTGACCGATCAGGGTGCCATTAGCGACTACCGGCGGCCTTACGTGGCCTTGGCCGTCAAGAAAGGGCTCTTGCCCGCGCAAGGTCAGCTGCAGCCCGGGCGGACGCTTACCCGAGGAGAGACTGCCCTGCTGCTCAACCAAGCCAATCAGCTCTTGGACCGTTCTACCGCTTACAAGAACCTTAAGAATTACGCCCTGGGTCCCAATACCTGCCAGACCTGCCACGGAGAGCAACACCAGAACTGGTCGGGGACTATGCACAGTCGCATGGTCCAGCCCGTTAGCAAACCAGGGGCCACTTTTGCTAACTTCGCGACCAATAAGGTCTTTAAGGCGGAAGATGCCGCCCTCGTGGTCGGAGGCCTGACCAACCAGCGGTTCTTGTCCAAGGAGTTCAAGTATCTCAATGCCTACTGGGACATGAAGTCCCGCCAGTGGGTGGACTACAAGGGCGGCACCAGCTGGCTGGCAGCCTGTGCCAGATGCCACAGCACCGGTTACGACAAGTCTAACCTGACCTTCGTCGATTTCGGTATCAGCTGCGAGTCCTGCCACGGTCCCGGAGCCCAGCACGTCGCTGGTGGAGGCGATAAGGCAAAGATCAGTGTGGCGGTTTCTGACCAGGTCTGCTCCTCCTGCCACGGCGGTCAGGCCAAGGAACTGGAGTCCATGGGCCATGCCACCTTCTTTGCCGAACAGTTGGAAAAGAACCCTGGCTACAAGGATTTCTGCATCACCTGCCATTCGGCCACCGCTTTCCTGGCCAAGGCCAAAGGCCAGCCGGTGCCCAAATTGACCGACTTTAAGACGGGCGCTCTGAAGGATGACCGCATGGGGATCACCTGCGTGGTCTGTCACGACCCGCATAACCTGAAGGAAGAGGCCCAGTTGCGGAAAAACCCGCTGGACACCTGTGTTCAGTGCCACACCGCAAACTTGGCGGCGGGCGCCAAACTGGCCGCCGGGAAGGACGTGCACCATCCGCAAAAGGAGATGTTCCTGGGAGTGGGTGGCTACGGCGCACCTGACACCCCCCACGCCAAGGTCGTCACCTGTGCCGACTGCCACATGAAGGGGTTGGACACCGAGGGCGTCACCCACGTCAATCACGAGTTCAAGCCCATGGTGGACGAAACCCTGCAAACCAAGCACGGCCCGGTGACGGTGAATGCCTGCCAGCAGTGCCACACCCGGATGTCTAAGGACGACCTCAAGGCCTACCAGGCGACTGTCGAGAAATCCCTGGGGACGGTAAAGGCTCTGCTCGACAACCTCAAGGCCCAGATCGACGTCGTTCGAAGCAATCCGGCCAAAGCCGACCTGGTCAAGAAATATGACGAAGCCTATACCAACTGGAGCTTCGTGACCAACGACAAGAGCAAGGGTATCCATAACTATAAGTATGCCAATGATCTCCTGCAGGCGGCCAAGCAGACCCTGGAGATCATCGCTGCGACGCCCTGAGTTCACGCGCAGAGGTTGGCGTTGACGCGAGTTGGGTCAGCAAAATAAAAGAGGAGTAGATACTCTAGAGTGGGGCCTGATCGCGCGTCCGGTCATCACGAGGCCTTCACCAACAACCATCAGATAGGCCTTCCCTGGCCTGCCGCAACCGTGCCCCAGGGCTTAACCTGGATGACCAGCGGGAGCGGCCATGGAATCTGTCCTCGCAGACGGTGAGGCCCTGGGCCATTCCACTCCGGCCCAGGGCCTTTGCTGGCATCTGTCATTCCCTGCCCGGCCGTTCCAAGGCCTCCCAGATCGCAGCAGCCCGCCAACCGGCACAGGTGGCAAAGGCCGCCCCAGTCCGTAGCTGCCCACTATAACGATCTATGGTCTCACAAGCATAACCATTCTGCCGCGTCGCTAAATAAGACCCTAACACAGTCCCCGCCCATTTGAAAGGTGGGGACTATTTTACGCTTACATCCATCCAGGGCCTTTTCTTGGCCTTGCTGGAAATCCCCGTATGTCAACAGTGGATTCGCTCTTTCCAAGGCATCATTGCCGGTATTACCGGTATTGCCGGTATCGCCGGTGCTCTTCCGATGTGTCGTCGCCAAACTGCCGACAAGCAAGCTCTTCATTCTAGACTAGGAAATCTATGAAACTCAGTTCCTTATCGAGGAACCGGGAGGATTTCTCGAAAACTCGTAGAATAATAGAACTTTAACATCAAAAGGCCGGCTTGTGGCGCGGCCAGACCAGGTATCTTTAATTTGCGAGAGGGGGATATTGTCGATGAATGAACTGATTCCGCGGCGAGGAACCGTACGATTGCTGGCCCTGCTCCTCATGGCGGTTCTTCTTCTTGCCGCCGGGTGTGGAGGATCGAGTACAAGCAGTAAGGCCCCTGGCGGCACCGCTGCCCCGGCCGAAAAACCGGTGGTGGTGGCCCTGGGAGCAGATACGCGGACCCTGCTACCGATGAAGATCGTTGACATGACCACCTATCAGCAAATCCGCAATATCTATGATACCCTCCTGACCCGTGATCCCAAAACCTACGCCTTGGCGCCGGAACTAGCCACTTCCTGGCGCGCCCTTGATGATAAGACTTGGGAGTTCAAACTCAGGCAAGGTGTCAAGTTTCATAATGGTGAGCCCTTCACGTCTGAATCCGTGAAGGTAACCATCGAAAAGATCCTCGACAAGAGCTGGCAATCACACTATTATACCCGCTTTGAGATGATTGATAAGATTGAAACGCCAGACGATTATACCGTTATTCTCCACACCAAACAGCCCAGCCCGATCCTGCTCCTGCGCATGCAGGGCTTGCTGCCCATGCCGCCCAAGTTACTGAAGGAAAAGGGGATCGACGAATTGGCCAAACATCCCATCGGTGTTGGCCCCTACAAGTTCGTCAGCTGGACCAAGGATGAGAAACTGGAACTGGAGGCCAACCCTGATTATTGGGCTGGCAAGCCCCTGATCGAAAAACTGGTCTTCCGCCCCATCCCGGAGTTTTCTTCCCGGCTCTCCGCCCTCCTGGCCGGGGAAGTTGATGTCATCCAGAATATCCCGGTCTCCGCGGTGGAACAGGTCAATAGCAGCGGCAAAGCCAGGGTGGAAAGCGTCCCCAGTTCTCGCGTCAACTACATCGCCCTGACCAATTTCAAACCCGGTCCCTTATCTGATCGACGCATCCGGCAGGCTCTCAACTATGGTGTCGACGTCGACGGGATCATCAAGTACGTCATGAAGGGTCATGCCTACCGCATGGCCGGTGCGCTGTCCAACATTAACCCCGAGGTCAACAAGGACCTTAAGCCTTACCCCTTTGACGTGGCCAAGGCCAAAGCCCTCTTCCAGGAAGCCGGTGTTGACCCAACGAAACTGACCCTGACCATGGATAGCCCGCAGGGGCGCTATCCTATGGACAAAGAAGTGGCCCAGGCCATCGCCGCGGAATTGAAGAAGAACCTCGGAATAGAAGTTAAGATCACCTACAACGAATGGGGAACCCATCTGGACAAAATCGTTAAGCGACAGACCGGTAACATGTTCCTTCTGGGCTGGGGTCCGGCTCTGGATGCCGAAGGCACCATCGGTGACCTGGCCGTAAAGGATCGCACCTACAGCGGTTTTGCCGCTGATCCCGAGCTACAGAAGATGATCGATAACGCCCGGCCCATTGTGGATCCAGTGAAGCGCAAGGCGGCCTGGGACGCGATCCAAAAGAAGGTTTACGACGAAGCCATGTGGATCTTCCTCTGGCAGCAAGAGGACCTGTATGGTGTGAGCAACCGGATTAACTTCACCCCGCGCGCCGACGAAGAAATCGAGATGTGGAGGGCCACCTACAGGAAATAGCAATAGCCCGGAGGAGTTACCCCAGGTCCGGGCGCCAACCGGACAGCCTTGGGCGACCGCTGAAAAACGCAGAGGTTGGAGGTTAAAGGTTAGAGGGCGGAGGTCGGGGGTTGAAAACAGAGGTAGGAAGTTGGAGGGTGGAGGTCGGAGTCGAAAACCGAAAACCGGAAGCTGTAACTTCTGGCTTCTTGTTGCCTAATTCCAACTTCCGTCCTCCGACTTCCCACCTCCGTAATTTGGGTGAGGCAGGTGCGGCATGACCCGCTATCTGGCACGACGCCTTTTGGAAACAATTGTGGTGGTTTTTCTTTCGTTGACGGCCGTCTTTTTAATGTTACATCTGACGGGAGATCCGGTGAAGCTCTTTTTGCCCACGGATGCTTTGCCGGCACAAATCGCCGAGGTCAGACACCGGCTGGGGTTTGACCAGCCTATCTGGTTACAGTATCTGCGCTTTGTGGCCGGGGCGGCCCGGGGAGATTTCGGGGAGTCGCTCCGCTATGGCGTCCCGGCCCTGAAACTGCTCCTGGAGCGCTTTCCGGCCACCCTTGAGCTGACCGGTTGGGCCATGCTGGTTTCTCTCTTGACGGCCATCCCGGTGGGGGTCATATCCGCGGCCAGACGGAACAGCCTTACCGACTACGTCGGGATTATTATTACGGTCACCGGTCAGGCGGTACCGGGGTTTTGGCTGGGGATAATGGGGATTATCCTCTTTTCCGTAAGATTGGGGTGGTTCCCCACCGGGGGACGGGGGACCTGGGAGCAGTTAGTCCTCCCCACCCTGACCCTGGCCGCTTATACGGCCGCTCGCTTTGCCCGGATCACCCGTTCCACGATGCTGGACGTCTTGTCACAAGATTATGTGCGGACGGGTCGCGCCAAGGGCCTGGCCGAACGCTACGTCCTTTATAAACATGCCCTGAAAAACGCCCTCATCCCCATCCTGACCCTGGTGGGCCTGCAGTTGGGTCAACTCCTGGGAGGGGCGGTGGTAACCGAGACCGTCTTCTCCTGGCCCGGAGTAGGAAGATTACTGGTCCAGGCTTTGCTTAACCGCGACTTCCCGCTGGTGCTGGCCGGGGTCTTCTGGGTCTCCCTTCTGATCTCCTTGACGAACCTGCTGGTGGACCTGGCCTACGCCTGGGTGAACCCGCAGATCCATTACGGATGACAGTTACAGCAGGCGATTGGTGGATCGCGATTTGCGGTACCGTTTCCTGGCCCGTTGTCCCACCATTTTTGGCCTGGGCCCATGGGGCCGGTGGGTACCATCGCCGGAGAAAAAACAAGTGTTCCCTCAGCAGAGGTGCTGACGATGTCTGAACCCCTCCCCGCAACCGGCGGGGCGATTACCCGGGCTCCTTCCCGAATCTGGCGCCGCTTGTCTCGCCACCAGGCCGGGCTGGTGGGTTTTGTCATAGTCCTGGTAATACTTTTGGCGTCACTATTAGCCGGAATCTTGACCCCCTATCCGCCGGATGTCGGGGATATGGTTCAAAACCTGTTACCTCCTGGCTCACCCGGACATCTCCTGGGTACCGATCAGTTGGGGAGGGATGTGCTGGCCCGCATCCTTTACGGCAGCCGAATCTCTTTGGCCATCGGGGTTTACACCGTGGTGGTGGCTGGGGCTCTGGGAACGGTGGTGGGATTGCTTTCAGGCTTCTGGGGCGGCTGGTTAGACACGGCGGCCATGCGCCTGGTGGATGTCCAGCTCAGTTTCCCCTTCATCCTCCTGGCCCTGGTAATCAGCGCCATCCTGGGGGGTGGCTTCCGTAATCTCATTATTACTCTGGTAATCTCCACCTGGGTGATGTATGCCCGGCTGGTACGCGGTGAGGTCCTGGCCGTCAAGGAAAAGGAGTACGTGGAGGCAGCGCGGGCGGGAGGATCAACAGATTGGCATATCATCTTCCGCCACGTCTTACCCAATGTCAGTACGCCCATAATCATTGTCTCATCGCTCCAGATAGCCCAACTCATCGTGGCGGAAGCGGCCATCAGTTTTCTTGGCTTTGGCGTCCAGCCCCCGGATGTCTCCTGGGGGCTCATGCTGGCCGACGGTCGGGATTACATGATGAATGCCTGGTGGCTGGCCACCTTCCCCGGAATAGCCCTGGCTATCGCCGCCCTGGGCATCAACCTGGTCGGTGACTGGTTGCGGGATATTTGGGACCCACGGCTGAAGGTCTGACTTTTGCGAATCCGCCGGTTCCGTCAGCCGCTGGCGCCAATTCCCGGGTTATGATGGGATCACGGCCTCCGTCGCCGCAGCCGCACTGGGGGCAGGCGACCGGAGCACGGCGGTTCCACTATTAGGATCGGATCAGAGCCTCCGCCACGGGGTAATGGAGAATAGAGAAACCTTGCAGTGAAACCCACCTATTGTTTTGGCCTTACAATTCCTGACACTTTGAGAAGGAGCTGATTTTCATGGCCTTTTTGAGCCCAGCCGTCTTTGAATGGCGGCATGAAAAGATCCGCGCCTACTGTGCCGAAAACGGACTGGCCGGCGTAGCGGTCACGACTCCGGAGAACTTTTACCTGGTCTCCGGCTACCACCTGGACGTAGCTCCCTGGGAGCGTCCGGTGGCCGCGGTCATTCCAGCCCAGGGCGATCCGTTTCTAGTCATGAATGAACTGTCCACCCACCATCTCCGCATGGCCTCCGAACGGGGTACGCTTTTTGTCAAGGACTACGACATCTATACCGAACATATGCGGATGGAAAACCGGACCTATATCGTCAGCCAGTGGACCAAGTTACTGGCCAGAAAGCTTCTCAGCCGGGGGATTAGGGTTGGCCTGCTGGGAGTGGAAGGAGGTAGTGCCGCTCTGACCCGGCTTAAGGAGGACCTGCCTGATATCGAGACGGTGAATGTAAACCCGCTCTTTGTAGAACTCAGGCAGATCAAACATCCCGAGGAATTGGCCACGATGAGACTCGCCGCGCAGTTTACCGACTGGGCCCAGGACATCTACATGAAGACCATCAAACCTGGGATGCTGGTGATGGAACTGGATTTTGAGGTTTCCCGGCTCATGGCCGTCGAGGCGGCCAACCGCTTCCCGGCAGATCGCGTGGAAATACGCTTGATGAGCCTCTCCGGCCCAGCCTCGGCCTCGCCGCATGGTACCGGAGCGGATGCCGCCGCCAGGGTGGAAAAGGGTCATGGCGTGGTCAACATCATCATTGTGCGGTTGAACGGCCTGGTGGTGGAAAACGAGCGGACTTTGTTCATGGGACCGCCTGGCGATCTGCAGCGTCGCGCCTTTGAAGCGGCCAGCGAGGCCAATTTGGCGGCGGCCGAGAAGATGGTGGCCGGTAATATCGTGGCCGAGGCCGATGCCGCGGCCCAGCGGGTCATCGAAAGGGCCGGTTTTGGCCAGAATATCTTCCACCGCAGCGGCCACGGTATGGGGATCGCCGGGCACGAATTCCCCGCCGACATGCCCTTTAACTTCCGGCCCTTCATGGAGAATGAAGTCTACTCAGCCGAGCCGGGGATTTATATCTGGGGGGTCGGCGGCTTCCGGCACGATGATACCGTCATCATCGGCCGGGATAAACCAGAAGTCATTACTCACCGGTCCAAGCGGTTGGAAGACCAGATTGTCCCGGTGTAATTCGTAACAGGCCAAAGGATGAGCCCCAGCTCCTTCAGCTTGGCCGGGGTGGGCCAGCCCGTCGCCGGGTCCAGACCGCGCCGCCGATAGTACTCCTCCAGCAAGAGGCTCATGTCCGGCAGAGAGCCAGCGGCCGGGCCGCTCTCCAGGGGCCGGTTGTGAACGCGGGGGAGATGGTCATCCGCCCGGGTCAAACCACGCCGCAGGTTGAGGAGCCTTTTTTCCATCCAGACCCTTTCGCCGCTGGACATCAGTTCAGCTAGATCGTAATCAAAACCGGTGGCCAGGCGGAGGGCGGAAACCAAATCCTCTTCATCAAAGGGGATGCCACCCAAGGCGCAGAACATGGCCGCCCCCAAGAAGATGGTCCCGAGGTCCTGGGCCTTCTTGACCAGGGCGGCTTTTCCCTCGCCACTCTGGGCCGGCAGGTCCCCCGCCATGAGCCCCAGCCCTGGGAAGCTGCTGGCCCCGAGCTCAATGTTCAAGGTCAGGCTGGAAACGTGGCAAGCCCCGCGAGGCCCGGTGGCGTAGTCCAAGTCCTTCCAAACATTATGGTGATTTCCTGTGCGGCACGGATTATCCCAGTCTCTCTGGCCATATCCGACGGGTAATGAAGGATCGTGCCTTGGTTCACACCCAAGCCCTCGCCAGCTCCAGAACTAGATCCGCCCTGGCCTCCACTCCAAACTCGGTATACCTAATTTCCATGATCCTTCCTCTTCCTGCTGGCTTGTCTGTTCCCAGAGCGGTCCCGAACCATTTCTCAAGCGACCTGCCAAAATCCTCAAACGGCAGGAGGGTGCCCATAATCTTGCCCGTCAGCATCGCTTCTAATACATCCCTCCCTTCTTAATTAGATTGAGACATGGTTCGCGCGAATACTCTGAGGGATGGCTTCTCTCCGTTATTTCTGGGCCATTCATTTTATCTATGTTGGATGATTTCTTAATTTCGTTGTAAGCGTAAAATAGTCCCCACCTTGCAAACAGATGGGGGCCGAAGTAAGCTCTTATTTACCAACGGGGCAGTCAGGCGGCAGGGAATTAGACCAAGGAAGCACCTGGTCTAAGAGGCTCATATCCTCGATGTCCATGTTGGGGAGCTTTTCAAAGAGGTAGTTTAGATAGCGGAAGGGATTCAAACCATTTTCTTTTGCCGTTTCCACGACGCTGTAAACAATGGCACTGGCCTGAGCACCCCGTGGGGTGTTGGCAAACAGCCAGTCCTTCCGGCCAATCACGAAGGGCTTAATCGACCGTTCGCTACGGTTATTGTCGATTTCCAGGCGCCCGTCCTGTAAGAAGGCCTCGAGTTTGTCTTTCTGGCTCAGGCAATAATTAACCACCTGGCCCAAGGCACTTTTGGGCAGCACCCGTGAACTCTGTTGATCCAGCCAGGCCCAAAAGGCATCCAAAACGGGATGGCTCCGGACCAGGCGCTTTTGGTAACGTTCCTCAGGAGTTGCGTCTTTTAAGTCCCGCTCAATGGCAAAGAGACGGTTGCAGAACTCAAGCCCCTCCTTGGCCGCCACTTGAGCCGAGCGCTTGGCATCCGGCAGGGCCTTGAGCGCTTCATCAAACTTCCGTCGGGCATGGGCCCAATAGCCGACCAGCGTAATGTCGGGAAGCCCGTTATAGCCGGCATAGCCGTCCACATGCAGGTATCCCTGAAACCGGCGAGGAACTCCCGCAGGTGTTGTCCCCCGCGGGTCGTCTGGTATTCACAGAGGATGATGGGCGGACCGGTACGACCGGTGCGGTAAAACCAGAGGTAAGATTGGGTCTCTGGTGCCCGTCCCGCCTCGTGCAGCACCTGCAAGGTTGTTTCGTCTGCGTGCAGGATATCCTCTTTGAGCATAAGTTCGTGCATCCGGTTGTAAAGGGGTTTTAACCACATGTCTGCTCCGTAGAGGACCCAGTTGGCCAGGGTCTGCCGGGATAAGTCAATCCCCAGCTGGGTCAACTGCTGCTCCTGACGATAAAGGGGATCCCTTCCACGTATTTTTGCTCCATGATGTAAGCTAAAGCGGAGGGGGAAACCAGACTTCCGGGAAGCACCGGGTTAGGCATCGCTGCCCTGACGACGTGGGTTCTAATCTCCTCGCGTTCGCAGTGGCGGCAGGAATAGAGGTAACGTACATGGGTGGGCCTCGGCCTCCGCTTCTCCATGGGCCACTGAAATCTCCCTTGCTCCAACCGGCGATAATAAAGCCAAAACCCGTTGTGATCCCAGTAGAGGATCTTGAGCTTATCGCGCTGGCGGTTGCAGAAAACAAAGAGATTGGGGGCGAAAGGGTCCAGTTCGAAGGCTTCCTTGACCAGGACCGCCAACCCGTCAATGGACTTGCGCAAGTCGGTAGGGCCGCAGGCCAGATAAACCCGGTCGATGCCTACTTCGCTCAACATAGGGCCATGAGGACCCGGACTATCTCGGAAAGAAGCGCGGGATCAAAGCCGGGTTTGACCTCGATACTGGCCGGCCCTACCCTAACCAGCAAAGTATTGTCCCGGTCAACGGATGACTGGTCGCTTACCTCCAGGGGTAGCCACTTTACTGCCGAGTTAGCCGAGTTAGCCGAAGGTAGGGCATGGATGGTCTTAAGCTTTTTCAGCCAGTACCACAACTGGCTGGGCGTGACATTGTGGGTCGCACACCATGTTTTTGCGCCCTGGCCGCTGGATTGATATTCGGCGATCCTGGCCTCCCATTCTTTTTGCCGTTCAGCTTTGGCCATGAAGAAACTCCCCCCTTTGATTCGTCCTTTAGGGGGATTATCCTATAAACCGAAAATCTAAGCCAGGTGGGGAAAGTTTGACGCTTACATCTCGTTCTCCAAGGGCGCCCGCAAGATTATGCAATTTCCAGCCGCAACAGGCAAGCATTGGAACGCATTAATGCAAATAAAAAAATATTTATACAGTGCATTGTTCGACATAGTTCGCGTTCCGGCAGATTTATAATATGGCTGGTCGTTGAAGAGAAGTTGACGCGCGATATAACGGAGAATTTAAGGAGGTGTTTAGTATCCATGATGAAACGTTTTGTTCTTATCGTGCTAATTCCGCTTGCACTTCTTGTACTGCAGCATCTACCTATTAAAATCACCAAGGCGTCGCCACGGTCAGTTTCCTTGGCCGAAGCTCGGCATGCGGCGATTCTGATAGTGAACCACCTGGGAAAAGGATCATATACAGAATTTGATCAGGCTACCATTGACGACGATGCAACCCCTTTTTATTACTCAACTGGGGATACATCAGCCTATGTTTTCCGGGTAAGGACTTCAGATCAAATCCGGGGTTACATTGCCATTGGTGCCACAAAAGATGATGAGCCTTTTCTCGAGGCGTCTCGGGCGATGCCCCCGCAGGATAGGCTAGAAGCGGCAAGAGCACAGATACTTGCCAAATACCCATCGAATGTCATTTTGGGTACCCCGCGCCTCCTCTATCCGAATGCTTTGTCCTTCATTGCAGAGTTTCCCGTCTTTCAGGATGGTCAGTTATTGGCAACGGAGTACTTTCATTTGCGTCAAGGTCGGTTGATTACCAAGAATCAGGTTCCGCCAGATTTCACAGTAACAAATACGGAACATGGTCGAAAAGTTTGGAAAGCAATGCTCTCGACCAAAAACCTCGTCTACAAAGAACAAAGCTCGTCTGTGATTTCGCCAATGGTCTTCATAAGCCGCGATATTTCGGGTGTCCCTAGCTATAGCCAATACTACAGCACTTGGTGGGACTCAGCCTGTGGGCCAACTGTTGCTTCTGAAATGGCTGAATTCTGGAGGCAGCACGGCTATCCAGGCATCCGCGGTCTTGCCTACTATGGCGATGTAGGTGCATTCATAGATCACATGTATCTCCATATGTCAACCTGGACTGGCACAACGGTAGCCAATTTTGTCAGCGGTTTGAGCAATCACCTGGCCGAGACCGGTGTAGTCGGTTACACGATTAGCAGCACTCTAGTGCCCAACACAACATGGGCAGAATACCACGGTCAAATTTACAACGGATCACCGGTGGGAATCAGAATCGAATACACCCCCTGGGAGAATACGGGTGACGGAAACTATGAATATCATTGGGTTGTTGGTTATGGGTACGAGTATGACGACAACCTCGGGTGGCATGGAATGCACATTTATAACTCCTGGAGCAACGATCCTACCCAAGCGGCCGATGTGCTAGACTATGACCGTTATCAGTCCTACCTTAATTTTGTTAAGTTTCATTAAGTTAACGGCCCTGGCAACCATGAACAATCTCTGATACAATGTGATGGTTAGCGGGAAGACAGTTCTACGGCTGGCGGCTTCCGGAAAGAAGGGGGTCGCCTGCCTTATTTCGCTTGGCAAACTTGTAACTGTCCTGGGGTCAAGTTTCGAGAGGGAGTCCTTCCTGGGGGCCCGAGCCATTCCACCGGTACTTCATCGCTTCCTCGAAAGGAGCTCTAGAGATGTCGACAAAATCTCTTAGAAGTATCGCGTCCTCAATGGTGATTTTTGGTAAAGGGGCCAAAACAAAAACGATGAACGGTTCCACCTCAAAGACAAGTGGAATGTTTAAGGCGGGCACCAGAATATTGTATTTACTCATCATCTTAGTCCTTGGCGTTATGGAGTTCCCAGAGAGAACCGACGCCAATGGCCTCCCTTGGTCCTCTTTGCTTACTCACCCGGTCGGTGGGGCTTTGGGTCCGGATGCCCAGACACCCGTGGCAGTTGTGAGAGAAGACTTGTTCCTTGACTTACGCGGCCCTGTCGCTCACATTAGAGCCCATTACCGTCTGAGAAACCTAAGTAGTTCCGGCATCACCGTTACGGTGGCCTTCCCGATTCCCCAACATGATGGCGTGCCAGCTTATGAAGGAATACAGCCTCAAGTTTGGGTAGACGACAGATCAGAAGAGACGGCTCTGGCCGCACCGCCGCCGACATTGGACAATGACGTGATGTTTCTGCAAAAGGAATGGCTTGACCCTTATACAGGCGAAGCGTACCTGCCTACGGAATGGAGGAGACGGCCTGTTCCCGACTTTTTCATTTTTCAAGTTCCATTTGAGGCCCATCAGGAGCGGAGTCTTCTTGTTGAATACAACCAATATCCAAGCCTGGATTATGCTCGCTTCGCCAGGCCATCTCGACGCATCGACTACTTGCTCCAACCGGCTCGTTACTGGGCCGACTTCGGCGAACTAACTATAGAGGTCCTTGCCCCCTTTGGCCGTCCGGTTCGCAGTTCATTACCACTGACTCCCAACGGATATGGCCGATATACGGGTACATTTTCTGGACTTCCGGAAGGGAATCTCAGTATCTTTTTGGCCCCGGGGGTGGGTCCAAGTTGGTCTCTATCATCGCTCTGGTGGCAGCGATCTACCCGCCCCTGGTTCATCCTGGCCATCGCCTTCCTTGGTGGGGCCGCTAGTGGTTGCCTTTCTTGGTCGATCCGCAGATCCCGGCAAAGGTTGGCAATAACCACCAGCTGGATGACCTTGGTGACCACTGCCCTGTTGACTTCTTCCCTCGTTTTCCCGCCTGATTCAATCGGGATACTAAGAACGTGGTTCATCTTTTTCCCAGGAGTGCTGTTGGTCTATTCCCTGGGTAGGTGGTTACCCCGGAACCTCCTCCAGAACTGCACAAGGCGAGGTTAAGAAAGAACTGGCACGGGTTATCGGGCCGACTTCTACCAAGCTCGCGAAACCACGGCTTCTTAGCCCTCTCCTAATTCTCGAGCTCCTCCCGGGGAGTTCTGCGTAGGGTGATAGGACGAGAGGCCAGCGAGTACGCCCAGCAATCGCCCGTCGTGGAAGGGACATATCCTGGCCTTCTCCTCAGAGAGTTCTTGGAACTGTTAAAGGCTGTGCCTCGCTATCCAGGAGCCCCAGTTCCTTCAGCTTGGCCGGGGTGGGCCAGCCCGTCGCCGGGTCCAGACCGCGCCGCCGATAGTACTCCTCCAGCAAGAGGCTCATGTCCGGCAGAGAGCCAGCGGCCGGGCCGCTCTCCAGGGGCCGGCTGTGGACGCGGGGGAGATGGTCATCGGCCTGGGTCAAACCACGCCGCAGGTTGAGAAGCCTCTTTTCCATCCAGACCCTTTCGCCACTGGACATCAGTTCAGCCAGGTCGTAATCAAAACCGGTGGCCAGGCGGAGGGCGGAAACCAAATCCTCTTCATCAAAGGGGATACCCCCCAAGGCGCAGAACATGGCCGCCCCCAAGAAGATGGTCCCCAGGTCCTGGGCCTTCTTGACCAGGGCGGCTTTTCCCTCGCCACTCTGGGCCGGCAGGTCCCCCGCCATGAGCCCCAGTCCTGGGAAGCTGCTGGCCCCGAGCTCAATGTTTAAGGTCAGGCTGGAAACGTGGCAAGCCCCGCGAGGGCCGGTGGCGTAATCCAAGCCTAGGCCGTGGTAGGCCCGTGGGTCGTGATAGGGAGCTTCCAGGCCTTTGACTGTGCAGTCAAGGCTCTCCAGATCGGCCCGCTGGCGGACCACCAAAAAAGCAGTTCCAGGCTGGTGAGAGGAGAGGGCGCTCCCGGCGCGGTCGGACACATCCGGTGCAATCGATGCGGGAGTAGCGTTGCGCCGCTGGACTTCTGGCAAGCCGGCCAGGTGTTCCAATACCCCCCGCGCCCCAAGGGCCAGGATACTCCCGGCCCTTCTCCGCTGGGCGATATCCTCGATCAGGCGGAGGAGTACCTCCGGATCACCCCAGACCTGCGGGCTGTCACCTTTCGGGGGCGGGCCGCCCGCTTCGCTGGAGGGGCCATTGGGTCCGGTAACCTCCAGTTTGACCGCACCGCGTTGCGGAAAAAGGGCTACCTCTTCCGCGGCAGGCCAGAGACCCCTCTCGGCAGCCGCCAGGGCCAGGGCAATGGTGGAGGAAGTGGAGATAACATCAAGGCCAAGGCGGTTACAGAGCTCATTGGCTTGGGCCACCTTTTCCAGATCCCGGTTCAAAAGCAGCGGCCCAAAACCGGCCACAGCCTCGTATTCGGGACCGGGCTTCCGCCCGGCCAGTTCCCGTTTACAGGCCACCGGGCAGGCGTAGCAGGAGGTCTTGCCGGCCAGGATCTTTTCATTATAGGCGCTTCCTCCAAGAGTCTCGATATTACCCTCGGCCCACTCCCCCTGCCGCCAATACTTGATGGGCACATCCCCGTTGAAATAACCCAATTCCAGGGAACCATTGGTGCCAAAAGTGTTTAACATCTCTATGGCCACGTGGTGGCGAGATTTTTCCAAAAGGCGCGCCCGGAGCTCCGCGACTTCCTTCCTCGCCATTGCCCCACGCGTGGGCTGTTTCGCCGGCCCAGGCTGGGCATCCGCGAGGAGATCGGATGAGCGCTCGGCCATCCCCTCCTGCCCCTTTTTCTCCGCCATTTCACCATACCAGAACTTTTTCCAAGGCTGATTCCGCCCCTTCTCCTGCGCCCTGACCACCAGGGCCTTGAGCCTTTTATACCCCATCACCGTACCCATGCCGGTGCGACCAAAGACGTGCCGCTGGTTGTGAACGATGGACGCATACCGCACGCCGTTTTCGCCTGCCGGCCCAATGACCGCCACCTGGGCCGGGATCAGGCCACCACGCCGAACCTCCGCATTCATCAAATCCGTCGCCTTCGTACTTTCTTCAACTGTTCGCCGGGGGCTTTTCCCGCTCGACTCTGGGTCAGGAGCCCCCCGTCGACTGCTCGTCGCCCTTTCGACGGGCTCCTGACCGACCATCCTTAACTGGGACGAAGACCCGGCTGGTAAAGGCGGCCACCGTTTCAGAATCTGGTAAGCCTCATAAGTGTCCTTCCCCCAGAGTTGGGGCGCTGCCTCCAGCCGAACGCCGGTCGGAGCGTCCTCTACAACGAGGACCACCGGTTCGGAAGAAGCTCCGGTGATGAAGATACCATCATATCCGACCATCTTCAGCTCTGCCCCCAGGAAGCCACCGGCATTGGACTCTCCCCAGATGCCCGTCAGGGGGGAGATGGCGCTCACCGTCATCCGCGCCGTTGAGGGAAGGGGTGTCCCGGTTAGAGGCCCGGTCATGAAGACCAGAGGGTTATCCGGATCCTCTGGAGCGAGGGTATACAGGCGCTCGCCCAGCCAATCTCGCATCAAGTACAGCGCCAGGGCGCTGCCGCCTATATACCGGCGAAGAACCGGGTCAGGAAATTGTCTAGCCCAGATCTCCTGCGTGGTCAGATTAACATAAAGGATGTGACCGGCATAACTGCCTCCCATGTGGTGAAAGCCTCCTCAAAATATGCGGTCCCGGCATCGTCTCAGCACCGCTGGCTGGGAGCGGGACTGCCGTCAATTGGCAAGAAGGTTTTAGATCTGCCCCGGCCACTCCTGCGCCCAAATGCCGGGGGTACGTTAAGTTGGGAAGGAGGATTTGGCGTGATCTCAACTCGGGGCGGCTGCAAAACGCGCTCTGGCGGCGCTGCAATTTGCCTTCCCCTGCCTTTTCCCAGTTTCCCACTGCGTAGGGAGCCATTCCCCACGGATAACCGCCTTGAATGATGAACAAAACAATCAGCGATGCCTCCCGGTGGACCGGCGTCATACCTCCAACAGATCGTCCCGCCCCAGCTCCCGCAAGTGATCATGGTACAGCTTGTAGGCAGGTTTAATCACCGGCAAGAGCTTCATGATCACGGTGAGGGGGCCGTAGGCAATAATTTGTTTCCGGCTCAGGGCAGCCGTGAGGTTGATCTTTCCCAGCCAGAACTGGTGAGCGACATCGGCTTTCATCGTCATGCGGACGTCTGGTTTCAAATCGTTCTCGCCGCGAATTGTTCGGAAGAACTTACCTACTGGGGCAGCAGACTTGGCATCGATGGTGAGAATCGCCTCGGGGTCAGCGTACTCAAAACGGATGATGATATTGGATTCCCCTACTTTCCTCCCCATTCCATCGTCGGTGGTGGCCTTGTCGAAAAGACCGCCGATGCAGCGATAAAGCTCCTCGGCATCGCGAAAGACGCCCATGGTTTCACCCCTCCTCCTTTTTGTCCACCGGTTCACCCCATTTGTCAGTCAGTTTGTCCCGGGGTACGGCCGAGACGACTGCCTTAAGAAATTCAGACATTTTCCTGACGCGGGGCCGGCAACGGCGTCGGCTTGCAGCATCGCCGTAAACCATCAGGACCTCCGTCCTCGCCAGGCGCAGGGGCTTGCTCTTGACCCCGCCACTTGGCAGAATAATCAAGGTCTTTTCCGGAAACGACTCTCGTCCCGAAGCAAAATGCGCTAGCAACACCGCTCTTGTTTCTTCCCTGGCGGTGCCGCTGGAGGGACTAAAATACCGAAATTTCAGGAGGAAGCAAACAGAACCAGCTAAAGAAGAAGCCACGGTGCGCTGCGTTTATCCCCAGGACGGCAAGGTTAGCGAGACCCCATGATTCCTGCGGCTATGGCCGCAGCGACAACAAACGCACCGCACCTAGTAGATCTCTTCCAGCATGGCCTGAATCTCTTCTGCTTCCGCCTGGCGTGGGTTGGTGAACATTGCCCCATCTTGAACAGCGGCCTGGGCGATTTCACCCAGGCTTTCCCTGGGGATGCCCAAATCGCGCAACCGGCGCGGCAAGCCGAGCCGACCAGAGAGGTCTTCAATGAATTCGATGGCTGCCAGGGCCTTGCTGTCTATTGAATCCCCGGCTCGGTCCGCTCCCAATGCCTCTCCAACTTCGGCCAAACGCTGGGTAGCCGCCCGCAGATTGAAGCGCAAGCCCGGTGCCAGAAGGACCCCGTTGGCCAAGCCGTGGGGAACCCCGTACAGTCCACCCAGGGCGTGCGCAAGGGCATGGACACACCCCACTAGAGCACTGCTAAACGCCATCCCAGCCATAGTGCTGGCCACAAGGAGTTTTGTGCGGGCCGACTTCACTCCTTCTTCGTTGCCGGCTTTTAGGAGGCCGACCAGGACAGGTAGTTCCGAAGCAATCATTTTCATTGCTCCAACGGCCAGGGCATCGGCAAAGGCATTGTGATCATTGGAAAGATAGGCTTCGATGGCATGGGTCAGAGCATCCATCGCCGTCTCTACCGTCAGGCTGAGCGGCAGTGAGTAGGTCAGCGGTGGTATGAGGAGGGCCACCTGCGGAGCCAGGTAAGGACTGACAAAGGTAATCTTGGTCTTCTCCCGCCCATCCTTGACCACCGCAAAGGGGGTCACTTCACTCCCGGTCCCCGCTGTCGTGGGGATGGCGATGAACGGCCCCAGAGGTCGATCGATAACTCCGTAACCCTGGTAGTCCCGGATACTGCCGCCCAGAGTGCGGACCAGATTCACCCCTTTGGCCGTATCGATGACACTTCCCCCGCCGACGGCCAGGAGTCCAATGGATTGTCCTCCCGCTTCTCTTGCCCTGAGGTCGGCCGCCAGGCGGTCGATGAGGTCAATATCGGAATCGGCCGGAACATCCAGAAAGGGGGCAAGGATTTCTATTTGGCCGCCGAGATCCGCCAGGACGATCCGGAGGATCCCCGCTTTTTCCACGCCGCGATCACTGATGACCAGGAGCTGGCGCACACCCCTTTCGGCAAAAAGCCCCTCCAGGTCCTTGGCCACGTCTGCCCCCACCCTGATCCGGGTGGGAAGAAAGAACTCCGCAAAATCGGTCAAAACCTTCGCCCCTCCCTCCAAAACAGCCCGAAGTTTTCTTCAACCGGCCTGGCTATACTTGCTGGGGGCATACGCCCCTTCCCAGATCCGCTGGAATCGTTCGACCTCCCTTTCCCAGCGCTGGTCATTCCACCCAAGTTCCGGTATTACCAGCGATTTGATACGCGCCAAATGGCTCCTGCCGCCGTCAGGAAGCAAAAGGCCGAGACGAACCCGACGCAGCAAAAGGTCATCCAGGTGTACCACCAGCCCATGGCGGGCGGCATGTCTAAGTTCCGCCCAAAGATAGGGAGTGCCCGGAATCGCCTCCAGCTGGCCAGCCTCAGACTCAGCCAGTGGGATCTCTGGAGGGGGCGCTGAGCTGGAGAAAATCGGTCTTTTGCTCCACCCCGCCGTCCGCAATCCTAGCTCAGTTGAGGCCGCCTGCAGGGCCTTTACGGCCAGGTGCTGGAAGGTGGTCAGCTTGCCGCCGGTGACGGAAATCAGTCCAGACTCCTTCAGAACCACCAGGTCGCGCGACTCACAAGAGGGATCACGCCGCCCTGATCTCACCACCGGCCTGATCCCGGCAAAGGTGGCCAGGACGTCCGACCTCCCGAGCCCTAGTGCCGGAAAGCGCGCCTGCACGGCGGTCAACAGGTAATCCATCTCATCGACACTAATGACTGGTTCCGAATCGATGGTCTCACCGTGATCCACGTCCGTCGTCCCCAACAGGGTCGCTCCCTGCCACGGAAAGACGTATAGCGACCTTCCGTCGAGGGGATGGGGAAAACCGATGGCCTGAGCCAGGGGAAAGCGCCAGAACGGGAAGAGGAGGTGGCTGCCCCGTAAGGGTCGGAGAACAGGTCGTCCGCCCACCTCCCTCCGGAGCCGGTCAGACCAGACCCCACCGGCGTTTATGACCACCCTGGCCCGGGCTTCGGCCGTGGCGCCCGTCTCGCCACAATGTACGGCGACCCCGGCCAACCGTCCATCCCTGGCCTTCAGCACCCCTACCACCTGGGCATAGCTGAGGGCAGTACCCCCAGCGGCAATTCCTTCTAAAATCAAGCGTAAAACCAGGCGCGCATCATCGGTTTGGGCATCCTCATAGCGGTAACCCCCGCGGAGTCTCTCCGGAGCCACGCGTGGCGCCAGCAGCAACAAGTCTTCTTTCCCATAATAGCGACGGGTCTTCCGGCCGGCCAAAAGGTCATAGAGCCACAAGCCCGTGCCGTAAATGAACCTCTCCCACCGATTATACACTGGTAGCAAGAAGCCAAGAGGGTGCACCAAACTGGGGGCTTCTTTCAGAAGTCTTTCGCGCCCCCGGATGGCATCTAGGGTGACCTTCACCTGGCCCTGCCGGAGATAGCGAAGGCCGCCGTGAATCAGCTTCCCGGAACGGCTGGAGGCACCCCAGGCAAAATCCTTCTGCTCCAAGAGCAAAACCCGGAGCCCCAGCCCCACAGCCAGCCGGAATAGGCCGGCTCCGGTGACCCCACCCCCAACGATCACCAGGTCCCAGGGGCCTCCGATCCTCTTCCAGCTCTCCTGGCGCCAGTCCGGTCCACTCAACGGGCAAGCCCTCCCAAATCAGATACTTGATGCGGGATCATTTCTCTGATACGAAAAGCTTCCCTGGGTTCATCAACCCGAAGGGATCCAATACCCGCCCAACTTCCTCGATCAATCTCATACCCAACCGGCCCTTTTCGGCCGGAAGGTAGGACCGGTGATCTTCCCCGACACCATGATGGTGGCTAATGGTCCCACCCCAAGCCACGATAGTTCGGCTGGCCAGACCTTTCAGCCATCCCCAGCGCCGGAGGTTTTCCTCCGGATCTTTGGTCAGGCGATAAAAGTAGGTCGTATAAATACTTGATCCGTCTGGGTAGACGTGGGACAGGTGGGAGAAAACGTGGACCCGTTCGTTGACCTGAGCCAGACCACCCTGGAGCGCCTCCTCGATTTCTTGAACCAGCCCGGTGACCTTACCCCACGGGATCGCGGTCTCCAGGGTGTCCACCGCGTACCCGTTTCGCCACAGGGTGTTCCTCAAGTAGGGGGTTTTGAAGCGCGTCTTGAGCCATTGCCGTCCGAGCGGACGCCCTACCGGCACCCCGCCCAACCTGCCAGTTGTGTCGTTCACCTCACCAACGGCGCACGAGATCTCCCGGCGCGATCCCGCCAGACCATAAAGGAGGAGGCATTTTCCCTTGCTGGCGCCGCGCAGCCCCAGGTACCTTTCGAGGAGGTTGACCAGGCCCTCCTGACCGGCCAGGGTCAGGAGGGTCTCCGTTTCCGCAGCATCGCTCAAGCGCAGCATGGTCAAGGGAAGACGGCGGAGCACCAGATCCTTGACCGCTTTAGTTCCGCTGGAAAAATCGGGGAAGAAGATGGCCAGAAAGTCTTCTTTTTCCGGGACCCAGCGGACCCGAACCGTTGCCTTGGTCAAGAAGCCAAAGCGCCCCTCGGAACCCAGGACCAGCTCCCTCAAATCTGGCCCGGCAGCGCTAGCCGGAAAAACCGGCAAAATGAGAGTCCCTTCCGGTGTCTCCAGGCGTCCACCCGCAAAGAGCCGCTCGATCTTTCCATAACCCAGGGACTGTTGGCCGCTAGAACGGGTGCAAACCCATCCTCCAAGGTCCGGGGGCGCGAAAGACTGGGGGTAATGCCCAAGGGTATAGCCGCGGGCGCGCAGGGCCGCTTCCACATCGGGGCCCTGTATCCCCGCCTCGAAGGTGGCCAAGTGGCTCTCTTCGTCCAGATCCAGGAGTCGGTTCATCCGACGCAGATCAACCGTCAAGACAGGATATTCATCACTTTGAACATTGATGTGTCCGGCCACGCTGGTGCCGCCGCCGTAAGGTATGAGACGGATACCATACCGCTGGGCATAGGCGAGGATTTCCCTGATTTCGTCATCGCTTTGGGGAAAGGCCACCCCGTCGGGGAAATGGCTGACGGTGCCAAAACGCAAGGCAATCCAATCAGGCAGACTTTGCCCCCGGGCATGCACCGCCCTTTCCCCAGGTTCAATCACCACCAAGGGATGAGGCGGCAGACGAGAAGGAGGCACTCGGGCGAGAATGTCGGCGAGAGAAGCATCCTGGGCCGTCAAGCCCGGCCCCAGTCTTCCCTCCAGAAACGCCAGGGCTCTCGGTGCCAGAGGATAGTTAAACCCCTCGTCCCCCCAACCGTTCCACCGCCGCATTTCGTCTTCCCCCACCAGGCGCTTGGGCCAACCGTTCTCTTGTTCGTCTGCCGGTTAACCCACTTGCCAGCTCGTTTGGGTCCGGGTACCGCAGAGACGACCGCCTTCGCCATGGCCAGCGCCGACCTCTGGCGCTTTGAAGATAAGCGCAGGTGCTTCGAGTTGCCGCCCACCTTTCGGCCTGACCAAAGGCCGAAAATGTCCAGAGGCCCTTGAAAGTCCACCCACGAGGTGGCTCCCCCAATGTCAGCGCTGTCACGTCCGCCAAATCGAGACGTTATAACTTTGCCACTTATTGATTCTCTTTTTTTGGTAAGAGTCCTGCCAGGAATAAAGAAAATGCTGACACTTCTACCCGGTTGAAACTTTTCCCGCGCAATAGTGTAATAGATGATGTATGCACCCGGAGGTGAGGCTGGTCTTGACCGATCTTGAGATAATCCAGCTTTGCCATAAGAAAAGGCCGGAAGGCTTTGCCCGCTTGCTCCTTGCCTACCAGGAACTGGTCTACCGGCAGGCCTATTCCTTCCTGCGCCACCGGGAAGACGCGTTAGACATTACCCAGGATGTGTTCCTAAGGGCTTTTCAGGCCATTGACCGCTTTGAAGCCGGGAGACCAATCAAGCCCTGGCTAAAGAGGATAACCTTGAACCTTTGCCTGAACTTCATCCGGGATCGTCCGGCCCTCTCCTCCCTGGATGACACCTTTGGCGATGAGATGGGAAAGACCATGGCCGACACCCTGGCGGCGACGTCGGATGTACCCGGCGAGGTAGAAGGACTCTGGATGAGGGAGGCTTTGGATGAGGCGCTGCAGGAGCTGCCGCCCCTCCACAGGATAGTGGTCCTCCTCAGGCACCAGGAGGATCTTACCTATGAGGAGATCGCCCAGCGTCTGGACCTGCCCCTGGGTACGGTCAAGACGTATCTCTTCCGGGCTCGCAAGTACATAAGATCTCGGTTGGCTGGCCTTCTTATGGCAGAGGAGTAATGAATGATGACCTGTAACTGCGATCATGACTTGCTCCAGGGATACCTGGATGGCGTTCTTTCCCCCGGTGACGAACTGAAAGCCCTTCGCCACCTGACGCTCTGCAGGGAATGTCGGCAAGCCCTGCGGACCTGGAAGCTGATTTACTGGGAATTGGATCACCTGCCCAAGGTAGAGATCCCTCCCAAGCTGACCCATGTTTCGGATCGGGTGATGACCCTGGTCGAGGCCCGCCTGGAAAAAGAAGCCCGCCGGCAACAGTCGCCAGGCGAGGAAGGAAGGGGCTGGCTGGATTTGGCGGCGGCAGCTGTCACCTTAACTTTCAGACCCCTCCAACGCGTCCCGGACCTTGGTGGCGGAATCAAGCTGGCCCGGGCGACCCTGGCCAGATCGCCCGCAGCCCTGGCCTGGCTGGCCAGGTCTGGCCTCCGTCTCCTCCGCCGCCGCTCCGTCGGGTCTTCCGATAAGGTCAAGGCCCGGGGTGCCTGGGGTCAGCTTTTGAGCAGGCTGATCAGATAGCAGGGGGTCAATGCGGATAGGCACCGCCCCCGCTTCCGCCCACGGGGTCGTCAGGCGTCAGACTTCAGCTACGGCGCGGGGTGTGGCGCACCGCTTCGGGAAGGCGACGCGGTGCTCCGACGTGCCGTTGGGCGATCAAACTCAAGAGGGATTTGGCTAGAGGGGCACTCGGGGCCCCAATTCTGAGGAAGGAATGGCAGATATGATCTTGACATCCCAGCCGTAGTCCACCACGTCCTCGATTACGGCAATCCTGAGGAAGGAATGGCAGATATGATCTTGACCCTCATCGGCTATGGGATGGTCGGCCTGGCCACGCTGTTGGCACTGGTGATACTGGCTATCCTCTTCGTCCCGGTCAGCTACCGTTTCCGGTGGAAAGGCCTGCAGATGGGCGAGCCTCAGGGGCTTCAATTGGACGTGGCCTGGGCGGGCCTGTTGCATTTCAGCCCGGCCAGGCGGTCAGGAGCAGGGTCAAGGACGGATCGGAAAGGTAGCCCAAAGAGAGGAGGACGGTCGGCCTCAGACGAATCCGGAGAGCGGCGACATAGAGGGCAAAAACCCAAAGAACGCCGGAAGGTCTCCTTCCAACAGGTGCGTCCGTATCTGGGGCGCGAAGTGCTGGCTGAAGTGATCAAGCTGGTGCGCCGCCTCTTTGGCGCCATGCACCCCCAAGTCAGAGCGGCCAGAATCGCATTTGGCCTGGAGGACCCCGCGGACACGGCCTACCTTTGGCTGGCCCTCCTACCCCTCACCCTGTGGTTTCCGGCTCAGGTGACACCCACCTTTAATGAGCAGGGTCTTTCCGGCGAGGCGGATGTGCGGGGCTGGCTCATTCCGGGGCAGCTAATCGGTCTGGCGTTGATCACCATTCTTGCTCGCCCCGTCAGGCGGGTCTGGTGGAATCAATTCAAACTGGGATTACAAAAAAGGAGGAGCATGAAATGGATGTCATGGAGAGCGTCAAGGCAATTTTGGGGGAAGTGGAAAAACTCCTTTCCTCCAAGACCGTTATCGGGGAACCCATGACCTTCAATGGCATGACCATTATCCCCCTCACCAGCGTCTCTTTCGGGTTTGGGGGCGGGGGTGGTCAGGGTACCAGCCCGAAAGGTGATAACGGTGGCGGTCAAGGCAGTGGCGGGGGCGGCCGGGTCAGCCCGACGGCAGTCATCGTCATCAAGGGCGACGACGTCAACGTCTTCCCCATCGGGGGCAAGGGGGCCATTGAGAAGATCCTGGAGATGATCCCGGAAGTAGTGCAGAAGGCCACGGGGGAAAACTGCTGTTCCAAGAAAGGAAAGGGCCGTCAGGAGGCGGAAGAATAGTGCGGGAGGTCAAGCGGGGGTAGGGCTAACCTGCCCCCGCTTTCTTTAAGTGAACTGTACGCTTTTGGTCATGACTGCTGACAACTCCGGGGATGGACTCCGCGATGCGGGTTGATTTTGCAGTGAACTGTACGCTTTTGGTCATGACTGCTGACAACTAACTTCGGACGGAGGTGAAGGAATGGCAAAAAGTTTCTTTAGAGTTTCTTTAGAGAGAGAATCAATTGATCGATTAGTTAACTACTTGCCATTACCAGGGCTGCAATGCTCATGACCACACCGCCCCACAGGAGGACCAAGGTGGTATACCCCATGATATCCCGGGCCTTCAAGTTAGCCAGGCCCAAGAGAGGCAAGGCCCAGAAGGGCTGGATCATGTTGGTCCACTGGTCGCCCCAGGCCACCATCATGGCCGTCTTGGTCACATCCAGGTTCATCTTCTGAGCGGCCATGACGCTGATCGAACCCTGGGCCGCCCACTGGCCGCCTCCCGAAGGAATGAACATGTTGATCAGCCCCGCCGCCCAGAACTGGAGCAGGTAGAAGGTGTGACTGTTGGAAATGGCCACAAACCAACCCGCGATTACCGAAGCCAATCCTGTCCCCATCATGATCCCCTGGATACCGGCATAGAGCGGGAACTGCAGGACGATACCCCCCGCCCCCCGAATGGCCTGGTTAACGGCCTGAACGTAGTTGATGGGGGTCTGGTGCAGGATAATCCCTAAAAAGAGGAAGAAGGTGATGACGATGTTTAGGTCTAGGCTGAAGCCCTTCCTGGCAAAATAATCTATCAGGTAGGCGACTCCCATGAGGGCAAACAGGTAGTTGACCAGGACGCTGTTTTCGATTTTCTGAGCCCAGGTGGTCAAGGCCGGTTTTTCGGGCCTCTTCTCCTCCGTTAAACCCGCCAGGACGGCCGCCTCAACCAGTTTGGCCTTCTCCGGCGATGGGTGCGCATAATAAAGCACAATGGGAATGGTCAGGATCAAGAGGATGGCGGGAAGGAAGTTCCACCCGGCAAAGATGGTCTGCCCGGAGGGTACCACCCAGCCGGCCAGTTTCTCCACATAGTTGGCCGGGTTCCCCTTAGAAGCAATGGTAAGAGGTATCGAGCCGGATAGGCCCATATGCCAGACCAGGAACCCCCCGTAGGCCGCCGCCACCAGGAGGGGAAAATCGACCACCTTCATCCGCTTGGCCATTTCCAGGGCCAAGAGTCCGCCGATGATCAAGCCAAATCCCCACTGAATCCAGGAAGCAGCTCCCGCCACCAGGGCAACGATGGCCACGGCCGCCGCCGGCGTCTTGGCCAAACTGGCGATCCAGTTCAAGAACCGTTTTACCGGAGGGGTCAGGGCCAGGGTGTGACCGGTAACCAAGATCAGGACCATCTGCATGCTGAAGGCCAGAAGATTCCAGATGCCGTTGCCCCAGGCCAGGATCACGTCCATGAAGCCCTTGGGGGTGAAGATGAGAGCCAGAACGGCGGAGAGAAAGGTGAGCAAGATCGCGAAAAGATAGGCGTCGGGCAGGTAGTTTTCCATTATCCTGGTGAAGTAATCGCCGAGACGACGGATCATCTTCTATTCCTCCTCTGCCAGAAAGATTGGCCCCAAAAGGGTTGCCGGCCGCAAAGGTCACCAGAGACGATGGCGACGCCCACTGCCAAAGAGATTTGCCCCAGATTGGTCGTGGGGGCCAGATTGCCGTGACACCGGCGTTCATCACCTCCCCCCATGGGAAAAACCCTTCCTGCAACGGTCCCAACTCCGATCCTCCCTGAGGATGGCTGCGTCGCGGGTGGCACGTATTAAACCGCAATTTCCGAGCAGTCTCCCAGGACGGCAATCCGCGCCTATTCCAGTCTTATTCTCCGTCACAATATTTTTTCCTGCCAGACGTAAATATTTTAATGTAAAATGTTCTGATATTGATGCTGATGAAACGGTGGGAAGAGAGGGAAAACGCTATCTTGAGGATGTCAGATCGGTCGGCTCTGGGAGGCAAGCAAATCGGTAACATAATCTGTGGAGTGAACCTGAATCGCCCGCACGGATAATCCTTGACCGAAAGCGCCTAAGTGGGCTCATCTCCAATACGGCAGAATCACAAAAGCCAGCACGTCCCACACGGCGTGGCTGATGATTCCCGGCCAGAGGTTCCGAAAGCGCCAGTACACCAGTCCCCAGGCCGCTCCCGCCACCCCGGCGGCCAGGACCAGCATGAAATTGCCCGACCAGAGATGAACCAGGGTATAAAGGGCCGTGGCCAGGAAGTATCCCGTCGCCGGTCCCCAACGTTCCATGAGGGATTCCTGGAGGTAACCCCGCCAGAATATCTCCTCCCCCGGACCAATTACGAAAAGGAGACCCAGCGCAATGAAAAGGTCCCTCCCCTGATGCTTCAGGCCATAAATGTCCCCGATCTGCGGTGCCAATTGTCCCAGGAAGGTGGCTACGAGCCAGTTTCCCACCCAAAAGATCAAATAGAGGGCCAGTATGATTGCTGAAGCCCAAAAGAGAGACGAGGCTTTGAAATCCAGGCGCAGCCGCCGTCTCCGGTCAAGCACTGCCAGGGCAGCCAAAAGAAAGGTAGCCAGGCTCATCCCGGCCCAGAAGTTGACGATCTTAAGGCAAAAGAGTAGCATCCAGAAGAGGACGGCCAGGAAGATGCCGAAAAGGAGCACGTCTTTCCCTCCGTAAGCGGCTGCGGTGCAAGAACACGCCACCTCAGCATGGATCTCCTACCTTACAAAGGCCGTCAGGGACAAAAGCAGCCCAAATATCAGGTGAAGCTGGGCGGTGCGAACATCGGCCGTGGCCAGCTTCCCCTTGCTGTATTCGCCGCGAAAAAGATCAGCCAGGCGGAGCGCCAGGGGCAAGGAGGCCAGGGCGAGGAAGGTTGTCCAGGGCAGGAGTCCTCCGGCCCAAAGGGGGAACAGGGAAAGGTAGGACCCAAAAACCAGGATCCTCATTAGCCGGCGTCCCCGCTCGGGACCAAGCAGTATGGCCAGGGTCCTTATGCCGGCCTGGCTGTCGTCAGCGATGTCCCGCAGGTTGTTGGCATAAAGAATGGCCGTCACCAGAAAGCCGACTGGGAGGGCGGCCACAAAAGGAGTCAGATCGATATGACCCGTCTGGACATAATAGGACCCACCCACCATCAGGGGTCCCATCAGGATGAAGACGAGGGCCTCGCCCAGGGCACGATATTTGTAGCCAAAGGGATCACCGCAGTAAAAGTAGCCGCCCAAGAGGGCAGCCAGGCCGAAATAAAGGAGTTCCCAGCCAGCCAGGTACCCCAACCATACCCCCAAAAGGGAACCCAGGGTAAAGAGGAAAACCCCAGCCCAAAAGACCTGCCGCGGCTTAAGCTGCCCGCCGACCAGCACCCGGCTTGAACCATAACTGGCCAGGGAGTCGACGCCCTTTCGGAAATCAAAATAGTCGCTGACCAAATTGGTGGCTGACTGCAGGATGACAGAAGCCACCAGGGTCAAGAGGAGCCGAAATAGATCCAGGGCAAAACCCGCCCGGACAGCCAGGGAGGCTCCCAGTAAGACGGGTACCAGGGAAGCCGTCCAGGAAAAAGGCCGCAGGGCCATGAACCAGGTCATCAACACAAGGGACCACCTCTTTTGTTTTTCGTTGATCCGCCGGTCCAGTCAGTCGCGGCAAGAACACTTGCGGATGAAGATCTTAACGACAGGGTCCCCACCATGCCCCCATTCGCCGGTCAATCGCGGCAAGAGCACATGCGGATGAAGACCTCCGGCAACCGCGAGGTTTTCGCTCCCCCACAGACGGTCTGGAGGCAGGAGAGGATTGTTGGTGCACTGCGAAGCTCCATCGTGTTCCCTTTTGCCGTCTGTTCCGGGGGGAAAGCAGGCCCGCCCACAGAGGCGTTTTGGCCCCAGCGCGATCACCTATTAAACACCGGTTTGCGTTTCTCCACAAAAGCCGCGAGCCCCTCCTGCCCGTCGGGGTGGGCGGCGCAACCGGAAAGACCCGTTCGCTCCCGCTCAAGATGGGTCTCGAAAGCCGTGTTGAAGGAGTCCGTGAGGAGTTGCTTCGACCAGCCAAAGGAATTAAGCGAGCGACTGGCGAGTTCACCGGCCATCTTTACCGCTTCTTCCAAGGCGCGTCCGTCCTCGATCACCCTGGTCACCAACCCCCAGGTCAGGGCCTGTTCCGAAGAAATGGGAGGGTCAAATGCGACTATCTCCAGGGCTCGGGCCAGACCCACAAGCCTGGGGAGGATAAACGTACCACCGCCGTCGATGCACAGCCCGTTGGAAGTATACGCCTGCCGGAGAACGGCCGACCTTGTCATCAACCGGAAATCACAAGCCAACGCCAGGGAAAACCCGGCCCCCGCCGCTATCCCGTTAACGGCCGCAATGACCGGCTTGGCCATGCGTCGGATTTCCAGGACGGCCTGGTGTAAACGAGCCGCCAGGACATGAAAAGCGGCTGCCGGCCCTTGGGGATAGCCAACAGCCCACTTCAGATCACCGCCGGCACAGAAGCCTTTTCCCTCACCGGAGATCACTATCCCTCGCACCGTGTCATCTACGGCCAGAGCCATAAGGTGGTTAGCCAAGCGCTCAATCATCTCGAGATCAAAGGCGTTAAAGGCCTCCGGCCGGTTTAGGAGCACGGTGGCAATCTGCCCATCCAACCTGACGCGTATCGTTTCCGCCATCGTTTCCTTCCCCCTTTTTCTTCCTCTTTTTGCCTTCCCGCAACATGACACCCTGGGTCTGCGGCCACAACCAGTGTGACCAGGAAGCCAGGTAGATTTGTGCCGGCGATGACCGCATCGCCGAAGCATGACCCCATCCGCCGCTGGTGCAGGTGTCTCGATGGCCAAAAGGCGAGGCGCCTGGACCGCAGCGTAATAAGGGCGCTCTGGATCTTGTTTGCCCGTTAAGCAGCGAAGACGATAGGAACAAGGATCATCCCGGGACCTGACAGAAGAACCACTGATTAATACTCATGGCGGCAACCCCCTTAGGTTACTACCGGTAAGGCATTGAACCCCAGTATGCTAAAATCTTGGTGATTCGCCATCGGTTTCGTTCAGGCCTTCCATCATTATCCATGATCGCCATAGGCCGCGACCTGACCAGGGCCAGGACTGTGGCGATCTGCACTCTGACCGGCAGAATGGGCAAGCGCTTAACGCAGAAGGGTAACAACCAGAGGCGTGCGATCTCCGTTGCCTGAAATCTCCTCTCTCCTCACCTCACCTTGCCAGGTAGACAACGTCATCCTGCAAATTCACCCTGGCGGCCACGAAATGAACCGCTACCTCTTTGAAGTGCTCCCGAAGCAAGGCTTCAAAGGAAAAGGAGGCATGCGCCGACCAAAAGGCCAGTACCCCGCCGGGTGCACGCCACCGGTCCAACTGTCTCAAGCCCTCCTCGCTCCAAAGAGAGGCGTTGCGCTCAAATACTACCCAGTCCGGCCCGTTATCCGTGTCCAGGGCGATCAGATCGTAAGGCTCCGGCTGGCCTTTCAGGAACTCCACCATATCCGCAGCAGCCAGATCGGTCCGGGGATCCTCCAGGGCAAAGCCATTATGCGGGGCTAGATAAGTCAGATTCCACTCCACCACCTTTGGTTCAATCTCCACTACAGTGACCATTTCGATGCCGGGACTGTCTAAAGCAGCCCGCAGGGTGTATCCGAAACCCAGTCCACCCACCAATATGCGTCGGGCCCGGGGCACCCAGCGTCGAGCCAGGGTGATCAGCGCCTTCTCCGAGCCGCCATTGTAGGTTGCCATGAGAAAGCAACCGTTGGAGATCACCTCGTAGGCCTCACCCCGGCGCTGTAGTTGCAGTTCGCCGCGCGGCGTGGTTATGCGTTCGATCACCTCGACCGGCAATATGGATCACCGACCTTTCATGAGATCGGTACTATCTGTCGTTCATTTTGCCAGATGCTCCGAGCATTAGCAAGAGCTCATCGATATTCGAGCTTGGGGCAAAGAGAACCCCGTCCCCGTCGGCAAAACGAGATCCTCCTTGCCGTCCTCAAAATCACCAAGACGGGCTGAATGGAGAGCATTCCGTTGGCGTTGATCCAGCCGTCGCGGTCCCGCGAGATACTCCTGGTTCAAAAAAGCTTACAATCCCTAACAACCGTCAGTTCTTGTGCAGCCGGCCTCCCCCTGACCAGGCTTTCGCTCCTTTCATACTGGATTTGTCTGCCCTGGAGAGCAGACTTCGCGACAGGGAGGCCTCGGCCCCGGGCGTCCCACCCGGACGGGAGAACGGCGCCTCACGGGCACAGGACGCTTTTGCCCCCTGCGTTGACCGTCAGGCGGTCCAGCGCTCTTTCTAGCGCCAGGCGCCTCCCGCGATCTGTTCGATCCGGCCTGCCGGTTTTTCCCGACTCCGGCTAACGGGGTCACCTGCTCAGTAAAACAAGCTCTTTCAGGTCAGACCAGGCGGAATGAAAAGATTCCTGTTTATAACGGTCTAAGCCGTTATGAAGAGAAACCTTCTCGCCCAGTCTCCCAAAAAACCGCTTTACCTTTCGGGTCATCCCTTTTCCTTCCCCAGGTAAGGATCTCACCTTCTGGTTCAGCTTTTCTCGGCGAACCTGGATCTTTTGCTTTAACTCTTTGGTGATGCGTTCTTTTAAACCCAGCGCCCGCCGGGCGATGGTCAGTGCCGCCGCGTGATGCACAGTTATCCCGTAACGCTTCTGGTACTTCCAGCAGCCGATGGTCGAAGTGTGGGCCGGCCAGACTGTCTTTACCCCCACGCCTTCTTTGTACGCCTTGCGGACGATGGCCTCCGTGATTTTTTCGTAAGGGAAATTGCTGGCCATCCGGTTAAATCTTCTGTCCGTGTCAAGGCGATCTTTCCCAAAGTCCAGGTCTTCTACGGCCAGGGGTTTCCCCAACCTTTTGGCCATCTCCACCACCACCTGAGCCAAAACGCTGCTCAGGTAGGTCCGCCGGAAACTCCCGCCGTAAGCCAGCTCCGGTATCCTGATGTAGAGAAAACCGTTGGGCTCTACTGTCACCTGGAATTCTCCCTTAAATTTGTGCAGGGCACGGGGATAAGTGACGCCGAAATCCGCTGGCCAGGGCTCCGGCTGCCCAAGATAGTTGACATTGGCTAAAGCTACTCCGTCCGGGTTGGTGTCCAGACCCAAATAGCCCAGACTGGAGTTTGTTACCCAGTCTGTCGTCTTGAGACTGAAACTGATGTGCGCCCGGTAGCGGTCGTCTTGCCCTCTGATCAGCTCGAGGCTATAAGGAGCGCCGGAATAAAGCAGTTTCCAGACCCGGCTTCGGTGTTTTTTCGGCAGCCAGAGCTTTCCTGTCACCCGCGGTGCCCGGGTCATTTTGGGCCGACCCTTTTTGTCCTTGCCGTCTTGCTTAGACAGGTGGGAAATAGTGACTGCCAGACTAAATCTCCCTTCACTATAAGACACTTTTACGTTGGGGTTCCCGGCTTTGGTCCGGTCTCCCCTGGCATATAAGCGGTTCTGCCGGGCGTCGCGCCACTTCTCGCGGCTGACTTTCCCCCGGGCGACCTGCCGCCATAAGGAGCGCCCCCCGAAGACCACCTTGGGGATGGTGCCGTTGGCTTCATGCTCCTTGAGTTGAGCAAGTTTCTTCGCCAGCTTTTTGACCCGCCCCTGGCGGCCGTGCAGGGTGCGTTTGGCTTTCTCGATTTTTGCCGGGTCGTTGCCCTTGATCCCTTGATCCAGATCCTTTTCCGCCCAGCGGAGTTTCTTTTTGGCCCGGACGAGCTTCTTTTCGGTTTCCTCGATCTCCAAAGGCAAAAGTTCCTTCTGGGAATCGATGACCGCCTGGGCCTTCATGATAGCGTCGTCGGTGTAGCGGGAGTTTAAGCCACATATGCCCTGGCCTTCCCGTTTGAGTTCTTCCCGCGAACGGCCCTCTAAAAGCCGGTTAAAGGCCCAGCGCTCAGCGGCCCCGAAAAGGCGCATCTCGGTGCGCAGCGGGTCTTCGTTTCCCCGGCTCCATTTCTTTGACCGCAGGGCAGGGTAAATTTCCGGAAACCATTCGCCCACAACGGTATACTCAAGCCCCTGGGCCGGATTAACTGTTTTCTTTTTGGGCTTTTTTGCTTTAGACTTTTTCATCCGCTTCCACCTTCGCCATCAGTTCCTGCAAGCCCGTCCTCATCCTTTTGCCGCCCCTGGCCCCGTAAAGTCGAGCCGAAAAGGACGTGACTATGGCCAAAAGATCCCGCACCAGCTCAGACTGTGCCTCTTCCGGTTCCTTTTCCGCTATGGCGATGATTTCGACACCGCAGTATCTTAGATGACGCTCGATGTAGCCGTAACCAAAACGGGCTAGACGGTCGGGGTATTCAATTATAAGTTTTTTATACTCCCCTTCCTCAGTCAGTTTCATGATCTTGGCCAGTCCCCGCCGCTTCTGGTTCAAACCGCTGGCTACATCGGCCAATTCTGCTTTTGCCGTGAAAGCATTGGCCCGGGCGTACTGACGCAGCCGCTCCATCTGTCGCTCTAGCCTCCCCGCCTCAGCCCGTTTTTTGGTCGATACCCGGGCATACAACACCGCCGTTTGAGAGTCACCGCTCAGCTGGCCGGAGCGCAAGAGCCCATTCAGTTCGTCCATCGAATAGCGCCGCTGTCCCCCGGGTAAACGGACGGGCTTAATCAGACCTTGCTTTTCCCAGTTCCGCAGGCTGTTGGGATGAACTCCCAGCTTTTTTGCTGCTTTGGCTGATGGTTAATAGCTCCATATTTGTATTGTAATTTCTTTTATTATGATTTGTCAATGATTATAGACCTGTCTGTAGCTGCTTCAAACCTCCTGTCTTGGTCACGCCATGAGACTTTTCCACAAGCAAACGAGACGTTTTCACCCGGGTCTTGGGCGTAATTTGGCCTGCTGGCGGCTTTGCGCTCCGCACAGGACCCCGCCATACAGGTACAAAATATGATCATTTTGCTTGAACCTTTTTCTGAGACCGAACCGTAAAATCCCTTCTCCAGCTTGATAGATTTGATTATAATGGAAAAAGGCGAACTCCGAAACAAGGATCTGACCGGTTATGCCCCGAATCGGCGCTGACGGGAGGGAATCTTATGGGCAAGTTTAAGGGTCGTTTGGGTGGTGACATGATCGGTTGGGACATTGACTTTACTCTGGAGGGTAATTTCTTGCGGGGAAGGTTCGGCGGAGCCATCCTGGGCAAGGATCTCAACCTCACTTGGCAGAGAAACAGGTTGGAGGGACGCTATGGGGGCGCTGTTGACGGCAAGGACATTCAGGCCGAGTTAAGTGAGAACAAGTTAACGGGACGTATTGGTGGGGCCATGATGGGAAATGACCTGGATCTTTCCCTGGAGTATAACAATATCTCCGGTCGTGTTGGCGGGGCGGGGCTTGGATTCGACGTCAACTTCTCCTTTGATCCTGGCACCAGAACCCTCTCCGGCCGCTTGGGAGGTGTGACGGTAGGCAAGGATCTCGAGGCGACCCTCGATGATATACCTCTCCCAGTGGCCGCCGTTGCCGTCTGTGCCGCTTACTACGAGATGCTACTGACACAAGGGGTGCGGGTTCAGGCAGGAGCAGTAGGTCATTCTCCTGGCTAATCTCATTGAGCAATTCGGTAAACTGCAAGCCAACCTCTATGCCAAGAAGGCAACTGGCGTCGGATGACCTCCCCGTAGCAGTTGGACTTCCCTCCCGTTCAGCGGATCCAGGCCGCTGAATTCCCGCCACCGTTGTTACGCAGAGGCCTCCTTAGCAAGTGTCCAATACCGTGATCATGAATGCCGCACTCACCTAACACTAGGAAAGCTTGGTACTACTAATTGGTGAAGAGCAGAAATCAGTACTCCAGCAGCATGCAGTCAGCTTGTCTGGAGATAGATAATCAATGCTTTACACGGCGACAGTTGTTCAATTCCCGTTCTATTGGCCAGTTACTGAAAGCTAGAAAGTATAACATGAAGATGTTTGCCAGAGGTACCAGCATCAGCAGGGAGAGGACTCCGGGGTAACCTGCCTTTTGGAATATCCTCCAAAAGGGAGGCAGCAGCCCTGTCGTAGCAATTAGAAAAACGAATCACTCCGCGTTTCGAAAATGCATCAAACACCACCTTCTTTTTCTGTGTTTTAATGCGTGAAATTAGTCACGATCGGGTGAAGTTATATCGCCGGTCGGCTCCACCCCAGCTCCTCGAGCTCCTTGAACACCTTATACCAACCCGTCTTGCCAGCAAGCTCCTCGGGCGTGCCATCCTGGACGATCTTCCCGCCGGAGACCACTATTACCCTTTGGGCGTCCACGATACCCGTCAATCGGTGGGCGATGGTGATCATCGTCCGGGATTGCCCGGCCTGCTTTAGGGCCCGAAAGATCATCTTTTCGGTTTCGGTGTCGGTACCGGACGTCGGCTCATCCAACAAAAGCAAAGGGGGGTCAAAGACCTGCGCCCTTGCCAGGCAGAGGAGCTGATTCTGTCCGAAGGAGAGCTGGGATCCGCCACTCCCCAACAGCGTATCGTAGCCCTTCGGCAGCGCGGCGATGACATCGTGCAGCCCTACCGACCGGCAAACGCGCTCTATCCTCTCCGGGGTGATGGACGCGTCCATGAGGGAGATATTATCCCTGACCGTGGCGTCGAAAATGTAGACCGTCTGCGGAACCACGCCCAGGAGGCGGCGCCTGTCGTTGGGCGGCAGCGACCCCGGCTCCAGGCCGTTGATCCTGATGGTGCCGCTCCACGGTTTGTAGAGCCCGGCCAGCAAATGCAGCAGACTGGATTTACCCGCTCCCGTCCGCCCGATGACGACAACCCGTTCGCCGGCTGAGATGGTCAGATCTACATTTGAAAGGACCGGCCTTCCCGGAAAGTATCCGAAGGTGAGGCCAGAGACGTTCACCTGCGCTCCTCCGCCGGAGGTCCGCCCCACCTTTCCCCAGGGGCCATCGGCGCGAGTCACCAGCGTTCCCGCCGCACTCCCGGTTTGGCCGCGGCCTGTCTTGGCGGCCAGCTCACCCTCGTCTATCGGCTCGCGCAGGAATTCGGTGATCCGTTCCACGCCGGAGAGGGCCTCCTGGATCGTCTGCCACTCCTCGCTCAGGTTTTGCAGCGGCGAATGGAGCCTGCTGATCAGTTGGGCGAAGGCCACCAGGCCCCCCAGGGTCAGCCCGGCGTCCAGGACCGCCGGCCTGGCCCCGTACCAGATAACGACCGCCGTCGTGGCGGCCTCTATGGATTTGAGCACGCCGGGAAAGAAGGCGTTATAAACGGAGGCGCCGTCCGCGGCACGGATGTACTTATCCTGGAGACCATCCAGTCGGCGCAGGATGACGGGTTGCGCGCCGTGGGTCCGCACCACCCGCATGCCGCTCCAGGCTTCCTGCAGGAAACTATAGATACTCGCGGTCAAGAGGCGAAGTTTGCGCTGGTACTCCCTCACGTTCCTCCTGAAATACTCGTTCACCACCATCACCAGGGGGGCGCTCAGGATGACCACGACCGTTAGGCGGTGGTCCACTATGTACATGGCGCCCAGGACGCCTAAGATCCGGAACAAGTCGGTGATCACGTTCATCATGCCCGCCGAGAACAGGGTGTTGACCGCATCAACATCGTTGGTGATCCGGCTCATAACCTCGCCTACGGACGTCTTGTCGAAGTAGGTCAGGGGCAGGATTTCGAGCCGCCGGGCCAGGAGCATTCTGATGTTGAATAAGATATTCTGTCCCAATAGCGCCACGATGTAGGATAGCGTAAACTGGATCGCCCTTGTTGCCACCATGGCTCCCAGATACAGGAGGGCCACGTGGAGGATGCCGGTGGCGATGCCCTTGGACAGGTAGTTGTCCACCAGGTTCTTCAGAATGAGCGGCGGCAACAGCTCGGTATAGCTGGTGCCAATGACCAGGGTAAATGCGGCGGCCAGCAGGTACCAGTAATGGCGCAGGACCGGAGTGATTGCGGACCACAAGCTCCGCTCGACTTCCCGCTTGACTTCGGGTTTGGCGCTAGCCACGGCTGGTCACCTCTTCTCGGTTTTCCGCAGCATTCTCCGCTACTTTCTCCTCACCGTAGGCGGAAAGCCACTCCTTAGCCCGGTAGATTCTGGCATACAGTCCGTCTTTAGCGACTAGTTCCTCGTGGGTCCCGGTCTCGTGCACGCGGCCTCCGGAGAGCACGATGACCTTATCCGCCAGGGGAAACGACGAGAGGCGGTGCGAAAAGAGGAGAAGCGTCGCGCCACCGGCAGCTTCTCGCATCCTTTGGACCATGCGCCGTTCGGTGGCGATGTCCACGGCCGAGAACGGGTCGTCCAAGATCACCAACGGTGATCCCCGGTAGAGGGCGCGGGCAAGGGCGATCCGCTGCCTTTGTCCGCCGGAGACCCGGGTGCCCTGCTCGCCGATGAGGGTTTCTATCCCGTTGGGGAACAGGGCCAGATCCTCCTTAAGGCCGGCGAGATCCAGAGTTTGCATGAGCCGCTCTTTTTTGTCCTCCCGGGACAGGTGCTGTCCAGAGCGGGAAAGGCCCGAACCGTACTCCTTCTCTTCGTGGAAGAACGTAACGTTCTCAGAGATGGTGGCTGAAAATAAAAAAGCGTTTTGGTCGAGTAAGGATACCATCTGTTCTCGTTCCTTAGCGGGGATATCGCGGAGTTCACGGCCATTGAACAAGATGCTCCCCTGGTACGGGTAAAGCCCGGTGAGGACGGTGGCCAGGGCGCTCTTACCGCTTCCGATCGGGCCGGTCACGGCGATGAAAGACCCAGACTTGGCCTCAAAACTGACCCCAGCAATGGCCTCGGTCATAGTTCCTGGGAAGGAAAAATGGAGGTTAGTAACGCGCAGCTCGAGCCGCGGTGCGGCAACGCCGGGGTGGTCGAGCTGGCCAGAAGCTCTCGCCGCCGCGCCGGCGTTAGGGGCAACGTCCGACCCGGAGCTAATGCCCGCCGGAGCCTCGCCGTCTCCTTGTCTGGGCTGCTCGATCTTGGCCAGCGTCCTCGACCAGCTCGCCCGGCCGGCGTGCAGCCCATTTAACACCCTAGCCACCATGAGCGTTCGTGCCGTCATCGCCGAGAACAACGTGAGATACGCAGTAAAGAGGCCGACCGTCCACTCGCCGCGGACGACGCGGGTACCACCGGAGCTGATGACCAGCACGATTCCCAACGAAGAAAGGACCGCGTACAACGGCAATAAGCCCCCCTGGAGCAGCGCCAGCCGCAGGTTGGCCGTCAGTTGCTGCCGGCAGAGCCGTCCGAACCTCTGCGTCTCCTCCTTTTCCCTGCCGAACACCCGGAGTATCCGTACAGCCTGGAGCTGTTCTCGGAGCTGCGTATTGACTGCGGAGGCGGCCTGCCGTGCCGCTGTAGAGAGCCGGAACACCACGCCGCCCGTCCTCTGGGCGAGGAATATGGTCACTGTCAGAGGGATCGTCGCCTGCAGCGTCAACGTCGGCTGAAAGTAGAGGCACGCCACGAAGTAAGAAAGCATGAGCACCAGCGTGTCGTAAATCTCCGTCACCGTGGTCATGATGGTGCCGGTGACCTGACCGACGTCGCCCACAGCTCTGGACATCAGGTCACCGATTTTCTCACGATCAAAGTCCGGCATGGACCAGGACAGCGAAGCCTTCAGCAAGTCCCGCCGCATGTCGTTACCAATGCGGTTGGACATGTTGCGGAAGTCATGGCGCTTCAGCGTCCGAAATCCTTGGAAGATGATGGTGGTGGCTACCAGCAGCCCAAGGTTCACGTACAGAACGCGGTACGAGTCAGGGGAGAACCCATTCCCCTCCAGGGCGAGGACGGCATCGAGAGCCCTGCCCAGAAAAATTGGTCCTAGTACAATCAGGGTGTTGTAGCCGATCCCGCCAATAGAGCCGCGGACCAGCAGCGTTGGATACCGCCAGAGGTACCTCCAGATGGTCGTCTGCTGGGGGGCTCCCCTGTTTACCTGAACGGTCGACTTCGTCCCTGCGGCCACAACGAGCCCGCCTCCTCCCCTAATCGCCAGACATCCTCCTGCTTTTGAGATAGGCGTAGAGAGCGTCGTACACCGGAAATTCCAGGTCCAGCTTCTTGTAGTCGTCTTTCTCCATCAGCATGAAACCCCTGGCTATGGCCTCCAGTCCGGCGGATTCAGGGGTTATTCCCACGTCGATGAGGATGTCCGCCCCGTGCACGATGCGGGCCATGTCGAGCAGCACCGGATCATTGAGTTTATACTCGTCGATGATCACCTCAAATGAGCACTTATTGCCGTGATGCCCAAGTTTCACTCCCTTCATGTCGAAAGGAATGGCCTCCGCAGGGAGCGGATCCTGCGCAGGGTCGACGAATATGAACTCGGCGGCAGGGTCGATGAACCTCTTGATCAACCAGGGGCAAGCTACCCTGTCCACGTGGATGTTAGCCCTGGTCACCCACTTCATTGTTCTCACCTCCTTCCGTCAACAGGTCGTGGCAACGGTTGAGGATCGTTTCTATCTCATCGAGGAGAGGCTCCCGGAAGAACTGGTGCGCTCGCCTGGCTAGATGCAGTGAACGCAACCGCCGGAGCTCGTTCTCGCAGCGGGCCAAATCCTCTTCTCCCATGTCGTAATGCTCCCGGGCATCTTCCAGTTGACGGTAAAGATTGTGGGCCGCACTGTGGAGTTCCCGCAGTTCATCCGCCTGTGCCGCTCGAAATAAGTTCTCTAATTCGGCATCCTGCCCGGGCACGGCGCTCTCACCTCGAAACATCCACGCTTTGCCGCCCATAGCCACGATCCTCTCCCGCAAAGCATCTATCCTGAGCTCCATGTCCAGGACATCTGGAATCAGGCAGACGCCATCCTGAAGATAGACCGCTCCCAAACGACGGACCTCCCGCCAAATGGTCGCTCGAAGCCGGGACGGTTCCGCGGGGACCTTGTATATGAGGAGCCACCAGGACGACACGTTATCACCTTCCGCATCAACTTCCGCGTTAACGGCACGGCTGTCACAGTGAAACGGCCCGGCTGTCACAATGGTTACAACATAACAATCGTTACACCACTATGTGGTTATCATACAGCAGCGTAAGTGCGGATGTCAACCGGGAGGCGCATAGCCGGTCGCCATCGTTCTTAGTATCTGGCCGCCCTCGGCCCACAGGGGGATAAAACTGTTGCCATCGCCGTAAGCTCGTTCCATTCACCCCTGCGAAGGCAAAAGGCGAAGCGCGGCTTCCCCTCGGGAGGCGCTTGGCCCCGTACCGCCAGACGGCTGAAAGCACCATGAACCAAGCTGATACGCCTAGACCACGCCCGTCTTAGGACAGCGTTACTTCCCTGATCGCTTGCTGGCATAAATCGCGTGTTTCTCAGCCGTTGGCGCCAAAAACTCGGGGTTGCTTATAATCATTCTCGGTCAGCACCGATGGTCACATACCCTTCTAGCTACCGCTGGCTGGCCCGGACCTCACGCCGGAGCAATGCCGCGTAGCCAGCGCCTGGAGTGGCAGTTATCCTTCCAGTACCGAACCCTGGCCTTGTACCTTCCCTTCTAAGCTTCTTCGCTTCCGCCCGCCTCGTCTTGCCCTTGACAAGTCTTTCCCCGCCGACGTATACTTCTCTCGTGGAAATGATATTTATTTTCAGGAGGGACCAATCTTGCGTGATATCGCCATCACCGCTACCGCTCCTGCGTTGGACGCGGAAGTAGATGCTCGTTTCGGCCGGGCCTCTTATTTCATTCTCATCTCTGCCGAAAATCCCGCTGACTGGGAGGCAGCCGCCAACCCCGCCCTATCTGCTGGTGGGGGGGCCGGCGTGGCTGCCGGACAGTTTTTGGCTTCCAAGGGGGTCAAAGCCCTGCTCACGGGGAATGTGGGCCCTAACGCCTTTTCCGTTCTCCAGGCCGCGGGTATCGCCGTTTTTCCGGTCAACGGGCAAACCGTCCGGGAGGCCTACCAAAATTACTTGAAAAATAGTTTGAGCCGCACTGCCCAGCCGACCAAGGCCGCCGACCACCTCCACTGAGATCAACTGCTTATCTAGGGAGGAAACCGAAGATGTCGACTGGCACCCCGCGCCGTTTCCACATCGCTGTGGCCAGTGGTAAGGGCGGTACCGGGAAAACAACTGTGGCCATTGGCATGGCCCGGACCATCGGGGAAACCCAGCTTCTGGACGCGGACGCCGAAGAGCCCAATATCCATCTTTTCTTTCCCGTGCAGTGGGATAAAGAAACCCCCGTTCAGCGGCTGATCCCCGAGGTGAATTTTGACCGCTGCACCTATTGCGGGCGTTGCGCCAGCACCTGCCAATTTAACGCTTTAGTCGTCTTCGGCCAAAAGCTGCTCTTTTTCGAGGAACTCTGTCATGGCTGTGGGGCCTGCTCTCTCGTTTGTCCGGAGAAGGCCGTCACCGAAAAGCCCCGGCGGATAGGAGTGATCCGTGGCCCGGTCCAATGGGGAAGGACCCTCCTCTGGGAAGCTCGCTTAGAGGTGGGCGAAGCCTCCGGTACCCAGCTCATCCGTGAAATGAAGCACATCATCCGCCAGGACCTCCCAGCAGTAATCGATGCCGCCCCCGGGGCTTCTTGTCCGGTTATGGAGGCGATCAAGGGGAGCGACTACTGTCTTTTGGTGACTGAGCCAACCCCTTTCGGTCTCAGCGATCTCCAGATCGCCGTCGAAGCCGTGCGCGAATTGGGAGTGCCTTTGGGAGTGGTGATTAATCGTTCCACCGGCGAGGATCACCTCATCGACGAATTCTGCGCCCAGGCCCAACTACCGATCCTGGCCCGGATTCCCTTTAACCGGGCGGCCGCGGAGGCTTACTCCCGTGGTCAGCACCCCGTCGATGCCGTTCCCGGCTTCGCCGAAATCTTCGCCGGGCTCTGGCGGGCGCTCCAGGCTCAGCTCGAGGTTCAGCTACAGAAAGAGGGATTCCGGGCATGAAACCTTTTCGAGAACTGGTTGTCATCAGCGGCAAAGGCGGCACCGGCAAAACCACGCTGACGGCTTCTTTCAGTTACCTGGTCGGGCGCTCTGTTCAGTGCGACGCCGACGTCGACGCCCCCGACCTCTGGATCCTCCTTCAGCCGAAAATTGAGGCCGAGGGATCTTTCAGCGGTGGAAAAGTGGCCCGAATCTCCCCCGAAAAATGTATCGGCTGCGGTCTTTGCTACCAGCATTGCCGCTACGAAGCCATCGGGCCGGCAAACTCCACCACTCGCATGGCAGGCTTGACGTCCGACTTCAGCTACTATTGGGTTGCCGATCGTCAACTCGAAGGGCATCGACAACCCCAGGAAGGCCGCTTCCTCAGCAACACCAATCCGGAGACTAACCCTAAGACCCCGCTCCCACCGGAAATCCTGCCGACACTTCAAGAGCCGGCTTCCTCCCAAGAACAGGCGGGGCAGGCTTCTTTGCCCCCAGACCAGGGCAGGATTTTCCGCATCGACCCAAATTCTTGCGAGGGCTGCGGCGTCTGCCAGATCGTCTGCCCGGTGGCGGCTGTTCAGCTGGAAGAAAGATACTCCGGCCAATGGTTTTCGGGGGAAACCGCCTATGGCCCCATGGTCTACGCGCGCCTGGCCCCCGGTCAGGAGAATTCCGGCAAACTGGTGACGCTCGTCCGTCAAAAGGCCCAAATCCTGGCGCGCAACCACCAGATTCCCCTCATCATCATCGATGGCCCCCCGGGCACCGGCTGCCCGGTGATCTCGGCCTTGACGGGGGTCGACTTAGCCCTCGTCGTCACTGAGCCAACCTTATCGGGGAAACATGATCTGGAACGGGTGGCCGCCCTGGCTGAGCACCTCCGGGTTCCCTTAGCCATCGTGGTCAACAAGTATGATCTCAACCCAGAGATCACCAGCGAACTGGAGAGCTGGGCGGCGGCTCATTCTTATCCCGTTCTGGGCCGCATCCCCTTTTCCCCAGCCGTGACCCAGAGCCTTCTGGCTAAAGATATTGCCGTTCGGCAGGAAAACCCGGCCAGTTCGGCCATTAGAGAAATCTGGAGCAGAGTACGGGGGACGCTTCACCTGGGTGAAGGGGGAAAATGAAGTGGAGCTGGAGGACCTGGTGGTCGACAAACTGAGGACTATCGTCGATCCCGAGATCCAGCAGAACGTCTTTGATGCGGGCTTAATCCCCGAGCTTTTCGTAAGCCCTTTGGGGGTGGTGGAGTTGACTTTCCGACCGTCCTCAACGGTCTGCCCGCTGGCCTGGTATCTCGGGGCCGAGATAAAAAAAGGACTCCTGGCCGTGCCCGGAGTCAAAAAAGTAAAAATCAAGGTCATCGATTTCGTTGAGGCGGAAAAACTCGAGTATTTCCTGGAGTGAAGCTGTCTCAAGAAGTATCGTTAGCGTGCAAGACCGGCCGATTTCGGGAAGCCAGCGGCAAACCCCCAGCCCGGGGTGCACGAACCCCAGCTCCGTAATCAATACGTATTGACCTAAGCTAAAATTCGAGAACCTCTCCAACAGAAAAGGGCTGGTAACGCTGACCAAACTCTTCCCTGAGGCGGAAAGCCCCTTTTAAACCGGTACAGTGCGAGAGAAGCAACTGATCAGAATCAAATCCCCGAAGAGCGGTCACAGCAGCCTCGAGCTGGCTCACTGGCACTGCCCCCAGGTGACTTCCGCCCATGATGGCCGAAAAATGTTGCCGCCCCAGATGGGCTTCAACATGCTGAAGGATGTTAATGGTCCCGGCATGAGCACAGCCCTGTATTAGGATGGTGCCCGCTCCGGTCTGGATAACCACCGAGAGGTCGTCGGCCAGGGGGTCTGGTGCCCATCCCTCCGCCGTTCCCGCAAGACTTGATGGCACCGGACTCACGGTTGTCGAGTCCGACTCAAGTAGGGGAGCCCGTCCTTCCTTTGTTTCCGAAAGACCGGCTGGCCCTGGACTCACGGTCGTCGAGCCCGACTCAGGCAAGGGGGTTCGTCCTTCCGTTGTTCCCGAAAGACCGGCTGACCTGGACCCTCCCCCGGTCCAGACCACTAAGCGCTCGTCGCCGACCTCGAAAGAGGTCCGCCGGGGTACCGGACCGGTCAACCACAGACCAGGTCGGATTTCGCTGAAGGTCTCGACAGGGATGAAACGAGCCCCCAGGCTTTCCAATTCCCGCCGGTTGAAGGGCAAACCAATGGGACGCAGACGCCCGTCTTTCTCCCGGGCGAAATGCGGTCGAAAGATATCCGGATGGGCATAAACGGGCACCCGGCGTCTCAGGCGGACAAGGAGGGGGCGCAATCCCCCGGTGTGGTCATAGTGGCCGTGGCTGAGGATGATGCCCGTTAACCGGTTCCAGTCGACGCCCATCAACTCGGCATTGTGTAGAAGGACGGTGCCGGATTGACCCGTGTCCAGCAGGTACTGCTCAGCATCAAGCTCGAGCAGATAGGCCAGACCGTGCTCAGCCAGTCCTCGACCCCTTTCCACCACATTGTCCACCAGGGAAACGATGCGCCCCCGCATTTGCACCCCTCCAGGAGTTTATTTCGGCCTCCCGGGCCTTATTCTAGGAGCCTTATTCTGGCCCTAGTCTTGCTTTTCCTTCTCGCCCGGGGTACGGCTCTTCAGCTCTTCCAGGCGCTTTTCCGTGGCCGCCAATTCATCGCGGAAGAACTGAAGCCGGTCCTGGAGGTAGGCGCGCTCCTCTTCTTGCGAATAATAAGCTGGTCCAGAAGCATAACCAGGTGCGTAAGCGGGGCCGTAACCACCCCCAGGGCCCCAGTGGCCGTCCCAACCCCGGCTTAAGCCCCAAGAACCACGGTCATAACCGCGTCCCCAATAGCCGCGCCCCCTACCAAAATGAGGATAGGCGCCCGCGGATCCCCGGTAAGTACCGGACCGGCAAAAGCCCATGCCCCACCCGGTGCGGGGACCCAAACCGCGGGGACCGGTGCCGTCAAATGCTGGCATAATCAACACCTCCCATAGTTTTGGGCATATGCCCTTTTCGGCTCTTATTATATTCTCGTTGATAACCCTTGTCAAGGTGGGGTTTTGGCCGGTAAGGTTTGTATTCAGGAAGGCGATTCTCGCTTTAAGAGGCTTTTCAACAGGCAGCTGGGCATCAAAGCAAAGACCTTCGAAGGGAATGTCTGAGCTTTGCCTGGCAAGTTCCGTCCTGGCCAGGTTATTCTTTTCGAACCATAGGCGGGCTAATTCATCGCTCTTAGATTACGCGCCATCTCGCGGCCTCGGCATACATTGGCCCTCGTGAATTGCGGTATTTTCATATCTCGCGATAACGGTTTATTGAAAAAACAGCGGCCAGAAAAAAGATCAGGGCAAACAAGGTAATTACTCCCAAAGAAGCATAGGGGGTGACTTGGTCGGTGGCTATAGAACGCAGAGCGATGGCGACGTGGGTTAAGGGCAAGAGTTTGATAAAGCTGGCCAGGGGGGTTGGTAATAGGTCGAGATGAAAAAAGGTACCTGAGAGAAAAGACATGGGGAGGAGAACGAAGGTATTGAAATTGGATTGGTCCTCGTGCGACCTAATGACCATTCCTGCTAGTACGCCCATGGAGGCAAAGGCAAAGCTACTCACAAATAGTGTTATAAAAAACCACAGGTTCAGGTGAAGGTGCACCTTAAAGAGCAATGAAACTACCAGGACCACCGCGCTGGCGGTCAAGCCCCGAAGGATGCCCCCGGCCGCCTTACCCAAGGCCAGGCAAAGGTTGCTGACTGGAGCTATAAGATACTCTTCAAAGGTTTTTGAATAATGACGACTGATATTAAGGGGTGTGGCTACCCCGCTGAAGCTATTGTTCATCACGGTCAAAGCAATAATACCCGGAATAATGAAATGCAAGTAATTACCGCTCCCCATCGTAACGTTTCTGCCTATCCCCCAACCGAAAGCGGTGAGGTAAAGTACAGGGCTAATACTCCCTGCGGCGAGGGTCTTCCAGAGCCTCTTACGCAAGACCAGCAACTCACGCCACATTACAGCGTATAAACCGCGCATCCTTTTGAGACCCTCCTTATTCCGCCACCGGATGGCTGGTCAAACGCAAGAAAACGTCCTCGAGGTTCGTTTCTCGGATTGTGACATTCTGCGTTATTTGGCGGGCAAAATCAACTGCTGCCTCCCGGTCGCTAAAAAAATTGTACCTGGTTACGCCTTGATCGTCGTAGACCACCACATATGACCCGATCATATTCTTAAGCTCTGACGGAGAACCAAGGGCAACTATCGATCCATGATCAATGAGAGCAACCCGATTGCAAAGGGCTGCCGCTTCTTCAATATAATGGGTCGTCAAGAGAATGGTTAATCCGGCATTGTTCATGCTCTTTAAAAGGTCCCAGATCTTGCGCCGAGTATACGGATCAAGGCCGATAGTGGGTTCGTCGAGGAACAGCAGGCGGGGTCGGTGGAGAAGTGCTCGTGCGATGAGGAGTCTGCGCTTCATCCCCCCGGAGAGACTACCGGCCAAGCGTTGACGGTGTTCAGTTAACTCGGTGAAGGTGAGTAATTCCTCTATAGTTTGGCGTCTCTCCTTTTTGGGTAGCCCGAATAAAAGACCATGAAGCTCAAGGTTTTCCCAAACGGTCAGTTCCATATCGAGATTAGTATGTTGAGGGACAAGACCAACGGAGGCCTTCACATGAACCAGGTCTTTGGTAACATCATGACCGTTAATGGTTAAAGTCCCGCTGTCTGGCCGCGACAGGGTGGTCAGTATCTTAATCAGTGTGGTTTTGCCGGCACCATTTGGGCCTAACAATCCGAAAAACTCCCCTTTTTCAATGTGCAGGTCTAGATTGTTGACTGCCACGATCTTTCCATATCGCTTGGTTACACCCGTTATTTTAATCATCAGGGTACCTCCCCAGATTAAAACCGACTAAGGGTTGATATCATTGCGCAAAAAGCCGGGTCTGGTTGGTTTAAGTCGGGGCTGATGGCATAATTCCTAGCCAAGCAACCGCCTCCACAGAACGAGGAATGGCCGCACGTTGAACAAGGCGCGGGCCGAGGATTGTTTTTCAAAATCGGATGCGCTTGATAAGCCCTGAATGGGGAAAAATGTGGATCCATGATATTCCCTAAATAGAAAACTTTCTCTTCGGCCAGGGAGGCGCAGGGATAGGCTGAACCATCTGGCGTGATAGCTAGGGATTTCCCCGTGGTAGCATAACAATATGAGGAGCGGGGCAGGTCGGTCGCTTTAAAATAACGAATGTGTTCGAGGTGGCGAAGTTTCGGCACTTTAACACCCAGACTTTTAAGAAAGGCCGCATGGTCAACTACCTTTTTTAAGCCCTCTCTAACGTCTTCCGACTGAGGATAGAGGTCATCATAATCCGCTACAGCTCTTCCCTGCTTACGTAAGATGTCAAAGGTTATCCCACCGATATTTCCTGCGTAGAGCGAAAGGTCTAATAACCAGTGCAGGTGGTGGATATTTTTTGACGTTATCACTGCCGTTACACCAACCATGACTTGTTCTTCAGCCAGATTTTGCATTCCGGTAATTGTGGCTTGAGTGGACCTCCCGCCGTCCGCTCGGGGTCGAAGATACTCATTGGCATTGGGTGGTCCGTCAAGGCTGATACCGACTCCAATATTTAAGCGCCTTAACTCGCGCGCCACGCGAGAAGAGATCAAGGTACCGTTGGTCTGCAATTTAAAAAACGCGTGGTACCCTACTGATCGGCAATAGGTTATCGCTTCTTGAGCCAAATCCCAGGCCAATAAGGGTTCGCCGCCGGTCAACTGCACTGAAAAGGGAAGACCACTGGCCCCAGCTAGATCGAGGGCCTTTTTCGCAACTGGCCAGGGCATTGTGGTTTTGTTTCTGCCTCCCGAAGCGTAACAGTAGCGGCAGCGCAGATTGCAGTCGTCGGTTAGGCGTAGAATCAGATATTGGAGATAATGATTAAGGCTAGACATTCCCATCTTCATTCCCGGCAAAATCGACAAATTGCCTGGGATCAGGCCTTCTTCACTCCGTCCAGTCTTCTAATTCCCCTTCTATATCCAGGTACAACTCCTTTAAAGCGGCAGCCGTTTCCGGCTGGGCTTGCCACATTCCTCTTTCGATGGCTTCCAGAAGCTGCGCCGTGATCGTCCGCAAGGCCCAGGGGTTAACCTCCTTAAACCACTCCTGCATCCCTGGATCTAGGGCGTACTTTTGCGCCAGGGCTTCATAGAGCCAGTCTTCCAGCACTTCCGCCGTGGCGTCCCAACCAAAAGAATGCTCGACCACGGCCGCCAGATCGCCAGCCCCCTTATACCCATGGCGCTTCATGCTTTCAATCCACTTGGGGTTAAGCACTCGTGCCCGGAAGATATGCCGGGTCTCTTCCTCGAGGCTACGCACCCGTACTCGTCTGGGATCGCTGCTGTCGCCGCTGAAGGAGAGGGGACATTCTCCTTTGATGGCCTTAACTGCCGCCACCATGCCGCCGTGGTAAGAATAGAAGTCATCACTGTCAAACATGTCTATCTCCCGGCTGTCCTCGTTCTTTACTGTCGCCGCCACCGTAGCCAACCGGCGCCAAAAGGTGGCCTGGGCCTCCCTCCCAAAAGCACGGCGGCTGTAGGCGTAACCGCCCCAGGTAACATAGACCTTCCCCAGATCGTTTACATCTTGCCAATTCCTGGCGGCGATTAAATCGTTAACCCCGGCGCCGTAAGTGCCCGGCCGGTCGCTGAAAATGCGCCACCTGGCTTCCTCCCGAGCCGGCTCTTCCTCTACTCCTTCCGCTATCAATCTATCGGCTTCAGCTTTTACATGAGCCGCCACAAAATTCATCGTCTCCGGTTCGTCCAACGCAGCGACCATTTCCACCGCCCGGTCGAGCAGGTGGATCACGTTCAAGAAGGCATCACGAAACATCCCGGAAGCCCGGATAGTTACATCGACCCGCGGACGCCCCAGCTCCTCAAGGGGGATCACCGCCAACCCTTTAACCCGTCCGCTTTTTTCGTCCCATACTGGTCGTACTCCCAACAGGTACAAGGCCTGAGCGATATCATCGCCCCCCGTACGCATATTGGCAGTGGCCCAGATCACCATGCCGACATTGTCCGGGTAATCACCTTTTTCCTGCCGGTAGCGCTCAAGGAGAGCCTCGGTAAGTTTCTTACCGACTTCCCAAGCCGCACGGGTGGGTACGGCCTGGGGATCAAGAGAGTAAAAGTTCCGGCCTGTAGGCAGGATATCTGCCATGCCCCGGGTAGGCGAACCCGAAGGTCCCGGAGGAATGAAACCGCCCGCCAAGCCTTTAATGGAGTTCCCGATTTCTTCTGCCGTCGCTTGCAGGGACGGTACCAGGAAGCTACTAATATATCCACCCAGCCGGATAATTTCTTCATCCCGGCACCCCAGAGTCTTTTCGGAAATTAGTGGGACGACTTCCTCGCGGAAGCCAGAGGAGGCCAAGGCGTTGATAAACTCTCGGCTGAATTTCTCGATTTCCTCCATAATTTCAGCGTTGGTGCGCCCTGTCGCCGCGTCGAAGAATCCAGGCTCGGCCAGCAACTGGTCGTAATTGTATCCCCTGATCAGGGCCAATCGTTCTCGTAAAGAGGGAAAGTCATTGTTGGGTACCCGCGTTAAAGCCAGGAGCATTTCTATTAAAGCTTCATTTTCAGGTGCCTGGCCCAGGATGTGGAGGCCATCCCGGATGAGGGTATCTTTGACCTCATAAAGGTAGGTGTGCAGCCGTTCGAGGAAACCTTCCCAGTCTTGTTGCGCCTCTTCTTTCGAGAGGCCCAGGTCACGGTCCAACCGGCTGGCCGCAGATTTTTCCCAGATCAAGTCGCGTAAAGCCGGTAGTTTTGTCTCATCCAAAGTCTTGGCCTGGTGGTACTCTTTAACGAGGACTTCGATCTCGGCCAGCTCATCGTACGTATCCGCCCTGGTCATAACCGGTGGTAAGTGGGCAATGATCCCGGCATGGGACCTCCTTTTGGCTTGGGTGCCCTCCCCGGGATTGTTAATGATATAAGGGTAAAGGTGAGGCAGGTCATCAATGGCCAGATCCGGGAAACAGGCTGCGGACAATCCCACCCCCTTGCCCGGAAGCCACTCCAGGGAACCATGCTTGCCGATATGAAAAACCATATCCGCCTGGAAAACGTCGCGCAGCCAGCGGTAATAAGCGAGATAGTGGTGGGGTGGAGCCAGGTCAGGGCTGTGATAAATTGCGGCCGGATCCTCAAGAAAGCCTCGCGGTGGCTGAATGCCGATGAAAACGTTCCCCAAGAAAATACCCGGGATGAGGAGCTGATCCCGGTAATTAAATAGTTCTCCCGGTGGTTCCCCCCAATTGTCCGTTAAATGCTCCCGAGCCTGAGCAGGAAAGGCCTTAAACCAGTTCCGATAGGTATCACCGTCCACCCGGGCGACCGCCCGGTGATCCATCTCCCGCGGGTCGAGCCAGCCATGCTCGTTGGTCAGCCCGGACAGGATCTTCTCCATCATGGCCGCCCCATCCGGTGGCAAATCCTCCACCCGGTAGCCAGCGGCCCGCATGGCCACCAACAGGCGGTGGACGCTGGCCGGTGTATCCAGACCAAAGGCATTGCCGATACGGTCATTGCGTGGCGGGTAATTGTGCAGGATAATGGCTACTCTTTTCTCCTGATTGGGCTTACGCCTTAGCCAGGCCCAGCGTAGGGCCAGGGAGGCGACCTTGCTTACCCGTTCGGGAATAGGTACATATTGGCTTAAGACGGCACCGGTCGAGGGATCTTCCCCGATCTCTTCCCGGGTGGCCACGGGCACGCTGATTAGATCCCCGTCAAATTCGGGTAAGGCCACACTCATAACTACGTCCAGGGGGCCCAGTCCCTGCTGGCTTTTTTGCCATTCGTCAAATGGCGTTAGGGACACGATGGCTTTAATCAGGGGCACGCCTAGCCGCTGGTAAAGCTCTTTTTCTTCTACTCGACTGAAGGTGGGCGTCGCCATGGTTTGAGAAAACATGAGGGTATTCATAACCACGTCGACCACTGGCCGCCCGTCCCGGCTAAAATAGTTTTCCAGCACCCAGGCCAGACCCCGGCTGCCCAGTTCGTCGTTCCTGGTGGCATAAAGAAAGACCGGCCAGGCTGTGCCGCCTTGTTTTTCAATCTGTCGAACGAGTTCGGCAATGAACGTCGTATTTCCTGCCGCCCAAACGCTCTGGTAGAAAAGTATACCCACCACCGGACGACCTTCTTTGAGCTTCTCCTCTAGATAAAGTTCCGCCGCCTCCGGCGTCAGGTAGTCGGGGTGGTAAAAGCCTTCCCAGGGTAGCGGGCGGGGCTCGACCGCCGCCATTTCTCTACCGCCGTATCTACCCACAGCCCAAAGAAGCAGATTTTTTAGGTTATCTTCGCCGCCATAGGCCACGTACAGGCGGACTCGCTGGTAATCTTCCGGCAACATATTGCTGAGGGAGAAAAGCTGCTGGTTGTCATCTCCCACCGAGGGCAGCACTGCGAGAGGGATATTCTTTTCCCTGGCCAGCTCGACTAGGTCCTGGAGCCCCGGTAGAGAATCCGGCCCGCCCATGAGATGGACGATAATCAGGTCAGCATCGCCGGCGTGTTGAGAAATTTCTCCCACCTTTCGCCCGCGTTCGCCCCGCTTCGAGAAGGCCGCCACTTCAACTAGCTTACCATAGTCTTTCTGGACCGCCCGGACAGCTTGGCTTAAATTGCCCAGCTCACCTTCAATGGCCGTATAAAAGTAAATTCTAAAAGCCATGACCCTCTCCCCTCCAGCTTAAAGCTTTGCTCTCCCGTTAGCCGGAGAAATGGGCAAAACCTGAACGCCCAGGTCGTCTTGGCGCACCCGGGCTTCAACATCATAAACGGTCCGGATATTCTCTGGCGTGAGCACCACCTGCGGGCTACCGGAAGCGAAGATGCGCCCCTGATGCAAAAGAACCAGCTTTTGGGAAGAACGGGCGGCCAGGTTAAGATCATGCAATACCATGAGTACAGTCATATTCTTTTTCCGGGCCAGAGACTCCAGGATCCCCAGCACCTCCAACTGGTGGCGAATATCCAGGTTGGAGGTGGGTTCATCCAGCAAGAGAATTTTGGGCTCCTGGGCCAAGGCGCGGGCGATCATTACCCTCTGTTTTTCGCCCCCGCTTAAATTGGTCAGGGGTTTTCCCGCCAGTGGTTCCAGTTGGAGAAATCGGAGGATTTCTTCTACCACTCGGCGGTCTTTTTGCCCAACAGCCCAGGTTATATAGGGCCTGCGGCCCAGCAACACAGCTTCATACACAGTTAAAGGAAATACCTTCGTCCCTTCTTGGGGGACATAGCCCAGCAACGTAGCCAGGGACCGGCCCGACAGGTTAGTTATGTTCCGGCCATCCAGATAGATTACACCCTGCGCCGGCAGCAATATCCTGGCCAAGCAACGCAGGAAGGTGCTTTTCCCCGAACCGTTCGGGCCGATGATGGTGGCTATTTCCCCCGGATCGATGGCCAGCGTTACCTCATTGAGGACTGGTTGACTATCGTAGCTAAAAGACAACCCATCCACGGCCAATTTCACGACCACCAGCGCCTCCTTTCCCGGAACAGGAGGGAGAGAAAAAAGGGCACGCCGATTAGGGAAGTGATCACCCCCACCGGAATTTCGATGGGACTGGCCACCGTCCGCGCCAACGTGTCGGCCAACAGCAAAAGGATGGCCCCCAAGAGACAGGAAGCTGGGATCAAGTAACGATGGTCGCTCCCCACCAGGAAACGTCCCAGGTGAGGGGCCACTAGGCCAACAAAACCGATAATCCCGGTAAAGGTCACTGTAGCGCTGGCCAGTAAAGAGGCACCGACGGCGCCGTTACGGCGCAACCGGCCAAGATTAACGCCCAGGTTGGCGGCCACCTCTTCTCCGGCGCCAAGAGCATTGAGATCCCAGGAAGAGCGCCAGAGAAAAGCCAGAGCGGCCAGGCAAACGGGAAAAAGCAAAAATAAGGATTGCCATTTAGCCCCGGCCAGTCCTCCCATAAGCCATAGAGTGAGTTCCCGCAGTTCTTCATGGGAGGACAGATACTTGAGTAAAGACACGCCTGCGGAAAAGAGGTAACCCAGAGCCACCCCGGCCAGGACGAGGGTCTCTGGAGCCAGGGCGCGAAGACTTGCCAGGCCATAGATGATAAAAGTTGCCAACAGGCCAAAGGTAAAAGCGCTGGCCACGACGACATAGCCTTGCGCCAGAGTGAAGCCGGCGAGCTTACCCAAGCCCAAAACTACGGCCAGGGCCGCCCCGAAGGAAGCGCCGGCGGAGATGCCCAGGATGTAAGGATCAGCCAGGGGATTTCGCAAAATCCCCTGCATCATCGCCCCTGCTCCGGCTAGGCTACAGCCAGCCAGAGTAGCCAGCAGCGCTCGGGGGAGGCGAAGATTAATGATTACTGTCCGCGCTAGCTTGCTTCCCGTTTCCTGGCTGGCGGGGGCAGGGGAAACTGCCCCCTTAAAAACCTGCCAAAAATCCTCCCAGCTGATATTAGCGCTGCCCAGGCCAAGGGCAATCCCCAAAACAGCCAGCAGAGCCAAACTCAAAAGAATGATGGTCAGTATTTTATGACTGGTCAGCCGGGCGTAAAAATCGCGCTCGGCCTTGCCGGGAGCATTTCCCCCGGCCAGACTACTACGCATCATCAATGCCCCCTTAACCGGGTTGCCATTTATACTGAGACCTAACCCTAGCCTCATGCACAGGATGAAAAGGGAATGGCCCGATCATTTGGCCGGTGGGTAAACCCAGGTCCCCTTTAATTCCATATGGTAGAAATCCTTCAGTAACTGGCGGTGAGCAGCTTCGGGATCAATATCGCTAAATGTATCGGGGTGGAACCATTTAGCCCAGTGTAGGGAACCGATTACCGACCTGATCCCGGTACCAAGGCCCCAGCTCATGATAGAAACCTTTTTTTGACTAACGGCGGTTGTCTGTTGCAATGCCGGCCTGGACAGGATTTCGTCGTAGAGGGCTTTCATTTTATCCGCGCCCTCTTCCCGGCTGGACATGCGGATGATGATCTGGGGATTTTGACCGGCGAGCCATTCGGGGGTTAGCTCGGGATATTTAACCTTTTGCCCAGCGGCGAGATTTTTACCACCGGATAGGGCAATCCGGTCATTGGCCGGTGTTTTATCGCCGGCACTGTAGTAAGGTTTATTCCACTCGTAGTAAATCCGGGGCTTTTTGTCTTCGGGTAGCCTGGCTACTCTATCCTTGATAAGCTGATAGTATTTATCGCTAAAAGCGATTAACTTGGCCGCTCTTTCCTCCTTCCCCGTCAGTTCACCCATTTGCTTCACGACTAAGGCAGTTTCATGGGGATAAGAAGTTGTATAAACGAGAACCGGTAGGCCAGCTTCTTCCAGCTTGGCCCGCAGATCGTCCTTTAACATGGTATCGGCGATGACCACATCCGGCGCGCTCTTGATGATGGCTTCCAGGTTTGGAGAAAAAGAAGATTTGGCCATCACCGGGATTTTCTCCAGGTCTGCCGGGAAAATAGAGTAACTATCGCGTCCAATCATCTTGTCAGCGCTGTCTAAAGCATAAAGTATTTCCGATACACCGGAGGTAAGGCAAACGATTTTATCCACCGGGCAGCTAATCTTTACTTCCTTGCCCGTACCGTCAACAAAAGTTTTGACTGTCTTCCCGGTTAGGCCATTTTGAGCGGCGTTTTTCGGGCTACTACACCCGGTTAGAAAGATTATTAGCAACATTAATAGCGGTAGCACCCTGGCGACAAAGCGATTTTTTTTACTCCCCACTTTTCGATAACCTCCTTCTTCTTTTTTGAGAACAATAGAATCCGCTGCCCCTCCCGTGCTTCTCTAACACCTCCTCGCCAGCTCCCCCCGGGGATTAGATGACAACCCGGAGGATTAGATGACAAAATCTAGACATTAACGCGGAGCAGTTCGTCCAGTCGGCTGAAATCGAAAGACGCGTCCTCGAAAGGCCGGCGCCGCAGGCGATGCGGTAATACCAGCTCAGCAACCGTTCTTACGTCTTCAATAGTAGCTTCATCTTTTCCCTGTAAAGCAGCCAACGTTTTAGCAGCCTTGACCATGACAATGTCCGCCCGGTGACCATCAACCCCCAGCTCGATGGCGATGCGCGCAATTGCATACATAAGGCTCTCGGAAATGGGCACGTGAGGTACTAGGCTCCGTGCCTTAAGGATCTGGTCAGCGACGCGGTGCTCTTCCTCTTCCCATTGCGCATAAAACCCGTCCGGATCATCGTCAAAAGAAAGCCTGCGCTTGACCACCTCCATTCTCATGACCGGATCGGCCATTCCTTCCACCTGTACCATTAGTCCAAAACGGTCGAGCAGCTGCGGTCTTAACTCACCTTCTTCAGGATTCATCGTTCCCACCAAGATAAAATTGGCGGGATGAGTAAAGGAAATTCCCTCTCGTTCTACGGTGTTCACGCCCATGGCCGCGGAATCAAGCAAAATATCAACGATATGATCGTCGAGGAGGTTGACCTCATCGACATACAAGATACCCCGGTTGGCGGTGGCCAGGAGGCCTGGCTCGAACCGCTTTTCCCCCTTTTTGATAGCCTCCTCAAGATTAAGGGTCCCGACCACTCTATCTTCAGTTACGGAAACGGGTAAATCTACCACTCTCATGCGCCGCGTAGCCCTTGGGAGTACCTCGCCAGAATCCACCCTTTGCCGGCAGGTACTACACATACTGCTATAGTCGTGGGGATCGCAACTATAGGGGCAATCTTCGACGACTTCAATCTCGGGTAACAAGGCCGCTAGCGCCCTGACCGCAGTGGATTTGGCCGTACCTTTTTCCCCACGAATTAGGACGCCGCCAAGGCGGGGGTTGATAGCATTTAAAACGAGGCCCAGCTTCATCTTTTCCTGCCCCACTATGGCCGTGAAAGGGTAGATTAGAGGCTGTGTCAATTATTCATCCCTCCGTACGCGCTAATGTCATGAAACACGGATCGCCCCAACTGGACGGACGCTACCAGGTTTTCCGCCCGCAGGTCCTCCAAGCTAAAATATAGGGCTCCAAGACGCGCCGCTATTTCACGGGATAAGCCGAAGGAAAGGAGGCCCTTTTTTTCCACATCGATAACCAGATAATTCACTCGGCTGTCCTCGCCTAGGCGCTGAGCTATTTTCATCACTTCTTGGAGAGGGGGGCCTTCCCCACACGAGACGTTGGCATTACCGTCAGAGATCAGGATCAAAATGGGCGTGATGTCACAGTCCTTCTTAAGGTATTGGGAAATAACGTCATACCCTTTGATTAGGCCGGCGGCTAAAGGGGTACGTCCGCCAGTTGGTAAATCTTTCAGCAGTTTTTGGGCCAATTCAACGCTATTGGTCGGCGGTAGGAGAACTTTCGCCTCTTTACCGCGGAAAGCCACTAATCCCACCCGGTCTCTCTTTTGATAGGCATCAAGCAATAAGGACAGAATAGCCCCTTTGGTCTCCACCATTCGTCTCTCAGCACCCATCGAACCAGAAGCGTCGACCACGAAGACGAGGAGGTTGCCCACCCTCTTTTCGCGTACCTTCTCTCTCAGATCACTTTCCTGGATAGAGATGGCCAGCCCCTTTTTCTCTCTGGCCTTTTGGTAAGGCGCGGCAGCCCTTATGGTAGCATCAAGAGCGAGGTCATGGTTTTTCCTTTCCATCGTTGCCCGCACATATCGCCCCTGTTTGTTGGACGTACGGGTTCTTGACCGTCTTCCAGAACCCTTCCTGTAAACACGGTCCTTGCGGGCATAGATTCGTTGGACTGGGAACGGGGTGCCCACCTCAAAGGTGGATTGCCGACCGTCCTTGGCATTAATTGGTGAGGAAGCTGGTGTCTCCGAAGGTGTTTCCGTCTGCGGCGAACTATCAGGATCGCCCACCGGTTCTTGCCGTTTCTGACCGTCGTCCTGCACGTGGTTTTGGGACGTCGGCGGCAAGGTCCGCCGGTTACTCCACTGTTCAGACTGCGCCTTTGGGTCATCAGAGTACGGTTTATCGGGCTCATCTTGAGGCGCTTCCGCCTCTGCTGGCGGCGGCGGAGGAGGAGTCATTCCGGCGCGGTGGACCAGCACAAATTCAGCGGCAAGATATACATCATCAGCCTGAACCTCGGCGCGCCCCGCCCAAGCGGCAATGGTCCGCGCCGTTGACTGGAGAAGAATGTCGCCGCGCAGCCCAGCAACGTTTGCTTGGAGACACAAATCGGTAGCCAGTCGGCGCAACGGTGCCGGCATATTGACCCTTGGAAGAAGGCGCCTGGCATTTAATATCCTTTCCCTGATTGCTGCTTCCGCCGTTTCCCAGTCCCGGCAAAAGCTCATCGGGTCTGAATCAAAAGCCTCCCGGCGCCGCATCACTTCAACTCGCCAATCAGGATCAGATAAATTCTCTACGTTAACACACAAACCAAACCGGTCAACGAGTTGCGGGCGCAAATCACCTTCCTCGGGGTTCATACTTCCGATGAGAACAAACTGGGCCGCGTGTCTGAAAGAAACACCTTCCCGTTCGACTACGTTCTCGCCACTGGCCGCCGCATCGAGGATAATATCAACGAGATGGTCGTCTAAGAGGTTGACTTCATCGATGTATAACACGCCCCGGTGAGCCTTGGCCAGGATCCCCGGTTCAAAGTACCTTCGTCCCTGTTTTATGGCCGCCTGCAAATCTAAGCTTCCTACTACCCTGTCCTCAGTGGCGGAGACCGGGAAGTCAACGAAGTTGGCCGGCCGTAGAACCGCTGGAAGCGCCCCCTCGCTGGCCAATCGCTCTTCACATTCCGGGCACAGGTCCTTAGCTGATGGATCACAGTTAAAGCGGCAGCCATCAACGACGTTAATCGGTGGGAGTAGCCTGGATAAAGAACGGGCAATGCTTGATTTAGCCGTTCCTTTTTGTCCCTTGAGCAGTACACCGCTAAGGCGGGGGTTGACGGCATTGAGTAATAAGGCCAGTTTTACCTTTTCTTGGCCCACTATGGCCGAAAAGGGAAAGACAAAATCCCAGGCCATAACCTTCCTCCTTGGAGCTGAATACCTGGAGTTATAGAATGAAGCCACTAAAAAGCAAAAACACAAAACCCCAGCCTCGATAAGGCTGGGGTTGGATTCGCAAAAACGAATTGCGACGCACCGCGCCTCTCCTCCGAAGGCTGCCGATACCATTTAACAGGCAGGTCTCCTGGCTTCCGGATTATCGCCTGGCTTACCCCTTCCCGTTTTGCCTGCCCCCATAGCAGGATTCACAGTGGGATATCGCAAGCCGGCTCCCCGGTTACAGTGGCGGGACCGCTCGGGACTCTCACCCGATTCCCTATTCTCCTTCCGCGCCCAGAAGTTCCGTGGCCCGGAAGGCACCTGTTAAAATATGCATTTGTCATCCTGTTTAGGGTAAGTGTATCACACTCGGTAGAAGGTGGCAAGCCTTTTTGGTGATCTCCTGTGGCCTCGGCATACACGAACCCTCGTGAATTACCCAATGTTACTCTTCCATACGCTTCCAGGGCGTTTGCTCATGGTCTTGACCCAATTTGCCTGCTGGCCGCCACTGGCTCAGCCATCTTCTATGAAGAACCGTTCAATTGGTAAAGATCTCCCGCAGGAGCGGCCGCAACTCCACCGGTATGGTGGAGATTCGAGCCTGGCGCCCGGCAAGGTTGGCCTTCCCGACCATAACCAGCCCTTTCAGCCAAAGTCGCCCGAGGAGAGATTTCGGTCCTAGTTCTTCCCAGGAAAATCCATCGCCTTGCAGAGGGCCGAACTTGCGCGTAACTACGTTCAACCGGCTCCAGCCGCCCTTTTCCAGCAGAAAATTGAGAAGTCCCTGCTCCTCTTGATCCAGTTCGGCGACGATCCTTCTCATATTGTCACGGGAAGAAAGATGCTCGGCCAACTGCCGTTCGCGCTCACTTCTAAGCCGGGCGGGTTCGAGGTCGTATTCGAAACAGGCGGCGTCCAGCCAGTTGGCGGGCATGTTCTTTAGGCCGCGCCGGCAGGAGGGATCAACGGGGAGTGGTTTTTCTTCTATCCTCCTCCGCGCTTCTTCTTGCTGTAAAGCAACGGCTTCTTCCACCGCTCGGATGGACGGGATGAACTCTTCCAACTGTATCTCCAACCACTTCAACTTCTTAAGGAAATCCTCTCCCAACCCTTTCCTATCGATCTTCCCCAAATAGGAACGGGCTTCATCCTTTTTGCCCATTTGCAGCAACAGGGCGGCGTAATTAAAGAGGACCACCGGATCTTTCGGGGCCAGCTCCTCCAGAAAGGACATTATCTCCAGCGCCTCATCCAAGCGTTTCTTGGAGCGAAGGAGATTGGCCAGAGCCATCATCGCCCGGAAGGTTATCCTATCCTTTTGTTGTAAGCCTCGCAAAAGCTCAATACCGGCCTCGGTAAACCCCTTGCGCTGGAGTTCATAGGCCTTATCTACTATGGCATCTTGCTCTTTGTCCGGGCCAAAAACCAGTTCTGTTCTCTTGAACTCCACCACGTGCTTTTCTCCGTCGACCAATATTTCCACCGGTTCTTCTTCCTTCAATACCCCCAACTCGACGAGGGCTTGGGCGGCTCTCATTTTTGCCTCCAGGGAGTAGCTGGGAGAGGTCAGTATTCTTTGTCCCAGTTCCTTCCCCCACTCGCCCCCGTAAACTATCAGAGAACGAGTGACCATCTCGGCCATCTTCTTTTCTTCGCGCCGTTCGTTGAGGATATAGGACAAGAGGATCATCAAGACGTAACCGTCCTGGAAGTAGCGGCGTCGCGCCTCTTTGTCGTAGGCGATGCTCTTGACAATTGCTTGGACCTCCTCTGGAGTATAAGCCCCATAGCCCATGGTAAACGGTGGGATGGCCCCGCGTTCGGCCAAAAAGGCCACGCGCTGCATATCGGCAAATGACCGGTTTACCTGGGCTATGGAAGACCAGAGGCCAGCTGCCCTTTTGTAGCGGCCAAGATTAAAGCAGGCCACCGCCGCCATATGCCTGTTTTCCCAGGAGACATGCTCGCTCTCCCAGCGGCGGTAAAGCTCAAACACCTCGCGGTCGTCACTCACATCAGCCGCCGCCCGCATAATGCTCACCGTGTATTCGCGATAGAATATGGGAGGCTGAAGCAAAAGGCGCGAAAACCCCTCCAACCCTTTATCGAAGTTCTGTATGGCCTCGTTCAGCCATTGCCGGGCCTCTTCCTTCCGCCCTAAGGCCGCACAACATCTGGCCGCTGTGGCGTAGGTAAAGGGATTGGCTCGTCTGTCTTCTTCTGCGGCGTTCCAGGCCGGTTCGAGGATTTCCAGGGCGCGCTCCGCTTGGCCACCCATAAAGAGGGAAATGGCCAGGTTGTTGCGAGCGGTGATCGTGTCTTCCTCCTCCAAACAGGCGGCAAAATCCTGCGCCGCCCCTTGAAAATCCCCTCCATCCATTAGTTGCCTTCCGTGGGCCAAAAGCTCTTCGGTTTTGTTAGGCTTCATTTCATATTCCTCGCAGTCCCAAGCCCGTTCTTAAATCACGCAATCTGTAATACTACACCCGTTGGCTCTTATCCTTCTTCTAAATCCCAATAAGAAAAGCCCGGCCTAAACTCGCCACTAAAATCGGAAAAGAAACCGTCGGCGAGGGCAATAATAGGAAGTGGGGGAACGTCTGACGAAAAACCCCGAAACTCAGCCTGAGGAGAAGGGGCGACACTTATACCCAGCACATTACAACGACTTATCAACCAGGTGACCCCCGTGCCGAGAGGGGGTTAGTCGCGAAGGTCTAAGGAGGTTAAACGGTGATCAATCGAGACCGCTTGTTGAAAGATTTTTTGGAACTGGTGACCGTCGATGGCCCCTCACGGCGGGAGTCCGAAGTGGCGGCGGTCCTCCGGCGAAAACTGGAGGACCTGGGCCTTACCGTAGAGTTTGATGCAGCGGGAGAAAAGGTCGGGTCGAACACCGACAACCTCATCGCCTTCTGGCCGGCTCATCCCGAGGGAGACGAGGGACGAGCCCCTAATTTCCCTGAACCAGTCGACTCGCCGAATTTTGCCAGCGAGGAGGAGACTATGGGAAGAGAGGGCCAACTGGCTCAGCTGAATTCTGAGTCCCCGGCCTCTAGGAAAGGCCGGCCAAGGAAGCCCATTTTCTCTTCGGAACTGGCCGCCCCTTCTTTATTCTTTTCCTGTCATCTGGATACCGTAGAGCCGACCGCCGGACTAAAACCGCAGGTGAAAGGGGATATCATTTCCAGCGATGGCCAGACCATCCTCGGGGCCGACGACCGGGCCGGTATGGCCATCCTGCTCGAGGCCCTCCGGGTGATCAAGGAAGCGGGCTTCCCCCATGGTCCGGTGGAGATCGTGGCCACCGTGGGCGAAGAGATCGGGCTCCTGGGAGCCAAGCATCTGGACTTCGGTAAACTCCAAAGCCGGATGGGCTACGTGTTGGATTCGGGGGATCGCCCGGGTACTGCCGTCGTCAAAGCCCCGACAGAGGCCGATTTTACCATCACCGTCCACGGCCGCGCCGCCCACGCTGGTGTGGAGCCAGAGAAGGGGGTGAATGCCATCGCCGTGGCCGCCCAATCCATCACTCAAATCCCCATGGGGCGCATCGATCCGGAGACAACGGTCAGCATCGGCCTAATCAAGGGGGGAAAAGCCACCAACATCGTCCCCGACCTGGTGGAGATGCAAGGTGAGGTGCGCAGTATGAGGGAAGAACGGGTAAAAGAGCTTCTGGAAGAGATCAGGCGGATCTTCCGGGAGACGGCGCAAGCTGCCGAAGCCACGGTCGAGATGCGCTGGGAAATCGATTACCACCGCTTTGCCATTCCGCCAGAAGCCCCGGTGGTCCAGCTTTTTCAGACGGCGGCGAAACGGTCCGCTCTCCAAGCCGAGCTGGTGACTCGCGGTGGCGGTAGCGACGCCAACATCTTCAACGAGCATGGCCTCCAAACCCTCAACCTCGGTCTGGGGATGCAGGGCGAACACACCCACGGCGAGCACATTTCCCTGTCCGACATGGCGAAGGCGGCCCAATTGGTGGTAGAGATAATCCGGGCCGCCGCTAGCCAGGGAATGCCCAGGGTCTAGAATTGAATCTCCTCATTTCGCCAAGAGACCACTGAAAAACACCCATCTGCGGTATCGCTCTGGCAGCTCCTTACTCAACGTACCACTCAACGTACCAGTTAGTGCGCCCCGTTTTGAAGCCTTGTTGCCAGTTCAGTCCGAGAGCAGCTTCGCCCGTCGGAACCGGGCCATTGCCGCCATAAGAAGGCCAAGATCTAACACTATGAGAACTGCGAGCACGATGAGTAAAACCTTGTTCACACCGGCGGCCCCCAGGGTCTGGGCCAGACGTACCCTCCATTCAACAGGCAAGGCCCGGAGGCCAAAGATCGGGACGAACGCCAGCAGCATTATGCCAATGCTCAGGACCTGCTGGGCCTGTTTAACGGTCGCTGCCCGCATAGACACGAGCACCCCGGCACCGGCGGCCAGGGTAGCTACCAGCAGGCTAAAGACCACGATGCCCCAGCCTACTTTAGCGGGGTAGAGCACAAGAGTACCCTGACCATGGGCCAGGTTTACGGTCACGAGTCCTAGAATCAGGCTGGCCATCGTCAATCCCCAACTATATCCCACCGCGGCTAGCACCTTGCCCAAGAGAATGGCCCGGTCCGGCAGGCGACTGGCCAGCAATGTTTCCAGCGTGTGTCGCTCCCTTTCCCCGGCAAAGGAGTCAGCAATGACGGTCGTCACCAGAAACAACGGTACCCACGCCCAATAGGACAGGGCCGCCGGCGAATCCACCCAGCCCAGCCCCATCTGCAGCGGCAAAAAAACGCCAAAAACACCGGCGAAGACCAGTACCCCGAGCAGTCCTCCTTCTTTGCGTAGGCCTCCCCACCGGAAAAGCCATTCCTTCCACTCTTTCCATACCACTGTCCATAGATCAGCCATCATTCTCGCTCCTCCTCCTCCATCAGCCGCAGGAAGACCTCTTCCAGGCTGGCCTTGTCCTTGCGTACCTCTTCCACCGCGGCCCCCGAAGTCACGATCAGACTGACCAAAGGCGCGATATCTACTTCTCCCTTCAGGTCGATTAGCAGGCGCCCGTTGCGTAGGTGCGCGTCAGCCACCTCCGGTTGCGCCCGCAGCAAGGTCAGCGTCCCCTCGCTGAACCCGCGCCCAACAATCTCCACCTTCGGCGCACCGTTTCTCGACCGCAGCCCGTCCGGGTGCCCGACGGCCAGCAACTTCCCCTGCCGAATCACTGCCACCTGCCCGCAGAGCTTTTCCGCCTCAGCCAGGTTGTGGGTGGTAAGAAAGACCGTCACTCCCTCGCGACTGGCCAGGGCCGCCAGATCCTCCCGCAAAGACGCCGCCGCCACCGGGTCCAGGCCCGCCGTCGGCTCATCCAGGAAAATGAGGGACGGACGGTGCAAAAGGGCGCGGGCCACGGCCAGTTTCTGCTTCATCCCCCGGCTCCAGGAACCGACGGCTTCCTTGCGTCGTTCCCATAAGCCTAGATGGGTGAGCAGTTCTCTGAGGCGAGCCCGTCGCTCGCCGACCGGCAGGTGCCAGATGCGCCCGTAAAACTCCAGGTTGTCTTCGGCGCTCAACCGCTCATAGAGGCCCGGGTGTTCCAGCAAAGCTCCTGTCCGCCCGCGAATCTCATCAGCCTCCGTCCGCGTATCGAAACCAAGCACCTGAGCCCGCCCGTTGGTCGGCTCCAGCAGGCCCAACAAGAGACGGATCGTCGTCGTCTTGCCGGCCCCATTGGGCCCCAAGAAGCCGAAGATTGTTCCCCTAGGTACTTCCAGAGTAAGGTGATCTACCGCTCGCACTTTGCCAAAATCGCGTGTCAGATTGTCCGTACGAATTGCATAGTCACTCATAAAAGCCTCCGTATGAGGATAGGTGGCTGGCGTCCAGCATCCAACCCCTAACCGTTTCTACGAGCAAAAAATCGTTTCGACGATAGTCCGCAAGTGCCGACCATTTCTATGATACCCTACCTGTCGTTTCCATTCAATAACCGAATTCATCATCAAATGAAGTGGCCCCCACCTCCGCCACATCCCATGCGAGTTACCTCGAAGAACCGCACTAAAGGACGACATACGGTGAGGGCCGCATATATAGTTCGCCCCCTTAGGTCTCCTTTTTGGAAAATATTTCGTTTGACAGATAGCACCTACAGATGTAGTATTGGGTTGCAACTACAAACGTAGTGTGGTGAGGAGGTCGCCTATGAGGGAAATCCCCCGCATCTCGGAGGCGGAATGGGAAGTCATGAGAGTGTTATGGTCAAAGGCACCCGTTACCGCCAATCAGATTATTGAAGCTTTAGCGGAATCCAGGCAGTGGAAACCGAATACCGTCAGAACCCTGATCAGCAGGTTGGTTAAGAAGAAGGTCATCGGCTTTCAGGAGGTCAACCGGATCTATTACTATCATCCCCTGGTCAGCCAGGCGGAATGTCTTAAAGTAGAAAATCGTTTCTTTCTGGCGCGGGTTTACGGCGGTGCTTTGAAGCCCATGTTAGTAAATTTCTTGCAAGATGAGAAACTTACTGCTCAAGAAATCGAAGAGTTGAAGCGCCTCCTTGACGGAAAGAAGGGGTGAGCGATGGCCCGTACTTTCTTAGAGCTGTTCAATTTGGTGGTATCGTCCTCAATCATGGCCAGTCTCCTGATTGGCCTGATATTGGCATTCAAACACCTTTTTAGGGACAAGCTCGAAGCCAGATGGCATTATTACATCTGGTTTCTCCTCATCGTCCGCCTGGCGCTCCCCACCTTGCCGGCAAGCTTCTTTAGCCTTTATAATCTCCTTCCGGCAAAATTAATCGCTCCGTCCGGTGCCGTTTCCTTGTCGCTTGGTTCCGAAGCCAATTTGACCAGCAACAGTCAGCCCGACGGATTGCCAGCGGAATGGGCACCAGCTGGAGGCCCGGGCCAGGATGCCGCCCCGGTAAGCCAGATCACGCCGGGGGAACCTTCCCGCCCGGTTCAATCCGAAGGAGTGGGGTTGATCCTTTTTGGGGTCTGGCTGGCTGGGGCAGCGCTCATGGCTATCCGGATCACCACGATCCAATGTAATTTCTATGCCAAGATGAAACTGGCCCGTCCGGTAGGCAACTCACTGATCCACGAGGTTTTCGCTGACTGCAAGAAGCAAATGGGGGTAAGAAGGGATGTCACCCTCCTCGAAACCGACGCACTGCACAGCCCGGTGCTCTACGGAGTCGTGCGGCCCCGTTTGCTGGTGCCGGCGGACTTAGCAAGAAAATTGAATACCGAGCAATTGCGGCATGTCTTTTTGCACGAACTCGCTCATTTAAAAAGGCACGATGTCGCTCTGAATTTGCTGACCACGGGGCTGCAAGTGGTTCACTGGTTCAACCCGATCATCTCTTACGGCTTTTACCGGATGCAAGAAGATCAGGAACTGTCCTGTGATGCCCTTGTCCTCGCTCGCCTTCAACCAGAAAGGATCAGGGAGTACGGGCAGACCATCATCAGCCTGTTGGAGCTAACCTCACAACCCCCGCAGCTTCCCGGCCTGGTCGGCATTTCGGGCAGTAAGTCTCTCAATCCCAGGAGGATTACCATGGTCACCTTGTGGAAGAAACGTTCGCTGAAATGGACGGTAATTGGACTCCTTACGGCAGTAATCGTATCCGTAGTGGCCCTGACCAACGCCCGGGCCGGTGGCGCCTGGTTATGGCCTACTGGAGCCAGCCAACCCTCGGCCGCCAGCACCAAGGGCTCCTCTGGCGGCGGAGCCAAACTGGGAGCAGATAACGGGGCAGTCCCAGGTAAGGACAAGTCAGGCTCGGTACAAAGCCCTCAGGAGGCCGCGCTCGTTAGCCCCGCTGATCTACAAAGGGTCATCGCCGTCGAGGTCCGGGGACCATCTGGTGGACAAAAAACGACGACTGATCAGGCGCTGGTAGAAAACGTCAAGTCAGCGCTGGCGCGGGCTAAGTACGTCCCTGACAACGGGTCGGCGCCAGGCGGGCAAGGCGAACGTTACGACGTTATCCTGAAGCTGCAGGGGGATCCACAAAACGGCGGCCGCTCATCGGAGGGGAAGGGTGAATACGGCCAGGATGTTTTGTTGAGCTACTATCCCAGCGACGGCGGGTCGTCCTACCTCCGGAATCAACAAAGCGCCGGCTGGTGGGTGGTCGACGGCTTCGACACAATCATGAAACCGCTTCTTCCACCGCACTATCTTAGCCTCGATCAGGTACTCGAGATTGGCCAACGGCTTGATCCGGGAGCCAAATGGTGGCCGCGGTATGTAGCGAAAGGGGATCTGGCCGTCAACGGCGATCTGGTCTGGCTTTTAGACGGCGTGACCAAAACCGGTGAGCGGTTGGCCATTTACCTCGATCCGGTGACGGGAAAGGAATTGAAGAGGAATCCCCCGGAGAGCACGGCCGGCGCCATGGAAGCCGTAAAAGAATTCTACCGCCTGGCAGCAGGTGGTGATTACCAGGCGGCTCAAAAACTCGTCCACCCGGACGCTGTGGCAGCAGAGTTCGATCTAAAACCGGGACAGCCGGTCCTCTCCCAGGTGGAGAGCGCGGCCTGGTGGATCGACGGCTGGAAGTCCCCCGTTACCATGCAGCGCCTCTTCGACGTGGTCAGCGTCAAGGTCAAGCTGACCGACGGCACGGAGAGAAACATCATCGTCGCCAAGGACCGGGCCGGGGACTGGCGGCTGATATCCAGCAGGGGTCAGTGATTGAGTTAGAAGGCCAGCAAGACTTTGACGGAATAGCCCCCAGGCCGATTTTGGCAATATAACCCGCTCGCCAACTCCGCGGGAGCCCTCTGGCGAAAGGCCGTTGACGTCGGAAGCCAAATTCGGAAGACACGAAGGGACTCCAAGCGGTTGACTGAAGGAGCTGTCCACCAGGGTTACTCAATTAGCCCGGTGGACAGCTTTTTTAGGCTTCCTGGTCGTCGGTATCCGATTTACCTATGATGGCCTGTTTGGGTGTGAACCTTCATCCGCTTCAAATCCAATCTTTTTTCCATCGGGAGAAACATCCCCATAGGCATTGCGGCCATCATCGGTCAGCCGCCTTAGCCCGGACCCTCCAGAGCCAATGACCTGCCTTGATCTCCTCCCAGGCTTCCTGCACCGGCCGCAGTGGATAAGCGCTGGCAGCAGCGATGGGGTAATGGACGCCGCTCAGATACATCTGGCCGTCGGCCTCCAGCATCACCTTTATTCCCAGAGTGAAGCGTTCTACGGGAAGCCCCTCCAACTGCCTCCTATCATTCACACACACGCAAGAGTTTACTCATATTTGCTGCTCCTTTTTATCCGAGGGAAATGGCTGGTCGGATAGCAACATAAGGGCCATAGGATAGAGAAAGCACGCACCACCGAGGTTATAAAAGAGCAAGTTCAGCCTGCAGGAAACATTCGACAAGAAACATCCAATTCCTTTTGTTGGCGACCATAAAACAGCCCAACCTTACCGACAGATGGGGGCTTGAAATGCCGCGGTCGCCGCTTTTCCCTAACCCTCAGCCTTCCGTTCAAGTCGCCACATCCGTGCGATGTATCTGGGAGAACCCCACTAAACCACTATGGGTTCCTGGAGCGGGTGTCTTCCGTCATGGGTTCGTGGACGCGCCCTGCGCCCATATGATACCCGATTTGCCGATGCGCGGGGGGCTCGTTCACCCAAAGCTTACACACATGGCTTTGACTGAACAGCCCCCTGTTGTAAATTCTCACCTAAAATTGACCCGTGGTCCCCAGTAATTCCGGTAATATCCGGCCTGCAAACGCAGACGTGTCAAAAATCTTATGTTCTTGGCCAGTACATGATAATCAAAACGCCTATTAGAGCAATGGCGCCGCCGATGAGATCAAAACGGTCTGGTATTACCTTGTCCACCTGCCATCCCCAAAGGATGGAGAGAACGACAAATATCCCACCGTATGCTGCGTAGACACGACCGAAGTTGGCTGGCTGCATAGTGGGGACGATGCCGTAGAGGATCAGAATTAGCCCCCCCAGTACGCCCAGCCAGAGGCTTTTCCCCTCGCGGAGCCAAAGCCAAACAAGGTACCCGCCACCGATTTCGAATAGCCCAGCCAAAAGGAAAAAAAGCAGCGACCGAGCAACATCCACGTCTTATTACCCCCAAAATAGCTCGCTCATTTCAATATCCGCCATTTTTGACTTTTCTAGTGTGCCCGGCCAAGCCCAACCTTTCTGCCACGTCCTGGTAATCTGGAGCCTCAGCATAAAGTTTCTCCAGCTCAGCCCGGGCGAGTCGGCGCTCTCCCAACTCCTCATAGACCAAAACCCTCTCGTAGCGAACAGCACGCAAAAACTCGTCGGCCCGGTCCTTCTTGCGACGCATCAAAGCCGAAAGTAGCTCCCTGGCCGCATCAAGTAGCCCCAGTCCACGCAGCGCCCTGGCTTTGTGAATGGCAATGGATCTGTTGCCAAACTATTTAAATCCCTAGACTATAGCGTCGTAGCAGTAATAGGAGAGGTGAAACATAGGGTTGGCTTAAATGGTGTACTCATTAATAATCCCGGTATCTTGCCGTTCCGCATTACCCTTACTAGCTGTCGAAG
>JAMCWA010000033.1 GCA_023475165.1 Bacillota bacterium | reverse complement strand
GACCTGATTGGCCTGCCCGGTGGCAATTAGCGCGCCCGTGGCCAGATTGACCACCTGATGGGGTCCCTCGGCCGATGCCGTCACCTGTGGTTGAGAGAGTCTTAGTCCGACCCGCAGGTTGGGAAGGGCGGCGCCTCTAGCAGGACCAACCCAGAAGGTCCCCAAAGCTACAAGGGCTAAAAGCAGAAAAACCCCCCGGACCTGGCGAGGCGAAAGGGGAAGGCGCCTGACAGACGACGGGACTCTCTTGGTCTGTTGGTGCAAAGCTGTCTACCATTCCTTTCTACTACCGTGAAACAAACCAGCTACTTCCAAGGCGCCGCGCGGGCAGCTTGGGGGACTACCCTGAAACAAACCAGGTACTTCCAGGGCACCGTCACTTTCTAATCTAATCCCAGGTAGTAAAACAATTCTGATAGGGTCATGAAGTTGTAGCCGCGGCTCTTCAGACCCTCGATGATCCCTGGCAAGGCGTTGACCGTGGCCTCGCGGTTGCCGCCCCCGTCATGAAAGAGGAGCACCGAACCGCCGCGGACCTCATCCAGGACCTTCTCGGCTATCCCGTCGGCCGGCTTCCCCCAATCTTTGGAGTCCACGCTCCAAAGGATGGGGACGTAGCCCCTCTCTTCGGCCACATCCAGGATCCAGCCCCCCAAGACACCACCCGGTGGTCGAAACCAGCGCAGCCGCGCCCCTGGGGACGCTCTCTGCACCGCTTCCTCCGTCCGGGAAAGTTCCCCGGCAATCTTCTCTCGCTCATCGGAATCGCTCAGTCGGTGGGAAAAGGTGTGGTTTCCTAGTTCATGGTTTCCCGCTACGATTCTTCTTACCAGGTCTGGGTGCGCCTCAACCTCGCGCCCAACGACAAAGAAAACCCCCTTGATCTGGTAACGATCGAGAATGGCCAAGATCTCATTGGTGTAAGGGGAAATAGGACCGTCATCAAAGGTGAGAACGGCGATCTTGCGTGCCAGGTTATAGTCAAAGCGGCGCAAGACGGTCGGGGTGGCAACCTGCTTAATGCGAATCTCTTTCGTCTTCCCGCTCAAACTACCGCGGGCCACCACCTCTTCCCCCGGTTCGCCCTTTCTCACCACCCGCAAGAAGGCGCCGACGCCCTCTACCTGTAACGGACTTGGCTGGCGACGGGTTTCTTCGGTAACCGATTCCACCACATCCTCACCAGCTTCCACCACGATGGCATCGCCTGGGGAAAGCCTGTCTTGAGGCGTGGTTTCCCGGGAGTTCTTTCTGTAGGCGGGTGGACGACCGCCCCCCGCCTGCAGGACCTTACCGGTCACATCCAGGAGATCCCCCGGAGGGGCAAATACCCCGGCCGCGGTTACCGCCCGTCCCACCCCTATCCAGGGAAAGACGCGGATAGCCCGACCATTGATAGTCACCTGGATCTGAGCCGACAGTAAGAAAAAGTAACTCAGGGTTAAGAAGAAGCTTCCTATCAAGAAATGGGCCAAAAAAAGGCGCCGCCACCTGCCGACAAAACCAGGTCTCATCCAAGGCCTAGCCAACCAGGAAAGACACCTTTCCCCCCCGGCCAACCCTGGAACACCGCTGAAAAAGTCCATCTGCTGCGTCACATCGGCGCTCTTCGCTGAGGCCGATCCCTTCCACCTCATTCTCTGGTGGTCTCGATACTGGCCACCAGTTCGGCCAGTTTACCGTTCTCTTTAGCCCGGTTAATGATCTCCTGGGTTATGGACTGCCCGGAAGTAACGATGGTTTGTCCCGCGGCATCCTTGATCACGCGCGTCGACTTTTTGCCAAGAAGAAACTTCTCTTGCCGGTCCTTGAAAAGATCCGCCATGGGGCTACCAGCAGAACTCACGCTCCCAGCCAGGTTATTGGCGGTACCGTTGGCGGCGTTCCCAGCCGCCTTGGGCGAAACCGGGCTAAAACCAGGTGTCATACCAGCCGTCACCGTCGGACCCGGGCCAGCGGTTCCCGTCACCCGAGTTCCGCTTTGGCCGGCCGGCCCACCGCTCAGACTGGAGGGATCGTCCGTCAGGGACTGCTCCACCTCCTCGGTGACCACCAGAAGGGTCTTGCCGATAGTGACCGCCGCCCCCGCCGGAATGATATTCCGGCCTGAACTCTCGCTCAACTCATAACCCGCGATCTTACCCACGGCAGGATCAAGGTAATAATCCTTCACGTAACCGACCTGACGGCCGCCCCGGGTGATAACCCGTACCCCTCGCACTGAGATGTCCAGGTCCAGCTTCTTTTCCAGTTCCGGCATGTTGGCCAGGGGGACCACCGCGGAATTGTTCTCCACCATGATGGCGTCCTGACCCACCCCCTGCACCAGGGAAAAGGGGACCACTCTGGGTGGGCTGTACCACTTCCCGTTGGTGACGACAATGGCCGCCACCTCCCCGCCCACCGGGTTAAGGATTAGTTCCCTGGCCTCGCCCAACTCGACACCTTCCGCGATGCTGACGATGGGCAGACCGATCAATTCCAGACTTTTTTTCAACTGATTTCCCTCCTCGCATCCTAATATGGCAGACACCCGTGGGAGATAGTTAAGAGAGACTTTTGTCCTTCGGCCATATCCCAGGCGGAGCGACGACAACAGCGGGAGCCGCTTTGTTCCCCTCGTCCTCTCCTCCCGTTCTTGCAGAAAAGGCACCCCCTCGCAGATAAAGACCAGCCTCCTGCTCCGCGGCCGCCTGCCGGCTGGCCTCAATATAACGTATCAGCGAAGACAATTCCTCTCGCCAGGCCCCTGGTACAGAACTCAGTAGGATGAGTTCCCGGGAGAGGTCCGCGATGGCTTCCCCCCCTTGACCCAGGTAATTCTTGGCCAGAGCCACCTCCGTCATCAGCCGCAGCCTGGTTTCCACATCCAGGGCTTGATTGAGACCCCTCTGAAAATTGACCAGGGCGCCTTTCCAATCACCCCGTTCCTTGCAGGCAAATCCCTTTTCCAGGCAATCGGCAAAACAGCCCCCCTCACCACCAGCCAGGGCTTCCGGACCAGTGGGGGCGGAGGCTCCCGCTTGGGGGTTATGGGAATAACCTCGCCCGCCACCGCCAACGGCTTCTGCACCAGTTGGGGCAAAAGGGCCCGGCTCTTCCCGGGCGGGTGAACCAGGAAGCTCTGTTACGGTCAGTCCCGACACCAAATTAGCGTGGCCGCTGGGTGCAGGGGGCCTCCTCCGGAAGGAGGACCAAGGGATTCCCGCGGCAACTGGTTCAAAGTAGGCCAGGACTGCGGCCAGAACAATCAAACCGAGATTTAACACCAGAAAGAGGCGTCCCACACTAATCCCCGGATAAGTGTCAAAAACGTAGGCAAAGACCAGTGCCAGGATCGGTCCGGCCACGGTAGCTGACCAGATAGTATAGTTGTTCAACCCGGCCCGCCGCAAAAGGGGGTGCAGGAGCTTGATGATGAGGGCCAGACCCAGCAGGCTGATTATCAGGGTAAGAAACACAACCTCTTCCATCTTCCATCCTTCCCCGCCCGGATGAAACATAGGTCGCCGCCTGGGCGCCGCCCGGTCGTTGCCGTCCTCGCTCTCGGTCACCTGCGCCGACCGCACCAAGGCTCAGCTTCGGCCTCAGTCCGGCACCGCGGCGAACTCTCCATCCCTGGCCGAGCGCCCATTTTTGCCAACCTTGCCGAGCCCGGCAGCGGCGAAAGGGCGCTCGGCCCCGGCCAGGGGCGCTCCGCCCCCCTCTGAAGACGACATGGGAATGTAGCTGGCATTAGTCTTTCTCTTTTATTTCGACATTTTATGGCATACTCCTTCTTGTCCGCCCAGGTCGGCAAAAAAGGTACGCGCTCCAGTCGTTGGACATTCAGCTGTAAGTAAATAGAAAGAGGGCCTCGCCCGAGGTCCTCTTCCTGTAGTGTTTCGGATTGATTGGCGCAGAATCCAAAACAGTAACGCCCGTTCTTCATCATTACTCCGCAAAGAAGTCAGAAAGAACCGCTTCAGCCGCCCCCACTCTTTTCCTCGTCTTCCCCATCTTCTTCGGCTCCCGACCGGGGCTGCTCCGGAGGTTTGGGGACCAACGGGTTCTTTTCCCCGCCAGAACTAAAACCAGGTTGCCGTGATCCCGGACCCTGTCCCGGGCGTTTCTCGGCCTCCTGGCCATTTTCCCGTTCCTTCTCTGGTCCGGGGACCAGCGTGGACTTTGGGACTCCAGGGATACCGCTTTCTCCGGTTCTCGCTCCGGCTCTTCCCTTGTTATCGGAGCCATCAGAACCGGGACTCAGGCGTAGATCTTCCTTTTCCCGTCTTATACCGGGCTGACCGGGGCGACCCCGCTCGCCCGCCGGGGTGATCTTCCCTCTGTCCGTTCCCAGGCCCGAGGCCGGTGTGACCTGTGTCTTCCCCGCTTCCCCCTCCTCTTTTCGCTTTTCGATGGCTTCTTCCTTATTACTTTTGTCATCATCTTTGGACTTAGGACCCAGGTTCTTTTCCCAGAACTTCTGCGCCAGGGCTTCCATAGCCTTCTCCCGTTGCGTCTCCTGCAGGATCTTCCGGACGTCTCCCCCGACCCTCGTGATGACCGTTGATAAGCGTTCCTTTTTTAGATCCTGCGGTAAAATTGACAGTCCCTGGCTCTGGGCCTCCAGCAGCACGGCGTAGCGGCCGGAAGAAAGGTTCAGGGTTTGGGCTTCCTGACGTAGGGTCCTCGTGGTAGTTAAGGCCTGCAGGGGTACTGGCCTGGCCTTTTCCGCCAGGGCTTGACGGCCTTCTTCCTGCAGCCTCTGGGCCGCTTGCACCGCCCGCTGGTCCAATGTCTTCCCGGCCGGGGTGACGGCGATGACCACCGCCCCATCCGATTTGAGGTATTCCTCCTCCACAGCCAATTGAAGGAGGTTGCGTAGCACCACTGCCACCGGCTGTCCGCGGAAATTCAGACGGGTCAACAGGTTTTGCCCTTCCTGATTCAGACCCCGAGCCTCAATGACCCTCTCCCGTCCGTTAAGGGTCAACTCCAGGCTGGGGTTGATGTCGATGCTGACATAGTAAGTGGCGGCATTGACCTTGCTCCAGGGCCAGAGGGGCAAGAGCAGAACGACGATCAGGACGGCGGCCACCGGAGCCAGCCACCAAACCCTCCGTTGCCACAGGCTGACCACCGACCGGTTCCAAAGCGAAGGGAGGTCTATCTCATCCCCAACGGTCCCAGCGGCAGAAGGCAGAGGGACTCGTCGGAAGTCTCCCCCGGCGGTCAAGACGATGGCCTGCCGTCCCTCAATCTCCAAGATGATACCCTTTTCCGCCATCCCCGTTCTTCCTTCCCCCCAGCCGGTCATCCGCCAGCAGACCACTGAAAAAATCGAGCTGGGACCTTCCCGGTAAGGTTTACCGCCAAAGCCGCGGTTTCCAAGCAGTCTCCTATGCCAACAGCTTCTCTAGCGACGTATGTATTCCTGCAGGTGAGGCAGGTCCTCCATGAGGATTATCGCCAGGGCGATTATGTACTTGCGCTGTCTTTCCAGGGTCTTGCGGCTAAAACTGACCGCTTTCTCGATCTCCTTCAGGGGCAATTCCCTTTTCCGACGCAGATAATCGGCCCAAGCCGGGGTGGCGGCGACCATTCTCGCTACCTGCCGACTTTTCTCCCGAGCATCATCATGCCGGGGCGAGGCCTGGGCCAGGTCAGCCAGGCGAATCCCAAACTGACCAAGGGTAGCCGCGAAGACGCCAATCTCATCTCGCAGTTCCTTTTGCTGGTGCTCAGCCTGAAAATTGCGCAAACCAGCTTGCAT
>JAMCWA010000028.1 GCA_023475165.1 Bacillota bacterium | reverse complement strand
CGGCCAAGCAAAGCCGCCATAGTCTGTGCCGCGCTTGCTGGCGATCGTTCTTCTGGCGGCTTTAGCCCATTCGTTAGGCCAAGACCTCAAATCAGCCCAGATGCGGAGGAGACAAGGCTCTGAAGCGAGGCGTACTGGGTGGTACGTTGAGCGAGGAGCCGCCGGAGCGACACAGTTCGCCGTAGTCATGCACCATTTGACTAGGAAAGCTCCCCTGGCGATTGCGCCAACGCAAATGGGGGTTTTTCAGCGGTCTCCCGGGAGACCGCCAAACTAATCTCTGTCTTTCGAGGAGAGGTAAGCATGCTCCCACCCCATCGTCCCGAAATAGAGAACTTGCGCCCCTTCCTTCCCGGCCTTCCCGATAAGACCATCCCTGAGCTGCAGGAGATCTTGGGCCGGGAAAAGATCATTAAGCTCTCCTTCAACGAAAATCCCCTGGGGCCTTCTCCTTTGGCGCGCCGGGCCGTGCGGGAGGCCGCTGCCAGGATGAACCTCTATCACGACCCCATCTCCACCCGGCTGCGGTCAGCCCTGGCGGAGCAAAACCGGGTCGACCCGGAGGAGATCATCGTGGGAAACGGGGCCGATGACGTAGTATCTATCATCGCCCAGGCCTTCTTTCAGCCCGGCGATGAGGTCGTCATCCCCGACCCCACCTTCGGCAGCTACCGAAGCAGTGCCTTACTCATGGGGGCCGCCCCTGTCCTGGTCAACCTGAAGGATTTCGCCATCGATGCGTTGGCCCTTTTGGACGCTCTGAGTCCTCGGAGCAAGGCCATCTTTCTCTGCCATCCCAACAACCCCACCGGGACCTATCTGCCTACAGAGGACTTGCAGCAGTTCCTGAAAGCCTTACCCGAGCACGTCCTGGCCATCGTGGATGAGGCTTACGTCGATTATGCCACTGCTCCCGACTATACCAGTGCCCTCCCCCTGCGTTCGCTCCACCAGGCTCTGTTGGTGGTGCGGACCTTTTCCAAGATCCACGGGCTGGCGGCGGCCCGCGTCGGCTACGCCATCGGCCCTCGGGACATCATAGAATTGATGAGCCGCGTCCGCCTGCCTTTCAATTTGAACTACCTAGGCCAGTCGGCCGCCCTGGCCGCCCTGGGTGACCTGGCGCACCAAGAGAAAGGTCGCCGCATAAACGAAGAGGGTAAGGCGATCCTCTATCGCGGGCTCAAAGAGCTGGGCCTGCGCTTCTGGCCAACCCAGAGCAACTTCATCTGGGTATACACAGGTCAGGATTCCTGGGAGTTGACCCTTAAAATGGCGCAAAAGGGGATCATCGTCCGGCCCGGAGCCACCTTCCGCCGGCCGGAATACCTGCGGCTATCCATTGGACTACCGGGACAAAACCGGCTATTGCTCAAAGCCCTAGAGAATGTGTTGGCGCGAAGAGTATAATTAGTAAGGACTCAAAATCCGGGCCAGCAAAGGCAGTGAGCCAGGATGCGCAAGAATTTGGAAGCCAATCTGGCGACAACAAAGGAATTCCTCCAAAAGAAATCGACCAAAGCCCTGGCCAGCTTCTTGTCGCAACTGCACCCGGCCGACATTGCCGAAATCCTGGAGGAACTGACGGAGGCCGAGAAGCCTCGCGTTCTGTCTTTACTGGATTCCGACCTGGCCGCCCCCGTCATTGAAGAGTTGGATTACGATGATCAGTCCGGCATCCTCCGCCAATTGGGACAACAACAGGCCACCGCCATCCTCGACGAAATGGCCGACGACAACATTGCCGACCTCCTGGGGGAAGTGCCTCCGCAGGAAGCCCATGAGATCCTGCAGGCCATGGAGAAGGATGAAGCCCAGGACGTCCAGAGTCTGTTAAAATACGATGAGGATACGGCCGGCGGTCTCATGACCACCGACTATGTGGCCCTCTCGGCCGAAATAACGGCCGAGGCCGCCATTTCTACTTTGCGCCAGTTGGCCCCTGACGCCGAGACCATTTACTATGTCTACGTCATTGATGCCAACGGTATCCTGGTGGGCGTCCTTTCCCTCCGCGACCTCATTGTGGCCCCGCCATCGACCTTTCTCCGGAACATCATGCACCGCCAAGTCATCAGCGTTGCCGCCGACATGGACCAGGAGGAAGTGGCCCGAATCGTCTCCAAGTACGATTTTCTGGCCTTGCCTGTAGTCAGTAAGGAAGGTCACCTGCTGGGGATCATCACCGTTGACGACGTCATTGACGTCATTGAGGAGGAGGCCTCGGAGGATATTTATCGGCTGGCCGCCACCTCCCCCGAAGAGAAAGATTTCGTCCTCTCCTCCTGGGAAAGGGCCAAGAAAAGGCTCCCCTGGCTGGTAGGACTGCTTTTCGGGGAGCTCCTGGCCGGCAACGTCATTAAGAATTTTTCCGGCATCATTGAGGTCTTCACCGTCCTGGCTTTCTTCATCCCGGTCATGACCGGGGAGGCTGGCAATGCCGCCACCCAGTCTTTGGCGGTGGTGGTCCGCGGCCTGGCCACCGGGGAAATCGAACTGGAGGAAATCTGGCAGGTGGTCTGGAAGGAAGCCAAGGTCGGCCTCCTCGTGGGTGCCGTCACCGGCATCGTCTTGGCCTTCGTTTCATATCTCTGGGAAGGAAGCCCGGTCCTCGGTCTCCTCACCGGTGTGGCTCTGGTGCTGAACATTTTTGCCGCCGCCATCCTGGGCGGTTTTTTCCCGGTGGTGATCAAACGAATGGGCATCGACCCGGCGGTGGCCTCCGGCCCCTTCATCACCACCCTTACCGATGTCATCAGCATGTTCATCTACTTCAGCCTGGCTACTTTTTTTGTCAGCCGGCTCACGATGTGACCGGCTTGGGGCGGGCAAAGGAACGCAACGCAGGACCGATTTTGTCGCAATACCCCACGTTATGGGGTTTTTTCTTTTCAAAACCTGCCTTTTATTGGAAATGAGCAGGAGTTCCGGAACCTTTCTAGAATAAGATATAGATACAGAGAGCCTCATTGCAATTTAATGAGATCCTCTGCATAAATATCACTTCTTGGCCCACCAACTCGGAAAATGAGCTCAATTGCTGGGCGAAGCCGGGTGTCGGTGTGAGTCTCTTAACCCTGGTTTCTAATGAGGAGGTTAGCGCAATGACCAGGTCGAGGGTTCTGATTCTTGGTGCCGCCGGTCGCGACTTTCACAATTTCAATGTCTTCTTCCGCAACCGTCCCGAGTATGAGGTAGTAGCCTTCACCGCCACCCAGATCCCCGATATCGAGGGCCGCCTCTACCCGCCGGATCTGGCCGGCCCCCATTACCCTCAGGGTATTCCCATCTATGCGGAGAACGGGTTGACCGAACTGATCAAGAAATTGAAGATCGACGAAGCCGTCTTTTCCTATAGTGACGTCCAGCATGAGTACGTCATGCACCGGGCTTCGGAGGTCATCGCCGCTGGGGCGGATTTCCGCCTCATGGGCACCGAGCACACCATGCTCACCTCCCACCTCCCGGTGGTGGCAATCACTGCCGTCCGAACGGGGGCAGGCAAGAGCCAGACCACGCGCAAGGTAGCCCAAATCCTGCGGGATATGGGAAAACGGGTGGTGGTCGTTCGCCATCCCATGCCCTATGGTGACCTCTCCCGGCAGGCCGTCCAACGTTTTGCCACCTATGAAGATCTGCAACGCCACCGTTGTACCATCGAAGAACGGGAAGAATACGAGCACCACCTGGAGAAAGGTTCCATAGTCTACGCCGGAGTGGATTACGAGGCCATCCTGCGGGAAGCGGAGAAAGAGGCGGAAGTCATCCTCTGGGACGGCGGTAACAACGACCTTCCCTTCTACAAACCAAACCTGCATTTGGTGGTTCTCGATCCCCACCGGTCCGGCCACGAGTTACGTTACCACCCCGGTGAAGCCAACCTGCGCCGAGCCGACGTCGCCATCATCAACAAGATCGAAACAGCCAATCCGCAGGATGTGGAGACCCTGCGGCAAAACCTGCGCGCCGCCAATCCCGGGGCCACCGTCATCGAAGCCGCTTCGCCCCTGCTGGTCGACCATCCAGAGCTGATTATGGGGAAAAGGGTGCTGGTAGTTGAGGACGGTCCCACCCTCACCCACGGCGAGATGCGCTACGGAGCCGGGATCATCGCCGCCCGTAAACTGGGCGCCCGGGAGCTGGTGGATCCGCGGCCTTACGCCGTCGGTAGCATCAAGGTCACTTACGCCAAATACCCCCACCTGTCTAGCCTCCTCCCAGCCATGGGTTACGGCGAGATCCAGATGCGGGAACTGCAAGAGACCATTATCGCCTCCCCGGCCGAGGCGGTGGTGGTAGGGACGCCCATCGATCTGGCCCGCCTCCTCCATCTCCCGGTTCCTACCGTTCGAGTGCGCTACGAACTGCAGGAGATCGGGCAGCCGGATCTGACTATCGTACTGAAAAGGTTCCTGGGAGGCGGCTGAAGGAGTCCATCCGACCTCACCGGCGCGCCGCCACACCACGCAAAGACTAAGGCCCTCCGGGCAAGCCTGCGAGAGCCAGGGACAGAAGACCATCCCTCTCCCGGAGAAGCGCTCCCTCCGACGCCAGGATCGATCCGACCAGGCTTTGCCGTAGTCGGATGGGAGTGCTACAATGAGGCGCATATCAGGAATACCAATGCAAAGCAAAGGAGAACATAAACGCGAGTCGGGAGAAGGGAAGTAAGCTCGTGGAACCATCGCATCAGAATGAGCCGGAGCATAAGCACGGGCTCCGCCGGGCCATCGGCATCTGGGGTTCCTACACCTGGGGCTATGCCGACGTGGGCGCCGATGTTTACGTGGCCCTGGGGCTGGTCATGGCCGCGGCCCAGGGTGGTACTCCGGTAGCCTTCGCCCTGACCGGGTTGATCTACCTTTTCATCGGTCTGGCCTACACCGAACTGGCCTCGGCCTATCCCGTGGCCGGCGGGGGACACTACTACACCCTGCGCGGTCTGGGCGACTTGCTTGGTTTTGCCTCCGGCTGGGCCCTGCTCCTTGACTTTACCATTGACGTTTCTCTCTTCTCTTTAGCCACGGCCGGCTACATCAACTATTTTTTCCCGGTCTTAAACCACCAGCCCTGGCTGGCCATTGAGGGGATTGCCGGAATCATCATCCTCATCTTCCTCAACCTGAGGGGCATCCGGGAATCCTCCCGGTTAAATGAAATCTTCGGGGCCATCGACATGTTCAACGAGTCCATCATCATCATCTTCGGTTTCCTCTTCGCCTTCAGCCCGGAGACCTTCTACCACCAACTGGTAACTCAGTTCCCTTCGACCCACAACTTCCTTTATGGGGCTTCCATCGCCATCATCTCCTTTGTCGGTCTGGAGTCCATCTCCCAGGCAGCGGAGGAGACCCTACGCCCGGCCACGGTGGTGCCCCGGACCTCATTGGCCCTAATCTTTACCGTGCTCATCTATGCCCTGAGCTTTTCCGTGCTCGGACTGGGCGTTCTTCCCTGGCAGGTCCTGGCAGCCAGCCAGGGCGATCCGGTGGCCGTCTTAGCTAAGCATATCCCCCTGATCGGCTTCATCGCCGGTCCTTTCACCGCCATCCTGGCCGCCACCCTGATCTTTGCCTCGGCCAATACCGGGGTCATGGGCTATTCCAGGATCACCTGGTCCATGAGCAATTTCCGCTTGCTCCCGCACTGGTTCAGCGCCGTTCATGAGAAATACCGGACACCCTACCGGACAATTCTGGTTTTCTCCAGCCTGGCCATTTTGCAGATTATCCTGGCCTCCCTGAGTGCCAATGCGTACGACACCCTGAGCAATATGTATGCCTTTGGAGCCGTCACCGGGTACATCCTGGTCTTGTCGTCCCTGATCAAACTCCGTATGGTTGACCCG
>JAMCWA010000094.1 GCA_023475165.1 Bacillota bacterium | reverse complement strand
ATCACGGGAGCGATTGCTGAAGCGTACTACGGCGTACCGGATGACATGCGGGAGAAAGCCCTGAGCTATTTGGACGATGAACTCCGGGCGATTTATGATGAATGGGAGGGTTTTAGGGGCAAGGAAGGCTTTATTTGATTTCATGAGAACACCCTACCAAGGGCTTTTTGTCAAAAAGTACAAGAGGACTGGGGTTCGCCCAACTCGCACCACCCAACTCACCGTTTTTGCGGCGCTGCCCAAGAAGGTTGCCTAACTGTCAGGTGGTACGTCGTGGAGTCTTAGGCCTCTCTTGACTGGCAACTATCGGCGGGGATACCATAAAACAGACAAGCCTTTGCATAACATTCGCTCTGGCTCGTCCCCTTGTAGCCAGCGCCCTGGGCTGAGGATACGCCCTCGTCTAGCGCTGGCTCAGGAGGGGCGATGCCAAACAAAATATTAGGAGGAGCCGGCTGATGGTCACACAACGTTACTTTGTCACTCCGCATCCCATCGAAACCCTGTTGGCCTGGGTGAAATCTGGCGAGATCGCCGTGCCGGAAATCCAACGGCCTTTCGTCTGGGATGCCACGAAGGTGCGCAATCTGCTTGACTCGCTTTACCGCGGTTATCTCATCGGTTACTTGATCACCTGGCGCAACCCCACGGTTAAGCTCAAAGACGGCAGTTTGTCCGCTGGCAAGCGTATCCTGATCGATGGTCAGCAGCGGAGAGTGTAGCCCGAGTGCCCGGGTCGGGGGCGAGGACGATCTTACGCGGCAACAAGTCGCCGCCTGTAAAATCCCCTGTCCCGGGTCGCGTTCCCCCAGAGCTTGCGAAAGTCACCTATGGCAGGATTCCGGTTGGTAGAGGAGAATAATACTTAAAAAGAGTTCCTTATCTAGAGTTCCCCTTGGCCAAGGAACTTCATCCCGCGGGATGTAGGCCGGTAGTCGCTCCTGCCGCACTTGACTATAGCGGCATCTGCTCTATGTAACTTACTGCCCCAGCGTACAGCACCAAAGGCAACTTTATCTCACGGGCGTCGCCCAGCGCGCGGGATGTCGACGGGTGCGTCGCGTTGTGGTTAGGCGCTGGGGATTGGGTGGTTGCCCTCGAGTCCTCGACTGTTGGCCGCTCGCGGGATGTTGAACTAGCCTAACCCTCCGGCTCAGGCGGGTGGCTGTCGATGCACGGGAGGGGGGTGAGAAGATGTCCGCGGTAAAAATGCTCGGAAAGGAGGTGGGGCCGGTGTCGGCGGAGGAACAGGTTAAATTGACCCGCATGACCAAGGCGGGTGGGTGAGCGGCGAAGTTGGGTCCTGGGACCCTGGCACAAGTCTTGTGCTGCTTACCTAAATTCGACGACCCGCGACTTTTGATCGGCTTGGACACCTCGGATGATGCCGGGGTTTATAAACTCACCGACGACCTGGCCCTCATCCAAACCGTGGATTTCTTCCCACCGGTGGTGGATGACCCGTACACCTTTGGCCAGGTGGCCGCGACCAACGCCCTTAGCGATATCTATGCCATGGGCGGGACTCCCCTCTTGGCTCTAAACATCGTCGGCTTCCCCATTCAGACCACCCCCGTTTCTGTTTTGGGCGAGATTCTGCGGGGAGGCGGCGATAAGATCAAGGAGGCGGGGGCGGTAATCCTCGGCGGCCACACCATTGAAGATCATGAGCCCAAGTATGGTCTGGCGGTAACGGGCGTGGTTCATCCTGATTGTGTCGTGAGCAATGAGGGGGCCAAGCCAGGTGACGTTATCGTCCTGACCAAGCCCTTGGGAACCGGGAGCATCCTGACGGCGGTGCGCAAAGGAGAACCGGCGGAAGGGCCGCTGAGAGAGGCCATTCATTGGATGACCACCCTGAACCGTGCGGCCAGCGAGGCCATGCAGGAGATCGGGGTAAATGCCTGTACCGACATCACCGGTTTCGGTCTCCTGGGGCACTTATTCCAGCTGGCCCGGGCCAGCGGCGTTGCCTTACGCCTTTCCTTCGAGCGGATCCCCCTCCTGCCGGGGGTGAGGGATTTCGCGGAAAAGGGATATTTTCCCGGTGGCGCGCAAAAAAATCGCCGCTACGTTGAGGAAAGGGTCAGTTTCTCCAGGCTTTCGCCGGCGGAGGAAGGAATCCTGCTAGATCCGCAAACCTCCGGCGGATTGGCCATCGTCATCCCGAAGGCCAAGGTGGATGACCTCCTCAAACGCCTGCAGGACAAAGGAGTGGAGGTCGCTAGCGTCATCGGGGAGGTTGTAAAAGGTGAGCCGGGGAAAGTGTTTGTTACCCGGTAGGGGTCTTCCGGCCATAACCCCTCGTCAGCACCCGGGTGTTCTCCCGGGCCTAAAGAATAGGGGATTATTAGCGGAGACCATTTTAATCTTTAATAAATGCCGTGAGCTTGGCTAGGTCGACGTTGTCGGTAACGCTTGACGCGGCGGCCTCTGGCCCGCTGGTCAATCGCGCTACTTGGTAGACGCTTTCCGCCCAATGGGTGGCCTGCTTCGGTTACTCCAGCGGCAATCGCAGGGCAAAGTCTTGCAAGGAAAGGTTGGAGGGTACATCAGCGCCAGGCGCAGCCTTCAGTCCACGAGGACATCGACACATGACCCTAAACATGGCCTGCTTTCAACCCCGGGCGCGTATGCTTTGCTATCGAGGGCTGGCCAGCGGTTTCAAACTATAAGCAACGGGTCCGGTGATCCGCCGGACCCGTTGGCTATAACTCAGCTGCAGCTTCAACCGCCTGGTCAACCGCCTACCAAAACTTACTTCTGTGGAGTACCGTTTTCACCTGGCGACCGCTCGGTTGGGACACCCCTCCTAGTTTGCCGAAACGGTTTGCCAAACCCGTTTTCCGAACTCGTTTGTCGAAACCGTTTGCCAAACCCGCTTGCCGAAGGATTGAGGACCCCGTTCCCTTGGTCGACTTGTCAGGATTTAGAGCGGCTTGGCTGGATTTTGTCGGCCAATTGTCACTTGGGATTCGGACCAGCCACCGTCGGGAACTCTTCGGCTTTGGTGAAGACCGCTTGATTCAAGACATTGGGATCATCGGTCCAGGCCATCATCCCATATTTCATGGCGTAGGTCTCGTAACCGAGGAGGTTCAGCGCCATCGTTGTGTAGCTGGCCAGATGGCCCGTATAACAGATGACTACGATCTTTTTGTCTTTGGGGATCTTCTTTAGGTTCTCTTCTTTGAAGAGTTCCTTGAAGGGAATGGTCACCGCTCCCTTTACGTGCCCCTTGGCGTCATGCTCCGTGGCGCGGACGCTCAAAAGGAAGTAGGAAGGATCGTTACCCATCACGATTTTATCATAGACGTCTTTGGCGTCGATGGTCGGCGGGCGCTTGGCGGTCAGGTAGGCCTCGGCGCGGGCCAAAATGATGTCATTGGTGTTGGTCTTCCCCGTCTTGATCTCGGGTAAGGCATAACTGCCTGTGGGCTTGCTCTCTCCGGTCACCACGGGATAGTTGGCTGCCTTGGTAAACACCGGAATGCCCAGGATGTCGGGGTTCGAGGTCCAGCCCATCATGCCGTACTTCATGGCGTAAGCCTCGTAGCCGAGCATATTCAAGAGCATGGCTGCTTGACTGGCGGTGTGGCCCGTGTAGCAGATGGTGATGATCTTTTTGTCTTTGGGGATTTTAGCGATATTCTCCTTTTTCCAGAAATCGGCGTAGGGGATGTTGATAGCGCCCTTGACGTGCCCTTTTTCGTAGTGTTGCGGACTTTGCAGGGAAATCAAGAAATAGCTGGGGTCTCCGCCAACCACGATCTTGTCATAAACATCCTTCGCGCTGACAGTCGGGGCCTTTCCGGAAGTCGCGTACTTGGCCGCGGCTCCCAGCACCTGTTGGAATTCGGAAGTCTTGGTGGCCGTCGAGGAGGAGCAACCGGCCAGCGAAAAGATTAGAGAGGCGATGATCGCCAGAACTACCAGGATGCGCGTTGTTTTAGACTTGAACACTTTTCGACCCTCCTTTTCGTTTTACCAACCATCTTCTTTAACAACCCTTTTCGGTTTTTCGGATCCCATTGCCCGGAGCACTTCGCAAGCGTTGGCTATTTGGAGCCATTCTCTAACCTTCTCCAGGTCCGGTCATTGAATTGCGGAGGGCGGATCACGGTGCAGACCCTCTTTGGTTTACCGGACCCCACGGCACAGCCCGACGGGCCTCTTTTTGTGGGGCTACGCCGCCTAGCAAGGTGCAGGGCTTGGTCTTGCCCTCTCCACTGCGCGTCATCGTTCAGTTCCCCGACCCAAACGCCCCCTTTATAACGGCCCTTAGACAACCTGTACGGCCTTTGGACACCCCGTCGGGGAGCCGATTCTCTCAACGCTTTTTCGGTGGGCTGGTGACGATCACTTTTTCATTGGCCTTCAATTCGCTCGGCAGGACGTCTTTGGCCTGGAGGAAAAGGTTAGGATTGCCGTGGCAGCTATTGCAATCCTTGGCCTGCGGGGCCTGTTTAACAATGTTGTGGGGAGTGGCATATTTCCAGGTCGGCTGAGTGGCGAAGCGACTCAAAAGGCCCTGGCCGTAGTAGGCAAAGGTATCTTCAGCCACCGGCACGTGCCGGACCACCACATAGGCATAAGGACGTTCTGCCGTTGGGTTGGGGTTCTTGCCGATCTCAAAGTTGAACTCCGACTTGTCGGTCTTAAAGAAGGCCAGACCTTTGGAGTCCTTTCCAACATGGCAGGCATAGCAGTTGTTATACGGCTGCGAATGGCAGACCTGACATTGGAGGTCAGGAGTTCCGGCCTTGGGATTGGCATGCATGGCGTGCATGCCGTTCTTATAGAACCCCTCCTTAGAAACATGACAGGTTTCGCACTTCGGCGCTTCCCCCACATGATAGCGGTCGGGGGATTTCTGAGCCGGATCGTGGATCCACTTGGAGGTATGGCAGGAAGCGCATTGCATTCCAGCCGGCGACCAGTGGACGTCCGGCTTCAGCCCGAGGTTTTCGGGTCCTTTGGCCAGCATCTCCTTTTCGATACGGCTTCCATGGCAGGCGGTACAGTTCAGGACGGAATTAGGTGTTTTGATAAAGTTGTGTCCGTCAATGAATCCCGTGCCGCTGGCTACGGGACGGCTGACATGGCAATCGCCGCACCCGCTGGTATGACAGGAAGCGCAGTGGGTATCAACGGCCGGTTGCAGGACGTTGAGCTTTTCCGGATTCACCCGCGGTGCCAGCACGCCGTTCTTCAGGTCCACGATGCCGGCATTGGTCAGGTGCAAACTCCAGCCGATCTTGGCCGTCTCCGCCTGATGGCATTTGGCACAGATGGAGTTGGCCGTAGCTGAAGGCCGCGCCACCAATCCTTTGTGGGCTTCCTTACGGGTGGAGGCAGGTTCCACCCCACCGTGGCAGCTGACGCAGTCGAGACTTCCGTGGGTCGTCTTCAAGAAGGACGTGCTCACTAAAACCTTTTGATCTGCCTCCAACGGAGGCAAGGCACCCCCTCAGCCTTCACCCGCACTTTCCGTCGATTTGGCTACCTGCGGGGGAGGATCTTTTTCCAGGTCGGCCTTGAGCTTTTCTGAATTGCTGTGGCACTCAAGGCAGCTCCCCTGAGCGACGGTCGGTTGGGCTGACTCTGGCGCTGGACTGCTCGTTGATTTCGCACAACCAGCAACGAACATCAACGCCACCAGGAGGAAAAGAGCCAACCCGGTGCTTAGATTCCTCACTAATTGTCCATTGGCTGTTGATCGCTTGGACACATCTTGACCTCCTTTCTATTTGGCCTGGCGAAAGCACTTACACCTTCTTCACCCCCCATTCACTCCTTCATTTAAACCCCTCTTCTTACCTGGTCATATCGCTTCCGCACCATGATTCTTCACCTCCCAGAAGAGGCAGGCGCAGCGCCAAGGCCATGGCGGATGTCCGCGGGATTACTCTCCTGGCCGGCCGAAAGTGACAAAAAGAGGCCGCCGGGAACCGACGGCCTCTGGTCTTACAGACTCAGGCCTTGAGAAAATATTCTTTTGCTACCCTAAACACAACCTTCCTACGCTCAATTATATCGGAATTAGGCTGGTAGCAACAGATGCTCTGATTGTCTTTGCTATCACAATCTTATTGTCGCCATAAGAATATTCCTATGGGGCGAGCAGGAAAATTGATCGGGAAAGGCGAAAAGGTGAAGTGAGATTTTGACTGGGAAGAGAGAAGAGATCAAGAGGAATTGATCTGGGGGAACTTATCTGCGGTCTTTGGCCTTCGGGATGAGCCGGGCTAATCGAAGGTCAACTCGCTCGGGAGCGGGAGGAGAAGGTGGATTGTGTCGGTTAGCGAGGGAAGACGATGAATATCAACCAATTGGAGGTCTTCTGCGTCGTCGCTAAGACGGGTGGTCTTTCCCAGGCAGCGCGGGTGTTACATCTTTCCCAACCAGCAGTGAGCGGTTACATCCAGGCTTTGGAAAAATCCCTGGGGGTTGTCCTTTTCACTCGCCACAGCCGGGGAGTTTCCCTCACCGCGGAAGGGCGCGCCCTTTTGGAACACGGACAAAAGATGCTGGCGCTCTATGAATCCTTGCAAAAAACGTTGGCCCAGGTCCAAAAAGGTGAGCTGCGCCTCAGCCTCGCCGCCAGTTACGTGGTGGGGAATTATCTTTTGCCTTGCGGACTTTGGAGCTTTAAAAACAAGAATCCCAAAGTGGAGGTATCCCTGGATATCGCTTCACCGCCTGATGTGATCAAAAAGGTGTTTGATCATCGCGTGGATCTAGGGTTTTATGAAGGTCCCTTTCCCGTAGGCGAAGAGTTGGCTGCTCGCATTTTCGGCACAGAAGAGATCATCTTTATCGCTCCAGCCGCGGGGAAATGGCTCGGGAAGCGCGAGCTGACCATGGCCGAACTGGCTCGGGAACCGTTTTTCTTGCGGGAAACAGGTTCCGGTTTGCGCGAAGCCCTCGCCGAAGGGCTCAGCAAGTATGGTTTTGCCCCGAAGGACTTGAAGGTGGAGGCTGAATTTTTCGGTTATGATCCGGTCAAAGCAGCAGTCCAATCCGGTTTGGGTATAGCCGCTGTCCCTGCGGTTATAGCTCAAAGAGAAATCAAGCAAGGGACCCTGGTGGGGCTTCGCCTGGCCGGGAAAACGCTGGAGCTAAACTTTTTTATGGTCTGCCGCTTGGAAAGACAAGAAAACGACCTTTTAAAGAAACTGGCCAAGGCCTTATGCAGTGAAGGGAATACCTGCCAGGATAGCGGTGCGACTAATGAGCAGGGGTTATTTTGACGGAAAGGTAATCACCACTAGGCGAGCCGAGACCAACCGGATCTCGGGACGGCCAAAGAGCAGGGCTATTTTAACGTGGAACTCCGCTAGTTCACCAGCCAGCCTTTCGGCCGCTGTTGTGCGACTAATGAGCAGGGGTTATTTCCCAACGTGGAACCGAGATAGTTCAGCTAAAGATCGCTTCGAGTATTAACCAATCTGTGCGGCTCCAAGCTACGTGGCGCAATCGGGGAGAACGCTCTGTTAAACGGTCACGTCCTTGGCCCCAAAGCAGTCCGCCCTACGCCTGCAGCGAGGATGCCACTTGTGGGTCGAGGTTGAGCTTCGATGTGTTGATAATCTAAAACACTTCCTCCCCGTGCAGCGAGGAGGCTATCGCTTGGTCAGGTGGATTTCCCAAAGATTTCTATCTTTTACTATAACCTGGTAGGGATGGCCTTCCGCTTTGGCCCATTCGACAATATTGGCGATGGCTGCGGACTGGGCCGTTTCGACGACGATCACCGTTCCGGAAGGAACCAGGTTCATTTCTTTCTGAACCTCGAATAGGGGTAAAGGACAGGCCACACCCACCATATCCAATCTGCGCTGCATGTCCTCCCCTCCCCGCTCGCGCCAGCCCGCGTTAACTGGACTGTCATGCCCGATTCATAACAACGAGACCGACCACGGTACATTCCGATGGCGGTCGGTTCGTCGGTCGAATGTTGTTTTTTCTATCGTACCCCGATATTGCCCAGCTCAATTAGATTATTCGTCTCCCCGCAAAGAATCTCCTTCTTTTGTTTCCCGAAACAAGACGCGCTGATCACCGATACGTCGGGTAAAGCGTATCCCATCAAAATACTCCAGTAGGGCCTGCGCAAACTTGCGACTGGTGTTAAGTCGATCGCGCAGTTGGGCCAGGGAGATGCTGCCGGCCCGGCTCACTTCTTCCTCGATGCTGGCTTTCACGGCGGCTATGGCCTGGTTGTGAAAGACGATCTCATCGGTTACCGGCACCAGCTCGCCGGTTTCGGCGAGGGCTTTGACCATGGCTGAAATATTTTGATTGAGCTCGGCCTGATTAATTATCGTTGCTCCCTTGCCCGAAAGATCCAAATCACCTTCCTTTACCCGGATCCCCAGTCGGCTGATTATCTCTGGAATGGTGGGTGGGGCATAAGGCTGGCGCAAGCATTCCTCAGCGAGGGCGTTTTTCAATCTCAATCCTTCCGGACTATAACGGGGCGAAAAACCAGGCCGGGCAACCAACTTGCCTCGATTGGCCAAACAGCCGTCAATTTCCAATTGCGCTAAAATGTTGGTGAAAAGGTGTCCGGAGAAGTTGGGGAAGAACCGGGAGCGGAATTCCTCCGTAGGCAGGCCCGGCCGCCAGGGGTTCAGTGCGTGGAAGCTATCGAGATAACTGGCGATTTCCATCAGCTGCTGGCGGTAATTTTCCCGGTGCGCCAAAAGGAAGGTACCCCAAATGGGTGGCAGGCGGGAAAAGTTGGCTGGTCCGGGAGAGGCGGGGGAGGGCGGCCTTTCCGGAGTGAGGGAATTGTTTTCGGCGGCGGGCTGGTTTAACCCGAGGACAGTTCCCCTACCATTTCCCCGGCCGTTGGAAGCACTAAATCCTTCTGGTTCATCAGGTGCTGGGTGACGTGAAGCCGCACGACCCCCTCCGGGGCCGTTGGAAGCACGAAATCCTTCTGTTTCCTCGTGCCCGCTCACGGCAGTTAATTCGGCCGTTTCAGGGCCCTTTACTACCTTTTTCCCGGCAGGTTCTGGCGGAAGGCGAGTGGCCCCCACGGGCTCTGAGATGAGAATTACCTCACCTTCTTGAACCAGTTGCCGGAGGAAGGGCCAGATCTCCGCTGCTGTCCCTTCCGCTTGACGGATCAAATCGGGATAGCGGACAAAAGGCGGACCCGCTTCCAAGAGCAGTTGAGAGAGGATAGACTGCCGGTCTCCGGCGGCACGTACCAGAAGGGGTTTCAGCTCTTCTGGCCGAAAACGCCGGCGCCGGGGCGGATGGGCCTCCAAAATCCAGCCGCCGCCGATGGTGGTGACGGGGGAATAACTGCGGAGGATGAAACGGTCGCCGCGGGCCACCACCAGGGGCTCTTCGGCCAAGAACTGGACCAAGCCGCTATCACCTGGGGGGATCTTCTCGGAATCCAGGACTCTCACACGGCCCAGCACCTCACTACTGCCGACATGGAAACGGACGCGTTGGTTGTGCTGGAGGCCGGACCAAGCGTTGGGGATGAAATCATCTTTTGAGAGGTTTACCTTTAAGAGGGTTACCTCTGCGTCGAGAAGCGTCGTGGGCTGAAAGGTTTCTGGGGAAACCAAGACCGCGCCGCGCTTAACCTGGGCCAGTTCTACACCGGGAAGGTTTATGGCTACCCTCTGTCCAGCGGTTGCCTGGGTCACCTTTTCGCCGTGAACTTCCAACCCGCGGACTAGGGCGGAAAGACCGGCGGGGAGGATTTCTAAGTGGTCCCCGCTTCGGAGGGAACCCTGCCACAATGTACCGGTGATCACGACCCCAGCTCCCCGCACCAAGAAGGCCCGATCGATGGGTAAGCGTACCCATCCCTCGGCGGGGCGGGGAGACAAAAAATCAGTAGCCCGGACGATGGCTTGAACCAGGTCGGTCAGGCCTTCTCGGGTGACGGCCGAAACGGCGACGACCGGGGCGTCGGCCAAAAAGGTGCCGGTGACGGTCTGCCGGATGTCTTCTTTCACCAGTTCCAGCCAATCGGCGTCAACGAGATCGCGTTTAGTGACGGCAATGACCCCGGCTTTGACTCCCAAAAGATCGAGAATATAAAGGTGCTCCCGGGTTTGGGGCATAACCCCTTCGTCGGCGGCCACCACCAGGAGGGCCAGGTCAACTCCCCCTGCACCAGCTAACATGTTTTTGATGAAACGTTCGTGTCCGGGCACGTCAATCAATCCAGCCCGGTGCCCGTCGGGCAACTGGAAAGGGGCAAAACCCAGGTCAATGGTGATGCCCCTTTCTTTCTCTTCGGGAAGCCGGTCCGGATCATGGCCGGTTAGGGCGCGTACCAGAGCCGTCTTGCCGTGGTCCACGTGCCCGGCCGTACCGATGATGAAAAACCCATGCCTTTCCATCAGTCACCGACCTTTAGCCAAAAGATTGGTGGGGCAAAAGATTGATGTGGCATAATCAACCCAGACTAATTCTGGCCAAAGCGGCGGCAATGAGCGGAAACTCTTCCGTGTCCATAGTGCGCGGATCGAGCAGGACGTGCTGTTGGGCAACCCGGGTGATGATGGGGGGATCGTTCTGGCGCAAATGCCGGGCCAGCCCTTGGGCCGATAGCTGAGGATGGCGGATGGCGACCGCCAGTGTCGGTAGACCCTCTTCGGGCAGCGATCCGCCGCCAGAAAGCGATTCTTGCGGCTGGAGGGAAATCGTCAGCTGTGGCTGGGCGCTCCGGAGCAATTCCGTTAGGGCTTTTGCCCGCCTTTCTATTTCCTCCCTGGGTATGACGAGGCGTCGCCAGGTGGGGATCCTCGTCTTAGCGGTCAGCGGATCAAAGTACAGCCGCAGCGTAGCCTCTAAAGCGGCCAAACTGAGCTTATCGATGCGTAAGGCGCGCGCCAGCGGGTTAGAGCGCATACGGGCGATGAACTGGCGCCGGCCGAGGATGATGCCGGCCTGTGGTCCGCCGAGGAGTTTGTCACCACTGAAGGTCACCAGATCGGCGCCGCTTTGGACGGCTTTTTGAACGACGGGTTCGCAGGCCAGGGCCTCCACCCCCAGATCCAGAAGATAACCGCTGCCAGCGTCGAACATCACCGGTAACTGCCTCTCCCGGCCCAGGGAGATCAACTCTTCCAGGGAGACGCTGGCGGTGAAACCGACAAGGCGGTAATTGCTGGGGTGGACCATTAAAAGGAGAGCCGTCCGGTCATTGATGGCCCGGCTGTAGTCGGCCAGCTTAGTCTTGTTGGTGGTCCCGACCTCCACCAAAATGGCACCACTGGCGGCCATGACCTCGGGAATGCGGAAAGAACCGCCTATTTCCACCAGTTGCCCGCGGGAGACGATGACTTCTCGCCCGGGGGCGACGGTTTGCAGGGCCAAAAGGACGGCGGCGGCATTATTGTTCACCACCAGGGCGGCCTCCGCTCCCGTCAGTTGGCAGAGAAGTTTTTCCACGTGTACCTGCCGTGACCCTCTTTCCGCGCTTTCCAGATCATACTCCAGGTTAGAATAGCTGCCGGCGACCTCCAAAAGGGCCTGGCGGGCTTCTTCAGCCAGCGAAGAACGACCTAAATTGGTGTGGATGATGATGCCGGTGGCGTTGATCACCCGCCGGAGGCTGCGTTGCTGTTGCCGCCGCAACAAAGCGGTTGCTCGTTCCAGAATGTTGGTATCCGGGGGCGGAAAGGTCTCCTCCCCGGCGCGCAGCCCCTGACGGATTTCCTCCAGGACCTGGCGGATGGCGGCTACGACCAGGGGGCGAGGAAATTCCTGTAGGAGAACACGGCCTCTTTCTGTATTGAGCAGCGAGGATACGGCTGGAAGTTGCCGCCATGGATTTTCGCCCTGCGCGTGCCCTGTATTCTCGTCAGCAGGGCCTTTTGGCGGTTGCCCACCTTGTACCGCCTTTTTACTCATCGGTCCGCCTCCAATTTCCTCTGGTCTAAGTCGAACCAGGAAGATAAGGCCTCTGTTTGACATTTTAGCATTGGCCAGGCGGGTGGACAACAGCAAGTCCCTTTTGGCGGCAGGATACTCTTGAGCGGGGTCGCCGAAGGTGATATTGTCACCTGGCTCATGCCCAGAGTGTGAGGATCCAACTCCTGCGGGTTGGGCTCTCGGGTATGGGCTCATTCCGGACGTCTTGACAAAAGCCTATTCAAAGGGCTACAATCGTTGGTGGATGCACCCGAAAATCTACTTAACGCGGGGATAGTTGGCGAGCCGGTGCTCCCCCTGGACTTCAAATCCAGCGGCGGCCAAGAAGCCGCGGTGGGTTCGATTCCCACATATCCCCGCCATTTCTATTTTCAAAAAGGAAAAGTGGTCCGGAGGCCCGGTACCTCTTGCCCAGTTTATACTGGCTCCTGCCTCCTCGTCAAACGCAGTTTTCGTCTAACTGAATCCTTTCTGCTTTTGTAAGAAATAATACAAGTAGTTTTCTGAAAGTCTTGGCAGTGGTAAAATACTTAAGGAGTTTTTCGGCAACGAAGGGAGTTGCGGAAATTGAACGAACCCATGATCCATCAGCCGACGTCAGCCCGCGAATCACGCTCAGCCAACCTTCAAATGTCCCATTCAGCAGCTAATACGGCGAACCAGATGATGCCTCAAGGGGCGGTCATGAACGAAGGAAAACCAGGACATATGACCCACCAGATGTCCCTTGCCGACCTGCCTAAAGGAAAGGGTTCGCCTTCGGGTAAATACTGGTGCCTCATGTGCAAAAAGTTCTTCCAGATCGACGAGCCCGTCTGCCCCTATATGCCGAGCATGTGTATCAATACGCCGTTAGCCGTGGAAACCCTTTCCCCTGGCTCGACCATCGGATACGAGAGGATCGGTTTATTCTACCCCAAGCTTGTCCAGAGATTGCAGTCGACCGTGCTTCCGGCTATTACCGACGTTTCTAACCTGGGTCAAGAGCTGGCGAGCAATTACCTTTCTGACCTGCAGGAATGGCGCGTTCGTTTCTTGGACAATCCTTATGAAGCGTTAAAGAGCTTCATTATCTTTTTTGTCGGGGCTGACGTGGCTACTCGGAATACCGAGAACGGCATCATCTTTTATCTGGTCGATGCCAGCATCATTTGGGGAAAGGAGATGGAAGGGAAAAAGAAGCTAAAAACTGCTCTCCTTTCCGCCATTAACTCCCTCAAGGGGCCCCTCGGTCTGGCGGAAAATTTTGATCTTCACTTCATGGACATGTACGTGGAAGAGTTGGGCCGTTTCTTCTGTGGAAAATGCAACATGTTCTTCGAATTTGGCGGGCCTCAGGAAATCGTGACTTGTCCCTTCATGCCTCAGAAATGCAAATTCAAACCCCACAGTTTGAAAGGAGAGGCACAGCTGGATTTGGGCCTTTTGGTGAAGATTTACCGGGTTACCCCCAAACTCTTCCAAAAGAATATGGCCACTTTCCTCAAACTGGCTGGACCAGATTTTGACAGAACTGAGCTGGAGCAAAGGTTGGAAAAAGAACTCAACCGGTGGTCGCTGTCCCGTGAGCCAGAAAAGCTACAGCAGCTTAAAGAGCTCATCGGCTTGCTTTGACTGGTAAGGCGAGGTAGCAGGTCTCAGCCGCCCCGGCCGCATCAAGGGGATAGCCACCTCCTTCTCACGCCGCACTGACCAGTCTGCACGCAACCTAATGGCCGGCCCGCAGTTACTGGAGGAGGGGCCTTAAGCCCCACCCTCCTAGGAGACCGCTGAAAAACACCCATCTGCGTTGTCGCGGCTACGACTTGGTGCTCAACGTATTTCTCTATACGCATCCGCGCCAAGCCTTGTCGATCCTAGCATCTGGGCATTTTGGAACGGTCTCGCCCCAACGCTATCTCGGACGGGTTAGCCACTCAAAACGCAGTTCGTCAGCACTCTCTAGACACCTGTGCTCATTGGCAAAAACCTGGCTGGGCAATCCTTTTTTTCCCGGCTCATTTAGGGCCGTTCCTTATCCCGGGCAGGGCACAACGCCGCCTTTTTCCGGGACGACGATAATTTTGAGGTGGTGGGGTGCACCGCCACCCAAGTCGCCGACATTGGCCGACATTGAGGGGCGGATCGATCCAGCGGGTGGTGGACAACCCTACCTGGAAGTGGAGACAGAGATCCCCGCCCGGCCGCAAAGCGCCTCTCGGTCACTTACCCGATATCGTCACCCCCGAGGCTTTCACCCAGGGAAACACCTTCGTCCCATAGTTGACGCGCTCCCGCGAGACAGCCTCAATGTTTCTGAGAACATCCGCAACGTTGCAGGAGAGCATCGTTTCGCTAATCGGGTACCGGATTTGTCCCCCTTCAATGTAGTAGCTATTCTTGGCCACGCCGGAGAGATCGCCATTGTCGCTGGGGTTCCCTCCGGAGAATCTGACGAGGACAATCCCGCGCTCCACCGACTTGACCATCTCTTCCAAAGGCGTCTCTCCCGCCCCCACCACGTACGCCTCGCCGTCATTTACGGCCCTCTCTTGCCCCACTTTCTTGGAGCCGTATAAGCTGAGCAGAAACGTCAAGAGAACGCCGCGGTCAACGATGGTGCTATTCTTTGCCGGATAACCGTCGGCCGTGAAGAAGTATCCGTCGGCTATCTCGTCGGACACGGGCCGCGAGTACAGGTTCAAAAGCGGACTGGCAAGCGCCTGGTTCAGGCTGTTCTTATACACGCTGGTCCCGGAGATGAGCGCCCGGTCCCTTATTGAAAACGTGAGGAAATTTAGGACGTCCCCCAGGGTGTCCGGAGCGATGATGACATCACCGGTGAATTTGTCCGGTACCGGGCGAGTGTGGACCTGCTCAGAAATCTCCCGGTACAGCCGATCGACGGAGCCAGCCTCGCTAAGGGGAAGCCGGAGGTCTCTTAGTGAAACTTGAATGCCGTTAAACGACGACACCTTCGCGTTTTCCTTGGCCGAAAATACGGAGGTAAAGCGATAAACGCCCTTCTTGGCGGAAAGATCCACCCCATTGGAATTCACCAGATAGGAATCCTGCCGGACGAACTCCAAAATAGCCTGCATCAAGAGGACTTTCGGGTACCTGGTTGAGGTATCTTCGAGGTGTTCCCGCATCCGCCGGTGCATCGCCTCCCAGTCGGGGGTCCCATGGCCGACGGAGAAGCTCGCCGGCGGCTGACTTTCGGCAATATCGTTGGCTTCGTCCGGCTGGGCCCCCTGGGTCATGGCCAGGACTTCTTCGGCCGCCCCGCTTATCGCCTCCGGATCCGACTTATTCAAGGTGACGCTGGCTTTGCGGTTGTCCTTGATGGCTAAAAGCAACACCTGGTCATCGAAAGTGGTCCGCCAAAGGCTCATTTCCCCGGAGGCCACGTTCAGCTCATGCCTTTCGGTGCGGACGAGACGGCAATGGGCTTTGTTTGCCCCGGCTTTAAGGAGGGCGCTGACGCCGTGCTCCGCGATTTTTCTGGGATCAGTCATCTTTACCTGCCTCCTATCTTCACCTGGCATTTGATGGCCGGACCGCCCATCCCCACCGGAATGGGTTGCTTTTTGCCGCACATTCCCGCATTGAGCCATTTCATATCAGCCGACACCATGCTCACCGTTTTCAGCATGTCAAAGGCGATGCCGGAGATGGTGGTATCCTTGATCGCCCGGCCGAGCTTACCGTTTTTTATTTCGTAGCCGAGATTGACCGCGAACATGAACTCGCTAGTGAGATCGGCCTGGCCGTTTCCGGGCTTCATCAGGTAATAGCCATCTTCGATCGAAGCGATCATGTCCTCCAGTTGGCTTTCTCCGGGCAGAATGGCGGTGTTCCGCATGCGGATGAGGGGTTCGTCGGAGAACTGGAAGGCGCGGGCATTCCCCGTGGGGGCAACCCCAAAGTAGAGGGCGCTTTCTTTATCGTGGAGGAAGCTCTTGAGTACGCCTTTCTCGATGATAACCACATCTTGAGCCGGGGTTCCTTCGTCGTCGACGTAAACCGGTACCGGACAACGTTCACCTAAGGCAGTGTTAGCGAAATCCACCAGCGTCACCAGGGGGCTGGCCACCTGTTTCCCGATCCACTCCCCGGCCACCGACCCGCCTCTGACCAGATCGGCTTCGCACGTATGCCCGATGGCTTCGTGGGCGAGAATCCCCGCCAGATTCGCGTCAAGCACGCACGTGTGCATCCCAGCCTTTGGGTAAACGCCCTCGCTCTTTTTAGAAAGGTGCTCAAACTGCCGGTCGATGGCCTCATCCAGTGAAGAAGGGGAGTCAAAGACATGTTCAAATTGCCCCAACCCTCCGTAGACCTCGGCCAGCTCGACTGGTTGCCCGTCCTTTTCCAGGGACAAGATCACGGAGAGATTGCTCCGGGGAATCAGCGAGTGAGAATGTGAACCGTCCGAGGTGACCAGCGTCTTTTCCATGTCCAGGCAGTTCAGGGTCACTGTCCTGCTGGCCAGATTTGGGTAGCGGCGCGCGATGTCCGCGTCGATCTGACGGACGAAGTCCAAAAGCTCCTTCTGGCTGAGCCGTGGTTTTTTAGTGGAGAAGTCATTCACCGAGGAGATGGTCTGGAGCGGGAGCGGAGCCTTCCCTTTTTGCTCCTTGGCGTCCAGGAACAAGGCGTTTTCCGTGGCCACCTGCAGCACCAAGCTGACGGCCTCCGGCGTCAGCGCGGGACTTGAGGCAAACCCCCACGCGCCGTTTTTATACGCTCTAGCCGATACCCCGCTGGTGACCGAACGAACGTTGGCCACGTTGTTCCCTTTGACGAACATGATCTGGGTGATACTGTTTTCCTGCGCCCGCAACTCCGTATAGGTCTTGAAGAGGCCGGTGAATTTGGTGAGATCGATACGGCCAGCTATGCCGCCCAAAAATAACCCTCCCTTGTCGGAAACATTTTTCTCTCCGTGGCGCCGCCCTTAAACTGCCTGGAGGCCCAACAAATTGGTCGCGCCCGCATCCATATCGTCCAAGATTTGCGGGCTATCGTGTGGTGATAGATGCGTTATCCCAATAATCGGGGCTCGGGCCTGCTCCCTTGCCCGGCGTCGCCTCCAAGGCGGCCGGCCGAGCCAGCAGGCGTTCTCGAGACGTGAAGCACTCACCCACCACCAGGACGATCCATGCCGTTGCCCTTACCGCTGCTCTAAGAAGTATTCTCCTAATAAAATGAAAATCCTTGTGTAAAGTTAAAACGCTGCCGTCACTGCGAATTACACAACTTCTCTAGCCGATCTTCATCAGTCCTTCACAAGAGACGGTTATATTTGAGACCAGAACGAGCCGAGTAGATCGGCAAAAAACGCAAAGGAGGAGATTCAAATGACGAAGAGGTTTGCGGGAATCAAGGTCGGGATCATCGGGGCGCTTCTGATCGGAGCACTGTCTATCGGCACGGCCTTCGCCGCCGGACCGGGTACGGGTTACGGCTATGGAATGGCCAACAACGGGACAACGACTACCTATTGCGGTATCGGCTTTGGAAAAAACATTGCCAACGGAGCCAGAGGAATGGTGGAGACTGTGGCCAAGGTCCTGGGGATGTCGGTGACGGACATCCAGACTCAGCGGCAATCCGGCAAGTCCATCGTTCAAATTGCGGAAAGCAAGAACGTGAGTAAAGACACCGTGGTCAACGCCGTCATCGAGGCCCGGAAGGCTCAACTGGCCGAGCTCGTCGCCCAGGGGAAGATCACCCAGGCTCAGGCTGACCTGGCCATCGGCAACATGACCCAGAGGGTTAGCGCTAACATGGAGCGGACCAGCGTCGGTCCCAACGGCAACGGTCAGGGCCGGAAGGGTCAGGCCGCCAATGGACGGTCCGCCGGCCCCCGCGGCAACAGCTATCGTTTCCAGGTACCGGCCAAAGGACAATGAGGTTTTGAGCCGCCTGAGAAAAAGTGACGATGATAGGCAGCAAGACCTGAGATAGCGCCTCGGCTCGGATACCGACAGGGCTTTCATCTCCCTCGGCTTCAGAGACCGACAGAGGACAAAGCAACGACGTAAGTTAACAAACTTTTAGTAAGAGACTACGCGGAGCGAGGCCTTTTACCGGGCCAAGCTCAATGAGGCCTCGGGTGAAAACGCCCGGGGCCTGTTGCTAGCCTGGATGGACGTGGCGGGGCGAACGACAACATCTTTCGGAAAAGCTTTGACTACCATCGAATACGAGGAGATCTACTGGAACGAGTATAAACACGCTGAGGCAGACACGGCAGGGGACGGTAAGGCATATAGAGTTCTTCAATTACCGGTGCCGGCATCGGTTTTTCCCATCTTTAGTTGAAAATCGCTAGCGCCCTATTTCTCCCATTCTAGACTGCCTGGGATCTTGTAGCAGCCTGCATCCCTTGGTCTTCTTTTATCCTTTGGACGTGGGCGGTGAGGGCCTCGGCCAAAATCCAGTTCTCGATACCCCGGAATCTTGTGGAATCGCCCTTCTGCCTTCTGAGCACCGATTGTGGCCCAGCGCAAGGCCTGGTCCCCGTTTCTTGTATTCCTCACCCGACGAACGGTATCTCGAATCTGCCCGTTTAAGGGCTCTATGGCATTGGTCGTTCGCAAGCTCCTCCTTAAAAGCGCCGGTAACCCAAGCCTTTGTACTTTACTTGAAGGATACGAAAGGAGGCGAGCAATGGTTGAGATCAGGGTGCTACCTATGGTATACTCTTACAAAAGGTACTGTTCCTACCGGGAGTGAGCCAAAGTTCCGGTCCAATGGCCGCTTCCTGGGAACTGCGGGACGGGATCAGCACTTAACAATTGAATGAAAAACGATGTAAGCTATATCCAGCTGGCCAGGCCGCCTTGGGCATAAGCTCAGCGCCAAGACGAGGTGAGTCATCCTGTCGCTAGATTTGATCCGCGCCAAGGTCGTACCCGTACTGCAAATGTATGGTGTCACTTGCTGCTATCTCTTTGGTTCACGGGCAGGGGGAGACTTTTATCCCGACAGCGACGTGGACCTGGCCGTAATTTTTCGCCACTTTAATGCAGAAGTCCATACCTTGGCTTTGGAAATTCAGATGCAAGAAGATCTGGTCGAGGTTCTGGACCCGGCAGCGGTTGACCTGGTCTTCTTGCAGCGGGTACCGGTGCACTTGAGATTTCACGCTATCAGAACTGCCAAGGTCATTTATTGTGAGGATGACGACTTTCGCACCGATTTCGAAGACATTACCGTGCGGGACTATTTGGACTTCAAGCCGGTGGTGGACCGATACTACTTGGAAGTGGAGGCAGAGATCCTCGGCCGGTCGGAAAGCACCTCCGGGGGCAAAGGAGATGAGAGGGCATGATGAACTTAGATTTGATCCGCGACCGTGTGGACTTGATCCACAAATCTATAGCCCGCCTGGAAAAACTGGCTGCCTTGGGTGAAGAAGAATTTCAGGCCAACGCCGATAATTACGCCATCGCCGAACACCACCTGCGGCGAGCCTTGGAAAGCGTTTTTGACATTGGTCGCCACATTATGGCTAAAAAGGGACTAGGCCATCCCGTGGATTATCGTTCCATACTGGCCACCCTCGGCCAGCAGGGGATACTGCCGCCACCCTTTACTGAGAGGATAAGAAATATGGCAGGCTACCGTAACCGGCTGGTGCACGGGTACGCAGAAGTAACCCCTCAGGAGCTGCATATCCTCATCAAAACCCGCCTTGAGGATTTCCAGGAGTTTTGCCGCTATATTTTAAAGTACATAGAGTCCCAGTTCTAACGAGTTGAGCAATTCATAAGCCAGATGCTGCAAAAGCTCCAGACGACACCGGATCAGGTCGCGATAGTTGAAGGTACTCTGCTTTGCTAGTTTCAGGGGTTAAGCCCATGCCCCTTCGGTTAAATGGGATTAATGGCGACAATAAAGGTAATGGTAAAGGTTGCGCGATTATCGCAAGGTTTGCCCCTCGCGAGGCTTGAACAAGCCCGAGAGTTGTTACGTTTTACTCGATGAGTTGTATTAACTTTGAACATGGTACGTGATCAATCCCACCTGGTTACCATCCTGGGTAAAGGTGCTCGTTTAAGGCCTCCCTGGAAAGGAATTCGGGCAGGGGGATCAAACTCAGGTTCCACGAGGAAACGACGGGGAAGCGATGGCTGGAGGGAGAAGTGGCATTAATGAGATGGTGTCGCACGTCTTTGGCCGCTGTAGGCGCTTGCGGAGATTGGTGCGGCAAATGCCCTCATTTCCAAAAAGGGTGTACCGGGTGCAGTTCCAAGGCCGGAGAGTGTAAGTTCTTGAAATGCCTGGCCGGACGCGGCCTTGAGCATTGTGGCGAGTGTTCTGAGTTCCCATGCCGGGACCTGGTCTCATTCGTGCCCGACGACAGGCTACCAAGAGGGTTCCACATTGAGAGCTTAAGATATAGGGTTGAGTACGGCCTCGATGGATGGCTTCAACGATTTCCACGGGAATGGAGACATCTGGCCAGATAGACCCACCCAGAAGAGTACTGCATCCAAGGCCAGGATACCGTGAAGCGACACAGCTTGTTCACCAGGTGCCCCCGATTTCAGTGCCGCTCAGGTGTTACTCTTCCCAGTGGCGACAAGAGAACGGCCGGTTTCTGTCCACACCGGATAATTATGACGGTAAAGGTGACTCGGCTCCTATCGTCAGCGCTGGTTCTTTTTAATGAGAAGACGGCCACAAGAAAGGGGGTTCCGCATGAGATACCGTAGAATCGGAAATACGGATACAGAGGTTTCAGTGATCGGCCTCGGGTGCAGGGGTTTCGGAAGGCGGGGTGTGCCTGAGGCAGATTGCGTTCGAACCGTTGAAGTTGCATTGGACAACGGCGTAAACTTTTTCGATACCGCCGACGTTTATCACGATGGCCGGTCCGAGGAAATACTCGGGAAGGCCCTTCGCGGCAAACCCAGGGACAGTTTTGTGCTCGCGACGAAGGGTGGCTCGGAAAGGCTGCCCGGAGTGGGAGAGAGACAGAACGGAGACCCCCGTTTCCTTCGAGAGGCCCTTCATGCTAGCTTGCGTCGACTTGATCTGGACTTCGTGGATCTTTACCAGTTCCATAACCCCGACCCCGCGGTTCCCCTGGGTCTCACGGCGGAAGTGTTTGCGCGTTTGGTTGAAGACGGGAAGATACGATATGTGGGCGTAAGCAACATGGATTTTGTGGAGCTCCGCGAGTGGCTGTCCTACATACCGGATACCGTATCCATTCAGCTGTCATATTCCATGGCCGACGTGCGCCGAGTGGCAACGCTGTACGCAACCGGGGAGTTCCAGAATATTTCGCTAATCCCCTGGGCACCGCTTTTTATGGGTTGGCTTATAAACCCTCCTAACCGGGAGCCCGAAAAACGGACAGGCCTGGCCGCTGCTTTCTCGGAGCAATTCATTCAGGCTCTCAACGATGCTGCCCAGGAACTCCGGGAAATGGCATCCGGGCGAAAGGCAACTTCTTCCACAGTAGCACTAGCGTTTGTGATAGCTCATCCTAAGGTCGCGACCGTGCCTGTAGGAGCCGTGAAACCGGAGCACTTACTGGAGAACCTCAAAGCGTGTGGGTTCGCGCTTGATGGAAGTGATCTTGAGCATCTCTCGCAGGTAGCCAGAGCGATGCCGAAGCCCGAGGTGGTTGCCCGACTCAAGGTGAGCGACGTTCTGGAAGGTGGACGCGTGGCCGTTCTTGAGAATGGTGCGAAAGTTAAGGTTTCTGAGCCCGTTAAATCCGGCGACGGAATCGATGTCGATATGTGGGATCTTACCCTAAAAGCAGTGTACCCCTCACGCCTTGCTTGATCAAGGCTTCACAGTGGCACTGGTCGTCCGGATATAGTCAAACAGGTATTGGGAGAAATGAGGGCACTGTCTGTTATATGCCGAGAACACAGGTTCTTAGGCTAAGCCTCAAATTCCTCCACGGAGAACAGCCATTTCAGCAAGCGGGATAAGGCCAGGTAAAACTCGGTGCAAGGACCGGGATGGGTTTTCTGAGCGTGGCTGAGGCTTTCGTGAACCTTATTTCCCAGGAAATAAAGGTGATCTTTCAAGAAGTTCCGGCGGGCTTCGGCATAGCGCGGGGCTTCGGCGGGAGTGACTTTTGTACCGCTGAGATAGCCCACAAATTCCAGTTCCGAGGCCAGATGATCCGGGTTGAGGGCTTTGGCTTCCAGGCCGAAGGACAGAAAGGCTTGGGCTACCTGTTCGGTCGACTCTCCAACCAAGGTACCTTCGCGATGAATACTCTCCAAAAGCGGACAGGGCAAGACGGGATAATTGTTAACAAACAGGCTGGTGTAACCGGCCTGCCATTCCTCCAGGGCGGGGAGGCGATTTAAAGCTTCTTCGACCTCGTCCAGATTGGGGCTGGGGATTTCCTGAGCACTGCGAGCCAATTGGCGAAGAAAGGGGAGCCTGGTTTCCAACTCCTGACGGCGATCTCCCACCGGGTAGAGGAAGGCGGTGCTGAGAAACTGATAAAAGACCGCCTGAAAAGGGGCGACTGGTTCTCGCTCGTCTTTACTGCTCTTCTTCATGAAGACTCCTTTCCCAACCGGGTGGTGGAGGGAGCCGGCAATTCCGCCCCCCTCCACCGTCAGGTTGTAGGCACCCTCGAATTTAAAAAGGGTATTTAGGAAGGCCAGGGATAGCTATAGAACCCTGCCTTGAGGATATAATACCGCAAAAGGGCACCGCCGGCCAGGACCAACAGAGAAGTTAAGACGACTAACCAAAAGGTTGGTCGATGGCTAGAGCTCTGCTTGGAACCGACTTCTCGACCGCTCAGGCCGACGGAGATGACCTCCAGGGTGAGGGGGGTCATCAGACCGAAGAGCATGAAGCCAAAGGTAAAGCCAGTACTATGCAGGAGATAGCTGGCAGAGGCCTTGGCGGCTTCTACCCCGAAACGGGCAAAGTTGAAATAGGCGGCGATGACCACCAGCTCCGCTAGAATCAGACCCATGTCCAAACGTTCTGCCCGATGCAGAATAGCAGCCCGGAAGGAGCTCCTGCCGCCGCTGAGGGCGGCATATACCATGAGGAGGGCGGCTCCCGTCGAGAAGGCGGAAAGAACGAAGAGAATGGGTAGGGCCGGGGTATTCCAGAAGGGAATGCCCGGAGCAGAAGAGAGAAGAAAACCGGTGTAAATGGCGACCAATAAACCCAAAACGGCGGCCAGGCTGCCGCTGACCTTCTGCCAAGGTGCCAAAGCTCCGGCCAGAGGGGCCAGGACTTTCAGGCGGGGCCAGCGGGCCAGGTAGGGTAGGACATACATGGCGCTGGCCGCAAGATAGAGGCTGATGAAAAGTACACCCCAGAAAATCCAGGATTTGGGGTTGAGCAAGGCGAAAAAGGCCTTTGTCGGCTGCAGCAAGTCGAGGAGCAAAAAGAGGGTGCCCAAAGCCAGGGCGCCCATCCCGAAAAGGGCGGCGAAAATCGCCGGACCGTCGTCAGGGGAATCGTTGTGCCGGCGTAGATAGAGGTCGCTGAGGGCCCCCAGGGTCATCACCGCTCCACCCAGTCCACCCAGGAAGAGATAAATGGCGATGAGATCACCCCAGGCGCGCTGCTGAATATAGGTCATATTTGTCCCTCCTTGTAATCTTCTCCACTGGACCAAGAATTCCGGCCCACACCTTGCGGACCCGATTACCACACAGGCTGACGGCAAGATCTCCCGAGCTGGACCGGCAGAATTCCGGCCGCCGCCAGCCGAGTGCCGCCTATAGTCGTGATGGCGATCAACCTGTTTGATCGCAAATGGCGCGACCAGGAACAGAATGGGACGTACCTGAGTCTTGCCATCTACCAGATGTAAAATACCCGCGGCTTAGTGCCAAATCCCGGTTCTAAGGGTTTAGCCTGGCCGGAAGAGACCAACGCGGCCACCTTGCTATTTGGATCGTCGAGGTCCCCGAACAGACGGGCCTCACCGGGGCAGGTGGCCACGCAGGCCGGCTCCAGCCCTTCGGCGACCCGGTGATAGCAAAAAGTGCACTTGTCGACGTGGGGCACCTTATGGCGGTTATCCTCGCCAAAAATCTCCTTCGCCTTGCCCACGTCTTCTCGTTCATACGGATAACGGGCTCCATAGGGGCACGCCACCACACAGGCCTGGCAACCCATACATTTTTCGTAGTCGACCAGGACCACCCCTTCCTTGGTCCGGTAGGAGGCCCCCGTTGGGCAGACCTCTACGCAAGGGGCGTTCTCACAATGCATGCACAGACGCGGGAAGAAGTCCCGGGTGACGTGGGGGAACTTGCCGCGCTGGACATCATTCACCTGTGTCCGCCATTTATCATGCCAGTAAGGCGTCTGATTTTCCTGAGTGCAGGCAGCCGTACAGGCCTGGCAGCCCAGGCAGGTTCGCAAATCTATAACCATAGCGTATCTGGCCATGGCTCTTCCTCCTTTATAATTCGAAGAAGCTTCGTCAGCGGCTTTTTGTGGTCTGGCGGCTCAGCTCCAGCGCCTTAACCACTCAAAACGCAGTTCGCCGGTACTCTCCAGGGGCGTTACGCCTTCCGCAGTTTCACGGTGAACTCGCCACTGCGGAAAGCCCCCACGACCGGTTCAGGACGACTGGTCACCAGGTTGTTCAGGGCGACACCTTTTCCATAGGCGAAAGTTAGCAGCGGATTTTCGATTCCGAAGGCCGCCGAGATGAAGACCGTATCCGGGCGGATCATTTCCGTGATGAAGGCGCGGCCGCGGGCTTTTTGGCCGGAGACCTGGTTGGTGATTTCGACTTCATCGTTGGCATAAAGACCGAGCTTACGCGCCCGCTCCGGGTTGATCCAAACGCCGAAATAAGGACCTTTTTCGCGTTCGGACAGGGCCATCAAAAGATCATTATTGGCCGTCGAGGCATGGGATTGAGTCGGGACCTTGCCGTAGGCAAAGAAGAATTCATTGTCCGGCAGCTTATCCTGAGGCTTCATCCCGTCCTTCCACTGGGGCGGGATGTAGGCCAGGATGGGGTCCCAATTAGGCCGGTAGCCGTACAGTTGGGTGAAGCCGGCCAGGATCAGGCTATAAAACTCCAGCCGACCGGTGGGAGTGGTGGCCGGGACGTGATGCGGTATACCAAACTTCTCCAATAGATCCTCGGCCTTTTCTTCCAGAAGGACACCATGTTGGCGCAGGTGCTCTTCCAATTGCGCCATCAAAAGGCCGTGTTTTTTGGCCAGGGCTTCCGCCATGAAATCCCGCATTGCCTTCACCGGCGAAGATTTCTCTTGCATGGCCTTCTGAATACGCCCGCGGAATTCGTCGGCATTCCAGCCCCAAAGCTTGGCGATGGTGCCCGCCAGATCGATGCCAAAACCAGCCGCCATTTCAAAGAACATATCCAGGGCATGCTTGGCCTGGCCAGGGGCCGGTACCGCCGGGATCCGGGTGTGATAGGCCAAATCGTGGGACATCCCCGTCTCAAAGAGGGGGTCATATTTCTCCAGGTAGGCCTGGTCGGGCAAAATGACGTCGGCGTACAGCGAGGAATCGTTGGGAGCGATATCGATGGCCACCACCAGTTTGACTTGGTCACTGGAGAGGATGTGCTTCCAGTCACCGGAACTAAAGAAGTTGCGGACCATGTTGGTCTGGTCCATGATGAACATCCGCAGTTGGTAGGTCTGGCCCTGCCAGGAGACCTTACCATCAACGGCATCGCGGTAACCGGCATCGATGAAGAGGGGGAAAGCCACCCCTTCCTTGCCTTCCTTCCACTGCTGCTGGGACCAGGCATAGTTCAGGGCGGGGTGCTTGTGGGGCCAGAAATCGGGGTTATTGAAAAAGTTGTCCAGCATCCCTTTCGGGCTGAAAAGACCAGGTACCTTGACGGGAGCAAAGGGTTTGCCTTCCCGCATGGCCTGGGAAAACTCAGCGGCTCCTTCGTGAAAACCACCGATGAAAACCCAGCCGCCGCGGCGGTCGATACCACCCACCAGGGTCTGCAGCATGGTCGCTACCCGGCGCAGCATGGGCGAGGCGGCATAACGGGGATCATGCCAACCCGGTTCGATGAGGGCCGGTTACCGCGATGCCGTTGATGGTAAGGTCTCCTGGCAGGGCCAGACCTACCAACTGCGGATGTTCATCATGGACCAGACCAACATGGTCCGC
>JAMCWA010000059.1 GCA_023475165.1 Bacillota bacterium | reverse complement strand
TGGCGATTTCGTTCACGAGATCTTCCAACATCCCCGGCAGGAAAGGACGCGTTCCTTCCTGAGACGAATTCTGCGGGCAGCGGTGTGAAACCTGTTACCACATATTCCAATCTTACCCTTCTTGACATATGATAGGTGCGTGAGCCTTCCGAGCCCGAACTGAAAAAAGCGCCAGGACTCTTCCTCGGTACGTGGGTGGTGATCCCGGGAAGAGTAGACGAGGAGCGGGGACAATCGAGATAATCGGCGGGTACCTCGCACAGGGGCAGGTCCATAAAAACCGCAGGCGACTGCGGCCCAAAGGGACTTACCCGGGCCGGAGGCCGAAAACACGCAGGAGGAGGATTTCTCAGTGGAAAAAATCACTCTCAGTGTGATCAAGGCCGACGTGGGCGGCTTCGTTGGCCATTCCAGCGTCCACGAGGACCTGAAGGCCGTGGCCCGGGAAAAGCTGGCTGAAGCCGTCAAGGCCGGCACCCTCGTAGATTTCTTTGTCGCCAACGCCGGTGACGACATTAACTTGATCATGACCCATCGGCGTGGGGTTGACAACCCTGAGATCCACCAGTTGGCCTGGCAAACCTTTGAAGCGGCCACCAAGGTGGCGGAAAGGCTCAAGCTTTACGGGGCCGGGCAGGACCTTTTGGCCAACGCCTTTTCTGGAAACATCCGCGGCATGGGGCCAGGCGTAGCCGAGATGGAATTCTACGAACGTCCCAGCGAGCCCGTCATCGTCTTCATGGCCGACAAGACCGAGCCCGGGGCCTGGAACCTGCCCCTCTACAAGATGTTCGCCGACCCGTTCAACACGGCCGGGTTGGTCATCGATCCCAAGATGCACGATGGTTTCAGCTTCGAGGTTTATGACCTTATCGAAAACAAGCGAATTACCTTCTCCATACCCGAGGAAATCTACGACCTGTTGGTCTTTATCGGAGCACCGGGACGCTATTGTATCAAGTCTGTCCACTCCCGCACTACCGGCGACATCGGGGCTGTCTCCAGCACCGAACGTCTCAACCAAATGGCCGGTAAATACGTGGGCAAGGACGACCCGGTCTGCATCGTTCGCACCCAGAATGGCATGCCTGCCGTGGGCGAGGCGCTGGAACCCTTCGCTCAGCCCCATTTGGTGGCTGGCTGGATGCGCGGGTCCTTCCATGGCCCCCTCATCCCGTCGGCCATGAAGGATGCCACCCCTACCCGCTTTGATGGCCCACCGCGAGTGGTGGCTCTGGGCTTCCAGTTGGCCAACGGGCACCTGGGACAGCCTATGGACTTCTTCGCCGACCAGGCCTTTGACCGGGCCCGGCAGACGGCCCTGGAGATCGCTGACTACCTCCGGCGTCTCGGTCCCTTTGAGCCGCACCGCCTGCCCTTGGAGGAGATGGAATATTCCACCCTCCCCCTGGTGATGAAGAAGTTGACGGGGAGATTTGAACCCATCAAGAAATGACACCGACTTTCCAAAATGAAAGGGGCCTCCCTCATTCGACCTCACTAGGGTCTAAGGGTGGGCCCCTTTAGGAGACCGCTGAAAAACCCCCATCTGCGTTGGCGCAATCCGCCGAAGAACCTCTCTTAAAATGGTGCGTAACTGTAGCGGATTGTGTCGCTCCGGCGGCTCCTCGCTCAACGTACCACCTAGTACGCCTCGCCGCGGAACCTTTTCGCTCCTAGCATCTGGGCTGATTTGAGGTCTCGCTCTTACGATTGGGCTAAAGCCGCCGGAAGTACGATCGCCATCAAGCGCAGTACAGACTATGGCGGCTTTTTCCGGGCGGATTTCCCACTCACAACGCAGTTCGTCAGCACTCTCCTAGTTATTCATACCGGGGAAAAACTCGGCAGTTTTCTCAACATCATCAGGCCGAAACCGCCGTCTGAGCAGGATTAGCCCCTTTCTCCATTTCCGTCAACCTCTGTTCGTGATCGATCATGATCACTCGTACCGTCTTCTCCAGGAGTCTAAACTCGGCTCGGTGCTCGCGGAACTCGTTCTCCAGGCTGGTCAGACGATAACTGACCACCAGCAGGCCCTCTTCCACCTTGGTTTGGCGCTGCTCAAGCTTATCCATCCGTTGTTCAAGCTTATCCATCCGTTGTTCAAGCTTATCCATCCGTTGTTCAAGCTTATCCATCCGTTGTTCAAGCTTATCCATCCGTTGCTCAAACTTATCCATCCATTGCTCAAACTTATCGATCCATTGCTCAATCTTATCCATCCATTGCTCAAGCTTATCCATCCGTTGTTCAACCTTATCCAGACCTTGCGCAACTCTCCCCAATCGCTCCTCAATACCGTTTAACTGATCAACGACACCCTTCAAAAGACCCTGGATCTCCAAGAGCATGTCCGCAGCCACATCCTTACCCCCCTTTGCCGTTCCCCTCGTGTATCCATATTATACCAGAAAATGGAGCGTGTCAAGCCCCCGCCGCCATTTTCTTAGCAGATCACCATGCCGCCTTTGGCGGCGCCATAAAGTAATGAAACAGCAACGGGGTGGCAACGGGCGGGCGATTGCCGGCAGAGCGCTTTCACCGAGCCTGCCAGCGCATCCGGCGAAGCGAGGCCCACAAACGTCTTGTCAGCGCGTCGTCCCTACCAGGACAAAGAGAATCCCCAACAGGATCAAGGCCATCTTCTCCCAAGACACCCGCCCGGCCAATCCTAAGAGGCCCAGCCCACTGACCAGAAGGAAGATGGTTGGACCCACCAGTCCCAACAGGGCATTGACACGCACCGCCTGTTCCACCCGGTTGAACTTAGCCAAAATCAAGAAGGCCGCCGTAAACTCTATTAGACTGGAGAGAAAGCGCAAGGCCGCCATCCCCAGCACCACACGATCCGCGAGAAAAAACACGATTACATCCTCCTCCCCCGGCAGAAATAGCGGTAAGGACTGCCACCCATCCGCTCAACCCTCGTCACCACCGAAAGCCCCTGCGCAGCAAGGGTATGCGGCCGGTCCCAGCGCTCTTTACCGCTATCGCGTCGGCTTGGCGGACGGCGCTCCGGCCCTAACAAAAGCTATTCGTTTGAGTGAGAAAAATGACGGATGAATTTCGGCCAATTGATCACCAAATGGCAGAAGGACGGCTTTCGTGGTTTCGTCCGTTCTTCAGCCAGGCGTGGAGCCAGACCAAATGAGATCTATCAAAAGCGGAAGAGTTGCTGAAACAGATCAATGATCCACTGGTTAGGGCTGGGTAACCTCACGTTCAAAGCCACAAGGAAAGAGAGGATCACCCCCGCCAGGAGCAGCAAGGAAAAGGCCCAAAGCTCCCCCGTCTCCCGGCGTTGGACCATCCCCGGGACCTCAAAGGACACTATCCCGCCGAAGAGCAAGATCAGAAGGATTATCTCCACCATGTTGGCTCTAGAATAACACCTCTCAAGCGCAGTTTCCTAGCGCGGCTCCACGGTCTCGGTGAGTAGACCTGACCTCCGTATCGTCACGTCGGCCGTCACCTTGACCTCCAGCCGGGAAAAGATCTCCTCCCATTGCCCTTCCATCTCCCGCCACTTCCCGGGGTAGCGGCCACGGAAAGCCCGTCCGAAGCCAAAGACGTCGGCCCTCATTTCCTGGGCTTTGGTCAGCGTCGTCATGATCTCGTCCCGGATCTTATCTTCGGCTTGCATCTCGATGGCCTTCAAGGTTTCCGGGGTAAAAACCGGGCCCGGACACTGTTCTTCAGCCAGGTTAGTGTCGTCCCGAAGATGAACCTCCACCACTGGGCGGTCCGCAATGAAGCCTGGCTGCACCCGCACCGACTGTCCCGTTACTTCCAGCGCCACCCGTCCTTGAGAACAAGCAAGATCGATTGCTCCACCTTCCACCTTTCCCAGGACCCAGAGGAGCCCGCGGCTCTCCTGGGGTGTAAACCAGCCCACCAGTCGACCTTTTCTGAAAACCGCCAGGCCCTCCACCCGGAGACGTCTTGAGCCTGTTTCATCCTCGTAAGCCGTCAGAGCGGGTGCTACCGCCTCCTCCCCTGGGGTCCATAACCTCCCCACAAAGTCGGCCATATCCGGGAAAAGGCTGGTCGAATCATCGGAGATATAACGCGACAGGAGATCAATCTCCTGACCTACTGTTTTTTCCAGGGCTGGCTCGGTTGACAAGATTCCCCTGGCCGTACCGCGGGCCACCGCCACCAACAGGGTGAAACGCGGTTCCCGGTCACGGAGGAAGTAATCAAAGAGCTCTCCTACCCCTTGCCGGGCCGCCTCTTCCCCAATCACCACCACCTTAGTCGTGCCCAAGAAGAGTCGACGCGACATCTGGCGCCTGAACCTCCTTTCCGCTTCAAAGAGGGTCCGACCGGGGAGGGTGGCATTCCAAGAGGCTCGGGTTTGACCCAGGCCGCCTCCATTGCCACCACCTCCCCCCATCGCTCCTCCCCCGGCCTTGCCGAGAAGGGAGGGTCTGGCCACCTGGACGGTAAAAAGAAAACCATCGCCTTGCGGTTCCAGGTCAACCCCTACGGCCAAAACGATGGCCAGGCTTTCCACCTCTACCCGATCCCAACAGCCGGTTAGATAGACCCCGGAAAGAAGCCCGATCAAGAGCAGAAGCATCCCTGGAAATCGCCGTAAAAATAGCCCTCTGCTCTCAGAAGTCCGCGACGTATTCCCAGGCGGTAATCGGCGTGCCCCCCTAGCGGAGGGGGGCGGGAGCCCGCCTGACGCGCAGCTGGACTTTTTCAGTGGTCTCCCGGACTCTCTTGGCTCCCCTTCCGCCATGACTAGCTCACCCCCTCCTGTCGGCTCCTTTTAACCCCCGCAGCCAGGCCGCCAGAAGCAGTCCCAGGGGAAAGAGCAATTGAAAGGTGAGGGTAAAGGGGACAAAGACGGCCGGTCGTAAGAAGGCCTGCAGCTGAGCCACATTCTCCGCCATAATCTGCGCGAGGACGACCATAAGTACCCCCACGGGCAAGACCAGCCTTTGATAGTCCCGGAGGTGCAGGAGTCGGGCCAGGGTCTGCGCAGCCAGGAGGTGAAAGAGGCTTATTTCCAGAAAAACCCCGGTAACCCAGATGACAAAGAGCAACACGTCCATCCCCTCCAAAAACCCGCCGACTCTCACCCTCTCGGCCAGGCTGTAACCGGGAAACGTCAGGCGCGCGGTCAGAGGCGCCCCGAAGGTACTGATGGTGATCATACAGAACAGGCTGAGGAAGGCCCCCCACGAGATGCTCGCCAGGAGAAAGTGGCGGCCGCTCCTCTCCTGGTCCCGGATAACTGGGTAGATTATGCCTAGAAGGAAGACCTGTCCCAACCAGGGCAAAGTGGTGAGAGAATTGGCCAGAACCGGTCCCCATCCTGCTCCCAGCCAGGGTCGTAAGTTCTCCGCACGAAAGTGGCTAAGATGGACAGCAAAAATCATGAACATAAAGAGAAAACCAAAAGGGACAAAGAGCTCGGCCAGGCGACCAATGACCTCCACGCCATTGCGAGCCGCTGAAGCCGAGAGGCTGACCAGCAGAACCAAGATGACGACCGGCGGGGTCTGAGGCAACAGATCGGTGGTCAGAAAAATGTTAAACCGCCGCACCTCAAGGGCGGCAATTTCCAGGAAGTAAAAGACGTAGGCCAGGCCCAAGACTTTTCCCAGGAAATGACCCAAGACTCTCTCCCCGTACTGCAGCAGGTCCTCCTCCGGAAAGCGGCGGGCCAGGATCAGCACAACTCCCAGGATGGGAAGGCTGGCGCAAGTAGCCACGGGAACGGAAAGCCAGGAGCCCTCTTGGGCCAGGGAACTGGCCACTGGTGGGAGGGTAAGGGCCTGCGAAGCGCCTTGCACCGCGAAGTAGATCAGCACCGCTTGCCAGTTGGAGATTTTGACCAAAGAACTCCCTCCGGGAAAAATGTGAACAGTCAGATACCTTGGGGCGCCGGGCGGGCGATTGCCGGCGGAGCGTTTTCGCCGAGCCGGGTACCGCATCCGACGAAGCAACGCCCGAGTGGCGCCCTGCAAGCAGCTGGTTTTTTTTCAGGGTAATCCAACGGTGGTCGTCGTCCTGCCTGCTCTATTGAGCCTCCGGCTTCGGTCCAGCTCCCGCCCTCTGACGCCTCAGCTCCTGCACCCGGTTCAGCACCGGTCTCGTACGCAAAGCCCACCAGGGGGCACGGATGAGGATGTCCTTCAGATCGTTCCAGTTCATGGGGGCCAGGGGCATCATGTAAGGCACTCCAAAGCTGCGCAGACTCATCAGGTGGATGTGAACAGCCAGGAAACCTACCATCACCCCGAATAACCCCAGGGTACCAGCCAGGATCATCATGGGAAAGCGCAAGAGGCGGATGGGGATCATGAAACTGTAACGAGGCGAGATGAAGGTGGCAATGGCCGTATAACCCACCACCACCACCATAGTAGCAGACACCAGCCCCGTGGCTACCGCCACCTGACCCAAGACCAAGGCCCCGACAATGCTGATAGCATTCCCGATGGGTTTGGGTAGACGCAAGCCCGCCTCCCGCATGACCTCCAGGGTCGTCTCCATCAAGAAGGCCTCCAGGACGGCCGGAAAAGGTATCCCTTCCCGCGCCGCCGCAATGCTGATCAAAAGGGGACTGGGGATCAATTCCTGGTGATAGGTGGTCAGGGCAATGTAAAAGGACGGCAAGAGCAGGGCCACCAGGAAATTTATAAACCTGATCCAACGGAGAAAGGTGGCCAGCCAAAACCGCTCATAGTAATCATCGCTGGCCTGAAAGGTCTCCGTGAAGGTTATGGGGATCTTGAGGGCAATGGGGGAGCCATCCACCAGGATCCCCACCTTCCCTTCCAGAAGGCAAGCAGATAAACGGTCGGGCCTTTCGGTGTTGCCCATCTGGGCAAAAGGGGAGTAGGGGGCATCCTCAATCAACTCCTCCAGGTAGCCACTTTCGAGGATTCCATCTATGTCGATCCGCAGGAGCCGTCTTCTGACTTCCTCTACAATCTTGTCATCAGCTATTCCCTGGAGATACGTCACCACCACTTCCGTCTTCGTCCGGCGGCCGATCTTGTAGCCTTCCAGTCTTAGGGCTGGGTCCTTGATACGCCGCCTGATTAAAGCAGTATTGACCCGCAGGGTTTCCACAAATCCATCCCGGGGCCCCCGGATTACGGATTCGTCGGCTGGTTCCGACACCTGCCGGTGTTCCCATCCCGGTACCCCTAGAATCAAGGCCTTTTTGCAGCCGTCGGCCAGAAGGGCGGCATTACCGGCCAGGACGTCATCCACCAGCTCCTCATAACTCTCCGCCTCCCGGACGTCGGCCACGTTCAAAAACCGGACCTTGATCTGCGGCAGCAGTCCTTGGCGATCCCCAACGGGCCTGGCCGCCAGCGGAATCTCTTGGAGCAGGGAACGCAGAAAGCCGAGGTCGATCAGTTCTTTGTCAACCAGCCCGTCAAAATACAGGAGAGCGGCCCGCCAGGAAGGCTTTTGCCCGATTTCCAATTCACGGCACTGAAAATCAAAACTCGCTCCCAGGGTGGCCTTCAGCCACTCCTTATCCTGGGCGAGGTCTCCGGTGAGAGGGGTTTTGGGGCCATTGGACGGTTGGCCTCCCTGGCCGGGGGATTCTCTATGTTGTGTGGGCCGGTAAATCCGGTGCAGAGCTCTTTTCAGCCGATCCAGCAATCCCCGTCACCCTCCCCAGCCGGTTTTGCTACAGGTATCTCAACCATGTTTATGTATTACTCCAAATCCCCCGCGGGGGTATTCAAGGTAGATGTTCCCACCAGGGCAAAACATCTGGCAGGCCCCGCATTCAAGGCAACGGCCGTACTCCGCCAAAACCACCTCGCCCTTTTCCCCTTGTCCCATGGTAAAGACCCGGGAGGGACACAGGTAGAGGCACTCCTGGCGTTCGCAGAGGTGGCGGCATTTCTCCTGATTCTCGATCCAAAGGTGGGCAAAGCCATCATCCAGCCGAAATTCATCCCGCGGCCAGGGGTCAGTGGCTTTCCCGACCTGGGATAGGTTGGTGGTGGACGAGGCCGCTTCCCGTTGCCCCGGCTTTTTCTCAGGCAAAAAGAGCCGAAATCTCATCTTTTTCGTCTCCCGACATTTTCGGAGCAGGTCCCGACAACTCATCGGCTGACTCTGAAGGCATCCCAGAAGTCCCGGATCATCCCCCCGAGAGGCCTCATTTGGGTCATTTTCCTCCAGATCGCCCTTCGCTTCTCCCTCTTGGGGATGGGCGCAACGGTAGTCAAGTCCTGAGCCACGCTATTGGCCATCCCGGTGTAGACGTCGAAGAGATAGGGACGGCGATTGTACAGGCCGGGAACCCCCCGGTTGGCTCGTAGGTCCTTGAGGACGTAACTCCCTTCCAGAAGGTCACGGTAGAGCTTCAAACCGCGTTCGCTGATGTCGCCCTTGCGCAGGGCCTCCACGCTCGTCTCCGCCGCCATCTTCCCCGCCGTCATGGCCAGGTTGATCCCCTGAATACCATTGACCATCCCGGCCACATCCCCAGCCAGGAGGAGTCCCGCCCGGTAAAGTTGCGGCACTTGCCGATATCCTCCGTCCGGGATGAGGTGCGAGGTGTATTCCAGGGAGCGCCCTCCGGCGATGAGAGGGGCAATCAGGGGATGGTTCTTGATCCTTTCCAAGAGCCGGTAGGGATGGACGCCGGCGACTTTGAGGGTCTGGACCGTGGAACCGGCGTTGATCCCGATGGAATCCCGGTTGGTGTAAAGGGAGGAGGTTCCCTCAAAACCCAGGGTGGAGTATCCGAGGAGCCCGATCACTGCTCCCTGGCCCGGCTGAAGGTTAAACCGGCTCTCGATGACCCGCGCCGGCAGACGGATGATCTCTTTGACGTAAAGCGACATGTGCTCTGGTCTCAGCCGGGAGACCAGGCCGGCCTTTTGGGCCAGTAAGGCCGCGGCGCCCTCGGCCAGGATGGTGATGGGGGCATAGATATCCTGAACCGCCGGTGAACCAATCCTGACCCCAACGACCTGCTCACCATCAAACAGGAGGGCATCGACTTTATGTCCGGTCAAAAGCAACGCTCCGACCTCCACCGCTTTTTGCGCGTACCAGGGGTCAAAGCGGGCCTTCAGTACCGCCAGGCGATTGTAAGGAGGTCGGCCATAGCGGGCACTGTTATACCCCAAAACCACCGCCGATTCCTCTTCCATGAACCAGTATTCCTGCCTGGTAATCACCCGTTCGTAGGGTGCTCGCTCCAGATCGGGAACAATATCCTTGATGCACTGGGCGTAAAGGGCCCCGCCCCCAATGTTCTTGGAACCGGGATAGGGTCCCCTTTCCAGGAGCAGCACCCGCAGACCGGATCGCGCGGCGTAAAGGGCGGCGGTGCTCCCGGCCGGGCCGGCCCCAACGACGATGACGTCATAATCCTTCATCTTGACCTCACGGCGGCGTGAGTCATGAGAAATCCACCACTCCCCACGGTTCTCAACCCTGCTGGCAGTTTATATACTTCTATGTTTTCCGGCCTCGCTGGCTGTTATCCGCACCGATTCCCAACGCCGCTACCTTAGAGTCGAGCGAATCCCTCCTCCCCCGCTCAATTTAGAACCGGCCCCCACCCTCCCCGTCTCCGCCCAGCTTTTCGAAAAAAGAAAGGGGCGGGGTCTCCTTAGGCCCTCGTTGTAGGGTTACCAGGAGACCCCGCCCGGTTTGCTACGTCCTTCAATCGAGAACCTTCAGAACACCTTCCACCAGCGTCCTGATCTCACCCTGGACCTCCTCCAGGGGGCGAGCCCCGTCGATGATCCGGACGTTTTCCCCTTCCTCTTTCAAGCGCCGGGCTACAGCCAGGTAGTTACGAAGGATGACCTCCATTTTCGGCAGCTCCTCGTAGAGATCCACCTGCCAACGGTCGCGACTCATCCTCTCCTGGGAGGTGATGGGAGGAACCACAAGAAGGATAAAGAGATCCGGGCGCCGGGCCCGGGAGTTTATGATTTTTATCCACTCCAGATCATCCCCCAGGGACTGATAAGCGAAAGAAGAGAGGTAGTAGCGATCCGAGATGACGTGAACACCATGTTCCAACTTTGGCACAATCTGGCAGCGGAGGTGGTCAACCCGGTCGGCGGCAAAAAGGAGGGCCAGGGTGGTATCGTCCAGGGGTGAGCCGTCAGGACGCACTACCCGTCTGGTCAGGGCCTGCCGGATAAGTGCCCCGATGGGACCATCAGTGGGTTCTTTGGTCGCAAAGACCCTCTCGCCCCGTCCCAGAAACCACTTTTTTAAAAGCCCGACCTGGGTCGAGATGCCCGATCCATCAACGCCCTCCAGGGCAATGAACTTACCTTTTGGCATGGCCGCACCTGCTTTCCTTCAACTCGACCTTCGACCCGTCGTCCAAGAGACCGCTGAAAAACACCCATCTGCGGTGTGGCGCAATCGGCAAGAAAGAACCTTTTTATTAAAGGGGCGCTAATATTGCAGATTGTCGCTCCGGCGGCTCCTTGCTCAACGTACCACCCAGTACGCCTCGCTTCGGAGCCTTGTCGCTCCTAGCATCTGGGCTGATTTGAGGACTCGCCCCAACGCCTTCTCGGGCGGGTTAAGCATCTAAAACGCAGTTGGCCAGACAGTCTCCTAGACCTTGATCCGTCGCCAGGCCGCCCCCCGAAACCTCAGAAAAAGCAGGACAGCGCGGACTACCCAGTCCATGGTCATGGCCACCCAGGCTCCTGCCAGGCCCCAACCCCAGGATTCGATGAAGAGATAGGTCAGACCAAGACGAACCAACCACATGCCGATAATGGTGACATTGAGAACATAGCGGGTGTCACCGGCTCCCCGCAGGGCCCCGGACAGGACAAAGCCCGCTCCTTCTGGAATTTGGGAGAAGGCCACGATCCGTAACGCCTGGATCCCATAACCGATCACCGCCGCATCGGCGGTGTATATCCCCATGAACTGCCTGGGAAAAAGAAAAAAGAGTGCCCCCATAGACCCCATCACCACCAGGGCCAGGCGAAGGGTCCCCCAGCCCGTCTGGGCCGCCTCCTCCCCCCTTCCCGCTCCCAGCCGTTGACCCACCATGGTGGTGGCAGCCGTGGCAAAGCCCATCCCCGGCATATACGAGAAGGATTCTACGTTCAGGCCGATGGAGTGGGCGGCGTAGATCACCGTCCCCAGGCCGGCCACCATCCGCGCAAAGAGAACCTGTCCCAGGCTGGTGATGATCCGTTCCCCCGCTGCCGGCAGCCCGATATTCATGATGCGCCGGATCAGGCCCAAATCCGGTCTCCAATCTTGACCCGGGTCCAGTCGCAAGGGGGTCCTCTGTCCTTGCACGGTCATAATGAGCAAGGCCAGGGTCCCCACGCCCCGGGCCAGGGTAGTGGAGAGGGCGGCTCCATCCAGGGCCAGCCCCGGCCAACCGGCCACCCCAAAAATGAGGGGATAATTGGCCGCCACCTTGAACAGATTGAGGACGATGTTCACCTTGAGGGGGGTCTTCATGTCCCCAGCCCCGCGGAGAGCTCCGGTGAGGATGTTAAAAATGAAAAGGAAAACCAGGCCCGGCATGGACCACCGCAGGTAGGAGGCCCCCAGTCCGGTCACCTCGGGTGATGCCCCCATCCAACGGACGACGGGTTCGGCCAAAAGATAACCCAGGAGGCCGGTAAAAAGACCTAAGGCCACAGCCAGAAGAAGGGACTGCCGGGTCACCCCACCAGCCTCTTCCCAGAACCCGGCCCCCACAAAACGAGCCACCAGGGCTGTGGTCCCGACGGCTATCCCCATAAAAACAGCCATAACCAAAAAGACGGGGTGAAAAGTTAGCCCCACCGCCGCCACCTGAGCCGCCCCCAGCCGTCCCACCATGGCCATATCCACCACGGAGGAAACTGTCTGCAGAGCCATCTCGGCAATGACGGGCCAGGCCAATGTCCAGACCTCACGGTAGCTGACCAAACTGGTCCGGACAGCCCCTCCCGTCTCTTCAGTTATACCGTCACTCCTGGAAGGCGTACCCCGCGAACCACCGTTCAAAAGGCTAAAAGGCAAGAGGCGACAGTCCTCTCCGGTTTTTCAAAACAACCATGGAAAGAGTCTCCCGTGGGCGAGCCCCGTTTTCAAGCCTGACGGCCCCAGGAGACCGCTGAAAACCTGGGACCTGAGCGTTCAACTGCCAAAAGTATTCTACGCCAGCCCTTCAGAGTAAGTCAATCCCCAGGACGAAGACGGCAGCTAACAGCCGAGCCCCACCCCAACTTCAAAAAGACAAACGGGGCTACCACCGTGACCCAAAGGGACAGCAGACCGTAGCGAAGCGCCTGGAGCCCACCCTCGGGCAAAACCCCGCTGGTCAGGGACTTCAGGGCGACAAGGACCAGGTAGCCGAGGAGCACCTTACGCACCTGGATGGCAAGACCCCCGCCGGTGGCAAAACCAAGGCAGCGGACCTCGATGAGATTGCCCATCAGCAATCCTGCCAAGAAACCCAGGATCTTAAAGGCTTCCGGCCCCCGGTAAAAGAGAAGGGGCGCCAGGGGAAGCAGGAAAGCCAGGGTGAGTTTGACGGCAAAAGGCCAATCCCGGCCGATTTCCAGACCGATTAGCCGATTGAAGAGCCAGACCAGCGCCAGACCGATGGCCAGCCCACCCAGAACATCCCCCGGGTAGTGCACCCCCAGGTACAGCCGGGAGAAGGAAACTAACAAGGTCAGGGTCACCCCCAAAATGGCCAGCCAGCGCCGCCGGTACTGGGTGATGAGATATCCCCAGACCGTGGCACTGCCCTGGGCATGCCCCGAGGGGAAGCCCGGGCTGGACTCAGGCAGCATCACCCGAACGCCCTCACCGTGCGGACGTGGTAGATTAAAGAAATCCTTGAGATAGGTGTTCACCGAAACCGAGATCAAAAGGAGGAGGGCCAGCCGGAAACCTCGCCTCTTATCCACTGTCCAGTAAATCAGGGGCAAGAGGATCATGTAAAACCCCTCACTGCCCAGGCTGGTCACCACATGAAAGAAGTAAAAAAGGAAGGGATTGGAGAGGGATTGAATCCAGGGGAAGATCTGGTTGCTAAACATGCCAGAAAGACATCTCCCTTGTGGTCATTTCGGAAGTATTTTTCGCCGCTTCGGCGGGATTATCCTTCCCCCCAATCCGGTTCAGGTTCGGGGAGACTGCCCGGGAACTGCGGTTTGAAAGGTAATCCGGCCCGAGAGACCGCCCGGAACAACAGGTCCTGATTACCCATCCCCGCTCAGGGCGCACCAGGTCCGATGAATATACTGGCCACATCAGGAATATAATCCAAGGACACGCCTATCCCCTGGGGGCTAAGCCAAGACCCAGCGACGATTTGCGATCTGCTAGGTATGAAAATCCATCTATTGCGAAATACTGTAAATATGAAGACAAAATACCCAACAAGGTAAAGCAAGGCCAAGAGTATGAACACGGGGCCGAGGATTCTTAGGGGGTCATGAGAAATGCTCTTTCTACCGCCTGTCCGGTTGACGAATTTGGGACCGCGCGATGGTTTAGTGACAGGTGAGGCCGGTAGTTTCCTCTGGGAGGCCCGGCTGGCGCGCCGTCCGGTGAGCTACGGCCTGGATTCAATAACCCTGTACAAGGGCAGCGGTCGTATCGTCCAGTTGGCCCTTTATGAGAAAATGAGGGCCGACCCCGCCGATGGCGGAATCTACCACGTCACTCACCGCAAGGTGGCCGCTTACAACGCCGGCTGGCTCTACGGCCGGAAAAGGCACCTGGCTATCATCCGGCGGATAGTCAATTTTCTGGAGAGATGACCACGTTCGTAATTCCTTGTTGGAGATTGCCGTAAGCAAAGCCACCTCGCCCAGCGACTTGAACTGGTCCTTCAGAAGGCCAGTTTTCTTTGTTCGGCAGGAATCCGACCTACCCATGGCGAAAACCGTAAAAGGAACGTCGGTTGCGCCATCGGTCTATTTTGGAGGCGTTATCCGCAACCGAAAGATGGGGGTTCAAGATGAGGACGATGGTGGCCGCGAGCCTGGCTATACTGGGGATAGACCCCGGTTTGGATGAAACCGGTTACGCCCTGCTCTCTTCCCAGGAGGCCGCGAACCTGGCTGCCGGCCAAAACCTCCGAATTAGTACCATCCCTCCCGGCTCGCCAGGTTCCAGCCCCGCCGGCGGCTCGACGAAAGGGCACCAGCCTGGTTTACAGCCTCTTTCGGGCCACCGTGGCCCACCCTTTTGGCCGCGCCTCTTCCCAGTCCGCATCCTGGAGGCGGGGATCATCAAGACAAAACCCGAGGAGGCCTTGGAGGTTCGCCTGAAGACCATCTACCTAGGCGTCCTGGAACTCCTGGCCGAGGTCCAACCCGAGGCCGTGGTGGTAGAAGACCTGTATACGGACTACAGGCATCCCCGGACGGCCATCCTCATGGGACATGCCCGGGCCACCATCTTGTTAGCGGCGGCTCAAAAGGCCATCCCCGTAATCCAGTATAGCCCGTCGCGAATCAAGAAGGCCGTCACCGGTAATGGCCGGGCCAGTAAAGAGCAGGTCCAACGGATGGTGCAAAGTCTCTTGAATCTAAAGGAACTACCCACCCCGGACCATGTGGCCGATGCCCTGGCAGCGGCCCTATGCCATTTAAACCAGCAGCTCCGTGGCTAGGAGGGTACTCGGAAACTCCGGTTTGAGGGGCAATCCCGCCCGAGGAAAGCCGCCACAGTCTGTCCGAGGGCTTGATAACGAACCTTCTTCTGGCGGCTTTAGCCACACCACCCGGCCAAGACCTCAAATCAGCCCAGATGCTAGGAGATTGCTGACAAACTGCGTTTTTTAACGCGCCCATTGGGGCGAGACCGTTCAAAAATGCCTAAAGGCTAGGAGCGACAAGGCTCCGAAGCGAGGCCTACTGAGTGGTACGTTGAGCCGGGAGCCGCCGGAGGGCGCGTCAGCCCGCCGGGGGGGCTGGGGGAGTCACTCCCCCAGACTTTAGGGGGTGCTCAGGCACCGCAGGTGGCGCCGAAGGGCGGCGTGTCCCCCTAGCGGAGGCGGGCGGGAGCCCGCCTGACACGCAGATGGGTATTTTTCAACGGTCTCCCAGGAGGCTGACATGCTCGACCAACTCCATGGCACATTTCAAGGCTCCACCGAAATAGCTCTCCTGGTCCAATGGCAGGGACTGACCCTGGAAGTGCTGGTCCCCATGTTCCTCCTCCAACCGGGCCTCTTCCCGCCGGGACAGCCGATCTCCCTCTATACTCGTCTTTATCTACAGGGGAGCGGTATGAATAATCTCAATCCCGTCCTCCTGGGCTTTGCCAGCCGGGAGGAGAGGGAGTTCTTTGACAGGTTGACCTCGGTGGAAGGTATCGGGCCAAAGGCCGCCCTGCGTGCCCTAACCCTGCCGGTGGCCGATGTCGCCCGGGCCATTGAGGCGGGCGACACGCGGCTCCTTTCGTCCCTGCCGGGGATCGGTAAACAGAGGGCTTCCCAAATTATCGCTAAGCTGAAGGGCAAGGTCACCCCCTTCATCGGAGGGCCGCAAGCATCCACCCGGGTCGTTCACCCGGCGCCGCCGGCGGCCGACTCGGAAGAGGAGGCCCTGGCGATCCTATTACAACTGGGATACAAGAAGCCTGAGGCCGAGAGGATGCTTAGGGCAGCCCTGACCCGCAGCCCCGGGGTCACCTCGGCCGAGGAATTGATCCAGGAGGTCTTTCGAGGCCAAGGCCAGGAGGGTTGACTGACCCGCGGAAACTGCTTGGAAACTGCGGTTTCAGTGCTAAACCCTGCCGAAGTTTCTTCCTCGCGGGTTGCACCAAAGCAATTGGTGTTTTTCAGTGGTCTCCATGTACAGGCACATGCCAGCAGGCGCCTCTGGCAATAGGCACGGAGGGAAGGGTTACCCATGAACCGTCTCCGCCTCGTCGGTCCGCAGGAGCAGGGCTCGGAGGAGCAAGCCTTTCAGGGCAGCCTCCGGCCCTCCTTCCTGAAAGAGTATATCGGTCAGAAGACCGTGGTAGAGAACCTTTCCATCGCCCTGGAGGCGGCCCTTCACCGGGGGGAACCCATGGATCACGTCCTCCTATACGGGCCCCCGGGGCTGGGCAAAACCACCCTGGCGCACATCATCGCCCAGGAGATGGGGACGCGCATCGTCAGTACCTCCGGCCCGGCCATTGAGCGTACCGGCGACCTCATGGGGGTACTGACCAACCTCAACACCGGTGATGTCCTCTTCATCGACGAGATCCACCGTCTCTCCCGAGTGGTGGAGGAATTCATCTACCCGGCCATGGAGGATTTCCAGGTGGATTTTATCGTCGATAAGGGGGCCTTCGCCAAGACCATCAAGGTGCCCTTAAAGAAGTTTACCCTGGTGGGGGCCACCACCAGGGCCGGGGCGCTTTCCGCCCCCCTGCGGGAACGCTTTGGGCTCTTTTACCATCTGGATTTCTATCAAGTGGAAGAACTGGTCACCATCCTCCGCCGTTCCGCTGCCATCCTCAAGGTTGATCTGGAGGAGGGGGCGGCCCAGGAGACCGCCCGCCGCTCTCGCGGCACCCCCCGAATTGCCAATCGTCTTCTGAAACGTATCCGGGACTACGCCCTGGTCAGGGGTGATGGTCGGGCCAACCTGCCCGCCGCCCAAGAGGCCCTGGCCCGGGAAGGCATCGATGAGTTGGGCCTCGACCGGCAGGACCGCCTCTACCTGCGAACGATGATCGAGGTCTATAAGGGTGGCCCGGTGGGAATTGAGGCCATGGCTGCCACCCTCAACGAAGAGGTGGACACCCTGGTAGACATGGTGGAACCCTTCCTCTTGAAGACGGGCTTTGTCATCCGTACCCCTAGTGGTCGACGGGTTACCGAGAAGGGTTACCGCCACCTGGCTCTGCTGCCACCCGACGGGTCAAGCCAACTCAGGCTTTTTTAGCCCAGGCCAAGGAGCACTCCCTCATAAGACTTGATCTCCTTGGTCACCTCACTCAAGGAGCAATCTGTACAAAGAGGCCCCTTACTTCCAGGCCATTTTCATTCTTTTTGCCGCCCGCCGCGGGCGGCCTGGGGGACTCCCTGATAAGGGAGGGTTCAGAGCCTTGCCTGGAAGTGCCGCTCATTGCAGGATAGCCGGTAATTCCAACTTGTATTCCCTGGCCATACGCATCAGGGCCACCTTGCAGCCAATCACGGTGACCAGGCCGTATTTTTCGTTAAATTTCTCCATCAGACGACCGAGGTCTTCCTTATTCACTGCATAGTTAACTAGTTCACCCTTATCGGTAGTTCTCAGTCCGGCCTCCCGGGCTACAGCCTGGGTCTTCTCCGGGCCTAGGATTCCCATTTCCCTTCTCAATACGGCTTCAATAAGTTCTTTGTAGCCTGCCACCTGCACCACCCCCTCTAATCCTGATAGAACATGTAATCGCCACACTCCAGGTTCTCCAGGGCCTCAATGTACTCCAGGATGTTTTCATCAATTAGAGAACCGTGCTGGGGGGCGATGAGTTTGATGTCCAGCTTCTTCAATTTCCGCATGGAGGCCGCCAGGATCTCTCGGGACGGCATGTAGTTCTCGTGGAAGGCCTTCATCCCCTCAATGTAGTACTCCCCGGCGTAAAGGTGCCAGTCAAAGGATAAAGCCCCAAAGAGATCGCTGGTAAAGAGGGTCTTGGTCTTTTCGTCATAGGTCACGAAGGCCCCGGGGAAGTGCAGATAAGGAGTAAAAATGAAACGAAGCCGCCGGCCGCTTTGCAGCGTCAGTTGCCAATCCTTTTGGTCCACGGCGTAGAAATCAGATTTCAGACCGTAATGGGCGATCAACACCGAGGCCCGCGTGTGGGTGACGACGCTGGTGGGTCGGTTAATCACCTCCTCGAATTTGGGAATGGTGGCACACAGGTCGGGGTCCTGGTGGTGAGCAATGATGTAACGGATGCGAGGCAGTTCCACCACTGAGACCACCTTGTTCAAGACCAGTGGGTAATGGGGGATTGAACCGGGGTCGATGAGGACGGCCTCCTTCCCGTCCAGGATTACGTAGGGATTGCAGTGAAAACCGGCCGACTCGTCATGGAATCCCACCCAATAGATCCCCTCGGCAATCTCCACCGCCTTACTGGTATCAACTTCACGGTTCATGTCTCTTCACTCCTTTGGCTGCACGTAGGTCTCTCCTGAGACGAATCATAACAATAACCGCTATTGGTAATATCGTGAAATCCTTGCTGCCTGTTAGGACCGTTTGAGACCCGGAAAGAGGGATTATCTCCGTCAATCACCCCATGGGTATCGCTTTTTACCTCATGGACCTTTCCTCGTAAGCCAGATAGTGATCACCCAGAGGACTCATTCCCTGGGAAGAAAAACCGGGTGGGCTTTTTGCCCTACCCGGCTTCTTCACTGGGGATCGCCTTGATAGCATCAGCATATGGGAAGCATCCCAGTCTCACCCAGATACCTTCTCCTCTCTCCCCAGACCGATCTCGACATCAGATAGATAGCAGGCCGGATCTGATTCCCAGAAATCGCCGGTGACGGCCTCGGCCCGGGGTCGGAAATTGCCATTGCACAGGTCCAGCCACTGGCAGCGGCTACAACGTCCTTTGAGAAGCGGCCGGCGATTCCGGAGCCCGGCAAGGATGGGATGAGCGGCCGCCCGCCAAACCTCGCTGAATTTCTGTTCCTTGACGTTTCCGAAGGTGTAGTTGGGGGTAAACTGGTCGGCGTGGATGTTCCCGTTCCAGTCGACGTTGGAGAAGGCAATGCCAGAACGGTTACCGCCGTTACGACGCAAAAGCTCCAAGATCTGGGCCGCCCGCGCCGGGTCCTTTTCCCGAGTCTTAAGGTAAACGTAGACCGCGTCAGCATGGTTATCCACCGTCAGAATCTCCTTTGAAAGACCGCGGCGATGAAAATCCAGGGTGCGCTCCATAATCAGGTCCACCGCCGCCCGGCTCTCGTCATGGGTGACGTCCTGATCCATCATGGTGCTGCCGCGACCCGAGTAAACCAGGTGGTAAAAACAAATGCGGGGGATTTCCTCGCTCTCCATGAGGTCAAAAATGTCGTTAATCTGGGTATAGTTGTGACGGTTGATGGTAAAGCGCAGGCCCACCTTTTGTCCTACTTCCAGGCAATTGTGAATACCTTCCAGAGCGGCCTCGAAGGCCCCCTTCTTACCCCGAAAGGCGTCATTCTTGGCCCCAATCCCATCAAGACTGATTCCCACGTAGCTAACCCCGATATCTTTCATCCGGCGGGCCACTTCTTTGCTGATCATGGTACCATTGGTGGAAAAGGTGGTTCGCAAGCCCCGCTCATGGGCGTACTGGGCCAGGTCCAGGATGTCCGGGCGCATCAGGGGCTCACCCCCGGAAAAGAGGAGTACGGGTGCCTTGAAATCGGCCAGATCGTCGATAAAGGCCCTGGCCTGCTCCGTGCTCAACTCACCCTCATAGGACTTGGCCTCCGAAGCCGAGTAGCAATGTCGGCAATGGAGGTTACAGGTCCGGGTGACATTCCAGACCACCACTGGCCCGTGTCCGGCAATGGCCCCATGCCGTTGCCCCCGGGACGCGTGGCTGTAGCGCAGGCTATCGCCGAAGGTATCAGAATCCACCAAGAGGGAACTGATTCCGATCACAACGATTCTCCTCTCCCCAGATTGTCTAAGCCCAACTTGAACGTGCTGGTCTCCACAGGGGTGCTCAGGCACCGTAGGTACCGCCGAAGAGTGCTAGAAAAAGTCAAGTTGACTCCATTTTACAAGGGGGGCGTGCCCCCTAGCGGAGGCGGGCGGGAGCCCGCCTGACACGCAGATGTGGTTTTCTCAGCAGTCTCCTAGGAGACCGCTGAACAACCCCCACCTACGTTGTGGCGCAATCTGCAAGAAAGAACCTTTTTATTAAAGGGGCGTTACTATTGCCGATTGTCGCTCCGGCGGCTCCTCGCTCAACGTACCACCTAGTACGCCTCGCTTCGGAGCCTTGTCGCTCCTACCACCTGGGCTGATTTGAGGTCTGGCCCCATCGGTGTCTCGGGGGTTACCACTTAAACCGCAGTTCGTCAGCAGTCTCCTAGGCCTGGCCGACTGCGGCGCCCAGTCTGGGCTGATAGACACAATAGGGCTCCTCCGCCAGGTAATCCCCGGTCTTTCCCAGGGCCCGGGCCCGACAACCGCCGCAAACCGCCCGGTATTCGCAGCGGCCGCATTTACCCTGCAGTTGGTTAAGGTCACGCAACTGCACAAAGAGGGGTGACGCCTGATAAATCTCCCGGAAATGTTCCCGGCGGACGTCCCCGGCCATTACCGGGAAATAGCCACAGGGAAAGACCTCCCCTTTGTAGGAAACAAAGACAAAGCCGTTGCCGGCCATGCAACCACGACTGGTATGACCGCCGGGATGACCCGCTCTTAAGCCACCGGCCAAGACGGTGTTCCCCGGGTGGCCAGCGGGGCGGATCGAAGCCAGGGAAGAGCTGGTTGAGTACCGCTGACCCGTAGTGGTCTCTTCCCCACGCCGGCTGGTAGGGACCACAATCCGCTGCCCTTCACCGGGCGAGCCATTGGCGGCCGGGTCAGTCACTCCCCCCGGGGTTCGCCGGCTTTGGTCGGCCTTTTCCCGGGTGATCCGCTGGTAATGAGGCCCACAGGTCACCTTTACCGGGATAGGGGAGGTCTGACTCACACCAGCGATCCAGTTCAGGACCTGCTCATATTCCTCCGGGTTAACCTCGTCCTCAATCTTACCGCGCCCGGTGGGAACCAACATGAAAACGTCCCAGGTCACCGCCCCCAGGTCAATTACCGTCCTCAACATGTCCGGCAGGTCATCAAGGTTACGCCTGGTGACGGTGGTATTAATCTGGAAAGGCATATTCCCGTCACGGGCGAAGGCCAGCCCCCGGGCAGCTCCTTCGAAGGCACCGGGCACCATGCGGAAAGAATCGTTGCGGCCGGGGCTGGAGCCGTCCAGGCTAACGGAAATGCGCCTTATTCCCGCCTGGTGCATCTTTTCAATGATTTCTGGGGTCAGGAGAGTCCCGTTGGTGGAAAGCACGGCCCGGAATCCCTTTTTGGTGGCGTAGCTGGCCACCTCGAAGATGTCGGCCCGATAAAGGGGTTCGCCGCCGCTGATGATGAAGATTGGTTCGGCAAACTCGGCGATCTGGTCCACCAAGCGAAAGGCCTCTTCGGTGCTGAGTTCCCCCGGAAGGGACCTCTCCTGGGCTTCCGCCCGGCAGTGAACGCAGGCCAGGTTGCAGGCGCGGGTGGACTCCCAGGCCACCAGGCGCGGGGCCGGATCAACGATCATTGTCTCTCCCCCATTCAAAAATCCAAGATCACACCAGTGAAGTTGGCTGCCGAATCTGGCCTTCGTTTTCCAGAGCCAATCGGACCCATGTACCGTCCCCAGGGACATATACAATCCGGCTGAAATAGAGATCGGCCGGTCTTTCTCAAATAAGGGCGTAATCTGTCCATAATTATAACACACTTTCAATCAAGAGTAGTGCTTTTGATCACAATTCTATTTTATTTCCGTCTAGTAATGTCGCCCGAAGCGGTATTACAAAGAATGAAAATGTCGCTTCAGCAGGGGCTGGGTCGATGTCGGCGGCCGATTTTGACCGAGTCCGGCACTGCTCCCAGCGAAACCAGGCCCGCGAGGCCGGACGGGCGAGAGCCTTACCTCTTAAGACTTGTGCCTAAGCTACTTGGCAAGATGGCGCTCACCCCCCCAGGGACGGGGGTTTGCGCGGTGCCGGACGGAGGGCCCCGCTTTACCGCGGAGCGGTGGGCACAGGTCGTGGAAAAGCGAGAGGATATTGACCCGGCCCCCGTAAGCCGGAAGAAAACCGACTTTTTCACAGTAACTACCTACCGCCACTCTCAGTATCGCCCTGACTCTCGTGAGCCTCCTTCCCTGTACCCACCTGCGGAAAACTGGCCGGGTCCCGCAGTTTGAGCAGCTTCTCCTTTAGTTTCTTCGCCCCGGCAATCCCCGGCCTGGTCATCTGTTCCGGGCTCAGTATTATGTTAAGTTCCTCCTCGGTCAGGATTTTGGTCTGCAAAACCAGGTCACGCACCGGTTTCCCGGTGGCCAGGGCCTCCTTGGCGATGTGGGAGACCACATCATAGCTGAGATAGGGGTTCAAGGCCGTTAGAATCCCGATGTTGTTCTCCACGATGAAACGGCAGCGATCCTCATTGGCCGTGACCCCACGAATACTCCTTTCTATGAAGACCCGAACCACATTCCCCAGGATATCGATGGACTGGAGCAGGTTAAACACCAGCACCGGTTCAAAGACGTTTAGTTCCAGTTGACCAGCCTGGGCGGCCAGGGAGACCGTCAGATCGTTGCCCATAATTTGGAAGGCCACCTGGTTCACTACTTCCGGGATCACCGGGTTCACCTTTCCCGGCATGATGGAGGAACCTGGCTGGACGGGGGGAAGGTTGATTTCCTTCAAGCCGGCAAAGGGCCCCGAGGCCAAAAGCCGCAAGTCATTGGCGATTTTGGAAAGGGTGGTGGCCGCCATCTTCAGGGCCGTGGAGACTTCTGTGAAGATGTCCACGTTTTGGGTGGCATCCACCAGGTTTTCCGCCGATTCCAGGCTATAACCGGTGATTTTCTCCAGTTCTTGACGGGCCAAGCTGATGTACTGCGGATCAGCATTGAGGCCGGTCCCTACCGCCGTCGCCCCAAGATTGATGACCTTCAGTCCCTGAGCGCTGCGCTCAATCCGCTCCAGGTCCCTTTTCACCGCCTGGGCGTAGGCCCCAAACTCCTGCCCCAGGGTGATGGGAACGGCATCCTGAAGATGGGTCCGTCCCATTTTGATAACATCCCGAAACTCCTCCGCCTTTTCCCGAAAGGCGTGTACCAGGTCGTTGAGAGCCTTGGTTGTATCCTCCAACTGAAAGAGCATAGCCAGTCTAGCCGCCGTAGGAAAAACGTCGTTGGTCGATTGGGACATGTTGACGTGGGTCAGGGGATGGACCAGATTGTAGTCGCCCTTCTCCCCGCCTAGAAGTTCAATGGCCCGGTTGGCCAGGACCTCGTTAGCGTTCATATTCATGGAGGTACCGGCTCCACCCTGGATGACATCGACGATGAAGTACTCGTGCAGGCGGCCGGCCATGATCTCCTGAGCCGCCTGGCTGATGGCTTCCCCGACCTTTTCCTCCAGGTACCCCAGCGAGACATTGGCGCGGGCTGCCGCCATCTTGACCATGGCGAAGGCTCGGATCAGGGAAGCATGCATCCTCAGGCCCGTAATCGGGAAGTTTTCGCTGCTGCGCAAGGTTTGGATCCCGTAATAGGCCTCGGCCGAAACTTCCTTCTCCCCCAGCAGATCCTTTTCCTTTCTGGTGGCGCCCGACGCCGCCGGGGCATGCAAGGAATCCAGGCCCGGGCGTGCTTGCGGGTTGTAATTGGTCGTCATCATATTCCTCCCCCGAATTGAACTCCTTTTTTTCTGGTCAAAAATGTCGCAAAATAGAGGAAATCTGCCCCAGCGCTCAATAAGTCGACGGAATTTACCCTCTTTTGCTTAACAGCTCGTTCACTCCTTTACGATTATATCATTCAGGATGATCTATTCAAGTTTTTGCCTTGGAAAGGATGAGAGACCAGGCGATGACCCCCCAGAAAAAGCCAAGTACCCAAGGCCCTCTGATCCCTTCATCAGTCGGCCTGCCGCCGCGGGAAGCCAGATTAGACCGCCTCAGCCAGGACGGCCTGCCGCTGAATTTGGCTGACCGTTTGGTACAGATGGTCTCTTCGGCTGCGGGGGCCAACGTCATTATCACCCAGCCTGGCGGTAGGATCATTGCCGCCAATCTACGGGAACGGGTGGGGACCGTACATGAAGGTGCTCTCAAAATCTACAGTGGGCAAGTCCGGGAACTGGCCATTACCCGGGAGGACGAACAACGCCTGAAGGGAGTGCGGATGGGGTATAACTGTCCCATTCTGGATGATGGCATCATCATTGGAACCATCGGTATCGCCGGCGACCCGGAACTGCTGCGGCCTCTGGCCCGCCTGGCCGCCCAGGTGGCCGCCTCCGAACTATCCTCCTACAAACAAAACCTTCTGATTCAGGAAAAAGTCCTCCTCAACGTACAACAGGTGATGGCGGCCACCGAGGAACTTCTGGCCGGATCGGAGAACCTCTCCTCGGTCGCCGCCGATCTGGCTAGCGCGGCCCAGGGAGCCAGGGACCAACTCTCCGCCACCGACCGCATCCTGGATTTTATCAGCGACGTGGCCAAACGGACCAACCTTCTGGGCCTGAATGCGGCCATCGAAGCAGCCCACGCCCGCGAATTCGGCCAGGGATTTACCGTGGTGGCCAACGAAATCAGAAAGCTGGCTAACAACAGTGGCAGTTCCGTTCAAGAGATCGGCAAGATTCTGTCGGAACTCAAAGAAAGGGTCTCCCTGATCGTAGTTCAAGTCAATGAAACCAACGCCATCACCCTTCAGCAAGCCCAGGCGGTCCAATCCATAGTTGACATGATCCAGGAGATCGAGGAGTCCATCCGGCGGTTATAGGCAGCCAGAGTTCAGGCTGCTTGAACTTCATTTCTCGTCCGTGGTAGGAAGAAGGTCACCAGCAGGCCGATTATGGGCAAAAAGACCATCATCTCGAGGGTTGCCGGGACTCCCCAGCGATCGGCCAGAGCTCCGAGAAGGGTGACCCCAATGCCGCCCATACCGATGGAAAAACCGATGGCCAATCCGGAGGCCACACCAGGATAGCCAGGCATATAGTCCTGACTCATGACCAGGGTCATGGCAAAGGTGGCCACCACCGCTAACCCGGCCAGGGACAAAAGAAGGACCGTCCACCAGCCAGAAGAGTGAAGCAAGAGCGCCTGCAATGGGAACAAGATGCCCATGGAGCCGTAAAGCACGGGCCGTAACCCAATCCGGTCCGCCAGAGGTCCCCCCAGAACCGTCCCCAAGGCACCGCTGGCCAAAAAGACGAAGACCAGCCGTCCGGCCAAGGAGTGGCTACCGCCCAAAACGTTAATGTAATAAAAGGGGACAAAGGTGATCAAACCGAACTGGATCCAGGACCGGATGGCCACCAGGAGTACGACCAGAGAGACCCCCCACCAGTTGATGCCGGTCATGCCTTTTCTCGCCGGGCTAGGAGAGTGCTGTTGCCCGGGGCGAGTATCAACCTTACCTACCCCCAGGACCCCCGGGGTTACTCCTCTCATCCAAAGGATTACTAAGAAGGTCGTCAATAGGCCGGGCAGCATGCTCAGGGCAATCCCATGCCGTCCCAGGCGGTCGACGGCCATGGTGGTCAGGAGAGGGCCCAAAGCAAACCCGATGTTTCCACCTACGGAGAATAGCGCCGTTCCCGTGGCCCGGCGAGCTCCCGAGGCGAAGTAGGCCACCCGGGCGGCCCCGGGATGGTAGCTGGCCACTCCCAGTCCGGTCAAGGCCACCGCCAGGTAGATCAAAGGCAGGCTCGGAACCAGCCCCAGGGCCGTTACTCCGCCGGCCGACAGGAACACCCCGAAGGGCAGAATCCATAGGGTGGTGCTGCGGTCGCTGAGGTAACCAAAGAGGGGTTGGATAATGGAGGAAGTCAGATTGGCCACCAGAAGGATGCTTCCGGCAGCGGCATAGCTGAGCTGATACATTTCCTTGATAAAAGGCAAGAGGGCCGGCACCGAACCCTGGTTGATATCGGTTATGGCGTGGGCAAAACTCAAAAGAAGGAGCAGGCCCAAATTGGGCTTCTCAGGCCGACCCAGTTCCGACTGGCCGAGATCCTGCTCTCCCTTGCCCCAGGCCTGCTCCCCCTGGCCGCCTTTCTCTCCTTCCCTCGCCGAGACCACAACCAGATCCCCTCTTGCCCCAATTCCTTTGGACATCCTTCTCCTCCGCCCGATTCAGAAGTCTCCCTTTCCTCTATTGGGGAGGTATGTAGAGGTCCATGGCGGGTAACTCGGTTACCGCCTGCCGCTGGTATTGCTCCGGCTCGGCCGGCCGACAGGAGCACCCCGAAGGGCAGAATCCATAGGGTGGTGCTGCGGTCGCTGAGGTAACCAAAGAGGGGTTGGATAATGGAGGAAGTCAGATTGGCCACCAGAAGGATGCTTCCGGCAGCGGCATAGCTGAGCTGA
>JAMCWA010000057.1 GCA_023475165.1 Bacillota bacterium | reverse complement strand
GCGCTTAACTGTACGTACGGATGCGGCCGGGGGGGGGGCCGTCGTCCTCGAGCAGGTCCTGGAGGTCATAGGGAACCTTGTGGACCGGACCGATGTCTTGGGCTATGGCCTGGTGGGATTGGGCCTAGCTACCCCGGGCATTGTTGACCTACGAACTGGTACGGTGGTTTACGCTTCGAACAATATCCCCGGCTGGACGGGGACGCCCATTGGCCACGTCATTCGGGAGAGATTTGGCCTACCCACCTGGGTCGATAACGATGGGAACATGGCGCTAGCCGGGGAACTGCAATTTGGTGCCGCCAAAGGTGCGGATGATGCCCTGATGATTACCTTGGGTACCGGTGTGGGGGGTTCTGTGGCCATGAAAGGCCAGATCGTGCGGGGAGCTCATGGGGCGGCGGGGAAGTTTGGTCACATTCCCGTCAGTTGGGGTGGCCCTCTTTGCTCTTGCGGACGTCGCGGCTGTGTCGAGGCCTATGTTTCTGGCCCGGCCGTGGTCCGAAGTGCCAGCAGCCGCTTTGGATTCCAGGGAACGGCCGAGGACCTGGTGGCCCAGGCTGAACAAGGTGATTCCCAGGCCAAACAGGTGCTGCGGGAAGCGGGGGTGCGTTTGGGATTCGCCATCGCCGCGGCCGTCAATCTACTGGATCCAGGACTCTGCCTGGTGGCCGGGGGATTGGCAGCGGCCGGCGACCTGATACTTGGACCGGCCCGGCGGGTCATGAAAGCGAAGTGTCACCCCGACGTGGCCAGTCGAACCCGGCTGGAGAAAGCCCTATTGGGACCTGACGCAGGGCTGCTGGGAGCCGCTTATGTCCCCTGGCGCCCGCGTCTTCTGGGAGAGTTCTGACGAGTTGCGTTTAGAGGTAGGTGAGCTGTGCAACACCAGTGTTCGAAAGCATTTCAGGATGGGGGGCGAGTCAGGTGCAGCGAGGTCGGTACGGAGACTACCAGCTTTACTGGGGTGACCTGCATCGTCAGACGAGCGCAACCTGCGGGGGAGGCAGCATCCGCGACAACCTGCGGGTTTGTCGTGATGAATTCGAAATGGACTTTTGCGCCATAACGGATAATGCTGAGATCGCCGAAGACCCGGGCGATCGGCTCTTGCCGGGGCCGGCTTTAAGGGCGCACCGGCACTTTTTGCGGGGAAAAGAGGCGCATTCCCTGCCACCCGGATACTGGGAAGAGCTTACGGCGGAAATGGCTCGTGCCCACCGACCCGGGGAATTTGTGCCCTTTTTGGCCTATGAATGGTGTTCCGCCCGCTGGGGTGACCGCAATATCTATTACCCCGGGGATACCGGCCCGCTCTTTTTGCCCCAGGACGTCTATTCGCTTCTGGAGGGTACCCATCGCCACGGTGGAATGGCCGTTCCCCACCATGTTGGTTATGCCCCGGGGCGGCGCGGCATGGACTGGGAAGCCCACGATCCCCGCGTGGAAAGGCTGGTTGAGATCTACTCCACCCAACATGGCTGCTCGGAACTGGATCGGGGCAATCGGTTTCCCCTCTGGAGCAATTCCATGGGAGGAAACGCCTCCGGTAATAGCGTGGCCGATGCGCTCTTACGGGGGATTCACGTCGGCTTTAATGCCGGCACGGATGCCCATGGCCTGAGGCAAAAACCTGGGCTCACCGGGGTTTGGGCCAAGGACGGAACCAGAGAATCCCTTTGGGAGGCGCTTTGGGAACGCCGTACCGTTGCCAGCACGGGGGCACGAATCGCCATTACCCTAACGGTGGAGGGAGCCCTGCAGGGTTCGGCGATAGCAACGGATCGGCTACCCAGAATCGCTATTACCGTTGAAGGCCCTGGCCGGCTCATTCGAGTCGAACTAATCCGCCAGGGAGATGTCATCCGGACTTGGCACCCCAAGGGACCCGCCTTGGCCGTTGAACTAATTGACGAACAAGAACCGGCCCGACCAGACACCTGGTACTATGTCCGCGTTTCCGAAAAAGGAGGGGAGATGGCCTGGTCCAGCCCGGTCTGGGTCTCGTTCCTGCCGGAAGCGCCATTTGCCCGGGATATCCTGTACTGGGTGCCCCGTCCCCGCTTGCAGTGGGCCATCCTTCCGGCAGGACAGGGTTGGCTGTCGCGTCTGCGCCATACCGGCTGTGACCGTGATGGGATCATTCGGGTGACGGGAATCACCGCTGGAGGTGACGGGACAAGCCCGGGACTTCCGTTAATCCTCGCTCCGGGTGCATCCGCCGAGTGTCTCACGCCGGGTGCTGGGGGGAAGCCCTTCCGCCTGACCATGTCTGAGGCGACCGGCGAGAGATGGACCCTTCTTCGCCACAGCCCTACCGTTCCATCTGGGTCTTAGAGGAGAGACGGCTTTGCTTTTTCCAGCTTTCACCTTTTTGGTTAAACCAGCTTCCGGCGACTGCAACATGCGTTGCCGGTACTGCTTTTATTATCAAAGCCATACCAGTTCCGGGGATATTCGGCGCATGTCATTGGCGACCCTGGAGCGACTGATTTCCGAGGCCGTAATCGTCTCTTCCGGACAAGTATTTTTCGGTTGGCAGGGTGGCGAACCGACCCTGATGGGCTTGGATTTCTTTCGGGAAGCCGTCCGACTGCAAGAAAAGTACCGGCGCCCAGGGCAGAAGATCGGAAACGCCTTTCAGACAAATGGTTTGCTCCTCACCCCGGAATGGTGTGAGTTTCTTGCGGAAAACCATTTTCTGGTGGGACTCAGCCTGGACGGCGAGCCGGTCCGTCACGATGCCGAAAGGCTGGATCCAGGGGGCCTAGGTACCTATGACCGGGTCGTTCGCGCCCTTCATTTGCTTCAGGAATACCGGGTTCGAACCAATATCCTCACCGTGGTAACACCTGACATTGCCCGTCGTGGTCGCCAGACTTACCGGGCCCTGAGGAACTTGCAGGCGGAATACATTCAGTTCATCCCCTCTGTTGACAACGGTCAACAGGATGTCCCAGAGCCGTTACGTTTATCGGCTGACGGATACGGCAGGTTCCTGAAGAATGTCTACGATGAGTGGATCGCTGATCTTAAGGCCGGACAACGGGTGGGCGTCCAGTTTTTTGAAAGTCTGGCCTCCGTGGCCCTTGGGCTCCCCCCGGTAACCTGCCAGACGGCCGGGACGTGTGCCGGTCATCTGGTGGTGGAGTACGATGGGAGTCTATATCCTTGCGACTTCATGGTTCGCCCAGAGTGGTACTTGGGAAATATCCACGCTGGACCACTGATGGAAATACTGCAAGGCGCCAAACTAAGGGAATTTCTGCAGTGGACGAGGCAAATCCCAACGACTTGTCGGAGCTGCGAGTTCTTCCCCTATTGTCGTGGCGGCTGCCCGTACCAGCGCACCATGAAGAACGGCGACCCATCTCGCCCCGATTACTTTTGTAGGAGTTATAAGACCTTCTTTCGTTATGCCCTGCCCCAGTTGATTCAGCTCGGGCGAATGGCTGGGAGCGGTGGGGCGGGCGGCTCGACGGCTGGCGGCTTGGGTGCAAGCTCAGCAGTTCGTGACCTTTAACACCGACGAGGCGGCCAGGGTCAGCGCTGCGGAACTGGGAAAGAGGGGCATCAACATCTCCGTTGAAGCCTGCCGCCAGTCCTTAGGGCATGAGGTCTATGAAACCTGCTTCTGTCCGCCCCTCTTCAAGGAAACAGAGAAACCCTTGACCTTCCGTCTAAAGAGGGCAAGTACTCCGGCAGAATAGATTGGGAGGAAGCCTTCGAGGCCAGATATCAGGCCCAGGCCCCGGGAATTGATGGTAAAGGAATTTCTATGGGAAGTATCTTTTTTGAGGAGGAGACTATGCTGTCAAAAAGAGAAATGGACACCTGGTACGGGAGAGCTAGTATCTCTCCCGACGGCGAGATAACGGCCGGGAGTTACGGGACATGGAAGATAACCTACACCGTTGGCCGTTACGGCATCGACAACGGTGGGCGCCTGAAGGTCGCCATGCGCTTGGCCAGTGACTGGGGGGTGCCACAAACTACTGACCCGGCCGCCGACAACTACTTCACCGTGTCCACCACCGGGGAGGCCAAGATCGAGGCCCGGTATGACCCCCGCGGTCACTTTCGTCCCTGGTTCAAAACCATGGTCCTCCAGGTTTATGACGGATCCCTCAAGGAAGGAGACCGCCTCGTCATCACCTACGGGGACCGGAGTGGGGGAAGCCGTGGTGCCAGAGCCCAGACCTTCGTGGAGGAGCGTTTCGAATTCCGGGTCCTGGTGGAGTCCTTTGAGACGGGGGTGTTTGTACACATCCCGACCTCCCCGGTGGTCCGCATTGTCAGCGGACCGCCACATCGCCTGCTGGTTTTGAGCCCCTCCCAGGTAACAGCTGGGACCCCCTTTTCCGTGACGGTAAAGGCGGAAGACCCCTGGGGAAATCCCGCCCACTCTTATTCCGGGCGGGTGGAGCTGACTGAGGTGAGAAATGGCGAGCGACTCGGGCCTGAACATACCTTCAGAGAACTGGATGCCGGGGTCCGTCGGATCGAAGGAGCAGTCTTGAATGAACCCGGACTTTACCAGTTAAGGGTCAGGGATGCGGTCAACGGCTTTGAGACCCTGAGCAACCCTATCCAGGTGTTCTCCCAGGCCCCCGCCTTCCACCTCTTTTGGGGTGATATCCACGGTCAAACTGACAAGACTGTCGGAACGGGCAGCGTCGAGGAGTATTTCCGGTTCGCGCGGGATGCCGCCGCCCTTGATTTTGCCTCCCACAACGGCAATGATTTTCAGATAACCGGAGGGCATTGGCGAGAAATCCAAGACAAGGTCAAGGAGTTCCACGTCCCGAGAAGATTTGTCACTTTTCTTGGCTACGAATGGTCGGGCAACCATCCCGCCGGTGGCGATCACAACGTCTACTATCTAGACGACGACCGGCCCATCTATCGTTCCAGTCATTGGCAGTTGGAGGACAAGGCCGACGCGGCTACTGACCGTTATCCTATCACTGCCCTCTACGAGACCCTTCGCGGACAGCGGGCCATGGTCATCCCCCACGTGGGGGGACGCCATGCCAACCTGGAGTTTCATGACCCCAGTTTGGAGCCAGTCATTGAGATCAGTTCCGTCCACGGCCGCTTCGAATGGATGATAGAAGAGGCTCTGAAGCGAGGCTACAAGGTTGGGTTTGTGGCCAACAGCGACGATCATACCGGGCGGCCAGGAGCCGCCTATGCTACCAGTTCCTCATTTGGTGTCCGAGGGGGACTCACGGCGGTTTACGCCCATGAATTAACCCGTGAAGCCATCTGGGAAGCCCTTTGGGCCAGGCGTTGTTATGCCACCACCGGTGAGCGAATTCTGCTGTCCTTCCAGGCGGACGGTCATCTCATGGGTGAAGAGTATGTTACGGCCAGGCCGCCCCATTTCCACGTGCTGGCGGCCGGTACGGCACCGCTGGACCGGGTTGAGATTCGCCGCGGTCCGAGAGCCATTTATTCGCCTCCGCTCCATCAACCCGAGGACTACGATGATAATAAGCTGAGGATCTATTGGGGGGGAGCCAGGATAAGGGGAAGGGGACGTCACACCATCTGGGATGGCCAGTTGACGCTAGATCAGGGAATAATCCGCTCGGCCAAGGAATTTGCCTTTGACAATAAACGGCAAGGGGTCTATCACCAGTCCGGTCAACTCCTCCGTTGGCGTTCCACCACCTCCGGCGACATCGATGGCCTGCTCATCGAACTGGAGGCGCCCCGGGAGGCCGCATTGACCTTCTCCTCAGCACCGGCCACCTTCTCCTTCTGCCTCCTGGATTTGGAGCAGGGTGAGCTGTATCAGGCGGCGGGGGGAGTCGGCCAATTTGTGGCCGTGGCCAGAGGATGGCGGACAGATTCTCCTCAGTCGACGGAGTTCGATTTTGTCGATGAGTTGCCCGAACCGGGTCTAAATGTCTACTATCTCAGGGTGATGCAAGCCGACGGGGAGATGGCCTGGAGCAGCCCAATATTTGTTAATTTTCGGAAGGGCATATCCTAGAAGACCGCTGAAAAACACCCTTCTGCGTGTCAGGCGGGCTCCCGCCCGCCTCCGCCAGGGGGGCATGCCCCCTTGTACACTTAACTTTTTCTGGGACGACTTTGGCGTCACTTACGGTGCCTGCGGACCCCTAATATCTGGGGGGTCCCTCCTCCAAACCCCCCGGCGGCTCCTCCCTCAACATACCTCCTGGTACGCCTCGCTTCGGAGCCTTGTCTCCTTCGTACCTGGGCTGATTTGAGGTCTTGGCCTGGTGTGTCTCGGGTGGGATTGCCATTCGAACCGCAGCTTCCGAGCCGTCTCCTGGCTTCCCGTCAGGCTGCCTTGCGGAAAACCTCCTATTGAGAGCGACAGATTTTGTTGCACTTAGCAGAACGATCCGGAAGGAAAACCCACCTTCCCTGGCGAATAGTTTACTGGGTAGACTATCCTGAAACAAACCGGCTGCTTCTAGGAGACCGCTGAAAAACATCCATCTGCGTCTTGGATTCGGAGAAATGCCGGTGGCCCCATTTTTCCTGCCTTTCGGTCGGCAGAGCTTTCAGAGGAGGTGTTCAAATGAGAGAAAAAGTCACCATCACCACCCTCCAGGCCAAGAAGGCCCGGGGTGAAAAGATCACCATGCTCACCTGCTACGATTACCCGACGGCCTTGCTGGAGGAGAAGGCCGGCGTGGACATCCTCCTGGTGGGCGATTCCCTGGCCATGACCGTGCTCGGCCACCCCAGCACCCTCACGGCGACCATGGATGTCATGATCGTCCATGCCCAGGCCGTGCGGCGCGGGGCGCCGGGGGCTTTCCTCATCGGGGACATGCCCTACATGTCCTATCAAATCAGCAAGAAAGAGGCTATCCGTAACGCGGGACGCTTCATGGCTGAGGCCGGCTGTGACGCGGTGAAGCTGGAAGGCGGACGGAACATGGCCGAGGTGGTGGAAGCCCTCACCAAGGCCACCATCCCGGTCATGGGACACCTGGGCCTTACCCCGCAGTCCATCGCCCAGTTGGGAGGATTCAAAGCGCAAGGCCGGAATGTGGATACCGCGCTGCGGGTTATCGAGGACGCCAAAATCCTGGAAGAAGCCGGGGCCTTTGCCATCCTGCTGGAGGCGGTGCCTCCCGAGGTGGGGAAGATCATCACCAAGCAAGCCTCCATCCCCATCATTTCCATTGGGGCCGGGCCGCAATGCGATGGACAACTGCTGATTGTCCACGATATGTTGGGATTCTTCGACGCTTTTACCCCCAAGTTCGTCAAAAAGTATGCCAACCTGAATGAGACCATTCTGCAAGCCTTCCGTGAATACATAGACGATGTGACCAGCGGGCGTTTTCCCGCCAGCGAGCATTTCTATAACATGAAGCCGGGGGAGGCGGCGCGCCTCGAGGCGCAGGTGAAAGATCGCAATTCGTCAGCAGTCTCCCAGGACGGGATGTAATTTGACAGGGAGGTAGGTGCTTTATGCTGCGAGATCGCCTGACCCTGGCTCCATCTACCATCGACGAGATCAACCAGTTCCTGCTTGACCCAGATAACCCGCTCATCAACGAGGTGCTCCGGATCGCGGCCAGGTACGGGACTCCGGAGGAGATCAACGCCCGGGCCAAAGAGGCTCGCCAGCTTCCCAGGCTCCTGTCGCGTCTGCGAAACATCGATTCACCCTACCTCAAGGACCTGGAGTGGCTGCAAGCCCAGCGGGATAAAGGCGCCTTCATCTCCATCTCTCAATACCGGCGCAAGATCCTGGGGGACAGGGCGTATACCATGTACTTTGACGAGGGGAAAGCCGTTACCCTGGAGATCAGCGCCCTTCAGTACTTCCCCTGGTTCATGGCGGAAGCCAGGCAGGCCATCGATGCCAAGGAAATCATGCCTGGGAGATACATCCGGGTGCGCCAGATGCGGGAACAGGAGGCCGATCAGGGGGACATCCTGGCCGTGGCCGCGGCCATGCAGATCATCGGGGCCACCTATGTTGAAACCCTGGATACCAAAGGCACCGACGGCTCCAACGTCCACCTGGGAGGACCCGAGACCATCACCGGCTACTTCGGCGGAGTGGGCCAGCCCAACGAGCATCCCCTCCAGTGGCTGGATGAATATCTATACTATTACACCCAATACGGTATCAATCAGGTCTTGAACGTGAACTATGGTACCATCCTCGCCGCCTTCGTCCTCTACAAGCTCGGAGTGGACATCAGCTTTAAGATCTCAGTCTTCACGGGTCATGATAACCCCTTCGCCCTTCTCTGGACTTTGCTGGCGGCTCGCCTCTTTGCCCGGGAAGATGGTTCGACACCCCTGGCCGGCCTCAACTTAAGCAACTCGGCCAGCAATTACACCGTGGAGCTCGGTTCCGTCATCCGGAGGAAGCTGGAGCTGGAGGACAAGGTGCGCTTTGAGCATCACATTACCGAGACCTACAGGAGGATCGTCCGGCAGCCCTACAATCGGCGGCAGGAGCTGGTGGAGGTGGCTGCCCGCGTGCCAAACATCTCGGCCAAACACGAGGGAGGGGACCCGGAAGTGGAGGCCACCCGGGAGTATTCCTCGGATATCCTGGATTATTTCCGGGCCAAGGAGGAGATCCTGGCTTCTGGTGATATGGCTCGCCTTGAGCGCAACTACCTGGATAAGCACGAGGCTGTCAACCGGACGGCGCAAGCCCTGACGGAGCATGGGCTGGCCTTTGTGGCGGCGCAGGGGCTGCACCGGAGATGAAAGCTGACCGGTTGGTAAGGAGCTATTGACTCCCAGCCGCAGCATTCTACAAATCAGCCACCCAGGGGCGGCCCTTTCCGGAGGTCGTCCCTCTTTCAATGGCCGTCTTCCCGGCGGCTTGGCCGAGTTACACGGGCGGGTTTCAAGTTGGACTGTGCGGTTAGCCCTTCCACCCCTGGGGGTTTACCAGATGGGGCGGTCGCTGGCCGGTCACCCCGGCCACCAGGTTGATGGCGGCGGTGGTGGCCATCTTGACCCGGGTGGCCACGCTGGCGCTACCAATGTGCGGCAGGGCAACCACGTTTTCCAGCCGCAGCAGGGGGTTCTCCAGAGAGACGGGTTCTGCCTCAAAAACGTCCAGCCCCGCCGCCCAGATCCTCTTTTGCACCAGCGCCAGGTACAGGGCCTGCTCGTCCACCAGGGGTCCGCGCGAGGTATTAATCAGGACGGCGGTAGGTTTCATCAGGGCCAGTTCCCTTTCTCCGATGAGGTGCCTGGTCTCCGGGGCGAGCGGGGCGTGGATGGAAACGAAGTCCGCTTCCCGCAGGAGGTCATCCAGCGGCCGGTAGGTTGCCCCCAATTCCCGTTCCAGATCTTCCCGACGATGGCGGTTGTAGTAGAGTACCCGCATGGCAAAGCCTCGAGCCCGCCGGGCTACGGCCTCCCCGATACGCCCCAGCCCGATTATCCCCAAAGTTGCTCCGTAGACGTCCTGCCCCGTCAAGAGCATGGGATACCAGGTTTTCCAACGCCCTTGCCTCAGGTACTGGTTGGCTTCCAGGAGACGACGAGCGGTGGCCAGGAGGAGGGCAAAGGTCAGGTCGGCCGTGGTCTCCGTCAAAACACCAGGGGTGTTGGTAACCATCACACCATGGCGGCTGGCGGCGGCCAAATCGACGTTGTCATAGCCCACGGCCATGTTGGCGACTATTTTGACCCGCGGCGCAGCGCGCAGGAGTTCCTCATCCACCTTCTCCGTCAAAAGGGTAAAGACCCCAGCGACGGTGGGGATCTCCTGCAAAAGGATGTCTCTAGGAACAGGGGTTCCCTCCTCGGGCCAGATCCGGTAATCGCAAGCGCCGGCGATTATCTCCAAAGCCGCTTCCGGAATCAGCCGCGTTATATAAACCTTAGGCTTGGTCATGGTTACCCTCCTCACCTCTTCGGATTCTTCTTGAGTCTTGCCGGGACAGACTGAACCAGGTTTTTCTCTCCTCAGTTAACTCGGCCAATGAGGTAGCGTCCATAGGGGGCACGTCGCAAAAAACGGGTCGCCAGGACGGAGAGTCCGATGCTGAGAAAGACATTGAGGGCGAAACTAAGCGTGGTTGACGCCAGTTTGGACGGCGATAGAAGGGCGCCTGATACGGACAAAATCAGGGGGTGCATGAGATATATGGCGAAGGAATCGCGGCCCAGGGTCTCCAGGAGACCGCTGAAAGACGTCCACCTGCGTCGTCTTAACTGCGAAAGGTGGAAGTTAAAAGCCAAAGCTGGGATGAGATAGAAGAACACCCCGGCCAGGGCGGAATAGCCGACCCAGGCCAGGCTGAACCAGAGGTTCGGCGGCGTCCACCCGAGGACCTGGTCGGCGAAGCTCAGAGCGAGATAGGCAGACAGACTCATCCCGAAAGCGGCCACAACTCCCCGGAGGCGTCTTGTCAGGAAACGGCGGAATCCGTCTATGTCTAGCCCAGCCAACATACCGAGGCCGAAGAAAAGAAAATAGGTGGGCAAAAACCGGTCATTGTAGCGAAAGTAGAACCGCTGGGAAAAGAGGAGGTAACCGACGTGGGCGGCTACTATCAATGCCACAGCCAGGGTCCGGCGGGAGCGAAATCTGGTGACCAAACTCAGCAAGAAAGGGAAGACCAGGTAGAATTGTAGGATGATGATGATGAAATACAAATGGTAATACGTCGATCCTATCACAATCCCCTTGACCAACAAAGGGAGAGAGAGAGAGGGAGAGCCCAGGTTAGGCAGGTTGGCTCGCAGGAAGTAGATGAGAGACCAGAGAAGGTAAGGAACAGTGACCGAGATCACCCTTTTTCTGAGGAAGGCGAGATATTCGATTCTCCTGGCCGCATAGCCATAAGTCAGGGCCAGACCGCTGATGAAAACAAAGAGGGGGACGGCAAACTGAGCGACCCGATTTAGGAGGAAGAGGGGGTAGAAGACAGGGGCCCCTTTGGTCAGGGTCCCCAAGGCGAGAGCCGTAGTGTGAATCAAGACCACCGCCAGAATCCCGACGGCTCTCAGCTGGTCTATCTCCCGTAGTCTCTCCTGGATGGTCCTTCCCTCCTTTGAGATTTGCCGTAATTATACCATAACTCTAGGCTTTGCGGTTCGCAAAAAACAGAACCTGGCTCAAGGCCAGGCTCTGTTTCGCTTTTCTCTTCAGGTCTAGACCGTCTAAAATACGGCCCGGTACGGATTAGTACCGGCGACCAACGCCACCGCGACCGCCGCCAAAGCCACGACCGCCGCCGCCACGTTCTTCCCGGGGCCTGGCCTCGTTGACCTTGATCTCACGGCCGCCCCATTCGGCTCCGTTGAGGGCATCAATGACAGCTTGCGCTGCTTCGTCGGGGACCTCAACAAAACCAAAGCCACGCGAACGGCCGGTTTCACGGTCGACAGCGATTCGGGCGGAGAGCACCTCAGCATACTCCGCGCAGGCCCGATTCAGATCCTCCTCAGAGACGTTCCACGGTAGGTTGCCGAAATAAAGGGTTTTGGGCATGTCTCACACGCTCCTTCTTAAGAATTGAATCGCAGCTTTGGGAAATGAAACGGGAGACATACCTTTCGGCAAACCGCTCATCTGACCCAAACGCAACTCTGTATAGTATTATAACCGATTTCTTCTAAAAAGCAAACAAGGATTTTAAATAAAAATGGAAAAGGGGTAAAGGTTTTCCCTGCACATACGTCCCTAACACTCGCCAGAGCCGGGGTAGTTATATCGTCCGGCAGGAATAAAACTTCTGGCCTCGAATCTTTTAGATATAATAAAATAACAGGCACGGGGGGTACGGGACAAAATGTTTAAACCGGTTATGACCGAAGTGGCCCAGGAATTCTCCGGTATCAGGGCTTACGACAATGTCAAGGAAATCACCGGGTTTCACCGCATCCAGGTTACCCCTGGCTTTCGAGAGGCGGCCGCCAGGGTGGCCGAAATCCTCAGCCGGAGTCCGCTCGATGTGACCGTCCTGTCTTACCCGGCTGACGGCCGTAGCGCCTATTGGGGTTATGTATTACCGGAAGAATGGGTACCTCGGGAGGCCGAACTCTGGATTGTCGAGCCGGAGGGGGAAAGGCGGCGTCTGGCCTCCTTCCAGGAGATGCCGATTTCCTTGGTCCAGCGGAGCGCCGCCACCCCCCCGGAAGGGCTGCCGGCGGAATTGGTGGTGCTGGAGCGGGGAGAAGAAGAGGAGACCTATCAACAGGTGGATGTGGCTGGTAAGCTCGTTTTAGCCCGGGGGGATGTGAGCAGGCTCTGGCGGCTGGCCGTGAAAAAATACGGGGCCCTGGGGCTAATCACAGACCAGATGAACGAATTCCCTCCGATCCGCGAGCGGGTTGATCTTCCGGATGCCCTTCAGTATACCTCCTTTTGGTGGTACGGTGAGGAGAAAAGGGCCTTCGGCTTTGTCCTTTCTCCCCGCGAGGGGGATGGCCTGCGGCAACGGGCTAAGGAACTTCAGCAAAAAGGGGTGAGTCTGAAGCTTTGGGCGCGGGTGGAGGCCGCGTTTCAGTCCGGGCACATGGAAAACGTGACGGCCTTCCTGCCCGGCCAGACGGCCGAAGAGGTCCTGGTGGTTGGTCACCTCTGCCATCCCAAACCAGGGGCCAATGACAATGCCTCGGGCGCGGGGACGGTCATGGAGGTGGCCCGGACCCTGGCCAGTCTGGTGACCGGCGGCCGGCTGCCCCGACCGCGCCGGGGGATTAGGTTCCTGCTGGTGCCGGAGATGGCCGGGACTTATGCCTACCTGGCCACCAACGAGGAGCGGATTCCCCAGATGGTGGCAGGGATCAACCTGGATATGGTGGGCGAAAAACAGGAGCTCTGTGGTAGTTCCCTTTTGGTGGAGAAACCGGCTCTGGCCTTGCCTTCCTTTGCCGGTGACCTGGCGGCCCTGATCTTACGGGAGTTGACCCGCGAGGCTAAGAACTTCAGCGGCAGTTTCTCCTATGCCCTTTTTCGGCACAGTGTGACGCCCTTTTCCGGCGGCAGCGATCACTATGTCCTTTCGGATCCGACGGTAGGGGTGCCCACCCCCATGATCATTCAATGGCCGGATCGGTTTTATCACACCAGTCAGGATACCATTGACAAGGTTGATCCGGAAATGTTGCGCCGGGTCGGGATCTTGACCGCCACTTACGCCTATTTCTTAGCTCAGGCGGGATACGGGGAGGCCCTGTACCTAGGTCAGGAAATGGTGGCGTCCTTTGCCTCGGAACTGCACCAGTTTCTGCGTCCAGAGCTTGAGAAAACCCTGGAGATCTCAACGGGGAAAGGCTCCGGCACCGATGCTTTGGCCGCTCCACAGAGGATGGCGCGGCGCATCAATTTCCTTTTGGAACGCAAGATCGCTGATCTGGAATCGTTACAGCGGTTGGTTGCGACCGAGGAACGACCGGCCTTCCGAGAAGATCTACTCTTACTGACTGCCGACGTCCGGCAGGCGACTGAGAGGGAAAAGGACGGATCATGCGCCTCAAAGAGAGACTGGAAAAGCCGGGGGGTCAGGCGGCACCTGAAATAGGAGCAGGCCTGACGGTCAAGCCAGGTACGGGGGAGGAGGACAAGGCCGCCCCCGGTTGGCAGGTTGAGGCCGGACTCGTCCCGCGCCGCCTGTTCCGGGGCCCCGTCAACTTGCGGCCCTACCTGAACCGACTGGAGGAGAAGGAGTTAGAACTCTGGCTGAACTTTGAGAAGGATAGACCGGTGGGACGTCGCCTGGCGGTGTACGCCGTCTATTGGGCGGATGGGAAACGCACTTTGGCGGAAATCGCCGATTTGGTGGAACTGGAGACAGGATGGTGGGACCCGGAATACCTGATCCGCTACTTTCGCCTCCTGGCCAGGCTGGGGCTGGTGGAGATCAGTGAGCCTTCCGATCCAGGTATCTAGGAGAGGGCTAACAAATGCCCCTTCTTAGAAAAATCGGCCGACGAATTGGGCCGCGCCGATGGGGGTTTTTCAGCGGCCTCCTGGGAGGTATAATTACTATCAAGGACGAAAGGTGGCCAAGCACAGGATTCAACGATCCGATCTGCTATCGGGCCCCCAGCCCAAGGAGGGATTGTTTGTGTTGAATTTCGAAAAAAAGGCCCTGGACCACATTCTTAGAAGGGGTGGCGAGATAACCATTTTCTTTCCTGAGTTAAGGGGTTGTTGTGTACCGGAGAACTTGCTGGCGCCGGAGGCGATCCTGGGGCGCCCCGTGGACAAAAGGCGCTATCGCCGAGAGAAAATCCAAGAGGTTACCGTCCATTACCTGGAAGGTATCCTCGAGCAACAGGATTTGGAGATCCGCCTGGGGGGGTTTGGACCCTTCAGGAACCTGGTTCTCACGGGATGGAAGGTATTCCCAACCAGGGAGATGACCGAGGTCAGATTATAAATTAAGTGGGTTTTACTAACCCTGGCGAAGCGGAGGCAAACTGTTTGCTGGAACTTATGGGAATCTTTACTACCCTGGCTATCATTGTCGCCCTTACCATCCGCCGGGTGCCGCTCAGCTACACCATGTTAGCCGGATCAGCGCTCCTGGCCCTCTTCTTTCATAGGAGTCTTTCCCAAGTCGGAGAGGCCTTGCGCAAGACCCTCCTGGATCGAAGCACTGTCGAGCTAATCTTGGCCGTGGTCCTGATTGGCGTCCTGGGTAAGGTTATGGGGGAACTGGGACAGACCGGGCGCATGGTGGACGCCCTTGCGAGCCTTCTTGGGAATCCCCGCCTGGCCATTGCCGCCGCCCCGGCCCTCATCGGCCTTTTGCCTGTGTTTGGTGGGGCCTTTCTTTCTGCCCCGATGGTGAATCGATTGGGGAATCAGCTCGGTCTTTCCCCGGAACGCCGCGCGGCCATCAATCTGGTTTTCCGGCACGCCCTGCACTTTGCCTGGCCCCTGGTCCCGAGCATGATCATTACCAGCCAGCTGGCCGGGGTAACCGTGCCTGAGATCGTGGCCTACCAACTTCCCCTGAGCCTGGCCATTGTCATCTGGGGCTACCTGGTCCTCTTGCGCGGGGGTTCCCCGGCCCACCCAACGCCGGCGAGGAGAGGCTGGCTTCCTTCCTCCGGAAAGGCCCCGGGTCTCCTTTCTTATCCTGATAGCGCCGCTGGTGATGAGACCGACGCGCTGGTCTTACCGGAAACCAGCCCCTCCTTGGGGCAGGTTCGAGGCGACGCCCTGAACGGAAACCTCTCCTCCCCAACAGTTCTGGCGGCGCCGCACCGGACCCCGGGGGAACCAGGTGCTGGTGGTCGAGAAAAAGTGGCCACCCAAGTCAGATCCGCCCCGACTGGACGGGTGGGGGCTTTACAAGAGTTTCTGTTGAGTTCCTTACCGCTTTTGGTCAGCCTCCTTCTGGCGCTGGCGGTGAAGCTGCCTCTTTACCTGGCGTTGCTGGCCGGCGTAACCCTGGCCGTTTATCAGGGCCGCGCCAGGGGAGGGGTGCTGAGGCTGGCCTGGAGCGGGGTTGACCTCAATTTGGCGGTGGGCGTTTACGGGATCATGCTCTTGCGTGAGATCATGGGGCAACCGCTGGCCCTGCTGCACCTGGTGGAAAAGATGGTGGCGGCCGGGGTGCCCCTGGTCATAGTGCTCCTGGGTATTCCCGGACTTTTGGGATTGGCCACGGCCGCCCAGACGGCCACGGTCGGGATCACCATCCCGCTTCTCTTGCCCCTGGCCCTGGCCGCCGGTGGAGACCGGCTGGCCTCCGCCGTGCTCATTTATATCTCCAGCTATATGTCATATTTCATCTCGCCACTGCATTTATGCCAGGCCTTGACCCTGGAGTATTTCGGTAGTCGCCTGGGAGGGCTCTACCGGGAATACCTGCTCCTTGGTCCGGCCATGATGCTGGTGGTGCTTCTGCTGTACTATCTACATCAGGGCTTCGTTTTGTAAACCAACCTCCAACCTCGGTGTGCCGGGCACCGCCCGGGCGTTGCCATCCTCGCTTTTGGTCACCTGCGCCGACCGCATTGCGGCTTAGCTTCGTCCCTTCGGCCGGCACCGCGTAAACTCGCCGTCCGGCTGTTCGGGCCTCGCTTCGCCGGTTGCGGTGCCCGGCTCGGTGAAAGCGCTCCGGGGGCAATCGCCCGCCCGTCGCCACCAGGCTCCTCTTTCATTGTTTTATGGCGCCGCCAAAAACGGCATGGGGGTAGATTCTGCTACTACTAATATGGGCATATATTAAACTTTCTCGAGCGGATTCAAGCTATCTGTAGTCCTCGCGCGGTGGGGTAAAGACGTCGATGACGGCCGCCTCCGTCAGGAATTCGGCACCATGGGGCACCCCGGCGGGCATGGCGTAACTGTCTCCTGCTTCCAGGTAGTGATCGGTGCCCTCAATGGTCATCTTCACCTTGCCACGCACGACGTAGCCCACCTGGTCATTGGGATGGGTGTGCACGGGCACCACTGTACCAGCCGTGGCGGTAAACTCGGCCAGCATCAATTTTCCGGTGGTGGCCATGGTCTTGCGGAGCAGGCCAGGGAGCATGGTTACTCCCGGCACGTTCTGATGGCGAATGATCATTCCCGATCTCCTTCCTTCCGTTAAGGCGCCGCGACGTGGCATCTGCGGCATCTATGTAAACCCTTCCGTTCAAATTCTCCTCCGCAAGTGAAATTCCCTTCTCCGAGAAAAACTTTCCCCTGACCCCCGAAAAGCCCTCCCCAGGAACGATTAGTTATACTGAGGCAGTCCAACCAAGGAGGGGTAGCAATGAAGTGCAGTACAGTGACCAGGCAGGGGAAGAGGTTCTTGGTCATTCTCCTGACCTTGAGTCTATTGCTGACCACGGTCTCGGTGGCCCTGGCGGCCCCCAAGGGCAAGGTCAGTCCTGGTCTGGGGAGCCGTTTCCGCGACTGGGACGAGAATTACTGGGCTGACGAGTACCTGAGCCGGATGATTCTCAAAGGGGTGGTGCGCGGAGCGGGCGACCAGATTCTTCCTGAAAACAAGATTACGAACCAGGAGGCAGCAACGATGCTCATCCGTCTTCTTGGCCTGTCCAAGGAGGCTGATGAGGACGAATTCGATCTGGAATTTGATGACGCCGCCAAACTTCCCAACTGGGCCCGGGGGGCGGTAGCCCTGGCCTTGCGCAATGGGTACATGGATCTATACAACCGACATTTTGACCCGGAACACAAACTGACCCGCCTGGAGGCGGCCATCATCCTGGTCAAGGCGGCCAAGTTGGATGCCGAGGCCAAAGCCCAGATGGATGCCGTTCTACCCTTCCGGGATGCCTCGGCCATACCCCGGTCGGCCGTCGGCTATGTCGCCGTCGCCATCGAGAAGGGGTTCATCGTCGGCTACAACGATCGCACCTTTCGTCCCAACCAACCCATCACCCGGGCGGAATGGGCCAAGCTGCTCGATCTCCTGGATCGCAAGCTGGATCTGACCAAAGACCGTTACCAGGTGAAGGGAACGGTGCGGGCCATTGATCTTGGCCGCCCCTCGGTCAGCCTGCTGACACCGGTTTATACGGTGGATCCGGGTAAGACCTATTACTTTGACGATGCTGCCGTCTTTTACATCAACGGCCGGGAGGCCACCCTGGCTGACATCCGGGTCGGCGATGAGGTCATCATTCAGCTTTCGCCAGAGCCCGACTTGAAAATCCTCATGCTCACCGTCATCTCCAAGACGACGGAGGTCAGGGGGACGGTGACCGTGATTACCACCGCCCAGGGGACGGTTCCGGCTAGCCTTACCCTGAGCTCCTCGGACAACACTTTGACCACATACAGCGTGGCCTCCGACGCCTTCATCCAGCTGGGGGGTGCTCCGGCGGCCCTGTCGGAGGTACGGGTAGGGGACAGGGTCCGGCTAACCCTGGAAAGAAACGTGGTTACCAGGATCATGGTTGAAGTAAACCCGCAGAGCTACGAGGGAACAGTCGTTGGGGTGAACCTGGGCAGCAATACCGAAAAACCGGCCGTAAAGATCAACGCAGCTGGCCAGGAGAAAACCTTCGAGGTGGCGGACTATGCCACCATCATCTCGGCCGCTAACAGTGAGATCACCTTGGCCGACATTAAGGTCGGGGACGAGGTTCAGCTGACGGTACAGCGCCAACTGGTGATCCGGATTAAGGTCAAGCGGACCACCGTCCAGAGCCAGGTGGAGGGCACCATCGCCATGGCCGTGGCGGCTACCACCACTCAACCAGCCTTCCTGGTCTTGCGGCTGTCGGCAGGGGCGCAGGAAACAGTTCTTTTGGCCCCCAATGTAACCGTCAGGTATGGAACCCAGACCTTGACTTTCAATGACCTTCTGGTGGGAGATCAAGTGAAGGTGATCAAGGTTAACAACCGCGGCACTTCTGTGGAGATCCAGGTACGCTCGGGTCAGGCCCAAGGAACGACCACCGGGCAAATTGTCTCTTTGGATCTGGCCAACCAGCGGTTCACCATCAGGACCAACAATCCACCGGGAGGGACTTCCAGCAGCACGGGGACGGTGGAAGTTGTCATTTACTACAATCAGAGCACGGTTTTCGTTTACCAGGGAAACGTCCTCCAACCATCTAACTTGGCGGTCGGCCAGCAGGTTACGATACGCGGGACCCTGGCTGGGGATAAATATACCGCTAACCGGGTCGAGGTCACCCAACTGACAGGGAGCTGACGGAAAAAGGGACACGAATGTCCTTGCTTTAGGAAGGAGCTTAGGATCCAGCAGGAAAAGGGTCTTTCCATGACGAATCCCCCCTAATGATGAAGGTGTGGCCCAGGTAATCCTGGCCATCGACCATCGTAGGGGGGATTTTCATGGAGGAGAGCAATACCCGGATGACAAGTCTGGTGCCGGCGGAAAAACTGCGCCGCACTTGTGAACTGAGGTTTTTCTCTTTTGACAGCACAGAAGACCTGACGCCGCTGGAAGAGGGAATTATCGGTCAGGAGCGGGCCGTCCGCGCCCTGGATTTCGGGTTGACGGCCAGATTTCCCGGTTACAACATCTTCATGGCGGGCCCGGTGGGAACAGGCAAGACCACCTACGCCGTCATCAAGGTTAATAAGGTGGCCCAAGGGCAGAAAACCCCCAGCGATTGGGTTTATGTCTACAATTTCTCCCGGCCTGACCAGCCCAGGGCCCTGGAACTGCCGGCCGGGCAAGGGATGAAGTTTCGGCAGCAAATGGCCGAGTTGATTAGCGAAGTACGGTCGGAAATAAAGCGGGCCTTTGAGAGCGAGCAGTTCGAACAACACAAGAACGGTGTCATGCGCCATTTTCAGGACCTCATTGCCAACCTCTGGCTGGAAGTCGACCAGCAGGTTAAAAAGAAGGGGTTTGGGCTGCAGCGTCTGCCCACCGGAATAGTCCCCATCCCCCTCAATCCCGAGGGGAAGCCCCTTTCCGAAGAGGAGTTTGGTCTTTTGACGTTGGAGGAGAGGGAGGGCCTGACGCGGCGGATCCAGGAGGTTCAGGAACTGCTGGGTGAGGTCCTGCGGAAGGTGCATAACTTGGAGAAGGAGGCCCGCGACCGTCTGCAGGAGTTGGAGCGGGAAACGGCCCTTTACGCCATGCGGCAGCCGGTGGACCGGACCAGGGAGGAGAACGTCGGTTGGCCCGGGGTGATTGACTATCTGGAAGAGGTGGAAAAGGATATCCTACAAAATCTGGAGGAATTCCGCTCTGACGGTGGAGGAGAGGAAGGCCAGTCCCCCTTTGATGGTAAGGCCGCTCAGGAGAAAGTCCTCAACCGGTACATGGTCAATCTGCTGGTAGATCATTCTGGCACCCGGGGGGCACCGGTGGTGGTGGAAACCAACCCCACCTACTACAATCTCTTTGGGAAGGTCGAATACCGGGGCAGCTTCGGGACCATGGTGACCGATTTTACCATGATCAAGGGGGGAGCCTTCCACCGGGCCAACGGCGGTTACCTGATTTTACAGGCCCGGGATCTCTTAAGCCAGCCCTTTACGTGGGAAGCGTTGAAGAGAACCCTCAAGAGTGGCCGGCTCCGAATAGAGAACCTGGCGGAACAGGCCGGGGCGATCGCTACCAGCACCTTGCGACCGGAGCCCATTCCTCTGAACGTCAAGATTATCCTGATTGGGCCTCCCCTCATCTATCAGGTCCTTTACTTGCAGGATGAAGACTTCCGCAAGTTCTTTAAGGTCAAGGTTGACTTCGATACTGAAATGCCTCGCACCGAAGAGAACCTGCGCAATTACGCCGAGTTCATTGCCACAGTTTGCCGCCGGGATGGTCTGAAACCCTTTGACCCCTCCGCCGTGGCCCGCATCATTGAGCATAGTTCCCGTCTGGCGCAGCACCAGGAGAAGCTATCCACCCGCTTCAACGAGGTTATGGAGCTCTTGTATGAGGCCGCCCTGGCGGCGGAAGTGGATGGCGAGCAACTGGTGACGGCAAAGCACGTCCTGTCGGCCCTGGAGGAAAAGGCCTACCGTTCCAACCGGGTTCAGGAAAAGATCATTGAAATGATCACCGAGGGCACCCTGCTGGTGGATACGTCCGGCAGGAAAGTGGGACAGGTCAATGGACTGGCCGTCTTGGAATTGGGTGATTATGGTTTTGGCAAACCGAGCCGGATTACGGCCCAGACCTACATGGGGAAAAAGGGTGTTTTGAATATCGAACGGGAAATCCAAATGAGCGGTCGCATCCACAGCAAGGGGGTTTTCATCCTGAGCGGTTACCTGGCCGGTAAATTCGCCCAGCGTTTCCCCCTCAGCCTATCGGCCAGTCTCACGTTCGAACAGCTCTATGAAGAGGTGGAGGGGGACAGCGCTTCCAGTGCTGAGCTTTATGCGCTGCTTTCATCCCTGTCCGGTCTTCCCATCGACCAGGGGATTGCCGTGACTGGATCGGTGAACCAGAAGGGTGAGGTCCAGCCGATTGGTGGAGTTAACGAAAAGATCGAGGGCTTTTTCCAGGTCTGTAAGGCGAAGGGTCTGACCGGCCGGCAGGGGGTGCTGATCCCCACCCAAAACGTCATCAACCTGATGCTCAGGGATGAGGTCGTACAGGCGGTGCGGGAGGGGAGGTTCCATATTTGGGCGGTTTCCACAATTGCTGAGGGAATAGAAGTCCTGACTGGGGTGCCGGCCGGTGAGTCTGACCGACCGGGCAATTGTCCGGAGGGGACGGTAAACTTTCTGGTGGAACGCCGCTTGCGAGAGCTGGCTCAGGAGTACCGGCGGTATGAGGGAGAGAAGGATTGATGAGAAGGGCTCCCGCTCCCCGCCCCTGCCGCCGGACTCCTCGTGCGCAGCGAAGCCCTCGCTGTCACTCCGTGAAGAGTGTGGACCAGGATGAGATACAACCATCCGGACTCCTCGTGCGCAGCGAAGCGCTCGCTGTCACCGGGCGCCATGTCCTGGCGCAGACAAAGGGGGAAGACACGGGGGAAGACACGGGGGAAGTATATACTCATGGCCTGCCCTCCCAGCAAAACGGGCCATCAGCAGTCAATGGAAAAAGACGCAGGGGAAAGCATATATCGAAATGCACTGACTTGACAACTTGATGGAATATCTGCGTCAGTGTCCTGAGGTCGGCCCAACGATCGCTTCTTTGACGCGATCTTCATTCTTTTCTCGGCTTTTCCTCACACTTTTTACATACTTAACTGGCATAATAGAATCAAATAAGCGCACAGGAGGCAAAAATCATGTGGTGCGGACATCGTCGCTGGCCATGGGGGATCGGGCTGATCGTGTTACTGATTGGGGCTTTTTACGCCCTCCCCCTGCTGCTTTGGCGCGGTTTACCTTATGGCTATTACGGACCGAGGGGGATGATGGGCGGTTATCCCTTCTGGATGGGAGGCGGAATCTGGATGATGATCTTTTGGGTAATCCTTATTGGCCTGGGCCTCTACTGGTTGTTCTCTCTCATCCCCGACCGGAACGTCACCAGGTCTCGGCATGACATCCTGGATATTCTGAAAGAACGCTACGCCAGGGGAGAGATTACCAGGGAACAGTATGAGGAGATGAAAAGAGACCTTACCGAGTAGGAGGTGAGGACGGGGACAGTCTCCGCCGCATAAGATATCAGCAAGAACCCGGGGAGGTTCCGGGCGTAACGGATGGATGGTTTTGACGCATCCTGACTTCTTCAGGAAAAGGTCTTGACCTTTGCCGGATCCCTTGCTAAGATATAAGTAATTGATAGTCTTTTCGGAAATTCGATGATCGGGAAGAGTAGGCGTCACATTACGCGCCAGCGAGCCGGGGGCAGTGGAAGCCCGGTGCGGAGTTGGATGACTGAATGGACCTGGGAGAAGCAGAGCGAGCCCTGTTTTCACGGGGGGTAGTGGCTGCCGGTATCCACCGTTACTGGGATAGGGTATAAACCGGACCCATCAGTCCATCGGTGCGTACCCGAAAAGAGGGACTGGCCAGGTTTTTGGCCTGGTTATTCCAATAGGGGTGGCACCGCGGAAGGAAACTAAGCCTTTCGTCCCTGTAAGGGGAGGAAAGGCTTTTTTGTTTTGGCGGCAAGGGGGTGAGATAGAGTCGGAACGGTCATTCAGCAGTTCGCGGCACTTAAGGCAAGTCCGGTCCAATCTTTCAAGGAGGGTGCTATCAATGAAAAAGTCTTTCATCCAAGCCTCCGTCATCAACCTGTCCCTGGTAGTGCTCCTCGTTCTGGGTAGCTTGCTTTCCGGCTGCTCGGGCGGTCAGTCGAGCCCGGGTAAGGAGAGCGGCGCGGTCAAGGCCACGCTTTCCACCATAAAAATAGGGGCGGCTGGTCCTTTCAGCGGCCAGCTCTCCAAGATTGGCCTGGACTCCCTGAACGCCATCAAGATGGCGGTGGATGAGGTCAACCAAGCTGGTGGCATCGGCGGACGCCAGGTGGAAGTGGTGGTGGGAGACGACGGGGCGGATCCGGCCCGCGCCCTAACGGTGGCGGAGAAATTCGCCGCTGATCCGGCTCTGGTGGGCGTCATCGGTCCGATGAACAGCGATGCCGTCAATGCCGCTCTACCGGTTTACGAGCGTAACGGCCTGGTGGTCATCAGTCAATCGGCCACCAATCCTAAACTCACTCAGCAGGGGTATAAGGTGATGCATCGCATCTGTCCGCGGGATGACGACCAGGGACCGGCGGCGGCCCTCTTCATCGCCCAGGACCTGAAGGCGCAACGGGTTTATATCCTTGACGACAAGGGTATTTATGGTCAGGGTCTGGCGGATCAAGTGGAAAAGAAGCTCAAGGAATTAGGGATGAGCCAGGTTCAGCGAGGGCAAGTTTCCCCTGACGATCGGGATTTTGCGGCCATCCTCCTGCGGATTCGCCAGGCCAACCCGGATCTCCTCTTTTTGGCCCTGCCCAATCCGGCCCAGGCAGCCAACCTGGTCCGGCAGGCCCGCAGCGCCGGCCTGAAGTTTCAGGTGATGGGCGGCGACGGTCTTAAGGAAAAAGACCAGCTGATCAAGGCCTCCGGTGGGACGGCGGAGGGAATGTATGTCACCAGCATTGGCCCCAGCCTGGAACTGATCCCTGAGGCAAAGAATTTCGTCAAGGCTTTTGAGGGTAAGTACGGAGCCATGAGCATCTTTTCCGGCCAAAGCTATGAGGCCACCCGGGTTTTGCTGGACGCCATCAAAAAGTCGATCCAGGCCGGGGGTAAGGTTTCCCGGGCCGATGTCCTGGCAGCAGTTCACAATACGCGAGACTACCGCGGCATCCTGGGCTTCCCCATCGGCTTTACCGATAAGGGTGATCTCTTGGGTGGGACTATCTATGTCCTGCAGGTCAAGGGGGACGATTTTGTCCAGGTGAAGACGGTTTCGGCAGGCGGGAAGTAAGAGGACCACGGGTGGTGCTTGGTGGCACCGGTTTCGCACTCGGGAACTGGCCCGACCACTCACGGCGGTGCCCAAAACCTTTTGATGGTCAATACCGCGATCGCGCCCTCGCCTTGGTCTCCGTTAGCTCACGGCGGTGCTGACAACCTCTGGGGGCACTTTTGGCGGGAAGCGAAAGTGAGGCCGGAAGAACAACAGTCAAAGCCTGGTGAAGCTATGATGCTTGATCAATTACTCCAACAGGTCTTCAATGGAGTGGCCTTGGGCAGCGTTTATGCCCTCATTGCCCTGGGCTACTCCATGGTCTATGGCATCCTGGAAATGCTAAACTTCGCCCATGGGGAGATCTTCATGAGCGGAGCCTTTCTGGGGTGGATCGTCCTGTCCATGACCTTGGGCGGAACCGGGGGCTGGCTGCCGCCATGGGTGGGTCTGGGCCTGGCTCTTTTGCTGGCGTCCGGGGGGGCGGCCCTCCTGGGGGCCGCGGTAGAGGTCCTGGCCTACCGACCGTTACGGCGGGCTTCCCGTCTGTCGCCTCTCCTCAGTGCCCTGGGGGTCTCAATTTTCCTGCAAAACGTGGTCATGCTGGCGACGGGGGCGCGGGTCAAGATCTATCCGGTGGAGAGATTCTTTCCGTCCGGACTGGGCCTGATCTTGGGGGAAGTAACACTGCCAGCAGTCAAGGTCTTTGTCCTGGGAGTGAGCCTCATCCTGATGATCCTCCTGGATCTTTTGGTCAGAAAGACCAGGCTGGGGCGGGCCATGCGAGCCACGGCGGAAGACAGTGAAGCCGCCGCCTACCAGGGTATCAGCCCGCAGCGGATCATCACCTTGACCTTTCTTCTTGGGTCCGCCCTGGCCGGGATTGCCGGGGTCCTGGTCGGCCTATATTATGGCCAGATCGATTTCTTCATGGGCTTTTCCGCTGGGATGAAGGCCTTTACCGCCGCCGTCTTGGGAGGCATCGGTAATCTGCGCGGGGCTATGTTGGGCGGTCTCATCCTGGGGTTGGCGGAAAGCCTGGGGGTGGCCTTTATCGAGCCGGTTTACAAGGACGTTATCGCCTTTACCCTCCTGGTGCTGGCTCTGCTTCTTCGCCCTAGCGGGCTGTTAGGAAAACAGGTGGCGGAGAAGGTGTGAGGGTGGATGGGTGCCGCTGGAGCGTTGCCGTCCTCGCTCTCGCGTCACCCACGCCGACCGCATCGCGGTAGAGCTTAGCCCACCGTCCGACACCCACAGCGAGCACCGTTCAGAGCCCGTCTTTGCGACAGGGAATTCGGAGGAAGATTATGTCTCTCACTGAAGAAATCATCCGTCGGCTTAATCCTCCAGCCAAAGTCTCAGGTATTGTTTCATATCTTTGGAGCAAGATGGGGAGGGAGGGAAGGCTGGCCGTGGCCGCCCTGACCGGGCTGCTCTTTCCCTTCCTGGTCCAGAATCCCTATTACCTGCGCCTGGGCACCCTGGCGGGATTATATGTCCTCTTGTCCCTTGGGTTGAACGTCGTGGTGGGGTTGGCCGGGTTGCTGGATTTAGGCTACATCGCTTTCTACGCCGTAGGAGCCTATACCTATGCCCTCCTGGCCTCGCCGCATTTTGGCTGGCATCTCTCCTTCTGGGTAGTTCTCCCGTTGGCCGCCCTTTTGGCAGCCGGGACGGGTATCTTGCTGGGGTTCCCCAGCCTGCGCTTGAAGGGGGACTACCTCGCCATCGTTACCCTGGGTTTTGGCGAGATCATCCGGATTCTGCTGGTGAATCTTGACCGCCCTATTAACATCACCAACGGCCCCAACGGGTTATTGAGGATTGATCCGCCGGTGTTCCTGGGTGTTCCCCTGGTTCAGCCGCGGCAGCTATTCCTCCTGGTCTGGGCTTTTGCCGCCCTGGCCATACTCTTCTCACAGCGACTGGCCGGCTCCTACATTGGACGGGCCTGGCGGGCCTTGAAAGAAGATGAGACGGTGGCCTCTTTCCAGGGGATTAACCCCACTTGGTATAAACTCCAGGCCTTTGCCGTCGGTGCTTTTCTTGCCGGTCTGGCCGGGGTCTTCTTCGCCGCCTGGCAGGGAGCGGTCTTCCCGCAGAACTTCACCCTGGCCGAGGTCATCACGATCTTTGCCATGGTCATTTTGGGGGGGAGCGGGAATGTCCTGGGGGTGGTGGCCGGGGCCATCATCCTGACGGTTTTGCCGGAGGCTTTACGGCAGTACAGTGTCTACCGCATGTTAATCTACGGGCTGGCCCTGGTCCTGCTGATCCGTTTTCGCCCGGAGGGGCTCTGGCCGGCAGTTAATGGGGAGCGTTTGGATCTGGCCCGCCCTGAAAATACCGGTCTCGCTGTGAGAAGAGTATGGCCAGG
>JAMCWA010000110.1 GCA_023475165.1 Bacillota bacterium | reverse complement strand
ATAAAGGACAATGGAGTCAGCTGTCTCCGGCCCAATGCCATAAAGGGCCAAAAGCTCCCCTCGTAGTTCCTCCGTCGGCCGATCCAGAAGACCCTGGAGGTTCCCTCCGTATTGGGAAAAGAGGTGTTGAAGAAAAGCCTTCAGTTTTCGAGCCTTGGCTCGGTAGTAGCCCGCCGGACGCAGGAACTCGGCCAATTCCTCCTCGGGGATCCGAAACAGCCCTACGGGGTCCAGGAGATCGCGCCGCCTCAACTCATCGATGGCCCGCTCCGCATTGCGCCAGGACACGCTCTGTGTCAAAATGGCTCCAACGATGACCGCAAAGGGGGTCTCGGCCGGCCACCATCCTTGAGGACCGAAGTGATCAAAGAGGGTTCGGAAAACGGCCAGTAACCGCTCTGACACTACTTAACTCCCTCCGTCCCTTAGTGCGTCGCCACCGCCCCCGCAAACTGCTTCTGATAGAGTTCCGCGTAGCGCCCGTCCCTGGCCAGGAGCTCATCGTGCCTTCCCGACTCCACTACCCGACCGTCTTCGATGACGTAGATCCGAGCGGCGTTGCGAATAGTCGAAAGCCGGTGGGCAATGACAAAGGCCGTCCGGCCCGCCAGCAGACGTTCCAGGGCCTGCTGAATTAAGAGTTCGGTATAGGCGTCGACACTGGAGGTCGCCTCGTCCAGGATCAGGATCCTGGGGTTGGCAATAAGAGCCCGAGCAAAGGCCAGGAGCTGGCGCTGCCCCACCGAGAGCTTCGATCCCCTTTCATTAACCTCCGTGTCATATCCCTCTGGGAAGCGCAGGATGAAGTCGTGGGCCCCGACAGCCTGGGCCGCCGCCACCACCTCCTCATCCGTCGCCTCCAGGCGACCATAACGGATGTTTTCCTTGATGGTCCCGGAAAAGATGAAGGTATCCTGAAGCACTACTCCCATCTGCCGGCGCAGGGAAAGGAGCGTCACAGCCCTGATATCGGTCCCGTCAACAGTGATCCGCCCATCCTGCGGGTCATAGAAACGCCCCAGAAGGTTGATGATGGAGGTCTTACCGGCCCCGGTGGGTCCGACCAGGGCCACGGTCTCCCCGGCCCGAGCTTGAAGATTGACCCCTTTCAGGACAGGGAGAGAGGGATCATAACCAAAAGTAACTTCCTCGAAACGGATCTCCCGCGAGAGGGGGAGGAGCTCTTCGGCCCCTGGGGATTCCTTGACATCGGGCTCTTCATCCAGGAATTCAAAGATCCTTTCCGTGGAGACGGTGGCCGAGAGGAAAAGATTGTAGACCTGGCTAAGGTCGCGAATTGGCATAAAAAACCTGGTAACATAGCCCAGGAAGGCGACCAGGGTGCCCAAGCTGACCTGATGCCCGGCTATCTGCCATCCCCCGTACCAGACCACTAGCGACGTGCCGATGGCCCCGATCAACTCCACCATAGGGAAGAAGACCGAGGTCAGGGTGGCCACCTGAAGGTTGGCCTGCAGGTTTTCCTGGTTGGTGGAATCGAAGCGCTGCAGATTGACCTCCTCGCGGCTGAAGGCCTGAATAGTCTTCATGCCCGAGATGCTCTCCTGTAAGGTGGCATTGACATCGGCGATACGGCGGCGGACCCGGTGAAAAGCCCTGGTCATCCTGATCTGAAAGAAAGCCACCAGGGCTATGATCAGGGGGATGGTGGTGAAGCTGACCAGAGCCAGGTGATAATCCATCTTGATCATAATGATGATTATGCCAAAAATGGTCAAAAAGTCGTTGACCAGGCTAACCAACCCAGAGGAGACCAATTGGTTTAATGCATCAACGTCGTTGGTCACCCGGGACATGATCCGCCCGGCCTCCAGTCGATCATAGAAGGTAAAGCCGAGCCGCTGAAGGTGTTGAAACAAGCCCATCCGGATGGAAAAGATAACGCTTTGTCCCGTCCAGGAAATGATATAAGTCTGGCTGTAGGTAGCTAGCCAGTTCAGCAGAAACAGCCCCAGATAGATGAGGGCAATCCTGGTAACACCCGCCAGGTCACCCCGGGTAATGTACTGGTCAATGGCCACCTTTAAGAGGTAGGGGCCGGCCAATCCACTCAACGAGACAATGAACATCAGGATGACGCCCAGAAGGAAATAAAACCGAAAAGGCCAGATGTGTTCCCAAAGTCGCAGCAAGACCTTCCGGTTGATACGGGAAAGCCCCGCACCATCAGCCCGGTCGAAACCATGACCCGGGCCGCCGCCAAAACCGCCTCCGCCAGCCCACATACGTCTTCACTCCCGAAGATCAAAGTCAGACTAACCCTATGGGTTTCACCGCGTTTCGGATCTTGCTGACGTCATCTACTTCAAAGGATCAAAGTGGGATGAACTAACGCCGGCTCCTGGCTTTCGGCCACCGACGCCCGCCTGGCTAATCGATCCACCACGGTGTGGTCCTTTCCCGGGTTGCCCCAGTCCGAAGCTCATTCCTGGTCCTGGTCGACCTTCTGCTGCTCCCCCCGGCCGAATCCCTGCCCCAGGGTGATACCCAGACCCCTCCTCCACAGGGTCCGGCGCGGAACTCCGCTCACCTGGCGCGGCCTCCTTTTGACCGAGGAGTTGGAGATGGTATATCCTAGAATAGATACCGCCGCTGCCCAACAGTTCCTCGTGGGTCCCTTCCTCTACAATTCTCCCTCGCTCCAGGACTATGATCCGGTCCGCATTACGAACGGTGGAAAGGCGCTGGGCGATGATAAAACTGGTCCTCCTTTGAAGAAGCTCGGCGAAGGCCTTCTGGATGCGATACTCCGTCTCAGCGTCCACGCTGGAGGTGGATTCATCCAGCAGGAGGATCCGCGCATCCATGAGGAGGGCCCGGGCGATGGCCACCCTTTGCTTCTGCCCGCCGGAAAGCCCTACCCCCCGCTCCCCAATGATGGTGTCATACCTTCGCGGGAGGGTCATAATGAAGTCATGGATATGAGCCGCTTTGGCCGCCCTAATGATTTCCTCCATGGTCGCTTCCGGTTTGCCATAGGCAATGTTTTCACGGAGGGTGGCCGAAAAGAGGAAGGTTTCCTGGGTCACCACCCCAATTTGCCGTCGCAGGCTCTCCAGGGTCACGTCCCGGACATCCTGCCCGTCAATCAAGACCCGGCCGCCCGTCACATCGTAAAATCGAGGGATGAGGTTGATCAGGCTGGACTTCCCTGATCCTGTGGCCCCCAGAATAGCAATGGTCTGTCCGGGCTGAACCTCCAGGTTGATGTCGTCGAGAACGGGAACCTTCCCGTCATAGCTGAAAGAGGCATGATCAAAGCGAACGTGCCCGCCGAGGCGAGGCAACGGTCGGGCGGTAGGCGAATCCTGAACCTCGGCCCTGGTGTCCAAGAGTTCAAAGATTCGCTGGCTGGAGGCCATGGCTCGCTCCGCCAGGTTGACGAAGAGCCCCAGCATTCTGACGGGCATGACCAGCTGGGTCAGGTAGGTGTTAAAGGCGATGAGTGTCCCCAGGCTCAACCGACCGCGGGTCACTTCCAACCCGCCGTACCAGATAATCAGGGCCGTGGAAGCGGCCGTAAGGAAGTTCATGAAGGGAACATAAAAGGCCTGGAGACGGGCGGCCGTGACGTTCCTCCTCATATATTCCCGGCTATCCTTCTGAAACTTGCCTACCTCATGATCCTCCCGGGCAAAGGCCTTAACCACCCGCATGCCGGTGACGTTCTCCTGAAGGGTGGCCGTCAAAACCGCCATCTGCTGTTGCACCTGATAGAACATGGGCCTAACCTTGCGAGCCATTTGATAGACGGCATAAAAAAGGAAGGGCATGGTAGCCATAGAGACCAGGGTCAATCGCCAATCAAGACCGAAGAGGACCGTGAGTACCCCCAGGAAGGTAAAGATGTTACTGGTCAGCTGAACAAGGCCCATGCCCAGGAACTGATTCAGGGTCTCCACATCCGCCGTCAGGCGAGACATCAGCTGGCCCGTCTGAGCCTGATCGTAAAAACCGAAGGAGAGCTGCTGGAGATGGTTATAGAGTAGATTCCTTAGATCGTAGATTATCCGATTGGAAGTGTATTGAATGGTGTAGCGTTGGGCAAATGTCAGCGCCCCCCGGACCACGGCCACCAGGAAAATGACCAGAGCGGCCGGGAGCAGGAGTCGATAGTTCCCCCGGCTCAGTCCTTCATCCACCACCCATTTCAAGATCCAGGGTGTCACCAAGCCCAGGCCGGAAACGACGAAAATCAAGGCTAAGGAGGAAAAAACCAGATACCAATAGGGGCGTTGATATTGCAAGAGCCGGCGTAAGATTTTCATTGTACCAGGCTGAACTGCGGAACTACCGCCGCCAGCGCGGCCCCCTTTCATTCTTTGGGCCTGCAGAAATCACAGTACCCTGACAAAACCAGTTACTTCCCTGGCGCCGCTCGGGCGTTTCATTCCTTTGTGGCGCTGCCAAGGGCGGCATGGGGATCCAGGAGACTTCTAGGTAGTACGTTGGGCGTGGAGCCGCCGGAGCGACAACCTGCAATAGTAACGCCCCCTTTAATAAAAAGGTTCTTTCTTGCAGATTGCGCCACGCCGCAGATGGGGTTTTTTCAGCGGTCTCCCAGGAGGGATGTCACCTATCCCGTCGCCGTCCTTTTTCCCCCACGGGGCCACCAGATCCATCCTTTCCCTGGCTTACGGAATCATTACCTGATGCCGGGGAAGGCTTCGCCTCCGGTTCCAGAGCTGGCCCCGCGGTGGAATCCCTCTCGATCATCCCCTTACCTCGCAAGTCCTCCAACAGTCTTCCCAGGTCCGTCAGTTCAGTCATGGTCTCCTGGACATGGTTCAAAAAGACATCGGCCTGGACCAAGAGAAGTCCCCCGGCATAGCGCCGGCCAAAGACCATCAGTTTGTCGCCAATCTCGATGTTGTAGGCCTTCCTGGCTTCAATGGGGATAACGATTTGTCCCCGCTCCCCGACGGTAGCCACCCCGAAGAATTCTCCCCGGTGCATGGACCCTTACCCCCCTTGGATTTCGATGTGATAAGTGTGATTTGTATGATGACGGCCCTCACCGTATTATAAATTTTTGGTCCCGAAATATCAAGGGGTAAAATTTAAAAAACCCCCGTAAAGGGGTTTCTCCCAGCCGCTTACTGGGAAGATCTCTGACAAATTGCGCTTGGAGCGGTTAGCCCGTCTGGATCTTCTCGTTATAATAGGCTATCCCCAACACCCCGGGACCACTATGAACACCCAGGGCGGGGGTCAGGGTTAAGATATGGAGTTCGAAGGGATCAAAGCGCGCCCGTATTCGCCGGGCCAGTTCCTCAGCCTGGGCCAGAGCCTCGCTGTGCATTACCGCTATATGCCAGCGCAAACCATGGCCAGCATCGGTCTCCAAAAGCCCCAGAAGGCTCTGCAAAACCTGTTCCCGGGTGCGTACTCTGAGAACCGGGGTGATTAATCCATCGGAAAGGGTGACAATGGGCTTGATCTGCAACAAGGTTCCCAAGAGTTCAGCCGCTCGCCCGATTCGCCCTCCCCGGGCCAGGTATTTGAGGGTATCGAGGCCAGCATAGACCCTGGTTCTTTTGGATAAATGGATGATCCTATCCCGGATTTGGACAAGACCAAGATTCCTTTGCGCCAGCCGGGCCGCCTCCAGGACCAAAAGACCCTGGGAAGCCGTGGCCGTCCTGGTATCGAGAACTTCTATAAGAAAATCGGCCCGTTGCTCCAAGAAGAGGTTCATCGCTTCTGCCGCCGAGGCAAATATGCCGCTCAGGGATCGAGCCGGAGTCAGGCAAATGATGCTCTTGGCCCTTCGGGCGAGTTCAGCAAACACCTTCAGGTATTGCCCGGGGGAAGGCTGTGAAGTGGTGGGATGAGCTCCTGCTTCAGCCAATTTGCGGTAAAACCCGGCCGGGGTCAGGTCGACCCCATCGGAGTAAACCTCGTGACCAAAGATCACCTTGGCTGGAACCACGGTGATGGCGAGCTCCTTTATCAACTCTTCCGGAACCATGGCCGTACTGTCTGTGACCACTTCAACTTCCTGCACTCCGCCGACCCCTTCCCTCAAAACAACTGCCGCCGCCCTTTCAAGTAATCTGCCAGATCTCCCAGGTGCTTGGAAAAAACAATCAAGCCTATCGCCAACCCCATCCAGACCCAGCCCGCTTCACCTTTTTGCAGCCAGAGGATCAGCGGCAAAAGCAGGATCCCCATCCCGCTCCCCAGATTGGTATCTCTAAGGAGAAGGGAGACCAGGGCTAGGCCGAGCAGCGCATAGAGGACGGTCAGGGGTGAAAGAACCAGGAGTGCTCCCGCCGTGGCCCCCAGTCCTTTTCCACCCTTGAAACCCAGCCAAATCATGTAGTTGTGTCCCAGGACCACCCCCACCCCGGCCAGGAGAGAAAGCCCAGGATTCCCAGTAAACCTTTGCGCCAGGTAGACGGCCAGGCTGCCCTTCCCCACATCCAGGAGACCGGTCAAAAGGCCAGGCCAGAAGCCAACGTTGCGCAAGGCGTTCATTCCTCCGACGTTGCCGCTCCCCGTAACCCGGATGTCCACGCCCCGGAATAACCTGGCCAGGAGGTAAGCCGAAGGAAAGGAACCCAAAAGATAAGCCACAGCCAAAACAAGCCACGGCAAGCCAGGCATGGTTTTTTGTACTCCCCTCATAACCCTTATGCCAATCCAGGAGGTTTCATGACTCCTGGGAGACCGCTGAAAAACCCCCACCTGCGGTGTGGCGCAATCTGCAAGAAAGAACCTTTTTAGAAATGTCACAGACTGTGGCGGCTTTTGGCTAAAGCCGCCAGAAGCACGGCCGCCATGGAAATGTCACAGACTGTGGCGGCTTTTCAGGACCACCTTGGCCTTTATCGCCCAATTGGGGTCTTGCAGCAGGGCTCGGCCAATACCAACCAGATCGGTCTTCCCCTCGCGGATCAACTGTTCGGCAAAAAGAGGGTCGGTGATGCCACCGGTGACCAGGACCGGGACCTTGACCACCTCCTTGACAGCCACCGCGAGAGGCACAAAGTAACCGGGTTCAGCGCCGGTCGGCCTGGAACCCATGAGACCCCCGGAGATATCCAGGATATCGACACCAGCGTCGACCAACCTGGGGGCGGCAAACCTGGCGTCATCGACGGTCAACCCCCCCGGTTGACCATCATCAGCCCCCAGCCGGTAGAAAACAGGGAATTCGCGCCCCACCGCTTCCCGGACGGCCCTCACCACCTCCAGGGGGAAACGCAGGCGATTTTCCCGGCTTCCGCCATAGTCATCGCTGCGGTGATTGGTCAGAGGGGAATAGAATTGATTCAAAAGGTACCCATGGGCTCCGTGAATCTCAACCATATTAAAGCCGGCCAACTTCGCCCTCCTGGCCGCCATCGCAAAGGCCTGGCGGATCTCGGCCATCTCGGCCTGGCTGAGTTCTCTGGGCACCTCCTCTCCCCGCGGATGGGGGATGGGGGAAGGAGCCACCGCCGCCTCCCCGTTGACCGCGCTGGCAACCGCGCTACCACCATGGGTAATTTGAATTCCTGTGGCGGCCCGTCCGGAGATGATGTTATGAGCCAGCTGCCGCAAGCCGGTCAAGACGTGCTCCCCGTGAATGCCCAACTGATTCTTGTTGACCCTACCCAGGGGATGAACATAGCTATGCTCAACGATTACGAGTCCCACCTCGGCCTTGGCGCGCTTCTTATAATGCTGGATCATCTCCCTGGTCACTTCTCCAGCCTCAGTGGCCATATTATTGGCCATGGGCGGCATAACGATACGATTCCTCAGGCGCAGGCCCCGATAGTCCAAAGGCGCGAAAAGTCCCTCCATGTTTCCTCTCCTCTCGCTTTTCTCGAAGGTCCACCCTTCCGCATCCATTTTGTCCAGGGGAAAGATGGGCCGCCGTACATTGCGGTAGCTAAACCAGGACAGGTTAGGACTGGCAAACCCCGGGCAGTCCACCTCAATGATCTCCCTAGCTATCGGCTCAAAGGCCGCTCGGAAATGTCCTCGCGATTTCAAAACCAGGATCTTTTTCTGAGACGGGTCAACCCCCAGGTGGCGAAAAATCTCCGGATCATTGGGAGCCAGGCGGTTCTCAGTGAGGACGATGTCCAGGCCCTGAGTTTGAAAGAGCACACTCCTTCCTGCCTCCACCCGAAGCCCGGTGGCCATGGGCCCCCGGTTGACGAAAACCCCGTCGGAGATCGTCTTGACCCGCCCCGTCAAAGAGAGGGGCGCACCATGAGCCGGCTCGGTCTTGCCCCCCACACGAAGAGTTACCTCCTGACCGACCCCGGCCCTGATGGCCTCCTCCACCGCCTGCGGGTCCCAGATCAGGGCAAAACCCACCTCACGGGCATCCATCTCCAACAAGGTGGCCAAAAGCTGGGTGGTATCCCCCGAGCCACCTCCCCCCGGGTTATCAGCGACATCAGCCAGGACCACCGGTCCGGCCGGAGCGGTCATGGCTCTGGCTACGGCCTCCTTGGGTGGTACCAAGGTCTTGAGAAACTGATACCGCAGATCCCAAGCGAGCCTGGCCACATCGCTGGCGGCAGCCCGAGCTAGTCCCGCGTCACCGTCCGTCAGGGCCACTACACCAACCCCAGCCTCTTTGATATCCGAAAAAGGAAAACCTCCAAAAACAGAGACATTGATGACCCCCCGCTTCCCCTCCCAGTCCCGGGCCAAATGGAAGAGGTCGACCATCGGCCCCTCCGCGGTTCTCATATTCACGGTAGGAGGCATCAGGGGGGGCTTTACCAGGGCCATCACCGGTCTCTTTTTGCCCTCAAGGACGTCCAAGAGAAAAGCCGCCGCTTCCAGGCCCCGCTCGAAGGCGTCGACGTGCGGGTTGGTGTCATAACCGAAGAGTCCCGTAGCGTGCTCCACCATCTCCTCCGTCACGTTGGCGTGCAGATCCAGGGTAGCTACCACCGGTACAGCAGGCCCCAAGAAAGAACGCACGGCCTTAAGCAAATCCCCTTCGGGATCGGGGAGATCCTCCACAACCATGGCTCCGTGTAAAGCCAGAAGAACCCCATCGACCCATTGTTCTTCACGCAGGCGATCCAGGAGACCTTTCTTGAGAAAATCATAGGCGTTTCGTCTCACCACTCCGGATGGGACCGCCGTGGCCGAGATCGTCGGAATCATCCTGGCCCCATGCTGCAGCAGGTAGTCTAGGAAGCCACCCAACCCGGTCTTGGTATTCTCATAACTCTTAAGAATATCGGCGCCGAAGTGCAGGCCCCGCTGAGAAAAAGCCTCCAAGTCGGTCAAGAGGGGGCTGAAGGCATTAGTCTCGTGACTGATCTGGCCAATGGCAATACGGTATTTCATCGGTATACACTCCCCCGGCCCTAGACTAGTATGAAGTATTGTTTTCTTGGCATAACTATTTCGGTAAGAAAGAGCAAATTCCTTTTTGCTAAGGAAAAAATGGGGGGCTTTTAGTGGAGAAAAAGCGACAGACACGGGAGGATCTGGTAGATTTCCTGCGTAGCCTGGCGGCTTCGCTGGAGGCCGATGAACTAATCCACGAAGGGATTCCAGTGGCCGTCCCGGCCGTGGCCGACCTAAAGCTGGAAATAGGAGATAACTTCCTTCATCTGGAAATAGTGTGGCTGCCCGGGCGGGACGTATAAGAAGGGCAATAACTGGCTATTTCTCGGAAAGGTGGAAGAAATCAAGCCTTTCGTCTAATTCCTTCACTATCTCCATGAGTCCTGCCACTTGCCGGTTCACCTCGGCGCGGCGGGCCTCTCCAGCCCCGGATAATGAGGCCAGATGTTGGGCGACCTCGGCATGTTTTTCGGCAATAGAGGCGATTTCCTTGACCCGTTCCAGCACCTCATTGCTGGAAGCCGCCATCTCCTCCGCCGCCGCTGAGTTCTCCTCGGTGACACTCGCCACAGAATCCATGGCCTTCACCGCTTCTTGGCCATCTTGCAGGAGTCTTTGCGTGGCCGCCGTAATCTCTTCCGCCTGGCTGACAGTTGCCTCGACGCTGGTCAGGATAGCCTCCAGGGCTCGTCCGGCTTCTTCCACGAGGCTGCTCCCGGCTTCCGTCTCCTCCTTTCCCTTCTCCATGGCAGCCACGGCCCAGGCGGTAACCCTCTGAATGGTACCGATGAGCTCCCCAATCTCCCGGGTGGCCCGTCCGGACCTTTCCGCCAACTTCCTCACCTCATCGGCAACCACGGCAAAACCTCGGCCGTGTTCGCCGGCGCGAGCGGCTTCAATGGCCGCGTTGAGGGCCAAGAGGTTGGTCTGATCGGCAATATCGCTGATGACCTCGACTATCTCGCCTATCTTTTGGGAATGCTCCCCCAATTCCTTCATCCGGTTGGCAGCTTCAAAAACTGACTCTCGGATACGCAGGTTACCCTCTACGGTCCTGGAGACGGCCGCTTGACCACTCCGAGCGTCCTCAGTGGCCTGGGCACTGGCCGCCGCGGAAATCTTGGCCTTATTGGCAACCTCTTCAATAGTGCGGGCCATCTCCCCGATGAAGGAGGAAGACTCATTTACCCCGCGGGCTTGTTCCTGGGCCCCGCCGGCAATCTGGCTGATAGCCTCACCCAACTGCCGAACCGCGACCACCGTATGCTCCAGGTTCTGGCTCTGCTCTTTGGCTCCGCCCGCCACCGCCTCGATCCCCTGCCCTGTCTCTCGGGCCACTTCTGACTCTCTCTCCAGGGAAGCCCCTACCTCCTCCCCCATCCTGGCCAGCCTGGCCGACAGTTGCCTGACGCCCCTAATCAAGGTCTCCAGGTTGTTCATTGTTTTCTCAAAGGCTCGGGCCACGCTGCCAAACTCATCCCGGCGATCGGTGGGAAGGCTCTGGACCGTCAAGTCTCCCTTGCCCATTTCCTCCGATTCCCGCAGGATCATGTCCAGGGGACGCTGGATGGAACGGACGACCAAAATACTCCCCAGGATACCTCCGCCAAATATGATCAGGAGGCTGGCAATAGTGAGGTAGTCAAATTTCCGGGTCGTAGCCTCGGCCGCGCCCGAAAGAAGGCTCTGCTGGTTACGGATGGCACGGGTCAAGTCCTCGGCTCGGCTGCTGGCATTGTTAACGGCACTCTCCAATTGCTCCCGGAATGCAATATCCGCGGCCGTCTTCTTATCCGTTACGGCCTGTTGCTTGAGTCTTCCCAGTTGGTCCAGGCTTTCTACCAGACCCCCCAGGACAGCTCTACCCTCCGGCCAGTCCACCCCCGCCTGGAGCTTATTGGCAAAGTCCCTGGTGGCGGCATAGCTGGTCTCCAGTCTCTGTCGACGCGACTCGTCCCAATCGACCAGGTACCCCTCCAGATGATAGGCCGTTTCGGCTAAAGAGGCCTTCAGGCCACCCACCGCCCGATCCGCCGGGATGGTCTTATTGAGAAGGGAACGATAGATGGCGTCTTTGGAGGAAACCCCCCAAATGCCCATGGCCCCTCCCACCAGAAGGGCCAGCATGAAGAAGACATAGCTCAAAGCGATCCGATAAGATAGTTTGTTCCATATGCTCATTGGTGGCTACCTCCCGTTAGCGAGATAGGAGGCCGCGGGAAAAAGCTGCCGAAGGTCTGCTATCCCTTACTTGCATGATATCGATGCCGGAAAATCGTTAGTTTAGCCCATCCTGTCTCGATTATCTCAACACTTCGGCGGTAGACACCTCCAGTGATGCTCTGAGACCACAAGAGCTCTCTTGCCGGGGAATAAACTGCCTTTGAGCAAAGCCTTGGCAGAAGGGAAAAAAACTGCTATCCTTAATCTTAGTTGTCTGGATAGGATTTTGCCCCTGTCGTATTCCAACCCGGGTGATTTGTCCGATCGCAACATCATTGCTATAAGGTTCTTAAAAGGTGATACCCTTGTCCTTGTCTCAAACTGAAAAAGGCATAGCGCTGGCCGCCGTCTCCGGTGCGGGTTTTGGGTTGATGCCCTTGTTAGCCAAGGTAGCCTATGCCGGCGGTGCCAACGTTACCCAAGTTCTTACCCTGCGTTTTCTCCTTGCCGCCGCCCTGCTCTGGGCCAGCTTGTCCGGCGGAACAGTTTTGACCCCTCCGCCATCGCCAGGCCGCCAGCCCAAACGCAACCTGACGGTCCCCCGCAGAGAGCTGTTCTCACTGTTTCTATTGGGGGCTCTGGGCTACGGCGTCATGTCCTCCCTCTACTTCAAGGGATTAAGCCTCCTTCCAGCCTCTCTTTCCGCCCTTTTTCTCTACACTTACCCCGCCCTGGTGGCCGGTTTAAGTCATCTCGTGGGGGAGGAGAGGCTTTCCTGGAAAAGGGGCCTGGCGGTATTGGCGTCGTTTCTCGGTCTGGCTCTTATGTTGGGCGGCTCCTGGAGCGGAGCCAACGCTGTTGGGACCTTCTTTGGCCTAACCGCCGCCTTCACCTATGCCCTCTATATCCTGGCGGGGAACAGTATCCTCAAAAGAGTCGAGCCCCAGGTGGCCTCAACCTATGCCATCACCTCCGGGGCTCTGGTCTACCTCATCTATTCCCTTTTCACCGGGCAATTAAGTTTTCACCTTCCACTGGCGACCTGGATCGCGCTCCTGACCATGGCCCTCATCTCTACCGGGTTGGCCATCGCTACTTTCTTTCAAGCCGTCAAACTCATCGGCGCTCCCCTGGCCTCCATTGTCAGCACCGTGGAACCCCTGGTAACCATCCTGCTTTCCATTCTCTTTCTCGGTGAGAGGTTGAGCCTCCTCCAGGGTACAGGCGGGCTCTTTATCCTGGGAAGCATCCTCTGGCTCCAATGGCCCGCCCGGAAAGGGTCGGTTTTTCAGGCCTGACGTGCCGCTTTCTCCTCGTGTAATCGCGCTACGGCCGCCCGGACCTCCTCCAACCTGGGTCCATGGAGGGGGTAGTAGCGCAGGACTAGCACGGATATGATTAGGGCTACCAGGGGAACTGCCGTCATCAGGAACCGGAGACCGGCGATAGCCGAGGCTGGTTGTACGGCCAGGTTCGGGTCATAACCGCTCACTTTCAAAACGGTGGTCATGACCAAAGCCTGCAGGGAAATCCCCAGGCGGACCATAAAGCCATTGGTGCCGAAATACATCCCCTCCCGCCTGGTTCCAGTTTTCAGCTCATCCTCATCGATGACATCAGAAAGCATTATGTCCATCAGTAAGATCAGGCCCGCCAGACCCAGCCCCATCAAGCCGGCGACGATCAAGCCACCCAAGAAACTGGAAACGAAGAGAAAAGGGACAAGGGAAACCCCAAAGAGCAAGGTGGAGAAGATAAAGGCCTTTAACGCCCCGGCCTTAACAGTATAGCGTCCCCAGACCACCACCATCGGCAGGGCCACAATAAAGATCATCCCCAGCATCAGCGAGGTTTGAAACTCGCCGATCTTCAGGACGTATTTCGCGTAGAAGGGAATGGTGGCGGTAAGCATGACGAAGACGAATTCCACAAGGAAGATAGCGGCGATGTAGGTGGCAAAGGAGCGGTTGAGGAAAGTGGCCCGCAGAGCCTCCAGGAGGGGTAGCCCTTCGTCCTGGCTGAACTCGGGCTTCTCACGGCTGCCCCACATGGAAACCAGGACCGTGCTGATAGAGATGATACCGAAGATGATCCCCATGTTGCCCCAACCCACCGAACCATAGATCATGGGTGGTAAGGCGATTCCTGCCATCATTCCGATAATCCCCAGTCCTTGCCGCCAAGCCATGACCTCCGTTCTCTCCGCTAGGCCGGGATACATTTCAGGAAAGAGGGCGGACCAATTCAGGAAAACGATGGTAAACAGGGTATCATAGACAAAGATGATTCCAAGGAAGTAGAGGAAAAGGGGCCAGGACTGGCCGGCGGCCACGGAGAAGGGCGGCAGCCAGACCAGGATGAATGATAACCCCAAGGGTATGGCTCCCGCCAGGACATAGGGGATTCTTCTTCCCCAGCGCGTGTGCGTACGATCGGAAATCTGTCCAATGAGGGGGTCATTGATCGCGTTCCAAATCCCATAGAGGATCATCCCGCTTCCGACCAACTGAGCCGAAAGTTTCAGGTGGTCGACGTAAAAGAAGATAACATAAGTGGAAAAGGCCTGCCCCACTAAAGCTGCCGCCAGTGAGGCCATGCTGAACGCGATCTTTTGACTTCTAGGCATAAGCCACCCCTCTTTCCCAAGTTTTAAGGCGCCTTCAGTAATTTCGCCATCCATGAGAAAAAACCTTCCACCTGCCAGGAAAGTTTCAACTAGAATGGCGAATTAAAGCTAAAGACTTAGCGGTCTCCTAGCGGCGTTGCACGTACCAACCACTCAGTATGTCCCAGGCCGGCAAGACCCCGCCGCAGGCAAAGATAAACCCTCCCAAAACCCGTAGCGCCAGATATGGCCGGAGAAGTAGCCGGACCGTGCCGAATCCCCATCCGCCCACACGCCAGAGGTAGGTTTGCAGAAAACCCGCCAGGAAAAGCGCTACTGTCATCACCAGCAAGCCCAGATTTAAAAGGCTCAGGCTCCAAAGACCGTGGTGCATTTTCAGCCGGGTGAGGCGGGGCAGGATGAAGTGGATGGCGGCCAGAACCAGGAAACCATAGGTTCCAAAGAGGGCGGCGTGGGCGTGGGCCGAGGTGATGTAAGTACCGTGGGTGTAGCGATTAATGGGGGGAGTGGTGATCAGAAACCCAAGACCCCCTGCCCCCACAAGATTCCAAAGGACGCTAGACAAAAGAAAGCCCATCGCCGGATCGGAAAACGCGGTGAGGGCAGCCTTCCTAGCGCTGGAGAGAACCTCCAGACTCAAAAGAAGGATGGGTACAGGTTGTAGAGCGCCAAAAACCCCCCCGAGGTAGAGCCAATAAGAGGGAACTCCAATCCAGAAGTAATGGTGCCCGGTGGCAAAAAACCCGGTGCAAAGAACCAGAATGATCTCTACAGCGTACCATTTCTCCAGCTTTTGCTCTCCAAGCCCGGTGAAGGCGAGCAGAAGGTTGCCGATCAAAGCAATAGCCAAGAGCTCGAAGAGACCCTCCTCCCAGAGATGGACCACCCAGAATTTCAGGTATTCATCTACTGCGGGGTTGGGAAAGAAAAAAGCGTTAGCCAGATAGGCTAACAGGGCCAGGACTATTCCCGACCAGAGCCCAAAAAGAGTGGGGCGCCAAGGCCTGGGCCGCCAGCCGATGGTCCGAAGCACATTGTAGGCAAAAAGTCCCAGGATGAGAAGCAGGGCCACGTCGAAGGGACGCGTAGCTTCTAGGTATTCTCTTCCCTCAGTGTAACCCAAGGCCAGGCTTCCCAGGATGCCCAAAGTAGTCGCCAGGACTAGCCAGAACTGCAGCCGGGCCAGCCTGGGGCTGACCAGTTCAGCTCTGACTTCCAGAGGTAGGATGTAAAAGACTCCTCCCATCAAGCCAACGACAGGCCAGAGGAGGCTGAGGTTAAGGTGGATAGAGCGTCCCACGTTGAAGGGAACGGGGGCCGGCAGGTCGGGGAAAACCAGATCCAACGCCCCTGCGGTAGCGATAAAGACCTGCAACCCCAGAAGCAGGGCGGCGGTGACCAGAAAAGGTACCGCCACCTGTTGCGAAGGGTAGGCCACCTCAGGTGGCTTGGGCTGCGACCTGAAGCTGACTCTGCGCCCCTTTTGGTTGGCGGACCGCCGGAAAGGAAACACGCCCAGGATCACCCCTGACCGCCCCATCATAAGTGCAGACGCTGGCAAAGCCAGTCGTACCACGGGGGGACTTCTCCCACACCAGAACCGGATGTACTTTTTTCAGTTGCCTGTATCCTGTCCCTGACTTCTCACGGGCAAGGGTTGTGGCGGCCAGGCTCCCGTCCCAATCTTGGCAATGGCGGCGAAGAAGGCCACCAAGACCTTGGCCTCTTCCCGTTTTACGGCCGGATGTCGCTTGCCCTTAGACTGTGGGAGCAGAGGACCGGAGGTAAGATAGTCCTCCAACCAACCGATCCCGTACCGAGAAGTGACCCGGGTCAGGTCAGCGCTGGAATAATCACCGTTACCAAAGATCATGTGGCAGTCAACGCAACCGTATCGTTGCCAAACCCGCTTCCCTTCGATAGCTTCCGGCGTCATCCCCACTACGGCGACCCGGCGCATTGTATCCAACGTCAGTAGGGCAAAGCCCAGAAGAATGAGGAACACCAGCGAATAGACGAGCCAACGCACTTTTGGATCTCCCAGTACCCGTATAAAGGGAGCGATTGAAAGGCCCCCTCCTCTATTCTGCTCGCGTTTTGTCCCAAAAAAACAACGGCCCAAGAAATCGGGCTGTTGTCTTAGGAAAACACCTGGAAATAGTCTTTCCCACGCAGCTTTAGATTCTAAATACGAATCTTGGATAGTGCGTAACGGGGCTCATTTCCCGCTATTGCGAGCCAGCGCACTTTTGACGCTTCCTTAGGAACCAGATTCCTGTTCCTGTAAGACGCCCACTCCCAAACGGTTCAGGATACAGCCAAAGCGTTCGCCGGGGGCACCCCGGGTGACATAGATCTCCGCCGCCCGCACTGCCAAAACGGCGGCCTCCTCCGGGGTGACCATGTCCGCCACCGTTCGTGCCAGTTGGGGGTGCCGGCCCAACTTACCGCCCGCCAGCACCAAGCTACCCCTCCGCGCAGCTACAATGGTCCCCGTGGGACAGACCCGCGCACACTGTTCGCACTGGACACAAAGAGAGGTGTCAATAACTGGCCCCTCCGCGCCGACCCTAACAGCAGCCTCATCACAAGCAGCTTCACAGAGGCCGCAATGGCTGCATTCCTCCGCGGTGATTTCCGGTCGGGAACGCCCTTGCACCCCGAAATCTTTGATTTGTGGCTGGGAACAGCTATTGGGGCAACCGGCTATGGCTACACGAAAGAGGTGATGGTAAAGGAGCCTCCCGCCCTCCTTCGCGCGCAATCTGCCACCCAGCTCCAGCCTGGCCAGGCTTTCATCGATGCCCCTGGCTGTACCCTCGACGTCAATGACGGCATTATGGCAGTTACGGCAAGTCTCCACCTGGTAACCTCTTGCCAACAAGGCGTTTATGTCTCGTGGACCCCGTTCTCGGGAAAGAGCTGATGACCCATCCCCGGTGGGGGCTTGGCCTGGTCTGGCTTGTGTCTCCATCTTCCTGCCCACCTTTCCAGTCTGCCCTAAAACAGACCAAAAGCTTCCAAGGCGCCGCTCAGGCGCTTCCGTCCTGCCTTTCGGTCGCCTGCGCTTCCCGGCGGTACCACACAGCGGATCTTCCCCGTCCCATCCCAAAGCCGGATCGTATTGGGCGCAACCCCAAGAGGCGGGCCGCCTCCTCTAAGTCAAACAAGTGTTCCGTATCTAGGGGATATCACTATATTTCCTCTAGTGTCATCATTATTATAAGCTGTCCGTTCTTGGGTTTGCGGCTCGCCGCAAGCAACCCTCTTTGCCATTCTAGAGGAGAGAAAATAATCTCGCTGTGAGCCTGGTCACCAATCCGGTCAGTTCTAGCATCAAAAAGAAGCCAATCTCAAGAGCCAGACGAAGACGGCCCCGAACAGCGCCGCGGCCGGCATCGTCAGCAGCCAAGCGGCCAGGATTTCGCGAACTATTCCCCAGCGAAGTTTGGAAGCTCGATCACCGGCCCCCACCCCCAAAAGGGCGCTGTTGGTGGTCTGAGTGGTACTTACCGGACCACCCAGATGAGCCGCCAGCAAGACCACCAACCCTGCGGCACCCTGGGTACTAACAGCGTCCAGGGGCCGAATTCGAAAGATCCGTCCACCCATCTTCCCCGCAATCAGCCATCCCCCCAGGACCATCCCCAGACCAAAGGTGAGTCCTGTGGCCAGGACAATGGACGGCGTTACCCCTGCTTCCCCTGACCTGGTAACAAGTGGGACGGTAAGAGCCAGGAGGCCCATGGCCTTTTCCGCATCATTGGCCCCATACCCCAGACCCTGGATGGCCGCCGTCAGGTACTGCAGCTTCCCTAAACGGAGCCCCGTGGCTAAATCAACACCGCGCGCCAAGTAGAGTAGCAGACGATAAAGAAAAAAACCGCTAGCAAACCCGGAGGCTATCGCCCCCACCATACTGAGAAAGACCGTCAAAACCCCAAACCAATGGACAGAGTTGGGCCCGGCCACCACCAGAGAAGCCCCCACCATACCCCCGACCAAGGCCACCGTGGTGCTGGTAGGTAGACGGCGTCGCCAGAGAACCGTGAGGGTTGTCACTGTGGCGAGGAGGCCAGACACCAGAACATTGAGCCCACCCCGGTCAAAATCCACCACCCCGCTCCTTATGGTACCGGCCACCGACACTCCGAAAAAGAAGGGGCTGACCACAATGGTCACCACCAACAGAAGTACTATCAGGAGCGGGCGGAGGGTACGGGAAGCGAGGAGGGAAGCCATCAGGCTCCCCCCGTCATTAAACCCGGATAACAGGTTAAAGAGCAAGGTCAAGAAAACCGCCAAAAGTGCCAAGGAACGCGCCTTCCCTTATCTTTAGGTCTCCTAGGAGACTGCCGGCGAACTGCCTTTTGAGTGGTTAACCCGCCCGGGAAAAGCCGCCATAGTCTGTACTGCGCCTGATGGCGATCGTACTTCTGGCGGCTTCAGCCCAATCGTAAAGGCAAGACCTCAAATCAGCCCTGATGCTAGGAGCGACAAGGCTGGCGAGGCGTACTGGGCGGTACGTTGAGCGAGGAACCGCCGGACGGCGCAGCAGCGCCGCCGGGGGGTCTGGGAGAGGGACTCCCCCAGACATAAAGGGGGCTCAGACACCGAAGGTGCAGCCGAGGAGGGCGTACCCCCCTAGCGGAGGCGGCGGGAGCCCGCTTGACACGCAGATGGGTGTTTTCAGCGGTCTCCTAGAAGAGTGCTGACGAACTGCGTTGTGAGTGGTTTACCCGACAGTGGAACCGCGAGGGCGAGACCTCAAATCAGCCCAGATGCTAGGAGCGACAAGGCTCCGAGGCGAGGCTTACTAGGTGGTACGTTGAGCGAGGAGCCGCCGGAGCGACAATCTGCAATAGTAACGCCCCTTTAATAAAAAAGGTTCTTTCTTGCAGATTGCGCCACACCGCAGATGGGTGTTTTTCAGCGGTCTCCTGGTTCTAGGGTCTACGTCCGCTTGACCACTATCTCGGCAATAATGTCGGCCGCCTGGTCGATGATCTCAGAGCACCCTTTTAGGTAACGGTAAACCTCGATGAACTTGGCGCTATCGTGCGCATCTTCCTTCTTGAACTGGTGATACAGGGCGTAACGATAGAGGTTGGCCACCTCGTTTTCCAGCTTCTTGATCCTAATGGTCCCATTGTTGGCGGAAACCGGGGCATTGAGAAGACGGCTGACGGCTTCGGCCAAACCCTGACCGGCCTCTACCAGAAGCCCGACCATCTCGCGCAAGTATTCATTAACCTCAATTTCAAAGAGGATCATTTCCAAGAGGGCATTCTCAGCATAGTCCAGGATGTTATCCAGGGAACGCGAAAGACTGAAAAGATCCTCACGATCGATGGGGGTGACAAAGGTTTTGTTCAGTCTTTGGATTAGCTGGCGCCGGAGGGCGTCTCCTTCCACTTCCAGGCTGGTCATACGAGCCGACAATTGGTCATCGCCCGTTTCCACGTACTCTTTCAATACTTTCAAGCCTTCCACCGCTTTGGCGGCTTGCTGGGCTAAGAGATCCAAAAACTCCTTATCTTTCGGGAATAGAATGTCTTGAATCGACATTGACCTTTTCCTCCCCTCTGGCCCGCCGCAGAAAACGCCGGTTTTTGTTATTATACATTAGACTCCAGCCAAAGGGTATGGAAAAATCAACGTAAAAAAAGTTAATTTTCTCACAACACGGGCGATGAAGCATTTTCGTTGAGGGAGGCAGCCTTTACGCCCATCAGTCCATGACCTCTAACTCCTCCAGCAGGCGACGCACCTTGTCTTCCTCCTCCCTGGTCATAGGCCGAAAGGGGGGACGGGGTGGACCAAACTTAACGCCCCGCCATTGCAGGGCCATGTGGTAGGCAGAAATCGCCGGCCCCGCCTTGAGGGCATCCCTTATCCTCATTACCCGATACTGGAGTTCTCTGGCCCGAGTCAGATCGCCGGCGCTATAAGCCGAGTAGAGCTCCACCATCACCTCGGGAAAGACATTCCCCACCCCCGTCACCGCCCCTTTGGCCCCCATGACCAAAGCCGGCAGAACCAACGAATCGGTACCGACAAAGGCGGTGAAGGAGCCGGGGAGGAGCTTGATGTATTCCTGGAGCCGGTTCTGATCCTTGCTGCTGTCCTTGATCCCGATGACATTGGGGTGTCTCTCCGCCAGCCTCCGTACCAGCCCAGGCTTCAGATCGTTCTTGGCGTTACCGGGGATATTGTATAAAAAGACGGGAAAGTCGCCCAGACGGTCGGCAATACTGGCGAAATGGGTTTCCAGGGCCAATTCGTCATGATCGAAGTAATACGGGGCCAGCAGGCCGACAGCAGTTGCCCCCACTTCCCGGGCATGGAGGGAAAGCTCCAGGGCCTCCTGGGTACTGATGGCGCCCGCTTGGACCAGGACCGGAACCCGGCCGCGGACCTGATCCACCACCACTTCGGTGACCCCTTTCCGTTCAACCGTTGACATAAGGGGACCCGCTCCGTTGGTCCCCGTCGGGAAAAGGCCATGGACCCCCCGGGCAACGAGAAAATCAACGTATTCCCGTAACAAGCCTTCGTCTGGCTTTTCTCCGGCAGCTCTAAAGGGGGTAAGCATGGCCGGATAGATCCCATGAAAATCCATCGCTGGACCTTCTCACTTTCTGATCAGATCGCAGGGCCTATCACAATCGGTACATCTCCGGCGGAAGGCCGGCACCGGTTTTTCCCCCTTGATCGACCTGATCAAAGATATGGTGGCCTTGATCTGCTCCTCCGTTCCCTCGGCCAACAGGGAGACCGCCCCCTCGGAGCCACCGGTACCACCGGAAGCAACCGGGAGGGTCCTAACCCCAGCGAGTACCTCCAGGGCCTTAATCTCCGTCACCACCAGGGCGGTGGAGATGGGCATCATCCCTGGGGCATCACCCAAGGCGTAATCTATTCTCCCGATCCCCAAAGCCCGGGCGGCCACTGGCACCGATGGAACGAGTTTTTCCAATCCTACCGGCACCACCAGGGTTGATCCCCGCGCCATTAGGATACCCATGGCACCACCGATGGTTCCACCGGTGAGGCCGGTCATCAGGATGCCCACGTTACCCTCCGGATCCAAGGCATTGGCTCCCTTAATGAAGACATCGCCGGCCGCAAATTCCGGCAAGACATCAGTGTAAACCCGGTCCACCAGCTTCCCGTCAATCAGGGAGAGATGCTTGAGTCTCTCCGCGGGCGGTGTTTGGCAAGCCACCCCGTGGGTGATGACCCCAGCAGTAAATCTCTGCTTTTCGATGGTGCTGCCAAGGATTTCCTCCGCCACGAAGGCGTTGGTGGTGCCGGTGGCGATGATCACTCGCCCTTTTTGCAGGGCCCGCATGACCTCCGGCAACTGAGCCACACCCTTGGCGATAAGACGCTTGGATTCCGCTGACGTCAAAGTGAAGAAGAAATTCATTGCTCCTCCCCCTTCTTTTCCCCATTATAACAAAGGCCCCTCGTTCGAGCAACGAAAATCAAAACAGAGCCTGGCCGCGTATGACGGCAGGTCCAGGCTCTGTTCGTCTGGCTTATTCTTCTGGCGAGATCCTACTCCCGTTTTTAGTAATCCATCTCCGGCGTCGGCGGGTAGGGCGGAGTCGCCGGTTTCTTCTCCGGCAGGTCAGCTACCAGGGCTTCGGTGGTCAGGAGCATGGAAGCCACGCTGGCGGCGTTCTGCAGGGCGCTCCTGGCTACCTTCACCGGATCGACGATACCCGCTTTGACCATGTCCACATATTGTTCCGTCACCGCATCCAAACCGATCCCCGCCGGTTGCTTCTTGACGTGCTCCACCACCACGGAACCTTCCAGGCCGGCGTTGTGGGCGATCTGCCGGACAGGCTCCTCCAAAGCCCGGCGGACGATATTGACGCCGACCTTCTCATCCCCTTCAACCTGCAGGTTCGTCAGAGCCGGAATGACGTTGATGAAGGTGGTCCCGCCGCCAGCCACGATACCCTCTTCCACGGCGGCCCGAGTGGCGTTCAGGGCGTCCTCCACGCGATGCTTCTTCTCTTTCAGCTCGGTCTCGGTGGCCGCTCCGACCTTGATGACGGCAACGCCGCCCGCCAGCTTGGCCAGCCGCTCCTGGAGCTTCTCCCGGTCATAGTCGGAGTCGGTGTCCTCGATCTGCTTCTTGATCTGGGCGACGCGGGCGTCAATGTCCTTCTTCTTGCCCGCCCCCTCGACGATGGTGGTCTTCTCCTTGGCGATACGAATCTTCTTGGCCCGACCAAGGTCCAGAAGATCTATGTTCTCCAGCTTAACCCCAATGTCTTCGGAGATGAACCGGCCACCGGTAAGGATGGCGATATCCTCCATCATGGCCTTACGGCGATCACCGAAGCCCGGGGCCTTGACGGCGACGCAATTGAGGGTGCCACGGATCTTGTTGACTACCAGGGTGGCCAGCGCCTCGCCTTCCACATCCTCGGCGATGATGACCAGCGGACGCCCGCCCCGGGCCACCTTCTCCAGGAGGGGAAGAAGGTCCTGAATAGCCGAGATCTTCTTCTCATAAAGCAGGAGGAAAGGATCCTCGAGGACGGCTTCCATGGCCTCGGCATTGGTCACAAAGTAAGGCGAGATGTAGCCACGGTCAAACTCCATTCCCTCAACCACCTCAACGGTGGTAGCTGTCCCTTTGGACTCCTCAACGGTGATGACGCCGTCTTTGCCGACCTTATCCATGGCCTCGGCAATGAGCTTACCGATCTCCCGGTCGTTGCCGGCAACGGAAGCCACATCGGCGATGTCCTCTTTGCCCACTATGGGAGTACTGAGCTTCTTGATCTCCTCGACCGCCACCTCTACCGCCTTATCGATCCCCTTCTTGATGAAGATGGGGTTGGCCCCGGCCGCCACATTTTTCAAACCCTCGTTGACGATAGCCTGAGCCAGGACGGTGGCGGTGGTGGTCCCATCACCGGCCACGTCATTGGTCTTGGAGGCCACTTCTCGCAGGAGCTGGGCCCCCATGTTCTCATAGGCGTTTTCCAGTTCAATCTCTTTGGCGACGGTGACGCCGTCCTTGGTAATGACTGGCGAGCCAAACTTACGATCCAAAACTACGTTTCGTCCCTTGGGCCCCAGGGTCACCTTGACGGCCTGCGCCACCACGTTGACCCCTTTTTCCAGGGCCTTGCGAGCTTCGATGTCAAAGGCCAGTTGCTTTGCGCCCATTCCTTTCCCCTTACCTCCTTTGTACTCTTGCTTCCTATCGGTTAAAGAATTCCCAAGGAACCCTTCTCTTAACCGTCAGGAGCCCTCGCCACAAATCACAAAGATTCTCCCGGTCCGATGAAACAATCACCCTCTTTTTTTAGCGAACGGCCAGGATGTCCGACTCACGAAGGATGAGGTAATCCTCCCCATCAACCTTGACCTCGGAACCGCTATACTTAGAGAAGATGATGTGGTCCTTAACCTGGACTTCAAGCGGCAGCCGGCTCCCATTATCCAGAACGCGGCCGGGACCGACAGCCACCACTTCGCCCTCCTGGGGCTTCTCCTTGGCCGTGTCCGGCAAGACAATCCCGCCTCTGGTTACCTCCTCCGACTTGAGGAGCTTGACGACGACCCGGTCACCCAACGGTCTGATCATCCCTCGTCACCCCCTTTCACTCGAAATTAGCACTCTGCTCAAGCGAGTGCTAGCAATAAGATATTATACCATTTTTGTCAAGGGTGTCAACGGAGGAATGTGGGCCCTGTCAGACACCGGGATTGGGGCGCTCGCCTCTTCGGAGCCTTGTCGCTCCTGGCATCTGGGCTGATTTGAGGTCTTGCGTTTGTCAGCAGTCTCCTAGTCCCTTTCCCTGTGTCCTTCCTGAACACCACCCTGTTCCTCCTCCGTCTCCTGCATGCACCTGGCAGGCTCTGGGGAGCTCCCGTGATCCCTACCCTGGCTCCTGGCTGCCCGCAGGTCCCGCCACAACTGAAGTGGGTTCCGAAAAACCTCGCGCGTTAGACCGAGCACGAAGAAAAGGAAGATCATCCGATAAGAGAGTTCACCAGTGGTGAGCCCGCGGATAGCCGAGAAGATAAAGTTGCCATAGCGAGTAGACTTCTTCTCCTGCTCTGCCGCCCGCTTCAAGAACGGGGCAAACCACGCCTGCCTTTCCAACCACAGGTTCAAGCGAAAAAGGAACATCCCAATCCGGTTGTCGCCCTCCAAGGGGTAAAGGTGCCGGTGCAGCTCGTGAACCCAGACCTCGCGACCCGTACCTTTGTAGACAGCTCCCGCTGCCGCCAGGTGGGCACTGTGGAGGGCCGCCAGATAGCCATCCTTAAGCACGCGCCCATGACCATTCAGATCCCCCAGAATCAGCCAGCCATCGCCGAAATAGTTCCGGGCCGCCCGGGTGAAGACCTTGGCCCGGCAGATGCGGTGGCAACGCAGCATTTCTACCACTTTCGGCAGGTCAACATACTGTTTGACCAGGGGGTGGGCAAAGATACTCTCCAGGTCCTGGCGGCTGAGGGCCTTGTGCAGCGAAGTTACAGTGAGCCAGTTTTTCCGTTTCGGAATGATGGCGGCCACCAACCCAGGTACGATGTCGTTTAAGATCAGGAGTCTTCCCTGAAGATGGTTAACCAGGGCCGGAGTCGCGTCCACCTCCGTAACGCTGGCCTCCATAATCTCGGGGGGTTGGTAACCCGTGGCCAGGGCGAACTCCTTCATCATCGGGGTGTTGACAGCACGAAACCCCATGGCCACCACCAAAAGATCGGCCTGCACTTGCACCTGGGATTCGCGGGAATCATCCCCCCAGGGCCAGAGGGTATAGACCACGCTGCCCCTTTTTTCGGGCTGCGGGGGAACCATCTTAATGACCTGCGCCGGTTCCACGAGTTCAAACCTGGCCGCCGTTTCTTCATCCAGTCCTTCGGTGATGCGCTTCTTGAGGGAATCGTCGAAACCGATCTCGCCAAAGCGGCTCGTCCGCAGCAGAGAAACCAGCTTCATCCCCAGGGGAACGGGGATGGCTCCAGCAGCATTAACATAGACGACCTCATCCATGTGACCCAGGATTAACTCGGCCGGCGTCTCCCAACGGTAAAACTTCTTCAAGTAATTGGCTGCCAGGCGGGTCATCAGACCCCCGCAGAAATTGCAGTTGGGGGCATTGATCATCTTCACCTTCACCTTCAGATCCTCAGCCGCTGACAGCCATAAAAACTGGCGGGCAAAAGCACTGCCCGCCAGTCCGCCACCAACGATCACCACCTGGTCCCCGTCCTGCAAGGGGCGGTTCCTGGGATCCAGGGACCGACGGCCGGCCAGGGAGAGGGGTGGGACCTTCTTGGCCAGGTGTTTTTCAGTAAAGCGAATCAGAGCAAGGCTCCAGGCTCGGCGACGCATAAACTACTCTCCAGTGAAACCGCAGTTCGTCAGCACCCTACTAGGAAACCGCTGAAAAACACCCATCTGCGTTGTCGCTCCGGCGGCTCCTCGCTCAACGTACCACTTAGTACGCCTCGCTTCGGAGCCTTGTCGCTCCTAGCATCTGGGCATTTTTGAGCGGTCTCGTCCTAACGGTGTCTCGGACCGGTTAACCGCTCAAACCGCAGTTCGTCAGCACTCTCCTGGGTCAGCTTAAGTTATCTCGCCACCACATTGATCAGCTTCCCGGGCACCGTGACCACCTTGGCGATTTCCTTGCCGTTCAAGGCGGCTGCCACCCGTTCCTGACTGAGGACAAGCTCGCGCAGTTCCTCTTCGCCAATATCCACCGGCACATCCACCCGATCCCGCAGGCGACCGTTGACCTGGATGGCCACGTTAACCGTCTCGGCCACGATCAGTTCCGGATCATAGCTGGGCCAGGTCGCCAGGTGGACGCTTTCAGTATGCCCCATCCGGAACCAGAGTTCTTCCGCCAGATGGGGGGCAAAGGGGGCCAGGAGGAGAGTCAGTTTTTCCCCGGCTTCCGCCAGCGCCTTCGGTACCCTATCCCCAAGTTTGTCCCGGAAGGCATAGAGCCCATTCACCATTTCCATGAGGGCGCTGATGGCCGTATTAAAGTTATAGCGGTTGGCCACATCCTCTGTTACCTTCTTGATGGTCCGGTGGGTTAAGCGGCGGATCTCCCGGTCAAACTCCGACTCCTTCTCCCAATTCTCGGACTTGATCCGATCCGCCAGGCTGCCCGCCAACCGCCAGACCCGGTTCAGAAAGCGGAAGACACCCTCCACCCCGCCGGAAAA
>JAMCWA010000015.1 GCA_023475165.1 Bacillota bacterium | reverse complement strand
TGATCTCCTTCTTCTTGGCCTTCATGATCCCAGGCAAGGTGGGATAGCGGGGTTCGTTGAGACCGCGGCTGGCGGTAAGCACGGCCGGGAGGGTGACTTCCACCAACTCGGCGTAGCCATCCATCTCCCGCCTGGCTACGGCCTTCTTCCCGCTCGGATCAACCTCCAGTTTGGTCACCACCGTCACTTGCGGCAGGTCCAACAGTTCGGCCAGAATGCCGCCCACCTGGGCTGAGTCGTCGTCGGTGGCCTGTTTGCCGCAAAGGATCAGATCAAATCCCGCTTGTCTGGCCACCCGGGATAAGGCCAGCCCGATCCCCAGCGGCCCGGTTCCGGCCAGGCCCTCATCTTTCAGGTGATAGGCCTCGTCAGCTCCCATAGCCAGAGCCGTGCGCAGGGCTTCCTGCACCCGAGCCGGTCCAGCCGAGACCACCACGACGCTGCCGCCAAATCTCTCCCGCAGGCGCAAGGCCTCCTCCACGGCAAACTCATCGTAAGGGTTCATGACGAAGTTGAAGCCTTGTTCAACGATGCCCTTCCCGTCCGGTCGGACCTCCAACCGGGCCCCGGTATCGGGAACCTGTTTCAGGCAGACAAAGATTCTCACGCTGGATCCTCACCTTCCTTGAAGATAGATAAGTACATTTGTGGTCCCGGGCCATGTCAAGGGTGGGCGCCACAGGAAGTCACACTTGTTTAATTCACCCCAGAAGCCATTTTTCCTGCTAGGCAGGATACTTTCCTTGGGCAAATTTTGACCAAGTTTAAAAACCTCCCGGACCACATTCATCCCCAGCGCCACACAGATGGGGCTTTTTCAGCGGTCTCCTAAAACCCCCTCCACTCCACCCGCCCTATCCGCCGGGGAGGTGCCTTGGGTTGCTGCGCCGGATACCCCAGGGGAATAACGGCCACCAATTCCATACCTTCCAGCCCCAGCAGGCCGCAGATTTCATCCCCTATCGTCAGGGGACCAGTCATCCAGGTGGAACCCAGTCCCGCCTCATGGGCTAACAGGAGAAGGTTCTGCAGCAGGGCGGCGGTGCTCTGAATGTTGTCAAGCCGGCTCGACTCGACCTTATAGCGGCTATAGGAATCCATCCCTGGGGCCAAGTGAGTCTCGGAGCGTGGAATAAAGGCGAAAACGGCCACCGGGGCGCCCCCCAGATCGGCAAAGAAACGCAGGGTCCCTTCAATAATATCGGGTCGCTCCGGAAATCTTTCCTCTAATTTATACCTTAGTCGCTCTCCCGACTGCCTGATGAGAGGAAGGATTTCCTGCATCTTTTCCCGGGTCATGACCACCAGGTACCATTCCTGGGTATTCATGCGCGAGGGAGCCCAAAGGGCCTTTCCGATGATTTCCTCCAGGATCTCCTTAGGAACCGGCCGCGGTTCGAATCGCCTGATGCTCCGCCGCTGCCGCATGGCCTCCCACAACTCCATCGTCGTTCACCTCTCCTTGGCCATTGCCAGAACCTCCGCCGTGTGTTTCACCTGTATCTGGCTGCCTCTCTTGTCCAGACCGCCCCTGATCTGCAGGATGCAACCGGGGCAGTCGGTGACGACTACTTGGGCCCCGCTGGCTTCAATATGATTCAGTTTTCTCTCCAGGAGTTCCTGCGAAATCTCTGGGAACTTCAAGGAGTATGAACCACCGAAACCGCAGCAGACATCGGCTTCCGCCATTTCCACCAGGTCGGCCCCCTCTTGCTGCAAAAGGAGCCGGGGTTGGGTAGAGACTCCCAAATGCCGCTTGAGGTGGCAGGAATCATGATAGGTGATCCTCACACCCCGCTCTTGGGAAACCCCAAGAGACTGAGGCAACTCACCCGCCCCGACCACGCCTTCTTCGCCGGCCTGCGGACTACCCTGGGCGGCTCCAGCACCCGACTTCGGCGTTTCCCTCGCCGTCCCTGGACCAAGGCCGGCCGGAGCGGCCTGAACCAGCCCCGTCCCGGGCTCCTGCCGCCGGTCGTTTCTCCGGTCGGCCACATAACTGGAAAAATCCCTCACCCGTTGGGCGAAGGCCTGGGCTCGCTCTGTCCAGAGCGGATCATCCTTTAAAAGCTCCGGATACTTCAGTAAGGTGGAGGTGCAGGTGGGGCAGGCGCTGATGATCTTCCCCGGCTCGTGCTCGAAAGCCATGATGTTCTGCCGGGCCAAATCCCGAGCCGTCGCCACATCCCCCAGATAAAGGGCTGGAGCGCCGCAACAGTTCTGCTCCAAGGGAAAACTCACCCCCACTCCGGCGGAATGCAAAACCCCCTGAACAGCCTCTCCCTGTTCCGGGTAGACAAAGTCAATGAGACAGCCGGCAAAGAAGGAAACCAGCTCCCGGTGATTTTCAAAAGACGGGACCGGAAATGTCTGGGTCAGCGGCGAGGGTCGCTCGGCGGGGCCGGTTCCGCTCGCCAGGCCCGCGTCAACCACAGCGCCGGCCTGTCTACCGTCTGCCTCCGCCGGGGAGGCTCCGCTCCCCTTGCCCGCCGCCGCTTCCCCCGGGGTAGCCGAAAGAGGGGCCGAGTGCCCGGAGGGGCGGGAAAACCCTTTTGCCCTATCCCGCAAGGGAACCTCGGCGATGGCCGGCAGGCTCCGTCCCTCGGCCAGTTCCGCAAAATACAGCGGCAGGTGACGGATGAAGCCCGTCCCGTGGGTGAAGGGTTTCTGACCCCGGGAGACGGCGCGCAAGAGGGAATGGAAAACTCGGCGATTCCTCAGGATCCCCCGCAGAATCGCCCGCTGGGCGAAAGGCAGTCCCTTTCGGGCCACCTTACGCTGCCGCAATTCCAAAAGGAGGTTGGGAAGGTCGATACCGGTGGGGCAATAGTCGCGGCACCGTCCGCAGCCGACGCAAAGCTCCTGGAATTGATCAGCCAGCTCCGGTGCGATGAGAAAGGAGTTAAGGATGGTGCCGATAGCACCGCCATAGATATTACCGAAAACGTGTCCGCCTGTTTTCTGATAAACCGGGCAAACGTTGAGGCAAGAAGCGCAGCGCACACACCGCAGGGTCTCTCGGAAAAGGGGATCGGCGGCCATTTCCAGGCGCCCGTTGTCCAGGAGAATAATGTGGAGTTCTTTCTGAACCGTCAGAGCCGCGCCTTCCCCACCGTCCTGCTCCTCCTTCGGCCTGGGCGTCTCATCCCGGGTGGAGTGGCCCAGGGAAGCCGCCGCTGGTGACGAGGCAGACGTGGACCCGGCTGCAACAGGGGATGGTCCGGAATGGAGCTGGTACAGGTCGCCCCCGGGAAGGAGGTTGGCAGCGTCTTCTCGCCCGCTATGACCCGTCTGGCTATCGTCCCTTGCCGGTAAGGTGTCCGGCCGGCACTCCTTGGGCCAGGCCTGGACCGGCCCGGTGATAAAGGTAACATAACTGGTGATCTCCTGAGCGGTGGCACTGCGGGGTAAAACCTTCAGAATGGGCAAGGCATCCCGTAGGGTCGGAATCAACTTTTCGTAACCTACCAGGACCACGTGTATCGGAGGCAAAGTGGTGGTCAGGCGGCCATTGCCTTCATTGGTGAGGATGATCACCGTGCCCGTATCCGCCACCGCCATATTAGCCCCGCTGATCCCGATGTCGGCCTGCAGGAATTCCTGACGCAGAACCTGCCGGGCCAGCTTCACCAGGCGTGGGATATCGGGCGGGACCTCTTCCCCCAACCGGCGGGAGAAGAGGTCGGCCACCTCCTTACGCGTCAGGTGGATGGCCGGCATGACCATGTGGGAAGGGCGCTGACCCAACTGCTGGATGATCCACTCGCCCAGGTCCGTCTCGGTGACCTGAAGGCCGGCCGCCTCCAGGAACTGGTTGAGCTCGATCTCTTCGGAGGCCATGGACTTGGATTTAACCACCCGCCTGGCCCCTTTTCTTTGGGCCAATTCCAGAATGTAGCGTCTGGCCTCAGCGGCCCCCCGGGCGCGGTAAACCACTGCCCCCCGCCGGGCAGCCTCGGCCGCAAAACGATCCGCCAGCTCGGAAAGATCTCCCACCACCCTGTCTTTCATGGCCGCGACCTTCTGACGCAGGTCCTGAAAGTCCAGTCCCTCATAGGCCCTGGCCCGCGATTCCAGAAAGGAGGTGCCGAAAGTAGCCAGAGCTTCCTGCAGGACGTGATCCTGCAAGGCCCTCTTAATTTTTCCTCTAAACTCCTGCAATCTGCACACCTGCCTCATCTAAGAAAGCGATGATGAGTTCCCGTGGTCCGTGTACACCCAGCGTCAGAGTCCTTTCAATGTCGGCCGTCCGGCTGGGGCCGCTAATAAAGCTGAGATACCCGGGGATCTGAGGGAGTTGCTCAAGGTAGGAAAAGGCCTCCTCCAGATTGGCCACCAACTGCCGCGTCGAGACCAGGGCCACGACGATCGGAGGGAGCATGCCGGCCAAACGCCTGGAGACGTCTTCGGCGATCTGCAGGAGGGAGCCTGTTTCGGCCACAGCCAACGCAGGCCCAATGATGCCGGCGTCGGCTTGGGCTGCCTGCTCTAAGACCTCTTCTTCTCGAAAAAAGACAGTCAGGCCGCCGGCAGTAAGTTCAGGCGACGGCCATCCCTTTATTTGGTTACAGAGTACCGGGCAAACAACTCGCTTTACACCCTTGCCGGCCAGGATTTCCGCCAAAATCGGCCAACCTGGCTTCAGGTCTGGGAAACGCAACACCTGGGCGGAAAGAAGCTCTGCTTTTTTCTTAAATTGCCAAAAAAGGCGTTCCTGCTGCTCCAATTACCCATACCACCGCCTTCTGTTGTTGGCACTGATCGATTCAAACAAACCTTACGGCCGGGGAGGCCGCTGGTAACTGCATTTTAAGTGCTGGTCCCAACACCACCGTTATAATTCGCTTTCAATGCGTGTAATTCCTCCAGTTATGAGCATAGGATATTCTTGCAGCAAAGTTTACCGGGCGGGGAAGGATTTCTCAGCTTGGTGCCGAATAAGTCCGATGTGGGTATTCCAAATTAAGTCCCCGTAGGTGGCCACATTGGCTTTGATGCCATTCACGACGGGAGGGGTCAAATATGCAGAAATGGCTGGCGGTCCTGGTTTCTCTTCTGCTCATCTTCCTCCAGGGTGTTCCCGCCCAGGGGGCCGGCTCGGCGTGGACCGGGGGAAATACCGGTCAGGTCCCGGGAGAGTTGGTGGTTAAGTTCCGGACAGGGCTCAGCGGAACCGAAATGGCTGAAACCCTCCGCCTGAATCGGGCCTCCATTAAAGGCTACATCCCAGCCCTGGGGGTGAAGGTCCTCCGAATTCCGGCTGGGCTGGAATCCGTTGCGGCACAACAGCTCATGGCCAGTGGTCAGGTCCTCTATGCCGAGCCCAATTACCTGGCCCAAGCCACGTACCTGCCTAATGATCCGTACTACGCGGGGGACTACCAGACCTCTCGCGACGGCCGGCAACACCAGTGGGCCCTGCCCAAAGTGAACGCCCCCGCGGCCTGGGACGTTACCAGGAGTCTCAATACCGGCTTGCTGCTGGCCATCATTGACACGGGAATAGATTATGCCCATCCCGACCTCAGTGCCAAGGTGGCCCGCGATTCCGCCGGGCAGGTCCTGGGCTATAACTTCGTCGCCAATACTGCTGACCCCAGGGACGACAACGGTCATGGCACCCACGTGTCCGGCATCGCCGCCGCGGCCACCGACAACAGTACCGGCATTGCTGGCATCAGCTTTAACTCCGTCAAGATTATGCCCATCAAAGTCCTGGATGCCGCCGGCTCCGGCACCTACAGTGTCATCGTCAATGCTATCGTTTGGGCGGCGGATAATGGGGCCAGGGTCATTTCCATGAGCCTGGGCGGTGGGAGCTACTCCCAGGCCCTGCAGGATGCCTGTAATTACGCCTGGGCTAAAGGTGTAGCCATTGTGGCGGCCTCCGGCAACGACGGGCGCAAGACTATCAGCTACCCGGGCGGAAACAACCACGTCCTGGCGGTGGGGGCCAGCGATGAGCAGGATGCCATAGCCAGCTTCTCCAATTGGGGTATTGACGTCGGCTTCGCCGCCCCGGGCGTCCACATCCTCTCCACCATGCCCACCTATGATGTGAACTTGACCACCGCTTCTGGCTTCTATAAAAACTATGACTCCCTGAGCGGCACCTCCATGGCCACCCCCTTCGTGGGAGGCCTGGCGGCCATGCTCTTGGCCCAAAACCCTTCGCAAAGCAACGTTTGGGCCCTGCAGCAGATCCAGCGAACGGCCGATAACGTCAGCGGTACGGCCAACGGCGGTTGGAACATCCATTACGGCTACGGGCGGATCAACGCCGCCAACGCCGTGACCAATTCCCTGCGTCCGGCCACCGTCGGCTCCTTCTACGGTCAGGTGGTCAATCAGGCTGGCCTACCGGTCTCCAGCGCCACCGTGACCGCCGGTGGTTTGAGCTACAAGACCGGGAGTAACGGGATGTTCCGGCTGGCTAATCTCCCGGCCGGCAATTACACAGTGACGGCCAAAACGGCCCGCTACGGAACGGCCTCCGTGAACGCCGCCATCACCAGCGGTGCTGATGTCATCCTGACCGTCAGGACACCCAAGTAGGGAAAGCCCTACCCCGAGCGGCCTGACAGTTCTTTCAGGTGCCGCCAATGCCGGCTCAGGACCACCAGAGAGAGCGCCAGTCCCAGCCAGAAGACGCCCGGTGCGGGAAAAAGGAGAAAAAAGGTGAAGGGAAGCTGAAAAGCCATAAGCAGGGCAGCATTGTAGAGGCCCCAGCCCCGGATCAAGGCCAAAGCACCCAGAAAGAGAGAGACCAAAAGCGCCAGGGGGGAGAGGATAAGGAGGGCACCAGCGCTGGCAGCCAGCCCCTTCCCCCCTTTGAACCCCAAAAACAGCGAGTAATTGTGCCCGGCCACCGCCCCGATAGCTCCGATGAACCCCCCAACCAGGCCCAGACCGTCCACTCCCGAGGGTCCAATAAAGAGCGGCCCCACGCCCGGATAGACCGATGTAACGTAACTGGCGAGAGAAGTCAGGGGCCCACCGGCCGGGGAGGTGACCGAATAACTCGAGTTTACTAAATCGCCCAGCCCGAACCAGGACCCGCTCGCCCTCGACAACAAGAAATGTCCCAGGAGGACAGACCCGACTCCCTTGAGCCCGTCGGCAATTCCTACAGCTATGGCCGCCCCCAGGCCAAGAAAGCGCTTGACATTCCTGGCCCCCAGGTTACCCGTCCCCAGGGAACGCAGGTCAGCGTGCCCAAGGACTTTGACCGCCAGATAGGAGAAGGAAAGAGAACCCATGAGATAGGCAAGCAGAATAGTAATGACCAGACGTGCGATCACAAGTAACCTCCCCCTGGCCAGGAGACCGCTGAAAAACCCCCAATTGCGGTGTGGCGCAATCTGCAAGAAAGAACCTCTTTATTAAAGGGGCGCTACTATTGCAGATTGTCGCTCCGGCGGCTCCTCGCTTAACGTACCACTTAGTACGCCTCACCCCGGAGCCTTGTCGCTCCTAGCATCTGGGCTGATGTGAGGTGTTGGCCTGGCGGTATCCCGGGCGGGTGTACCACTCATAACGCAGTCCGTCAGCACTCTCCTAGGACCGGTACCTGGCCAAGATCTCCATCAGTAGACGGAAGACCCTCGCGGGAAGCTCCGTCAGCACTCTCCTAGGACCGGTACCTGGCCAAGAGGGGTTTCACCCGCGGGCGATTGGCCAGATATATCCCTCTGGTCGCCAGGATCCAGTTATGGACATGATCCAAAAGGGCGGCGTGAGACCAGCGGCTGTGAGCGATGGTTTCTGGGGCAAATGTAACCTGGAATGTTGCCGTGGCGCCCCGGGAATCTTGAGTTGGCCATCCTTCTCGTCCAGCTATGAGAAAACCCGGGTTCGCTGGGATGGCCGAACCGGTCGCAGGTTCGGAGGACGGTTCCACCCACCCTCGGACGCCACAAATGGGGCATTTGAGCTCAAGCCGCCCCTTAAGCACCTCCGGCTCGAAGCTTTCGCTGCCACAGACGGGGCAGATCAGTCCTGAGCTCCCATCCCGATCCGCCCTTTCCTGGCCCCGACGCCAGTATAGCCCTGACCCGAGCTCTTCTTCTGCCTGAATCCCCGACCGGGCTCCCTCCAAAGCCCGGACCACCGCTTGGCCCAGTTCGCGCGCCCCCCGCAGCGTCTCTTCGTCCAGCAACACTTCCGCCGGACCGGGGCGGACTGCTTTCACTCCCCCAATGGGTTCAAACTGGTAGACCATGAGCAACAAATTCAAGAGGGAAAGGCCAAAGGGATTCCAATCCCGGAGCCCGGCTACGCTGATCACACCGCCGTAGCGGGGCTTTGCCCACCATTTCTCAAGCTCCAGGCCGATCATCAGAAAGCGGTCGATGAGGAGTTTGATGGGGCCGGCCGGTCCCAGGACATAGGTTGGAGCCCCGACGATGAGCCCATCGGCCTCCCAGAACTGCTCCAGGAGCCAGGCAACGTCATCTTTCAGGTGGCAAGGGGCACCCCGGAAGACACAAGACATGCAACCCTGACAGCCGTCGATCTTCTTTTCCGCCAGGTAGATCAATTGGGTGCCGGCGCCCTCCTGGGACGCTTCGGCCAGGGCCTCCCGAACCAGAATGTCGCTATTGCCCAGTTTCCGGGCGGATCCCACCAGGCCAAGAACCTTCACGGCCAATACCCCCTCAAGATCCATGGTCATGGTAAAAGGCAACCGACGTCAAGAGGTATCCCAGATCCCTATACCACCTTTGCCAGCCCCGTAAAGTAAGGAGAGCTGAGGCTAAGCCGCGATGCGGTCGGCGTAAGTAACCGAAAGCGAGGACGGCAACGCCCGAGCGGCGCCCTGAGAGTAGCTGGTTTGTCTCAGTGTAGTCGTCCGATAGTATTGCTCGGAGACGCTGGGGAAGTGATCGGTATCTCCTGGGACCGCTTTAGGACGCTGAACTGTTACCCCTGGATGGCACCAGACATCGTAACCCCCCCGGTAGGATTCGCGCCTCCACTGGGGAACGGCCAAAGACGTTTCCGTCAAACATCTTACCCAGGGGTTTCTCCGTTTCTATCTTCACCCAGGGACTTTGCAGAAGGGCCACCCGGGGATGAGAAAGGTGGGTGCCCCGGTAGGCGCGGGGCAAGGTGGTCAGGAAATCCAACTTTCCCATCTCTCCAATCAGGACAAGATCAAAGAGGCCGTCATCGTAGCGTGCCCCTGGGGACATGTAAAGCCCCCCACCTGTATACGGGGTATTGAGAATGAAGACAGAATTAAACTTCCCTTCCAGACGCCCCTTCTCCGTCTCCACCGCCATGGGAAAGGCCTCCAGATGGGCCACCACGCTCAGAATTCCCCCCAAAATGGCCAACGACCCGCGTAGGAAGCCCGCATGGGTATTGACATAGTCCATGACCAGGGTGGGAAAACCCAGGCCCAGGATGATGCCAAAATAACCATCCGGATCGGTCCCCACATCCACCGGAATAACCGTATGGTTCTCCAATAGCGCCGCGGCTTTTCTTGGTTCCAGGGGAATCCCCAGGGAATGGGCCATATCGTTCCCGGTGCCGAGGGGGATTATACCCAAGGCAGCTCGGGTGCCCGCCAGGCCATTGATGACCTCACCGACGGTGCCGTCTCCCCCGGCCGCCACCACGGCCTCCCAGCCTTCTTCGACCGCCTGTCGGGCCAGGTGCTGGGCCTCGCCGGCCTTGGTGGTAAAGATCATATCGTATTGGATTCCCTTATCCGCCAAGACCCGGCGCACCGTTTCCAATTCCCGGCGGGCCTTCCCCCGTCCGGCCACGGGATTGATGATAATCCTATAGCGCAATAAGTTTCCTCCTCACCCAAAGACGCTATTCTTTATTTTCGCCTGCCTGGCCGGCTAAGCCCAAGATCAGGACGGCAAAGCGAAAAGCATGGCGCCGGAGCAGGGGTGAGTCCTGGTAGCGGAGGACCCCTATCTCCGCCGTCGGCGCCGCCGGGACGGTTGGGAGTAGTTCCAGAAGCGCCCCGGAGGTAACTGGGCCGGTGGGCAAGACGACCGGCAGGATGGATCTGGCCGACCCGAAATCCAGTAGCCCCCTGAACTCGGCCCAGGTTACCGGTCGATCCGGTTTTAGGGTGTTGTCGCGATAGGCGACTGTAGCTCCGGCCGCAAGCAGAGTCCGGGCATCGGCCGCCGTTGGATCCTCGGGCGCGGTATCGGCAAAGGGGGAAGCCGCCAGGAGTTCGGAAACGGTTACGATCTCATAGCCGTGTGCTTTGAGAATCTCGAGCTGGCGGGGCAAGGCATCAACGACCGGACTCTCCTTGTTCATGTTGTAACCGTTCTTTTGCGAGATGATGGCTCCGTTCAGGGCGTCGGGATCCCTTTTAAGGAGCGCTTCCATCCGACCCACCATGCTTTCTACTGATTGCCGGTAGCTGCCAGCCGGGCGCCAGCCGCCGGCGTCATAGGAGGCCGCCAGGTAGAGGTGGCCGGACCGCCGGTAAATGTCATAGGCCGTCTGCCCATCAGCAGTACGGTCAATGTAATGGGGCGGGCGGGCAAGGCGGGGACGCCGGCCCGTGAGCTGCTCCACCAGATCGTCCAGGCGCTTTACGTCCGCCTCACCCGCCGCCGCATCGGCCAGGTGGCGACGGGTGCCATATATCACGCGCATGGGGCCAAAGGCGACGTGGCTGTAACCATGGTTAGTCAATTCATGGCCCGACTCGGCCATGGCCCTTGTCATCTCTGGCTGATTGACCACTCCGGCCAAAGAGTCCTGGCCAAACTCTGGATAGTGGTCATAGAGCACGCCACTCCAAAGGGGTCCCCCCAGCCGTCCCTCTCGATCCGGGTAATTCCCGGCCGTTGTCCCAATGACGTTGAAAGTCCCCCGAGCTCCGTACCGGTCCAGGGTGCTTAGCAGAGCCGTGGTTAAGGCGGTTCCGTCACCAGGTCGGGCTGGCGAGGCGCAGGGCCCGTCATCAAAGGTCATGGCCGCCAGTCGTTTTCCGGACACGGGGTGAACGCGCTCAATGCGGCGGCACCGATCCGGGGTATTTCCGGCCAGGATGGCCTGACGCCGCTTCATGAGGCGGTATAACTTCCGCATGGGGGTGAAGAATAGAGACAGCAAACCTACTTCTCCTCCGTTTCATATTCGCCGTGATGCTTACGTAGACTTTTACTTCTAAGCCTCCGTGACCGAGGAGGCCGCTGACAGACTGCGTTTATGAAAGAGTCGTTTCCGTCACCTGCGCCCTTTCGCCAGCGCCGCAACGCCGCTTCCGCGGACAGACCCGCCCGGCCGCACAAGGCCAGCCCTAACCTGATCAGAGCCTTGGGCAGAGATGACCAGCGTCGCAGGCGCCAGTCCCGAACCAGATTGCTCCAGCGGGGCAAGAAAAGGGGCGAGTCCCTTCCGGCAGCCCTGATCTTTCCCGTCTCGATGGCCCGCCGGACTTCCTCAGCCGTAGCTCCTTTCGGCAGGAAAAGCTCGGTCCAGCCGAGACCCACCTCCCTGGCCGTATGGGCATCGCTCCCCCCCAAACCAGGTTTATGGGCGGCGGCGGCCAGCTCAGCGGCGCGCCGGTTGGCATCAGGATGAAGAGCTGATCCGGCTCGCGAGTTCCAGACCTCAACGGCGTTTACCGCTGACAGCACTTCGTCTATTACCTTCTGGTGAAGTTGATAAGGGTGAGCCAGGACCACCAGCCCTCCCGCTTCCCGAAGAGCGGTGATAACCTCGGCTACGGGAAAAAGACCCTGCCCGATGCTGGGTTCCCTTTCCAGAAAAAGCCCCACCAAGTGACCTTCGGGCGTGGCCCATTCTCCCCCGGGTATAACCAGAAGGCCCGGTCGGCTCAGGCGACGCGCCGCTGCCAGGCTGCCGGCAGCAGTGCCGTGATCGACGATGGCCACCCCGTCCAAACCGCGGCGCTGAGCCAGGTCAACGATCTGCTCCGGTGTGAGGTAAGAATCAGGAGACAAGACGGAGTGGACGTGAAAATCAATGCGCAGCACCGGGTCACCGCCTTAAACGACCCCACCAGGTTTCGGATGCCCTGGGAGACCGCTGAAAAAACATCTGCTTTGGCAAAATCAAACCAGGAAGAGGTTCTCTATCAAATGGGTCATGACTGCGGCCGATTGCGACGTAATCGGCCAGCAACAGGCTGCTCTGAAAAGGGGGCTAAACTATGGCCGATTGTGGCGCTCCCTCGGTTTGGCTAAAAACGCCTGGAACCACGCTGTCACGTTAGTCGCAGAATAGGGCGGATTTGGTGCTCAGCGTATTTCTCTATACACCCCCGTGCCAAGCCTTGCCACTCCTCGCAGCGTCATGTTAGTTCGCCTGACCGTGGCCGCCGCCTTTGACCCGGCGGAGAGCCCGCGCCAAGTAGGTCCAGCTCGGTGCGAGATCGTTCCAACGAAACACACCGTCGTGGACTCGCGGGTCCAGCAGATCACGGGCAAAGCCCAGCACAAACCGGCCCCGGCTGGGGACCCGCCGGAGATAGCCGGGAACCGACAGCAGGTCCTGCAGGATGTAACGCATCCGAACACCGGGATGATACCTGAGGTGCGGGGCAACACCCTCCTCCCTGGCCAGACGGTACAGAATGAGGGGGAAATTCACTCCACTGTAGATAGCCAGGGGTAAGCTGCCCCAAAAGCGCGGATTGATCTCCATCAGCCGGAACTGGCCCGTGCGGGCATCGCGACGAAATTCCACCATCGCCACCCCAACCCATCCCAGGGCCTGAAGCAGCCTCACCCCATATTCGATGAGGCTTTCGTCATGCACGCTCTCACAGAAAGAGCTGGGGCCACCGCTGGCCGGATACTCGCGGATACGTCTATGGGCAAAGACGGCCAGGGGCTGGCGTTGACGATCAAGAATGGCCGCCATCCCCCAGCCCGTACCGGGAATATACTCCTGGATAATGGGCGAGGCCTGGCGCCCCGCCATTTGCGGGTAGGTCCGCAGGAATTCGGCCCGATCCCGGACGATGGCGTAACGCTCCCGGGGGGGTAAGAAGAGGGCATCGGCGTGCCGATACTTGATTACCACGGGAAACTTCATTCGGGAGGCGGCTTGCTCAGGTGTCTCCCCTTCCGCCACGTAAGTTGTCTCAGGAACAGGGACACCAGCCTTCTCAGCAACTTCCAACAAGCGGCTGGTGTCATCAGCCAGTCTGATGGTGTCCACTGGGGGCAGTACGAAACGGAGCTGGCCGGCATACCTGGGGCCAAACTCGGCCAGGGCCAGGACCGAAGCCAGGGCTACGGGGATGACGACATCATCAGGGCCGGCCGCTCCGGCCAGGGCGGCAACAAACCCGACCGGGTCGGCAGCGGGAGAGGGCGTTTTTAGGCGACGGTGGGCGTACCTGGAACGGAAAGACAGCACATCGCCTTCCGGTATGGAAGCGTCTTCAGCACAAATCACCGGTACACCGGCTTCGCCCAAGTTACGCACAGCAGCCAGGGCCATTCGATAACGGGCATCAGTAACTATGGCGGCCACGTTGGTCTCCTTAAAAGAGCTCCAGGCGAATGATCATCCAGCTTCCAGGGCGGCGGAGTGCCCGGCCCTGGTTTCCACTACGCATCTACAATCGTGCTGAATGCAGCAGTTTGACCAGCGGCCAACCCAGGCCCAGAACCACCACCGCCTCGCTTACGCCCAAAGAAAGAACCAGCGACCAGTAGGGAAGTCCCAGGATGGGAGCCAGGTACAGGCTGACGAGAAAGGCATTGAGCACAATAGGTGAAAGGTAGGCCAGAAAGGAACGTCGATAATGGTAGGTAATGTAGGCGGCCAAAAGGGTCACCGCACTGCCGCCGAAGATATCCCAGGGTCCCAGGCCCCCCAAGATGTTGGCCAAGAAACATCCGATGTAAAGCCCCGGGATGGCCTCGGGCCACAGGATGGGCAAGACGGTGAGGGCCTCGCTGGCGCGAAATTGCCAGGGGCCAAAACTGAAAGGCTTCAAGGCAAAGGTAATCACTATGTAGAGAGCCGCAATGAGGGCTCCCCTAGAGACGTATCTAGACAATCTCTTGCCTGGTCCTAGTCTAGGAGACCGCTGAAAAACACCCATCTGCTGCGAGGCCAGTTCCCTTTCCCGACCAGGTCTCCTCCTTTCCGCAAAAACCCTGCTCGCTAATTGTGCCATATCTTACGCCATAATGCAAACGTAACCGGGGGGAGTCAGGGCGTCAAAGTTACTTCTCAAACGCGGTGCCGCCCAGGCGGTTTCGCGCAGAGCAACTTCCCCGGGCCGGAAATCACGCTTGGCGAAACGAGGCCCGGAGTCCGGACAGCGATATGGATGTCGCTGAGCGGGGATCTCCTAGGACGGAGAATTCCCGCGATACCCGACGGAGGGCTGAAGTTAAGCCTTAGCCGATCTTACGCAAGTTTGACCTTCTTTGGGAACACTGTTATCATTCGCCAGAGGCGTCGCTTTTTCCTGCTCGGCTCGGGAACGGTTGCCAATTGCCTTACCTAAACCTTTGACTTGCTGTTGGGCAAACATTGATTTCCGAACAATGGTTGGCTTATAATGGCGAAGGATAGCAAAGAGGAGTTGAGAAGTGCTGGAACTCTGGACTCGTTACGGAACACGGGGATAACCCAGGAGGCACCCCAGGCGACCATGAAACCAATAGTTTCCCTGGTTGCGTTGGCTGACTATGACGATCAGGCCCTGGTGGACAAAAGAGTGAGGGAAGCGATCAACCTCTGCGGTGGAATGCCCGCCTTTGTCCGGCCCGGCCAGCGGGTACTGCTTAAGGTTAACCTGCTGATGCGCAAACGGCCCGAAGAAGCCGTAACTACCCATCCGGCCGTGGTTGAAGCGGTGGTAAAACTGGTCCAGGCCGCCGGCGGACAGGCTATTATCGGGGATAGCCCGGGCGGGCCCTTTAATCCTAAGCAGCTGGCGACCATCTACCGTTGGACCGGCATGCAAAGGGTGGCGGAACGTACCGGGGCGGAGCTCAACTATGACATAGCAGAAGTGCAGGTAACTCATCCTGAGGGTAGAATACTCAAGGGCCTCACCCTTGGCTCCTACGTCACCTCAGCCGATGTGGTCATCGCCCTGCCCAAACTCAAGACCCACGGCCTGACCCTTTACACCGGAGCCGTGAAAGTCCTTTTCGGGGCTGTACCTGGAGTGCACAAGGCCGAGTACCATGTGCGGATGCCCCGTCTGGACGATTTCAGTGATATGCTGGTGGACATCGCCATCAGGGTACGTCCGGCTCTGACGGTGATGGATGCCGTGGTAGGGCTGGAGGGGGCCGGGCCCTCCGCCGGAAAGCCCAGAGCTATCGGGGCCCTCCTCGCCAGCCCGGACCCCTTTGCCCTGGATGTGGTAGCTACGTCACTGGTTGGGATTGAGCCGGGAAAGGTGCCTACCATCGAGGCAGCGGCGCGACGGGGACTACCGGCGGCCCTGACGGACCTGACCGCGGCCGGCGAGTCGCTGGAGAATATGAGAATCCTCAGGTTCGCCTTGCCGCCCACTGTCGGGATAGACTTCTTCGAACGGCATCTCCCCCGTTTTCTAGCCGGGTGGGTGCGGGAGCGGCTACGGGCACGTCCCGTTTTTCTCCACGTCAGCTGCACGGGTTGTGCGGCATGTTACAGAAACTGCCCACCGCAAGCCATCCAGATGGTCAACCAGCGCCCGGAGGTGGATCTGTCAAAGTGTATAAGATGTTTCTGCTGCCAGGAGCTATGCCCGCAAAAGGACGTGGTTATCCGGCGGCCCTGGGTAGTTCAGGCTCTACTCCGGCAACGCCAATAGCCCGGTTGGATCATCGCTGCAGGTCCGAGGTGGGAGGATATGGAGTCGGAGGGGGAGCCGGAAGTAAAAGGATCGGTCAGCTGCGCAAGGCGGACCGCCAACCGGTCCAAGAAAATAAAGAAGGCGAGGAGTTGGCATTAGCCGCCTCCCCGCCTGGCGAGTTTCTGACACGTAATTCTTTGTCCGCTCTTACGCGAAATATCTCTTCAGCAGTCCTTCCAGGGCCTTGGCATGCCGACCCTCGTCCCGGGAAGATTCATCGAAATAATCATGGGCATGGTCGATGTTGATTTCCTTGGCCTTAACGGCGGCCTCCCGCTTGCCTTTGTTGGCCCCCTGCTCACCGGCCAGCATCTTCTCCAGGTTCTCCTTGGTGTTACAAGAGATCTTACCGTTCAACTCGGCAAAGTGGGCCGCGTGCCAGGCTTCTTCAATGGCAATCCGCTCCAAGACCTGAGCCACCTCCGGATAACCTTCCCGTTCCGCCTGCCTGGCCATGGCCAGATAGAGCCCGACTTCCGAGGTCTCGCCCTTGAAATTCATCTCCACCTTCTCTTCCAGTTCGGTTCCCTTGGTGACGCCCAATTTGACCTCATTAACCAGATCAGCCATTCTTGTCATCCCCCTTATTAATATCAGTTACTGGTAGTAATATAATTCTTCTTTTCGGTTTGGTCAATGCTCAATCAGGCTTCTCTATGGCCGTCAGGATTTATTATAACCTGATGGCTTGGTTTTTCATCCTATATTTATGAATTGCAAGCTCTTTAAAGGAAAGAGGAAGCAAGGAAAACCCCCGGGGTTACCCCAGGGGTCCTTGTCTCCTTAGCATCTGGGCATTTTAAGTGGTCTTGACCTGGGGTCTGGGTGTGTTGACTACTCAAAACATAGTTAACAGCCTCCTAGAAACGGCGCAGCTCCTTGGACATTCGATCGGGGGTCCAGGGCGGATCCCAGACCAGTTCCACCTGGGCGTCTTTCACGCCGGGGATGCCAGCCACCGCTTGTCGGGCCTGTTCCACCAGCATCTGGGCCAGGGGACACCCCGGTACGGTCAGGGTCATCTTGATCTTGACCCTGTCTTCTTCTTCGATCTTGGTTTCGTAAATCAATCCCAGATCAACGATGTTGATCCCGATCTCCGGGTCGTAGACCTCTTTCAAGGCCGCTGTGACTTCTTCCTCCGTGACCATTGCTACACCTCCTCTGTCCCTCTCAGTTTACCCCACCCGGCCAGATTTATAAAGGGGTCAAGCGCAGATTTCCCTCTTTGGGCTCTCCCGCCAATACGATTCTCTTCGTCATCGGACTTTCCGTCAGTGATGCCCATCACTCAACCTCGTCTCCGGCGTCTTTACTGGGACGCGTCAGCCACTGAAAACGCAGTTCTTCAGCCATCTCCTAGAAATACCTTTTCGCCCCGGACAGCTTATAATCAGCGATGCCCAGTTTTTCTACAATGGCCAGGTGATAGGGGCAACGGGGGAGACACTCCCCACAACCGATACAGGCCGCGGCCTTAACCGGGAGATCCTGGTACTGTTGGCGAGCCCGCTCCTGGCCGCCATACCAGAAGCGTAGCCTCTCCCGCAGGGCGTATTCGGCGGGATCGCGTGCTTTCCCGTCGCGCATCTGGCGATCGTAGTATCCCTCCAGGCGGAAGATCTCCGGGATAGGCACCCCTTTCGGGCAGGGAAGACAGGCGTCGCATTGGCGACAGACGTACTCCCCCAACTCTGGTGCCGATCGGAAAAGTTCCTCCTTCTCTTTTGCACTCATGGGTTGAAAATCCCGGACATAGGCCAGATCGGCTTCCAGCATCTCTTTGGTGTTCATCCCCGTCACCACCACGGAGACGGGGAGGCTCAGGGCATAGCGAAAGGCCACCGGTGCCGAGCGCCAGAGAAAGCCATCGGCCAGCGGCTTCATCAAGACCAGGCCCAGGTCCTTTCCCCGCGCCAGAGGCAGCAGCTTCCCCTCGAGGTCAGGGAAATTGAACCGGTCAAAATAGTTGAAGGTGGCCATGACGGCGTCAAATGGGTATCTCGTAATGCCTTCGATCAGGGTATCGGGCTGTCCATGCATGGAGATTCCCAAAAAACGTATTTTACCCTGGGCGCGGGCCTCTTCCGCCGCCTCCAGGGCTCCCCCGGGTGCCAGGATTTGCCCCAGTTGCTCCCCGGTGCCCACCGCGTGCATAAATAGGAGATCCACCCGGTCGGTCTGTAAGTTCTGCAGGCTCCGGTCAATTTGCTCCGCCGCCCCCTTTTTGTCCCGGGCGATACACTTGGTGGCCAAAAAGATCTCGTCCCGCCGGTGGGCAAGGGCCGCCCCCACCTTCAACTCCGACTCGCCGTTGCCGTAGGCGGCCGCCGTCTCCACATAGTTGCCCCCGGCGTCAAGGTAACGATTTAGAAGGTAGGCAGCCTCCCTGGCCGGGATTTCCAGGAGGTGAAAACCACCGAAGCCCAAGACGGATACCTCCTGGCCGGTTCTTCCTAATCTTCTTCGTTCCAATCCAGCTACCCCCTTCCCCTGCCTGCTTTCTTATTCGCCCAGGACCGACACCATTCCTTCTTTCAGACTGGGGCCTGGCCTCATCAGACCTACTGCATTTTCATCCGTCGCTGCTGTCGCCTTCAGGGATGGACGTCAGGCCGGAAAAAGGTCTTTTATCCCGTAACCTTTTCCCCCTCAGGCCACGCCCCGGGCCGGCACCAAGGCGGTCCCCCGGAAAAAGGTCTTTTATCCCGTAACCTTCTCCCCAGCTGGCGCCATATCATAAAAGGGTAGGTCCACCTACTCAAATTATGCCCAAAGGGGGTGCAATGATGGCGAGGTTAAAAAGAGGCTCGCTGGCGGTGTTGTGTATGGTGCTAATCCTGGTAACAGCTTTTCTCGGAGGATGCCTGGCCCACCGCTTGCAGGAGCCGGGAGGCCCCGCTCCGGCAACGGAGAAACAGCCGGCCACAACCGATGGTGTGGTGAAGCTGACGCCGCTCAACCCACCGGTAACCGTAACGGTTGGAGCGAAGAAGGTAGTCTCTGATGCTGGCATCCTGATCGGAGAGGCCAAAGGTTACTACCGTGACCTTGGGATCAAGGTCGAGATCGTTCAATTCAATTCTGGCCAAGAGATGATCAACCAGTTGGCAGCCGGACAGCTGGACGTCGGCTGTACCGTGACGGCAGCGGGTCTTTTCAATGCCATGCTGCGGGACATACCCATCAAAATTGTGGCCGATAAGGGTATTAACCTGCCCGGGAAAGGGTATTACCGCCTGGTTATCAGGAAGGACCTGGTGGGGGTAACCAAGGATTATAAGGACCTGAAGGGGCGGAAAATCGCCATTGTGGGAACGGCATCTTTGGACGAGATTGCCCTGGATCGTGTTTTGAATAAAGGCGGCCTCACGACCAAGGACGTCGATCTCCAGGTAATCCGCGCCTTCCCTGATATGCTGGTGGCCTTGGGCAATAAGAGCATCGATGCGGCCATGCTCATCGAGCCCTTTGTGGCGCAGGGGGTGGCCAAAGGGATCATTGATCGTTGGAAGGACCCGGCCGAGTACGATCCGGAGGCGCAAACGGCCCTTTTGGTTTATGGAATCAGTATGATCCAAAAGCCGGAGGTGGCCCAACGCTTTATGGTGGCCTACGTCAAGGCCTTACGGGACTATAACGACGCCTTTGTGAAAAACAAAAAACGGGCCGAAATCATCGACATCCTGACAAAGACCTCGGTGGTAACCGATCCTAAGCTCTACGATCTGATGTACCCTACGGGACTTAACCCCGACGGCTACGTTCGGCTGAAGGGAATCGCCATGGATCTGGAGTGGTATCAGTCCCGCGGCTTGCTCAAGGGCGCTGTTGACGTCAACAAGGCCGTCGACAATCAGTACGTCGATTTTGCCCGGAAGGTCTTGGGGAAATATCCTCGCGACTAAAGAATAGAGATGAGACGAGGAATACCCTGGCTGCATAGCCCATCAATGTCCTGCGCCGTTGTCCAGGCTGACGATCAGTCACCGCCGGTTATGTTCGCGTCCAGGAAACTCCGCGGTCCCCAAAGGAATAGCACGATTAGACATCGGGCACCGCCGCCATGGCCACCTCGAAGGCATCTTGACCATCGCCGGGCGGCCTGAGCATAGGCGGGGCTTTCGGCACATATCATTTTAAGGGACCTTTCTATGTTACCCCGACGGTCGCCCGCCGGGGCTTTCTTCTGCCAGGGAAGCAAGACTGGCGTGCCGACGGTCGTGGTTTGAAACCTGGCGCCACCATGTTTCTTGTCCCACTCCTCTTTCTTGCCGAAAGGTGGTGGACTCGGGTGCTGACAGAAGGCCGCTTAAGCCGAATCGTATCTGTTCTTTCACCGCTTTTTCTATTAGGCCTCTGGGAGACCCTGGCTCGCCTGAACTACCTCGACGTGCGCCTCTTTTCCTGTCCCTCCCGCATTCTCGGGGCTCTTTTCCCTCTCCTTTGGTCGGGTGAGCTCTTACACCATACCTTAATCAGTTTAGCGAGAATTATCCTCGGTTTTTTCGCCGGGGCCTTGCCAGGCGTCATCTTGGGATTATCAATGGGGCTATTCCCAATGGTCCGGGCCATGCTCGAGCCCATGATTCTAGCTACCTTTCCCATACCGAAGCTGGCCATCATGCCCCTCATCCTCCTGGTTTTTGGCCTCGGGGAAACGTCTAAGGTTTTTACCATCGCCATTGGCGTCTTTTACCTCGTTCTCATCAATACCATGACTGGCGTCATCAACATCGAACCAATCTATTTGGATGTGGCGAAAAATTATTGGGCCCGCCGTTTCGATTTCTATTTAACTGTGGCCTGGCCGGGGGCCCTGCCCATGATCTTTGCCGGCTTTAGACTCGGTATGGGAACGGCGCTCTTGCTGATCGTTGCAGCCGAGTTGTCGGCGGCACGGGCTGGCATCGGCTATATGATCTGGCGAGCCTACGATATGTTCGATATTGAGAGGATGTTTGTGGCCCTAATGACCATGTCGCTTCTAGGGTACGTGCTGGCAAAGGGACTGGACTGGCTGGAAGCCCGGGTCATACCCTGGAAACAGCCGAGCCGCTGATGATGTTCGTAAGCGGGTCGGAGCCACTTAAGCAGCTATTTAAGGCCGAACTTGCCGAGGAAACTATGACTGAAGGGGGGCTGAGAAGGCTTGCGGGCAGAAAAAATAACGGTTCAAGATGTCGGGAAGAGTTATAACACTCGTCACGGACCAGTCATGGCTTTAGATGGCATCACCTTTTCGGTGGCAGAAGGAGAGTTCCTCTGTATCCTCGGGCCCAGCGGGTGCGGGAAGACGACCCTTCTCCGCATTTTAGCCGGGTTGGAAAAGGAGTTCTCAGGGTGGGTGGAGGTGAGGGCTGCCGGCTCCCAAAAACCCATTAACGCCATGGTTTTCCAAGAGAACTCCGTCTTCCCCTGGATGACCGTTTTTGACAACGTGGCTTACGGCCTGCGGATGCGCCGTGTCCCACGCGAACTTCAGCGGACCGTCGTTCAACGCTACCTGGAACTCACCGGGCTGGCGGCCTTTTCCCGAAATTATCCCCATCAGCTTTCCGGCGGGATGCGCCAGCGAGTGAGCGTGGCCCGGGCTTTTGCCAACGATCCGGAGATCTTACTCTTAGATGAACCTTTTGGCGCCCTGGACGAACAAAACCGGCTCCTCTTGCAACAGGAGCTCCTGAGGATCTGGGAGTTAGACAGAAAAACGGCCGTCTTCATCACGCACAGTATCGACGAAGCTATCGGCCTGGGAGACAGAATCCTGGTGATGACGGCCAGACCAGGGCGCATCAAGGCCATCTTGCCCATCGATTTGCCCCGGCCGCGGGAATTGGTGCAAATCAAGGGCCAGCCGGCCTTCGTGGCCCTTTACCAGAATATCTGGAAATTACTGTCAGAAGAGGTTCTGCGGGCGCGGGAAAAAGAGATATTGCCGCTGGCACTGGCAGAACCCGGCACTAAAGATGACCTTTACGAAAAGACCATCTCAAGAGGGTGATTTCTTCCGCCACCCCCTGCGCCCCCATTGGTTAGGTGCCTACCAGATGAACGACGCAACCCAAGAAGTCAAGCAGCGTCTGGCACCATGGAAGCCTAAGGATCTCCTGTTTCAAATACATCAGGAAAAGAAGTTTATTACCAGTTATGTGCGGATAACGTCGCCAAGGTGATCGCCGGAAGTTTCAAATCCATCAGGAAAAGAGGTTTATTACCAGTCCTGCTCCTGTTCCGCCCACCGGACTGGGTCGGAACAGCAGCTATGTTTTTGCCCTTCCGTCGCGCAACACCTTGTGCGGTGTCGCAGCCGTCTGGAGGTCGGAACAGCAGCTATGTTTTTGCCCTTCCGTCGCGTTACAACTACGCCTTTCCGCCTGGCTATAAAGAAGTGGAGGATATCTTACAAAGCCATCCACTTCAAACAGAACAGAAAATCCTGAGCGTCGGCGGAGTTCCGCTTCGCGCTGTCTTAATCTAGCAGGATCCCGGAAATCGCGATCTCGCACTGGTCTCCCCAAGAGAGAACTATTGGCCATGGCAACGGGCGTAATTACCCCGGCACCGTCGTCCTGGAGTCGCCGTCATGGAAGGAAATTGCGGAGAGATGTTGAAACTATACTAGAGGCCTACCTCAAAACCTCGGGATTGAGAGGGTCACATGATGAAGCGGTTCGCGGACTGGCTCTCAAGAAATGAGGGTGAAAAGACTCTCTTGAAACGTGGCCGTGATATCATCCGGTCAAACGTCAGCAGATGGTCGGGAGATATTTCCACATCGTTTAGCTTGGAACGTTGCCGTGATATCATCCGGTCAAACGTCCCTAACGCTGAGATGGTTCTCTACGGATCTCGTGCCCGTAGGGACGCTATGCCAGATGAGCCGTAACTGGAGGAGCCGAATTACCATGAGGGAGTTCAGAGCCCCCATCTTTTCGCTAATCCCGCCTCGCCCGAAATCTGATAGTTTAGTGCCTCATTACACAAGTACTTCCAGAGCCCTCGCTTTCCTGCTGATCCTGGCCTTCCTCCTGGCGGGGTGTCAGCGTCCCCCAGAGTACAGGCGAGTTACCCTCTCCTCCTCGGCTAAAGGTCTCCCCACTCATAACAATCGGGATCCGGAAAAGCCCCCCTTCCGACTGGCCATCTCCTCTGTTGTCTCTCCCAAAGAGACGATACGGAGCTACCAAGCGCTCATCACTTATCTGAGCCAGAAGCTAGGACGCCCGGTGGAGCTGGTCCAAAGGGGAACCTATGCCGAAACCAACGACCTCCTGCAATCTGGCAATGTGGACCTGGCCATGGTCTGCACCTATGCCTACATCCTGGGCCACCGCGAATTCGGCATGGAACTCCTGGCGGTCCCCAAGGTGGCCGGAAAAGCCGTCTATGAATCAAACATTATTGTTTCCGCAGACAGTAACCTTAAGGATTTTCGTGATCTGCGCGGCAAGGTCTTTGCCTTTACCGACCCCATCTCTTTTTCGGGAACCCTTTATCCAACCTACCTGCTTTCAAAAATGGGCGAAACCAGGGAGTCCTTTTTCCAGCGCTATATCTTTACTTACAGCCACGATAATTCCATCAAGGCCGTGGGGGAAAAGCTGGTGCACGCAGCGGCCGTCGACAGTTTAATCCTCGATTACGCCCTGGCCAAGAATCCGGCTTACAGGAATAAGATCAGGGTCATCGGGAGTTCGCCCTCCGTCGGGAGTCCCCCCGTGGTTGTAAATCCCAACCTGGATAAGACCCTGAAGGATAAGCTGCAGGCGATTCTTCTGGAGATGCATAACGACCCCCAGGGTCAAGAGGCCCTCCGGGAAATCATGGTCGATCGCTTCGCCCTTCCTGATGACAGGGCCTATGACTTCATCCGACAGATCGAGAAGGCGACTAAGTGGGAAAAAAGGGGATAGCCCGCCTCAAGACCCCGAAATGCGGCCGGCGGCCGCGAAAACCAGATGTGGGGCGGCGCGGCCGGCGGATTGCACCCAGGGCACCAACGATGTCGTGCAACAGGGTGACTGGACGCGGGGATTGCCCAAACTGGAGGTGAAAGCTCTCCTTGTCCGCCAATCTTGACAAAGCACCAACCTGGCCACAGGCTCGCTTTTTATCTTTGTCTCAGACCTTGTTGGGATTCAGCTTGCAAGTCAAGATCTTCGGTCTGGTGGTGGGTTCACTGGTCCTCCTGGGAACCTGGGTCAGCTTTCACACCCGTACGACGTTACAGGTCTCGTTAACCCAGCAACTGGACGACCGGGCCATTTCCATTTCACGCGATCTTTCCGCCCGAAGTACTGATCTTATCCTCACCAATAATGCCTTCACCCTGCACCAGTTGGCCCGGGACACCCTGGAAAACAATAAAGATGTCCGGTATGTCTTCATTCTTGACTCCTGGGGCAGGATTCTGGCCCATACCTTTGGGGATCATTTCCCGGAAGGGCTCCTGGAGGCCAACTCTGCCGCTCCACAACAGCGCTACCATCTGGAGGTAATCTCCACTGAAGAAGGGTTAATCCACGATGTGGCTGTGCCAGTTTTTGAAGGGAAGGCCGGAATGGTCAGGGTGGGGCTGTCGGAAAAGGGCATCCAGCAAGTCCTAAATGATGCCACTCGCGACGGGATTTTGGCCACAGCCTTCTTCGCCCTCCTGGGAACCCTGGCGGGTTTCCTCTTGACCCGGATCCTGACCCGCCCCTTGCAGGAACTGGTGGAGGTGGCCCGCGCCGTGGGCAGCGGGGATTGGAGACGAAAAGCTCGCATCTACGCCCCCGACGAGACTGGTCTTTTGGCCGAGGCCATAAATGAAATGACTGATAAGCTGGCTCATGCCCAAGAGGTAAGATCGCAGCTTTTGAAAAAGGTCATCAGTGCCCAGGAGGAAGAAAGACAGCGCCTGGCCCGAGAGCTTCATGATGAAACCAGCCAATCTTTGACGGCCTTGATCCTGGGACTTAAAGCCCTGGGTGACTCCACTCCCGGCGAACAGGTGAAGGCCAGGACCGGTGAGTTGAGGGATCAGGTCTCGCGAACACTGGAAGAGGTCCGCCACCTGGCCTTGGAACTTCGTCCCAGTACCCTGGATGATGCCGGCCTGGCCGCCGCGATCAGGCGCTACATCCTTGACTACTCCCACAAATGCCATCTGGATGTTGATCTCCATATCACCGGATTGGAAGAAAAACGCCTCGACTGGGAGATCGAAACGGCGCTCTACCGCATCATCCAGGAGGCCTTGACCAACGTGGCCCGTCATTCGGGAGGACAAAACGTCAGCGTGGTCCTGGAAGGTCGGGAAGATTCCATTACGGCCATTGTCGAGGATGACGGACAGGGCTTTAACGTAGAAGAAACCCTGTCCGCCGCCCCTCGCCAGCAACTGGGGCTGTTCGGCATGAAGGAACGGGCCGCCCTCATTGGCGGAACCCTTACTCTGGAATCGAGCCCAGGAAAGGGGACAACGGTTTTTGTCAAGATCCCCTTGTAGCTTGAGCCTCTTTTCACTCGTTTGAGGGAGGAGATGAAGGCGAATGCCCATCTGTCTGGTGTTGGTTGATGATCACGCCCTGGTTCGGGCCGGGTTGAAGGCCCTCCTCCAGGCCCAGCCCCACTTGCAAGTGATCGGCGAAGCCTCAGGAGCCGAGGAACTCCTCCACCTTTTGGCGGAAAGAAGACCGGACCTGGTGTTAATGGATGTCAGTCTACCTGGTTCGGATGGCTTGGAACTCACCCAACAAGTGCTGCAGCGCTACCCAGAGGTGAAGGTCCTGGTCCTGACTATGCACGAGGACGAAAGCTACCTGGTTCGCGCCATCAAGGCCGGGGCCTCCGGTTATGTTTTGAAGAAGGCCGCCGACACCGAGCTCTTGAATGCCATCAATACCGTTTATTCCGGCGGTACCGTCGTCCCGCCCTCCCTGGCCGTCAATCTGATTCGGGAATTCTATAACAAGCCAGGGGAAAAGGAAACGACCAGCGTCGAGGTCTTGAGTGAAAGAGAGACGGAGGTCCTCCGTCTGATCGCTGTTGGATATAGTAATCAAGAGATCGCCGAATCCCTTTTTCTAAGCATAAAAACCGTGTCCCAGGATCAAGGCCGGATCATGGAGAAGCTGAACCTGAAAAAACGTTCGGAGCTGGTGCGCTACGCCATGAGCAAGAACCTGATTCCAGGGAGTGATAAGAGCAAAGGGTGAGGGCCTCAGGCGGGTTAAGCACTCCAAGCCCAGTTCGCCATCAGGGGAAAACCCTGATTTTTTTGTGCCCAAAATTCAGGGTTTTTCCTGATGGAATTCCAAGTTTACCCCGATAGTCAGAGTTTGGAGTTCCTTTCACAATAGCGTTAGGGAGAGGCCGCCTCTGCTCTAGAATAGTTCAGCCGGTAGAAGACTCCTCAACCGCAATACAAAGGGGCCCGAGGTACCGACCTCCCGCCGATACGGGCGCCCGCTCAGAAGAATCGGGCAAAACGCACGGTACCCCAGCCACGGCGTCCAGAGGGGTAAGCTTGGAA
>JAMCWA010000079.1 GCA_023475165.1 Bacillota bacterium | reverse complement strand
CCAGGTGTACGCGCCTGAGCAAGTTGACGAACTGGTGCGGCTCTACCTGAGCGGGGCCGACCGCGACCAGCTCGACCCGAACCTCGACGCTTGCGTCGCCACCTACCTGGAGCATCTCGACGAGGACAGCCAAATAGACTTCAAGGGCAAAGCCAAGGCGTTTTTGCGAACATATAACTTTTTGTCTTCGATCCTCCCCTACACCAATGCCGGGTGGGAGAAGCTATCGATCTTCCTTGAGTTCCTGTTGCCTAAGCTCCCGGCGCCCAAGGAAGAGGACCTCTCCAAGGGCATCCTCCAGGCGGTCGATATGGACAGCTACCGGGTGGAAAAGCAAGCGAGCATGAGGATCGCGCTCCCCGACGCCGATGCGGAGATCGAACCGGTCCCCGCCATGGGTGGCGGACACAAGCCCGAACCGGAGCTCGACCGCCTTTCGAACATCATCAAGGAGTTTAACGAGCAGTGGGGCAATATTGCTTGGACCGACAAAGATCGGGTGGAGAATCTCATCTTCAGGGAGATCCCCACCCGTGTGGCGGCTGACACGGCTTATCAGAATGCCCGCAGGCATTCCGACAAGCAGAACGCCCGGATTGAGCACGACAAGGCGCTGGCCCGCGTCATCACCGCCCTGCTCAAGGACGACACGCAACTCTTCAAATTATTTAGCGACAACGAGTCATTCCGGCGTTGGCTGACGAATAGGGTTTTTGAGCTGACTTATGATCAGCCCAATGCTTTGGGGGGAGGCTGGAAGTAGGAAATTGGTTAGCCGCTGGGAGACGCTTCATTGAACAAAGCAAAGTCGACTAGGAGGACTTGGCCAAGGGAAGTATCCCGGACGGAGGTCATTAGAGCCCGTACTGCCAGGCAGATCGAATAGAAGGGAGGTATTGAAGTATGCCCAGCGGAAAGCTGCTGCGGCAAATCGTAAAGATCGGGGCGGAATCAAATAACGAGGAGTTTTTCCGCCTGGTTGAAGCGCTAATCATGGAAGAAAGAGCAAAAAAGCACCACCTGCTGGCCAATGACCTTGAGAGAATACTTTATGGTGAGCGGGCACCCGGGGTGCAGCCGCAGCGGCGTTTCTCTTACGACGTGCCGAAGGATAAGGAAAGGGGTCTACCCCTTTTGGAGGTTCGGGAGCCGGTCAGAGACTTGGGCGATATTGTGCTTTCCGATGAAAATCGCTCTATTTTAGAAGAAGTCCTTTTGGAGCAATCCCGCGCTGAAGTGCTGGCGTCTTATGGGTTGAGGCCAATCAGCCGCCTTCTCTTCTGCGGGCCACCAGGATGCGGCAAAACCTTGGCGGCAGAGGTTCTTGCCAGTGAGCTATCTTTAGAACTCGCAGTTATCCGGTTTGATGCTGTCATTTCATCGTTTCTCGGAGAAACGGCGGCCAACTTGAGGCGCGTGTTTGATTTCCTGGAGAGCGGGCACTTTGTGGCGCTTTTCGATGAGTTTGACGCGATTGCAAAAGAGAGGGAGGACACCGGGGACCACGGGGAACTCAAGAGGGTAGTTAACTCGTTTCTCCAGATGATGGATAGTTATCGCGGCAAGAGCCTTATGATAGCGGCCACCAACCATGAGCGTCTACTGGATAAAGCCTTGTGGCGGCGTTTCGATGAAGTGATGGTGTTTGAAAAGCCCAACCTGGAGCAGATCCGTAATCTTTTAACGGTTAAGCTGCGTGGAGTGCGTTATGAATTACCCATAGAAGACCCTGCTTTCCTGAACCTATTCAAGGGCTTCACCCATGCCGATATTGAACGGATTATAATCAAAGCTATCAAAACGATGGCCCTGAAAGGCAGGGAATTCCTGACGCCCGAAATCCTAGAAGAGGCCAGGAAACGCGAGGAGACCAGGCTTCATCTGATGGCAAGGCTCTGAGTTTCAAGATGGGAGGAGCAGCATGAATCTCTATGACCACTTGCCATTTTCACGACTAGAACCAGTTAATCAGCGGCGTGTACGACCTGGGTTCTCGGCCACCACTCCCCCTTCTGACCCGAAGGCCTTTGCCGCAGACGTTTCCGGACAGCTCTTTCGGGCTGTCGAAGAAGCGAGAAAAGAAATTCCGGGGTTTGACCCCCGGCTGTTGTTAAAGGTTCGTGCCATAGGAATAAGTCCAAGCGATTTGGAGGCCATCGAGGGTTTAACGGTTATTAGCCAGGAAGGCAAGGACCTGCTTATCCTGTTTGCTAAAGAAGAAGGACTGAACGAGTTCAAGAACAGGTTGGATCAAATAGCCCGTGGCGAGATCCCGACTCGCAAAGATGTTATGTACGCCGTTAAAGGGTGGGAAAACTGGAGCAAAGAGGATAGGATAGGACCTGCCTTAAGACGTCATGGCATCCCTAGCCAAGAGCCGTTCCGGGTGGATGTAGAACTGTGGGCGCTAGAAAGACGTGACGAACGAAGCTCCATGCTGACGGCCTTTGAGGCGCGATGCCTGGAGAATGGGCTAAAGCAACTTGACCGCCTTACTCAAGAAACGATCATCATGTACAGGCTGGAGGTGTCTCGGGCGGGGCTGGAATCTCTCCTTTCTCACCGTGACGTGAGGATGGTTGACTTGCCGGCTCTTTACCAGCTCGAGGTAGGGCTTACCCATCTATCAGTACAACACCTGCCAGAGGTACCTCCGTCAGAGGCCAGCGCTCCCGGGATCACGGTGCTTGACAGCGGTTTGAACTCTAATCATCCACTTTTAGGTCCCGCTGTGGGGGATGCACAGAGTTTCCTGCCCGGACTTGGACCCGAGGACGAAAACGGTCACGGCACAATGGTTGCTGGGCTGGCACTCTACGGTGATGTGGAACAGCAGCTACGTTCGGGACGTTTTATTCCTGAGTTGCGTCTCTTTAGCGGGCGAATAACCGATGCTTCAAACTATTCGCCCGGCTTTCTAGAAAACCGTCTCATCGAGGCCGTGGAGTATTTTGCAAAGGAATATGGCTGTAAAATATTCAACCTGTCCATTGGAGATGTCCAAAAGCCTTATACGGGAGGCCATGTCCGAGGACTTGCCGCCGTGTTGGATACCCTTGTCAGGCAATATAAGGTGCTTTTTGTTGTATCAGCAGGGAATTTTTGGGGAACGGAGGAATTTCCCCAGGATTGGAGGGGGCAATACCCAGACTACCTGTTGACTGACGAAGCCCGCATCATTGATCCCGCACCCGCTCTAAATGTGTTGACGGTGGGGAGTTTGGCCAAGTATGAGCAGCCGCGTCTAGGGCAGAGATTTCCTAATGACGTTAACTACCAGCCTGTTGCTAGGCATGATCAGCCCTCACCATTTACCCGTAGTGGTCCGGGGCCAGGTGATGCCATAAAGCCAGAGGTAGTGGAGTATGGAGGGAATTTTTCCGTAGACTTACGAACTCAGCCAAATAAACTCCTCCCTAACGACCTGTTAGGTGAACTGAGTACGTTTCATGAGTATATCGGGGGCAGGCTTTTTGTTGTAGATGCTGGGACAAGCTTCGCTGCTCCAAAAGTGGCTCATCTTGCCGGAAGACTTTTGAAGCGTTACCCAGAGGCCGGGCCGAATTTGTTGCGGGCTTTCATTGTCGCGCACGCGGCTATTCCCGATGCTACCCGGAAACTCCTTCAGGATGATTCTAAGGAAATGAAGCTGGTAGGGTATGGTAAGCCGGACTGGGATAGTCTTATTTATTCGGTAGACTCCAGGGTGACCCTGTACTGTCAGGAGAAGATTAGTGGCCAGACGCATCACTTTTACGAGATACCCCTCCCGGAGGACTTTTTTCGAGGCAGGGCGAGGCGAAAGCGTTACATTACGGTGGCCCTGGCGCACATGCCTCTGGTCCGCAGGACGCGCATTGAATATAAGGGTACTAATATCAATTTTCGGGTTGTAAGGGCACGATACTTGGATGAGATCTTGCGGATCTTCCGTCATACCTCTAAGGAGGAAAGGGAGGCACTGTTGCCAGAGGCGGGAAAGTTCAAGCCGACACCGAATGTTAGAAGTAAGGGCACTGTACAGGCGGCGACCTGGCAAATTAAGCAGGTAGATAGCAGATGGGAAGAAGGCCGCTGCTTTATCATAGTTACCCGCGCCGTTGCGACGTGGGCCGAGCAAACCTTTGACGAAGAAGATTACGCTTTGGTAGTAGTGCTGAAAGATGAATCTGAGCAGGTACGTTATTACACGCAGGTTCGGCAATTACTTCGTGCTCGGATTAGGGTTTAGGTCTAAACTAATGAAAGCGACTTTAACCCACTTGCAACCGACCCGACAAGAGCGAGGGGCGGACTCATCGCCTGGTCGAGTTCGCCTGACCTTGGGGGACGGTTATTTAGCCCTTAAAAATTAACGCGAATTTGGCGCCGAGGGTGCCTCATATGGGCTTTCGCTTGTTCAAGATTGCCCCGGGGGTATCGCTGAACCTGAGCAAGTCGGGCGGGTCGCTCTCGCTGGGGCCCCGGGGAGCTAAACTGACGTTGGGATCACGCGGTGGAAGAGCCACGGTGGGCCTTCCAGGGACGGGTCTCTTTTATACGACCACCTTGGGCACTGGGCGGTCAAAGCGTCAGCCTTCCACGAAGCCATCCGTGCCTACGGTCTGACCGCAAGACCGACTTAACTTGAGCTTTTTCCAAAGGTTGTTCATTCCTGAATCGAGAACGAGTCTCCCTTCCACGCAGCTTTGCTCCTGTACAAAGCCAGAGCACTGCGTGGACTGGGGCTACTTGAGGCGGCCAGGGAGCTACTCTCGGCTTTGCTGCAGCACCATCGGGTCGACCCTGGCGGTGCCGAACACGGGAGGCTGGCAGACCTGGCAGGACATCTCTGAGTCGGTGACCCTGCCGGCGGGAACGCACACGCTTTACCTGTACGTGGTGCAGGGAGGCTTCAACCTGAACTACATCACCTTTCAGTGAACGCCAATCCTCGTCTGGAGTGTGAGCCATGAGCCATCTGGAGTTCCGCCACGGGGTTGCCCACTGGGGAGGGCAACCCGCCTTCTTCATCAGTGCCGAGTACCCCTATTTTCGGGATGATCCTGCCAACTGGGAGCCTCGCCTGCGGCAGTCGAAGGAACTGGGCGTGAGGGTCGTGTCCAGCTACATTCCCTGGCGCCACCATGAGGTGGCGAGCGAAGGACGCCGGCGTTTCGATTTCGACGGCGCGACCGCCGCGGCCCGCAACGTGATACGGTTCTTGCAGTTGTGCCAGCAACTCGGTTTGGAGGTCCTGGTGAAGCCGGGGCCTTTTTGCCACGCGGAATTGAACTATGGTGGCCTGCCCGATTTCGTCTGCCCGCTCGTCCGTCCGGACATCGAACCCCGTTTGGCGGCGGACGGCAGCGCGGTCACCTGGGGTGGAAGTCAGGCCGGCGCCGACGGGCGCCCGGTGCCGTGGCCGTTGCCCTCGCCCTTTTCGGCCGCCTACCGGCGGGAGGTGCGGCGATGGTTCGGGGCCGTGCGCCGTCAGGTCCTGGGGCGCTTCTGTGCGCCGCAGGGGCCGATCGTGGCGATGCAGGTGGGCAACGAGGGAATTTATTCGGACGCCCAGCATGCCGTCTGGGGGCACGATTACAGCGCTGCGGCCCTGGACCGGTTCCGCCGCTGGCTGCGCCGGCGCTACGGCACCCTGGCCGAGTACAACACCCGTCACGGCGCCTCGGTGGGGGATTGGCGGGAGATCGAACCGCCCCGCCGCTATACGCCACCCGACGACCTGCGCGGCCTTTTGGCCTACGCCGATTGGTCAGAATTCCTGGGTCGCGCGATGGGGGAGCTGTACGCCGAGTACGCCCGTCTGCTGGCGGCGCCGGTCCCGGCGCTGGCTAACGTCAACCCGCCCGTGGCTGATCCCTGGGGGGTGGATGCCTGGCTGAGCCGGGTGCAGCCGGCCGCCTGGGGGCCGAAAAGGGCGAGGGCAACGGCCACGGCACCGGGCGCCCGTCGGCGCCGGCCTGACTTCCACCCCAGGTGACCGCGCTGCCGTCCGCCGCCA
>JAMCWA010000120.1:21691-26694 GCA_023475165.1 Bacillota bacterium | reverse complement strand
CATCACCGTGGAAGATGACGGAAGGGGCATCGATCCAGAGCGATTACGGCGGTCCGCCGTCAGCAAGGGTCTCCTCACCGAGGAGGCGGCCCGCCGGTTGGGGGACGACGAGGCCGTTGATCTCATCTTCCTGCCGGGCTTTTCCACCGCCGCCCAGGTTACGGAGGTCTCCGGTCGAGGTGTGGGCATGGATGTGGTCCGGCGCAACATAGAACGTTTGAATGGGTCGGTGGAGGTAGATACGACCCTGGGACGGGGTAGCCGCTTCCGGATCGCCCTCCCCCTAACCCTGGCCATCATTCAGGCCCTGCTGGTGGAGGGAGGGGAGGTAGTCTTCGCCATCCCCCTGGGATCAGTCGTGGAGGCCCTTCATCTGAGGCCCGGGGAATCACGACGGATTAACAAAAAAGAGGTCATCCAGGTACGAGGCGAAGTCGTTCCCTTGATGCGGCTGAAAGAAGTTTTCTGGGGTCAAAAGGGCGCTGGTGGGGACGAAGTGGCTGAAGCGGGCGAGGACAAGTCATCCCCAGGTACCATCCCGGTGGTCATGGTCAATATCTCCGGAAAACACCTGGGGATTGCCGTGGATGACCTGTTGGGCGAGCAGGAAGTGGTCATTAAAGGTCTGGGCAGGATTTTGGGGGACATCCCCGGAGTGGCGGGGGCGACAATTTTGGGCGACGGACGGGTGGCTTTAATCATGGATGTGGCCGGTTTTGCCAAGCTAGCCAATGTCCAGGGCAAGGAAAGGGTGCACCGTTGGACGGCGTGGCAAAGGGAAGCCGCCGGGACAGATTAGCTCGTTTGGTATTGCTGGATTCCCATGCCGCTTGCTTGCGGCACCATAAACGATGAAAACGTCACTTCAGTCGGGGAGTGGGTCGATGTTGTCGGGCGATTTTGGCCGAGGCCGGCACCGCTCCCGGCGATACCAGGCCCGAGAGGCCAGACGAGAGCGCTCGAGCGGCGTCTGCAAGCAGCTGGTTTCTTTCAGGAAAGGTGGCGAGAGGATTGAGCCTGGGCAAGGCAGAAAGCCAGGAACTGATGAACCTGGTGGACAGGGCCATGGCCAGGGCCTGCAGCGGCCTTTCGGACTTTGTTGGGAGCGAACTCAAGATTGAGAGCCTTTCAGTGTCCCTGGAACCGGCCGAGAGGCTCCCATCCCTCTTTGGTGGGGCGGAGACGCCGGTGGCCGCCATCTACGTTCCGGTCAATGGGATGATTAGTGGCCACGCCGTCCTCTTTTTCGATCTGGATACGGCCTTTACCTTCCTGGATTGCCTATTCCTGCAGCCCCAGGGTACAGCCGGTAGTTTTGATCCTCTACACGCCTCAGCCTTGTGTGAAGTGGGAAATATTACCGCGTCTGCGTTTCTGAGCGAACTGGCCGACACCACGAACCTGGAGATCCTTCCTTCGCCCCCAGCCTTCACGGCGGACATGGTCGGGGCGATCCTGAATTGGCTGGCCCCGGAGCTCTTCCTCTGGGAGGCAGAGGTTTTGGTCATCAAGACCAACTTTATCGGGACCAGTCAGAGGCTCAAGGGTTTCTTCCTTTTCTTGCCCGCTCCCGGTTCTGTGGAGAAAATTCTGGCGACCTTGCGATAGGGGTATTTCCGTGTCTATGGATTCAGCGGTTACACATCTGGCAATTGGTTTAGGGGAATTTGCTGTCAGCCGGGATCCAGGAACCAGCATGGTAGCCTACGGGTTGGGGTCTTGTATCGGAGTGGCCCTCTTTGATCCGGAGGTTGGGGTGGGAGGTATGATTCATGTGGTTTTGCCGACTGCCCCGGCGGAACAGGAGGTCCGTAATCCAACGCGTTTTGCCGATACGGGAATCCAGTTTCTCTTGAGGGAGATGGAGAGGCTGGGAGCCAGGAGGAGGAGAATTCGGAGCAAAATAGCCGGGGGGGCCAGGATGTTCGAAGTGAACCATGCCCCGGCCCTGGACATTGGGAATCGTAACTGGCAGGCGGTAAGAGAAAACCTGGGACGACTGGGTTTGCCTCTGGTGGGAGAAGATGTCGGGGGTAATTACGGGCGGACCATGCACTTTTTTCTCAAGGATGGCCAGGTGTTGATCACCACCTATGGTCGAGGGGAAAAGATCTTATAAAACCGTTGGAGACAAGGGCGTTACAGAATGAGCCAGGCCCGGTGTCTCGGCCGGGATAACCACTGAAACCGCGGTTTCTGAGCAGTATCACAGGCCGGGTCCGCGAGACCTTTGCCATCCGCAGGGGTGGCCAGTGGCTTCGGACCAATTCGACAAAGGGGTGTAGGGAATGGCGAGGGTAATGGTGGTAGACGACGCTGACTTTATGCGAATGCGCCTTTCGAGGCTCTTGGGTGAAAATGGTTACGAAATACTGGAAGCCGAGAATGGTTCTGTGGCTGTGAGAAAGTATCAGGAGTTTAAGCCTGACGTCGTTCTAATGGATATCACCATGCCCATCATGGATGGCCTGACCGCGGTGAAGGAAATCAAGAAGCTTGACCCCACTGCCAGGATCATCATGTGTACCGCTTTGGGCCAGCAGACGATGGTCATTGAAGCCATAAAAGCCGGAGCCAGGGACTTTGTTGTGAAGCCTTTTCAGCCGGAGAAGGTCCTCAATGCCGTGAAGAAAGTCCTGGGTTGAAGTCTGTAAACCGGTTGTCCCTCGAAGGGAGAGGCGAAGGATGGTTCGGGTCCTGGTCGTCGATGATTCTGCTTTCATGAGAAAGACCATCGCGGACATGCTGGCGGCCAGCGGGGAAATCGAGGTCGTTGCCACCGCCCGTGATGGTTTGGAAGCCGTGGAGAAGGCGGCTGAACTAAAGCCTGACGTCATCACCCTCGATGTGGAGATGCCCAGATTAGACGGCCTGGAGGCACTGAGGAGGATCATGGCCCAAAACCCACTCCCGGTGATCATGTTGAGCAGTTTGACCCAGGTCGGGGCCGAGATCACCATCCAGGCTCTGATGGCGGGGGCTTTGGATTTTGTCCCCAAACCCTCGGGAGCCATCTCCCTGGACATTGATAAGGTCAGGGATGAGTTGATCCGAAAGGTTTTCTTGGCCAGTAAGGTTTCCCTGCCCCAGCTCTTGCGGTCAAGAAGGGTGATGGCTGGGGGAGTTTCCGCCCGGTTAAGGCCAGAGATGAAAGGAAGGGTGCCACCGGCCACGGGTGGAGAACGAGTGGTAAAATCGCCTTCAGGCCAGATCGCTGATCCCGTTCCCCGCCGGGAGGGAAGCCTGGATGAGACCGTGGGGAGGCCCAGCGCCCCTGGCAGGACTGACCTTTCGTCGCCGCCGGCCGGCGGCCGTTTTCGACGCGTGGTGGTAGTCGGCACCTCTACGGGTGGTCCGGGGGCGTTGCACGAGGTCATTCCACGTCTGCCCGCTGATTTGCCGGCCCCGCTTTTGGTGGTCCAGCACATGCCCCCCGGATTTACCCGGACCCTGGCCGAGCGATTGGATAGACTCTCGGCCGTGGCCGTCAAGGAGGCGGAGGCGGGAGACCGCCTGGAGGCCGGCCAGGTTCTGGTGGCTCCGGGAGGCTATCATTTGGAGGTAAGTGGACAGGGTACGGTCAATCTTACCCAGAGCCCACCGCAACACGGAGTGCGCCCAGCCGTAGATGTAACCCTGGAGTCGGTGGTAGCTGCCTTCGGGGCGGCCAGCCTGGCGGTGATAATGACCGGGATGGGCTTTGATGGAGCCCGAGGGGCGGCCTTGGTGAAAAGGGCCGGAGGTCTTACCATCGCTGAACATGAGTCCAGTTGCGTCATCTACGGGATGCCCAGGGCCGTGGTGGAAAGCGGGTTGGCCGATCGGGTCGTTCCCTTGGAGGAAATCCCGGAGGCCATCGTTGATGGGGTGAGGAGCTGAAGGGAAGAGGTATGGACGATCCGGGCTACAGCTATTTCCGTAAGAGATTGAAGGACTTGACGGGGATTGACGTTGATTTCTACAAGGGCAACCAATTGGAGCGCCGGTTGAAGGGGATTATGACGCGGGTCAAGGTCAGCAGCTTGTATGACTATGCCCGGCTACTGGAAAGGGAACCAGCCCGACTGCAGGAATTCAAGGATTATTTCACCATCAACGTCTCGGAGTTTTTTCGTAATCCCGAACGCTTTACGGAATTGAAGGAAAGGATTCTGCCAGCCCTCTTGAAGGAAAGAAGGGGCCCCAAGATTTGGAGTGCCGGGTGTTCCTACGGGGCCGAACCTTACTCGGTGGCCATTCTCCTGCAAGAGGTGGCGCCCTTTGGTCAATATGACATCCTGGCCACGGATATCGACGAGACCATTCTGGGTAAGGCCAGGGAGGGCTTTTTTCAGGGGGCCGATCTGAAAAACGTCTCCGAGGAGCGGCTAAAACGATTCTTCCAGCCGGATGGTCCAGGTTACCGGATCAAGCCGGAGCTGAAACGCCGGGTCCATTTCCAACATCACAATTTGTTGTTAGATCCCTTCCCTCAGGAACTGGACCTGATCCTCTGCCGGAATGTGGTGATCTATTTTACAGAAGAGGCCAAGAGACTGGTCTACCGCAATTTTCACCGGTCCTTGCGGCCGGGCGGCCTGCTCTTTGTAGGAGGCACGGAGAGCCTTTTCGGGGCCAGGGAGATTGGCTTTGAGGGGGTGGGCCCTTTTTTTTACCGCAAAATCAGCGGCTAACAGGTGTGTTGTGCGGAGTCCCCTCTACCAGATGGGCACTGTAAAGTTTATGGCCGCTCGGTATTCCGGCTCCGCTCTGAGAACGAGCTAGGAGAATGCTGACGAACCGCGTTTTGAGTGGTTAACCCGGCCGGGAAAGGTCAGGGCAAGCGTGCTCTGCGGTGCATACGGCCAGTAGTCACGAAGCTTAGCAGTGACCAATGGGGAAGGGGGGAAGGACAGTGCGCAAATTGAAGCTGGAAAGGATCCCGCCTGGGGCGGTCCTGGCTCGGCCAGTCCTGAATCCCTATGGTATAGTCATCGTACCGGAGGGCTCCGTTCTCTCCGGCG
>JAMCWA010000120.1:8190-21681 GCA_023475165.1 Bacillota bacterium | reverse complement strand
TTGAGCACCTCGTAGGCCGCCCACGTCTTCGTGGAAGACCCCATCTTTCTGGGTATTGAACCAAAAGAGCCCGTTCCGGCCCAGATGAAGGGCCGCGTCATGTCCTTGCTGCGGCGCATCGCCCAAAAGGAGATAGGCCGTTCTGACCAGCTTTATGACTTGACTTATGACCTGGTCAAGGAGATCGAGGAACACGTTTTCTCCGGTGACACCAGCGCCGTGAACATTGTTGACCTGGCCGCTCAGGAAGAGTACCTGGCAGTTCACTCTCTGAATGTTACCATCATGTCTCTGGTCATGGCCTATCACAACGGTTTCCCGAACCGCGTCCTGGAGGTGGGGATGGGGGCGATGCTGCACGATGTCGGGATGCTCTTTGTGGATAAATCCATTCTGCAAAAGGAGGATCCTCTGGAGGATGAAGAACGCCAGCAGATCCAGTCCCATGTGGACGCAGGTCTAAGGATCTTGGGAGGAAGCCCCAGTTGGAACGCCTTCAGCAAGGTCTTCATTTTGCAGCATCATGAGCGCTGCGATGGCAGCGGTTATCCCCGCGGTTTTGTTTGTAAAGACATCCACCCGGTTGGAAGAATTGCGGCCATCGCCGACACCTATTCATCTTTGGTTTACAGCCGATCTTTCCGGAAGCAGATGATGCCTCATCAGGCCATTGAAATAATTATGGGCATGGCCGGATTTGAACTGGACTTTGAGTTGGTACAGAGCTTTTGTCAGCTGGTGGTGCCCTATCCGGTGGGGACGCTGGTGCGGCTCAATAACCAGATGACCGCGGTGGTGGCGGCCATAAACAAGAAAGTCAAGACGCGGCCGGTTCTGCGGCTCTTGACCGGGCCGGACGGCTCCGCCTACAACCAGATCATTGAACTGGATCTCTCGGACACAAAGAATCAGACCATTATCATTGAGGAGGTAATTTCGGAGGGTTAAGAGGTCTAGGGTGACCACTGTCCGTGCCACCGGCTCCAGGCGATTCGGCTGAAGCAATTGCGGAGGATCAGGAGGGCAAAAAATGCGAGCGGAATTCATTAATCCCTTTGTTAAGGCGGCCTACGAGGTGCTCAAGGCTGAGTTGAAGGGTCCGATAGAAAGGGGTCAGCTGTCTTTACAGGAAAGCGACTATACCAGTCAGGATGTCACCATCATGGTGGCCGTCACCGGCCGGGTGGAGGGCATTACCATGTATGGTCTCTCGGAGGTGACGGCGAAAAAGATCGCCTCGACCATGATGGGGCAGCCGGTCCCGGTTTTTGACAAACTGGCCGAGAGCGCCATTGCCGAACTGGGGAACATTATCACCGGTCATGCCAGCGCCGAATTGGAAAAAGCCGGCTACCCATGCACCATTTCTCCGCCCACGGTAATAATTGGGCGGGGGGTCATCATTTCCACCGTCCACATTAAACGGCTAATCATCCCCCTCAAGACCCAGTTGGGTGAACTGGAAGTGAGCGTCGCTCTACAGGCCAATAGCCGGTGAAGGTTTCGGTCAGGTCATCATGGGCTTGGTGGAGGCCTTGGTGGCTGTGGAGAAGGCCCCTCTGCTAGACGGGGCACGGTGAGGGACTGGACGACCCGCGCCTCAGCGGGGCCCGAAGGGGCGTGTGGACCCCGGCCAGCTCCTCCCCGGCCTCTAGAGGCTACGCGTGGGGTGTCGGTCCTCATTGAGGGCGCACCGCACACGTTGGCTCCGTTTATCGGAATACAAAACCGACCAGAAAAGGGATGAGGAAGGGAGATATCGCCGTCAAGGCGGCCCCACTGAGGAAGGCGATGACGGCGGTCTGGGGATCGGTAAAGCGGGAAATGACGGGAAGGGTGCTATCCATGGCCGTGGCTCCGGCGGGGGCGACGGCCATGACCTTCCCCAGCCGGCGCGCTACCAGGGGAATGAGCAACAGGGCCAGAAGCTCCCGCAAGAGATTGGCCAGGAAGGCCATTGTTCCCAAGGCCAGGCCATGGATCTGAGACAAGAGGACCCCAGCCAGACTGTACCAGCCGAACCCGGCTCCTACGGCCATGGCTTCCCGAACGGTCAGACCGCTCCAGGGTGCCACCAGAAAAGTGCCGAGCAGGGTTCCCAGCCCAACGGCCAGGGGGATCAGGAGGACGGCGGGTCCCAGGACCCGGAGACCCTGCCAGGCACGCTGCCGGTTATAGCCCAGATCGATTCCCACGCCGATGAAGGACAAAACCAGGGCCCAGGTCACCACCTGATCCAAATGGGCCAGGAGGCCCGGAGGGGCCAAGAACCTCCCGTACAACAACCCCACCAGGACGGCCATCAGGATGAGGGGGATGGTACCACCCGCTTCTTTCCCTCTGGCCGGGTCTGGGTTGTCCGCCTTGTCGGAGCGGAGCGACACGGGGACGGTACTACCGGTTTCTCCCGCTCTCGCCGGGGTGACTGGATGGTTTTCCTCACCGGCAGCGGTGGCCGACTCCGGTCCTGAGGCGGGAATTAGCCCTCTTGCCACCAACCAGACGGCGGCCAGGCTGCCCCCCACCGAAGCCAGGGCCAGGAGGGTGGCGCGGAGGCCCATTTCACCCAGACTGGACAAAAGACCCGGATCACCCCCGATTTTTGCACCCATGGCCAGGAGCAAGGCCAAAATGGAGAAAAAAGCCATTTGGTTGGCCCAGGGTAGCCAACGAGGCGGGAAGCGCGGCCAGGCACCGGTGGCGATGCCGGCCAGAAGGGCTGGTAAGAGGAGGGTCACGCTTTTTAGGCTCCTTTCGGGTTTGGCGCGGCTGCGTACTTCCGGGAGGCCTTTTCCCTTTCAGATCGGGACGCGGATGACTCGGGCCTCAGTGACGATTATCTCTACGGGCAGGTCGTATTCATCGGTGGGTAGCGAATCCACCAATTGCAGCTCAAAGCCGATGGCCACCCGGCGGGCCCGGCTCGCCAGCCGCAGGAAACGATCATAAAAGCCCGCTCCATAACCGAGGCGGTCGCCTTTCTCAGTGAAGGCCACCCCGGGAACCACCACCAGGTCGAGGCTGGCGGGGTCGACGGGGCGAAGGGCGCCCGGGATTGGCTCCCGCACGCCGTAGTATCCGATGGCCAGGTCCTTCTCCAGATCCCGGAGCAAGGAAGGAACCAGTCGCTTCTCCTTGGGAAGCGTCTTGGGAATGGCGACCTCTTTCCCTGCGGCCATAGCCCGCCGGATCATGGGATCCGTCTGGACCTCGCTGCCGAATGTCAAAAAGAACATGACCCGCCCGGACTCGGAGAACTCAGGCAGGGAAAGCAGGCGGCGCTGGATGGCGCGGCTTTTCTTGTTGATTGCCTCCTCCGATAGGGCCTCGCGACGGGCCAGCACCTGGCGCCGGATCATTTTTTTCACGGCAGGAATATCGTATTCTTGGGACATAAAGGCCTCCTGCGGCGTATGATTGGGAATCCTACGGCTGAGGGGCTTGTATCCGCCTACCGCCTGTGCTACGATAAACGCTAATAATCTCCCGGTGTATTACTCCCAATTATAACACAAACCGGGCGCCAAGGATGTGACGGCTTGGAAACCGCGCTTAACCATAACATAGTGGAGGCAGGATCATGAGAACTTACAGCATTGCCATCGTGGGGGCGGCCGGCCTGGTGGGACGCCAGACCCTGGAGAGGCTGGAAGAACGAAGATTTCCGGTGGGAAAGCTGAAGCTGTTGGCCACCAGTCGCTCGGCCGGGGCCAAGATCCAGGCCTTTGGGCAAGAGATTGAGGTGGAGGAAACGTCGCCGGAGGCCTTCGACGGTGTCGATCTGGCCTTTTTCGCGGCCAGCACCCAGGCCAGCAAAGAACTAGCCCCGCAGGCCGTCCGGCGCGGGGCGGTGGTGATTGATAAAAGCAACGCCTTCCGCATGGACCCGGCCGTTCCTCTGTTGGTTCCGGAGGTCAATCCCCAGGCCGCCCGCCGGCACCAGGGGATCCTGGCCAGTCCCAATTGCTCCACCATCCAGATGGTAATGGTGCTCAAACCCCTTCATGAGGCCTTTCGGGCCAAAAGGGTCATAGTTTCCACCTATCAGGCCGTCTCCGGTACGGGGCGCGAGGCCATGGAGGAGTTGAAGGAGCAGACGGCGCAAGTTCTAAACGGAGAAGCCATTAAGCCGGAGGTTTATCCTTATCAAATTGCCTTTAATGTCTTGCCCCACATTGATGCCTTTGACGAGGTCGGGTATACGGGCGAGGAGATGAAAATGGTCAACGAGACCAGAAAGATCCTGGAGGACGATACCATGAGGATCTCGGCGACCACCGTCCGGGTACCGGTCCACATCGGCCATTCTGAGGCTATCACCATTGACTTTGAGCGGGAGGTTACTCCGGAGGCGGCGCGGGGATTATTGAGCCAGACCCCGGGGGTGGTGGTTTTGGATGACCCGAGATCCTTGCGCTACCCCATGCCGGTGGAGGCGGCGGGGCGGGATGACGTCTATGTTGGACGCATCCGCCGGGATCTCTCCTCAGATAACGGACTGAACCTTTGGGTGGTTGCCGATAATCTCCGCAAAGGGGCCGCCACCAACGCCGTTCAGATGGCCGAGTTGCTGATCCGGGAGGGGCTTCTCCTTAGAAAATAGCCGGCTTCAGCGGCGAATCGCCTCTAGACCAGACGCCGGTCCCCGATTTTCAGGGCAATTTGAGGCCGGGCGTGATATAATATTACTGGCCCCGGGAGATCGGAAAGGAGGGCAGTACCATGATTCAGACCAGGGTGGACAGAGTCGGTATTGATTTACAAACTGACCAGCCTGTGGTCATGCTCAGCGACCCCATGGGGAGAAGGATCCTGCCCATCTGGATTGGTCCTTTGGAAGCCAGCGCCATTGCCCTGGAAATGGAAGGGGTGAAACCGCCCCGCCCCATGACCCACGATCTTCTGAAGAATATCCTGGATGTTCTGGGTGCCCAGGTAAGCATGGTCCTCATCAACGACCTGCAGGAGGGCACCTTTTATGCCCAGATTGTCTTGAAAGTAGCCGACAAGAACCTGACGGCGGACGCCCGCCCCAGCGACGCCATCGCGCTGGCCCTGCGGACCAAGGCCCGTATCTTTGTGGAGGAAAAGGTCATGGAGGACGCCAGCATCCGCTACGATGGGGATCAACTGGTGCAATAGACCAATCGGGGGTAAGAGACCTTGTCGCGCAGGGATTCGCCGGCTCAGGAAAGGATGGAGCGCGCCCTGCAACTAAAAAGAGACCGGCGCTGGGCGGAGGCTGAGACCCTGCTTCTTGAGGTCCTGACCCTGGAGCCGGGAAACCTCTTTGCCCGCGTTCTCCTGGGCGATATCTACCTCGGGCAGAACCGCTCTCAGGAGGCTGAAAAAGTGGCCGACGAGCTCTTGGGGATCAGGCCGGATTATGGCGCGGGCCTGGTCTTAAAGGGCCGTATTCTTTTTGAGCGGGAGGAATACCAGCAGGCCCTCTCTCATCTGGAGGCCGCTCTGGTGGCGAAGGAGGACGATTACCTCCGGCTCCTCTTGGCCAGGACTTACCTGAAGTTGGAACAGTATGAGCGGGCCCGGGAAGTGGCCGAGGCCGTTAAGACAGAAGGACTCAAAGTTAAGCGGCTGGAGGTTTTGGCCGAGGTCCACCGCCAGCAGGGCCAGACCGAGTGGGCCATGGCCGCCTATCAGGAGATCCTCCGCCTCTCGCCCAATAATCGTTTCATCCGGGCACAGCTCTTGCGCCTGAAGACAGAACGAAATGACCCGGCCCGGGCCGCCTCCGAACTGGGCCGGATGACCAGGGTGGCGGGTTACGCCGACGACCCCTATTTGCATATCCTCCGGGGGGACAAGCTCCGGGAGAGCGGGCAACTCTCCGAGGCCCTTACGGCTTACCGCCAGGCCCGTTCCCTGGCCCCCGGTAATCTGAAGCCCCTCACCCTGGAAGCCTACACACTGACGGCCTTGGGCCGTGATGATGAAGCCATCCCCCTATTGGCTCAGGCCCTGGAGAAGGATCCTGAGGATTATCACATTCGTTCCGCCTATATTGCCGCCTGCGGCCGGCGGCAGCGCCTGGCCGAGGCCAGGGACTTCTTGGCTGGACTGGCGGCCTCCGGTCATCCCAAGCTTTGGGGTATGGTGAAGAAGCTGAACAAGAAGATGGATGAGAAAGAACGACCATGACTTTATGGCGCCCCAGGCGGCAGGGAATCTACCTTGAAACAGACCAGTTACTGGCAAGGCGCCGCTCGGGCGTTGTCGTCCTCGCTTTCGGTCACCTACGCCGACCGCAGCGCGGCTCAGCTTCAGCCCTCGAGCCGGCACCGCGCAAACTCGCCGTCCCTGGCTCGGTTGCGCTCGGCAACATCCGTGTTGCCGCCCGGCCTCTTGAGCCTCGCTTCGCCGGATGCGGTGCCCGGCTCGGTGAAATCGCTCCGCCGGCAATCGCCCGCCCGTCGCCATCTTGCTGTTGTTTCATTGCGTTATGGCGCCCCAGGCGGCAGGGAGGACTATCGTGAAGATCGCTGATCTCATCTCCGTTCCTCCAGTACGCACCGTCATCCGCCTATCCGACCTCCGTCACCCGGAACGCAGCCGGGAACTGGCGGAGACCTTCGTCTTGACCAATGAAGCGGAAGAAGCCCTGGCCACCATCCTGGAGGCGGTGGCGCAAGGACAGGGCCGGGGGTTTTTCCTGCAAGGGAACTACGGCTCCGGCAAGTCCCACCTCCTCACCGTCTTGAGCCTCTTGCTCGAGCAGCCCGAGGCCTGGGGGAGCTTGCCGGGCCTTGGGGAGACCGCCCTGGCCAGGTTGGCACCGGACCCGGTTACGCCCAAGCAGGAGGGCACTAACCCGGCGGGGACTGGCCTAAGACCTCAGGACCAGCCCCAGCCTGGCCCCCAGGTTCCTTCCATAAGGGAGACCCTCCCGGCCCGGCCAACCTCGCTAGACAGGCCCGCTGGTCTTTGGCCCGGCCGCTACCTCGTCCTCAACATCTCCCTGGTGGAACATAGCGGTGGCGAATACCTGGAGGATGTCCTCCTGGATCAGCTCCGGCAGGGCCTCCGCGCGCTCACCGGCCAGGACCCGGGCCTTGACCTTAAAGGCCAGTTCGTCCGGGAGATGGCCCGGATCATTGCGGAACGTTATCCCGGACCCCTGGAGACCTTCTGTCGGGAAAAGGATCTGCCGGGCCCGAGCGACCTTTTCCAAGTAAAAAACAGCGCCCTCATCGGCGAGTTGCTGGAGATCCTGGGTTTACCCTACCGGCCTCTTTATCAACGCGAAGCCGCCTGGCAAAGGGCCTGGGACCTTCTCCAGCAGCACCAGCTTTCGGGTTTGGTCGTCCTCCTGGATGAGCTTTCCGAATTCCTCCGCTCTGAGCCCGACAGCCGGCACTTCAATGAGGACATTCGCTTCCTGCAGTTCTTGGGGGAGGCTGCTCAGACCAACCCCTGCTGGATCGTGGCCAGCCTGCAGGAGCGGATTGAGGACACGGGAGAGGTTTACCCGGAGGTGTTCCGGAAGATCGCCGATCGTTTCCCCGTCCGCCTGCAGCTGACCGGCCGCCATCTTCGCGAGCTCATCATCCGGCGGCTCCTTCGCCAGCGGGTGGGGGCGCGGGAATTTGCCCGTTCCCGGTACGCCCTCCTGCGGGAGGCTTTCGGCTCTTTACCCTTTAACCAGGAGGAGTTTGTCGCTCTTTATCCCGTTCACCCTATGACGGTGGAGTTCCTCGAAGCCCTAAAGACTCTCCTTTCCCCGGGGCGCGGGGCGGTGGACTTCATTCATTACCAGATCAAGGGTGATCCGGCCCGCCAGATCCCTGGCCTCCTGGCCGAGCCGGCGGAAACCACCCTGGGGCCGGAACGGATCTTCGACCACTTCAAGACCCGTATCCGGGAACGTCAGGAAACCCGGCGCTTCATCGAGGAGGTCTTCCCTTACTTTGAACGGGAAATCCCCGGTGTCTTCAGCGACCCGGAGGATCAGGCTCTGACCCTCAGGGTCATTAAGCTCCTCATCCTGGCGGCCTCCTCTCCCGCTCCCTGGCGCCTCACCTTGCGGCAATTGGCCCAGGCCCTGCTCTATCCGGTAACTGATCTTGACAGCGATGTAAACTACGCCCATCTCCGGGATCTCCTCCAGACCCTGGTGACCGGCGGGATGTATCTCGCGGTGGAGCCATCTTTTCAGGGACAGCTCAAGGCACAAAAGCAAGGTGGCGACCAGGGCGCTGGTCAAAGACCGTTGACCGGTATTGCTGACCAGCTATCCGGCGGGCCCACTGGCGCGGCGGATGATCCCTGGGGGGAAAGGTATTTCCTTGATCTTTCGGTGGATGTGGGGGAGATCATCCGACAGCGGGTGCGCTTCCTGGCCGCCGGCTTCTTTCCCGGCGACCGGCGTTTCCTGGAGAAACTGGCCCCCTGGGTGGACGACCGAGAGCTTCCCCTGGCTAATCTGGTCCGGGATCGCCAACAAGCCATCACCACTCGCTGGAATTTCACCCGGCGGGAAGGGCTCTTGATCCTGCAGGATTTGTCCGAACTACCCCTGAATACCTTGAAAGAACTGGCTCAGCAGGCCGCCACAACGGAGAAGGACTTCATCGTGATCCTGGGCGAACCGACCGTGGCCCCGCAGGCGGCCAAGATCGAAAACCTCCTCCGGGTCGCCCTCTGGCCGGAGCTGGCTCACCTGGGGGCCGAAGCCTTCCGCTTCTGGCTGCCGGAACCCTGGCCGGATGAGGAACTCCTCCGGCAGGCCCTGGCCCACCTCCTCTTGTGGGAGGAATACCAGCGGGACGACTCGCCCTTGGGACAGCAGGTCCGGGATTACCTGGAAAGTCTCCTGCACGGCTGGCGCCAGAGGGTTCTCCTGGCCTTTCGCCAGGCCTATCTCGCGGGAAAGGTCTATACCGGGACGGGGAAGGCCGTTCTGGATCTAAAGCTGTTGGGAACCGTGCCCTGGGCTGACCTCCTGGACCGGATCATCTTCCCCGTCTTGCGGGAGCGGTATCCGCGGCACCAGGATTGCGCCCCCCAGGCCGAACTCCTCCTACCCACCACGGTGACCAAGACCCTGGAAGGCTTTCTCCTGCCTGGCAAGGTGGCCGTGGCCGGCTTGGACCCGATCTTGCGCCAGGGGCTGGAAGGGTTTCTCAAACCCTTGCGCTTGGTGGTCAAAGAGGGTGGGGAATACCGGCTGGAGCTCGACCCCGACAAGAGCCTGGCTTTGAAGGGGCTCCTGGCGGAGATGACCGAGGAACAGGTCCCCCTGGAAGAGCTTTACTGGCGCCTGCGGAAGGGCCCCCTGGGCCTGACCAGGGAAGCCTTCACCTTCCTCGCCCTGGCCCTCCTGGCCTCGGGCACTTTATCGGCCCGGCGGAACGAGCGCCGCGTTGACGTGGCCCAAGTCACCGCCGATTCCTTCTGGAAAATCGAGACCCTGGTGCGGGAAGAGGAGCTGGCGGAGGAAGACCTGGACACCCTGGCCCAATTGACCTTTCTGCCGGTCAAGCTCGCCCGCGGTCCCCTCACCACCTCCCGCCGCCGCGAACTCTGGGAAGAGATGGTCGCCTTCAAGAAGAACATGGCTGCCGAGCTGGAGTGGCTAAAGGGCCGGCTGCCGCTGGCGGAGTCCGGGACACCCACTATGGGAGGGGCAGGGAGGAGCCTGGCGGGACTGCCCTTGGAAAGAATAGTCCAGTCCGTGGCCCGGGTAGAAGAGGTCTTGGACGAAATCAAGGTCACCTTTGCTCCCCGGGAGGGACTCTCCCGTTTCCTGCTGGCTTACCGCCAGTCGCCCCTTTTTGAAGCGGCCCTGGCGGAGGTCCGGTCCTGGATCCAGTTCTTCCGTGCCGACCTGGACGACCTCCTCTTCATTGAACACTACCTGAGTTCACCCGCCCTGGTCGTGCCGGAGGAAGAGCCCTGGGGGGAAATTGGGCGGGAGCGGGAGCGTCTGCTGGGCCAGTTTCAGGACGCGGCCCTCTACACCGGCGCCGAAAGGCGGCAGGAACTGCGACGAGGTTTTGAGGATTTTCGCCGGCGTTACATCCCTCTTTACGTCGATGCCCACCGGCGGCAATTGGGGCCTGAGCGGCTGGCTTATTTGGAAAGATGGCGGGAGTCACCCACCTACCGGCTCTTGGAGGAGTTGGGCCGCCTGGAGTTCATCCCTGGCCGGGATTGGGCCGACGAGGTCAACAGCCTTATCGAAGGAGCCCTGGCTCGGGGGTGCAACCGGGTTGACGAGAAACTTCTTTTCACCCAACCCGTCTGCCAGTGCGGCTGGAAACCCGGGGAGAAGGTGCAGCTTCCCTCCAGCGGTGAGATCCAACGACTCCTCGAGGACGGCCTGGTGGAATACCTGAAGAACCTCCGCCAACCGGCCTATGCCGGGAAGATCCTGGCCTTCGCCCGCGGCCTGGAGGAGGCAGGGCAGGAAGATTTGGGGAAGGTCCTGCGCGAACTGGCGGGAGAGCCGGTTCGCGTCCGGGAGGATGAATCAAGGTATTCCGTGGACTCCTCTCAAACGCACCGCGACGGGCGGCAGGCCATTGAGTGGACGGCCACCCGGCTCCCCTCCCTGGGAAAACTGCAGCGGCTGGTGAACCGCCAGACCATCAAGGCCATCAATGATGCCCTGCGTGGGCGGGTCATCCTGGTGGAGAGGGACCTGGATGAACTTTACCGGTGTCTGGTCCAGCGCCGGATACCGGTGGCCGAACTCCGCCGGGTTTTTGAAGACTGGCTCAGCGGAGGAGGACCATTGGCGGCCGACCTTCTGGTCAAGGTGGAAGGGAAGAGGACCGTTGCGAGCCGGGGCCAACTGGACGACCCTTCGGATGGCGGACCTGGATCAGCAAGGGCGCACCCGTTCCCAGGTGCGGCCCGTAGCCAACCCGACGACCCTTCCGAGGCCGGAGCGGGGTCAGCCAGGCCTCGGCAGCCCCAAGGCGCGTTCGGGGGCCAACCGGAAGACCTTTTTAACCGACGCTCGGTCGAGGTGGGCGGCAACGACGATCCCGACGGCCATCCGCGGCAAACGGAAGACCTTTTTGACCGACGCTCGGTCGAGAGGCTCCTGACCTGGCACATCCTCAACCACGCTCCCGCTGAGCTGGAGGAAAACCTGTCCCATCTGGTTGACCAGGGGGATAGAAAAGTCCCCCCCGTCACCGCCCGAGGAGAGGGGGCTCAGCCGATCCTTTCCCAGGCCGGGAGGGATGTAGTCATTCTGGGACTCCGTCTCGTGCAGGACCTGCGGGATCTGGCCGCCAGAAGGGATCTCCCCAGCGGCTGCCAGGGCTGGGAGGAGGTCTTTGCCAGCCAACTAAGTCTCCTGGATCTTAACCTGAGCAGCTTGCTTCAGCAAGCGCAGCAATTGGACCTGCACCTGCCGGAAGAGCTGCTGCGAAAGGAGACCGAGGCGGTCAAGAGGCGCTACCGGGACGGTTTTCGCACCTTCTACGGGGAAAACCAGGATAAAGCCGGGTCTGACCCCGGCGGACCCTGGCGGGGCCTCGAGCGAGGTCAGACCGCCGGCCGGCGGGCGGATCAAAAGAGGCCACAAGCCGACGCTGAACAGCGGCCAGGTTCACACGGTCAAACCGCTGGGGGGCGGGCGGATGGAAAGAGGCCTGATCTGGGGAGACTCTTGCAGGCGCCTCAGGGCGTGTGGGCGGTTACGGTGAAAGCGGATGGAAAGAGGCCTGATCTGGGGAGACTTTTGCAGGGGACTGTCCGTGATCACCTGCTCCGTACGGAAGCGGCTCGTCTCTACCTGGTCTGGCTGGACGGGTTACGCCACGACCTCTGGGTGGCCATGAAGGGTGACCTGGAAAAGGACCTGGGCGGCTGGGGCGCGTCAGGAACGATTTCCCCCGCGGGTTGGAGCCTCCTGGAGGAAGGGTTTCTCTGGGCTGCCTACCCCACCACCACCGAGGTGCAACTAAAAGAGTGGCAGGAGTCGGGGGCCTTTACCGGGGAAGCCGTAACCATAGACAGCGAGAACAAAAGAGGCGGCCACTGGCAGCAGGCCATAGAAACCCTGGCCAACGATCCCTGGTCAGCGCCCCGTTTCTTGATCCGCTTTGGCTTTCCGGACGACAAGATCCATTGGAGCCGGGATGATCTTCTCACCCTTCAGGATGAAATCCGTCTCCAGGGGGAACGTCTCTTGGGCGGGTTCCTGGCCGCCGTACCGCGTGGGTCGCTGGTGGTCCTCTTCTCCGATCACGGTTTCCGGGAGAACCCCTCTTACACCCCGGGGGATAAGACCTCACCACGCTACCTGCACGGCGGCGACTGGCCGGAAGAGGTACTGGCCCCCTGGGCCATTCTCCTGAGATAGAAGCTCTTTCCATTTGGCTTAATGGCATGAGCGCTCCTGAGAGTGCCCGCTGCGGTCCTGGCCTGAGATAGAAGCCCTTTTCAGTTGGCTTAATGGCAGAGGATTTGCTCTCATCGCCCTGAGGGCATTATCCTTAAAGGGGAATTCACTTCCGCAGAACCGTCAGCGGCGATGTCGACCAACTTTAACGCGCACCCGCCAGCTTGCACCCACAGCACCTTAACCCTTAAGGCCTGGTTGATAAAACAAGAGCAACTTTAACGCGCACCCGCCAGCATGCCCCCACAGGGTGGCCGTGACGGCCTTTTTCTGAGGCGAGCCGGCCGGCCGTTCTCCTCAAACAAGGATTCACCTCGGCCGCTTCCTCAAAACTCCGTGCTTTGCCCCGGAGCCAGGATCCGTACTTCCACGGCCTGCCGGGCCTGGATCTTCTGTCTGAATTCCTCCGGATTAGCCTGGATCACCGGCCAGGTGTTATAGTGCATGGGGATGATGGCCTTAGGTTTTAGCATCTCCGCGGCCAGGACGGCGTCGTCGATCCCCATGGTGTAATTGCCGCCGATGGGCAAAAGGGCCAGCTCGAGTGGCTCAAGGCGACCAAAGAGCTCCATGTCCCCGAAAATCCCCGTATCTCCCGCAAAATAGACGCTATGCCCGAAGAAGTTGACGATGAACCCGCAGGCGTGACCACCCTCCACCCCGGCCCCATGGAAGGCCTGAACTATCCGAACCGTTCCGAAGGCAAAGGGATTCCTGCCGCCGATGTGCATGGCGGCGGTCTGGGCCCCTTGTTTCGCACAAAGCCCGGCTACCTCGGCGGTGGAGACGATGGTGGCACCGTTACGCCGGGCGATGTCAACGGCATCGCCCAGGTGGTCGTGGTGGGCGTGGGAGACGAGGATGTAGTCCACCTTCAGATCTTGGGGCTTGGCGGTGGCTTGGGGGTTACCCGTAAGAAAGGGATCAAAGACCAGGCCGACCCCCTTGTCCTCCAGCAAGAACGCGGCGTGTCCGAGAAAGTTCACTTTCATGATTCAACCCCCCTGACTTCAGTCTAGTTTGAAAGAGTCCAGCTTCTGCCAGCTTACTGGGCCCGGGTCGATGTGATCGAAGCCCCTTAATGACCTGCGCCCACCGTACCGCGGTAGAGCAGC
>JAMCWA010000120.1:0-8112 GCA_023475165.1 Bacillota bacterium | reverse complement strand
TACTATTCAAATTGGAGGTTCAGACCAGGTTTTCTTGGGCGAGGTGAAATCGACATATTGGAGCATAACGGGACAGTCGCCAGGAAGGAGGCAGGGACCCGGCTGGTCTCGCCCTGGGGCCAGGGACTCCGTCTCAATCCCAAGGCGGTCCTCTTGGCTCCCATGGCTGGGGTAACCGACCTGGCCTTCCGCCTGTTGGTCAAGCGCTTCGGAGTTGACCTGGTCTTTACCGAGATGATCAACGCCCGTGCCCTCCTTTACGGGAATCGCGAGAGCCGCACTCTGATGAAGGTTGCGGCGGAGGAGAGACCCGTAGCCGTCCAGATCTTCGGTTCGGAGCCAGCCGTCATGGCCCGGGCGGCCCGGTCGGCCGAGGAACAGGGGGCGGACATCATCGACATCAACATGGGCTGTCCCACCCCGAAGATTGTCAAGAACGGCGAGGGTGCCGCCTTGCTGCGGGACCCCGACCTGGCCGCCCGCATCGTTGCGTCGGTGGTCCAATCGGTCCGGATTCCGGTGACGGTAAAGATGCGCCGCGGTTGGGACGAGGCCAACATCAACGGACCGGTGGTGGCCCGGCGGGTGGCGGAAGAAGGGGCCGCCGCCGTCACCATGCACGGCCGGACCCGGAGTCAGGGCTACTCGGGACGAGCCAATTGGGCGGTAGTGGCTGAAGTTTGCCAGCTTCTCAGCATTCCCGTCTTTGGCAACGGTGATATTCGATCGCCTGAGGAGGCGGAGCAGCGGATAGCGGAAACCGGCTGCGCTGGGGTCATGGTGGGCCGGGCCGCCCTGGGTAACCCGTGGTTGCCGGGCCGTATCGCTCATTACCTGGCCACAGGAGAAATCCTGTCACCGCCCCCGAAAGCGGAGGTAATCCGCGTGGCCCTGGAACACCTGGACTTGCTCAGCCAGTTGAAAGGGGAAAGGCGCGCCGTACTGGAGATGAGAAAACACGCTGCCTGGTACATCAAGGGTTGGCCCGGAGCCGCCCAGGTGCGGGAAGAGATCAACCGTTGCGAAAGGCGCGGTCGGATGGAAGAGGTTCTATACCAGTTCAATCGGAGCCAACAGACATAGAAGATCTTCTTATGTGGAATAGTCGGGCGAGTTCGCGCTCCTGGCCACAGCCCAGTAAAACGTTCGCGGCTTTGCGAGCCACAGGCTATGAATGAAAATGTCCTTAGGAATTCCCTCCAAAGCCAGGTTCGGCGCGGGAGCGAGGACATTTCCGCAGAAACTTCAGGTTAAGAGAATAGGATGGTGTTTCCCCTGACCGATTTCTTTGTCTTACCGGTGGTTAACGGCCTCCTGCCCCATCCGGACGGTGGTAGCATCCGCGGACTCTTCATGGACCCCTACACTTCGGCGTTGCTCAATCTAGTGGGGGAACAAGGTGAGATCTTCCTGGCCCCTTATTCCTATGATACGGGCCGCCTCTTTCCCGTGGGGGTGGTGGCCTCCGTAGATGAGATCTGGTCTGAAGACATATACCTGGGGGATAAGACCACCCGGGCGAGCGGCCTCTTCGGCAGTGTTACCGGCCTTGGCCGCGGGAAAGCCGCCGGTTTCTCGCTGCAAAGGGGATTCCTATTGGCCAATAATGTGGTACCGCTGGACTTGCCAGCCCTGCGGTCCGCTGAATTCCCCATCATCGAAGGAGCGGGCTGGCTGGTTCAGGGCGGCTTCACTGAAATGAGGTCCACCTTGGACCTGCGGGTCAGCATCTATGGTACCGATTTGGCAACGGGTGTCCCCGTGGAGATCCGGGGCAATCTGGGAGGATTGGTGGAGCCTGAGCAGGCACACACCCTGGAACACTCTATCATCCGCTCCTTACAGCAGAACGGTATCTGTACCCAGAAGACTCTGACCGTCTCGATGAAGCGGGAGACGGACGAACTGAAGCAATCGGTGGAGATGGCCTATCGTTACCAGCGCCCCGAGTTTTTCGGGGTAACCTCCAGCGGCAGTTGTGGTAACCCCCTCTCCAACCTGGCTCAGTTTCATTTGGTAGGAGAACTGGTGGAGAAGCTCAAGGAGGGGGCGTCCCTCTTTGAGTCCCTGGAGGTGGCCCGGCGCAAAACCCTCTCCAAACTTTCTGGAGAGCTGGAGCTTTCCACGCAAAAAGGTCTTCGTTCTCTGCAAGGCCTCAAAAAAGGGATGTTTCACGACGATACCGTCCTGGGAAAGGATCTCCTGCGCCGGGTTCTCGGCCGGTTTCCTTTCAGTCCATGGGACTAGACTAGGCGACAGCGCTGCTGAAAAAGTCTACACCCGCGGGGCTAATTCGGCCCCCGTTTTTTTATCTTATCCGGCTTGATTTTTTCCGGTTTTCTGCTAGAATTAGCTTTGTACACAGAGTTGTGCACAAAGGCAGGGAAGGGGGGTGCCGGGATGGAGCTAATACGCATCGGGGATAAGCTGGTCAGCCCACGCAAGATCACCGAAACGGTGGAGCGCATCCTGGCGCTCCGGCAAAAGGGTCTTTCCCAGCAGGAGGTGGCCGATAAACTCCAGATCGACCGCACTTTCATCTCGCGCCTGGAGAGCGTCGGTGAGGTGCGTAAAGGGAAGACCGTGGCCATCATTGGTTTTCCCATTGAGAACAAGGAGGAGATTTATCAGGTCGCTGCCCAGGAGGGGGTCGATTTCATCTTCCTTCTCTCGGAAAAGGAGCGCTGGGCCTTCGCCCAGGAACGGACGGGCGTGGAACTCCTGGATATCGTCATGGACATGGCCGCCCAGATCCGCCAGATGGACAGCATCATCCTCATCGGTTCGGACAAAAGGATCCGGGTGATGCAGGCTTTCCTGGGCCGGGAGGTCATCCCCATCCAGATCGGTCCCTCCCCGATCACCAAAGACGTCCGGATGGACCCGGAGCAACTGCGGGAAACCCTGCGAATGATCAAATGACCCTCAGGCTTTTCGGTTTGTAAGAACACTTCTTTCTGGCGGATTGCGCCACAGAGATGGGGTTTTTCAGCGGTCTCCCAAGACTGGAGGTGGCAAAATGCAGAGAGTAATCAGCGTCAGCCTGGGCTCCTCCACCCGCGATCACGCCGTGGATACGGAGATCCTGGGTGAAACCTTCCGCATCGAACGACGTGGTACCGACGGGGACGTCAAGAAGGCCATTGCCATGATCAAGGAACTCGATGGTCAGGTGGCGGCTTTCGGAATGGGTGGCATCGACCTCTACATCGCGGCCGGGAACCGCCGCTATGCCTTCCGGGAGGCCTTGCCCATTGCCCGCGCCGCCCGGCAGTCCCCCATTGTCGACGGTAGCGGCTTGAAGAATACCCTGGAGCGGAGGGTTATAGAGCTTCTGGAAAAGGAATATAATATTCCCCTCAAGGGCCGGAAAATCCTGCTGGTCAGTGGCATGGATCGTTTCGGCATGGCCGAAGCCCTGGTCAAGGCCGGTGCCGACGTCACCTTCGGCGACCTCATCTTCGCTCTGGGAGTACCCATCGCCTTAAAGACCCTATCTGGTCTGGATCGCCTGGCCCGGATCCTGGCTCCCATCGTGGTTCAGCTTCCCTTCAAATGGCTCTATCCCACCGGTGAGAAGCAGGAAAAGACCAACCCCAAGTACGCTCATTATTATCACGAAAACGAAATCATCGCCGGGGATTTCCATTTCATTCGGCGCTACATGCCGGAAGATCTGAAGGGTAAGACTATCATCACTAACACGGTGACGTCCAAGGATGTAGAAGAGTTGCGGCGGCGCGGCGTTGCCCTCCTGGTGACCACCACGCCGGAACTGAACGGGCGCTCCTTCGGGACCAACGTCATGGAAGGGGTTTTGATCGCCCTGGCCAAGAAGCCCTGGAAGGACATGACCCCGGCCGACTACTTGAATCTTTTGGAAAAGGTCAATTTCCGGCCCCGGGTGGAGAAGCTGAATTAAAAGGTGGAAATGCACTGAGCGGAGCGCTCCGTGCCGAACGAAAATGGTAGAATGATTTTGTGAGGAGGACATTGGGCTATGGGCAAATTCGGTTTCATCATCCACCCCCTGGACATAAGCGACGTTTCTCGCAAGTTCAAGGTCGCCAAGTACTTCCCCGACAGCGTCCTGGAGGGAATCATCAAGTATGTGCCCGCCATAGAGACGTCCCACATCACCGGGGCCCGCTCCCAGTACGGTGAGGCGGAAGGCTGGTTCATTGGGGTGACCCTGACCCCGAAGCAGATGATGAATCTCCCCCTTCCCTTTGTCCTGAAGAAGATTATCCAGGGGGCCAGATTGGCCGAAAAACTGGGCGCCAAAATCGTCGGGCTGGGGGCTTTTACCTCAGTTGTCGGTGATGCCGGTATCACCATCGCCAAGAATGTTAACATCGCCGTCACGACTGGAAACAGCTATACCGTGGCTACAGCCCTCGAAGGAACGCGAGAAGCGGCCAGGATGATGGGGATTGACCTGCGCCGCGCCCAGGTGGCCGTGGTTGGGGCCACCGGTTCCATCGGCAGCGTTTCGTCCAAGGTCCTGGCGCGGGAAGTAAAAAACTTGACCATTGTCGGTCGCGACCAGCGGCGTTTGGAAGCGCTGGCTCAGCAGATCCTCCAGGAAAACGGGTTGGTGGTCCGGGTATCCACCGATCTGAAGGCGACCCTGCGGCAGGCCGATGTCATTCTCACGGTGACCAGCTCTATGGAAAGCATCATCGAGCCGGAAGATCTGAAGTCGGGAGCCGTGGTCTGTGACGTCTCCCGCCCGCGCGACGTCTCCCGCCGCGTGGTGGACGAAAGGAAGGATGTTTTGGTCATTGAGGGGGGCGTGGTGGAGGTACCGGGGGACGTGGATTTCCACTTCAACTTCGGTTTTCCTCCTAAGACCAGCTATGCCTGTATGGCCGAGACCATGATGCTGGCCATGGAGGGACGCTATGAAAACTTCTCCCTGGGCCGCGATATGACGGTAGCCCAAATTGACGAAATCAACCGCCTGGCCAAAAAACACGGTTTCCGCGTGGCCGGTTTTCGCAGTTTTGAACGAGCCGTCACCCGGGAGGAGATCGAGGCCGTTCGCCGTAACGCGGAAAAGAAGCTTCACCTTAGTTTGACCCCTGAGGTGAAGACGGCGGGGAGTTAGGTAAATCCTCGCAAATACCTTGACAGGGAATCCCTTTTTGACTTATAATCTTCAGAAGAAATCGTCCTTTCCTCGCGAGCCAGCCGCCCGATTTCATTTGCAGGTGTGGCTTTGAGTCGAGGGAATTTTTTTCGTCCTCGGCTCACAACCTACTATAAGACTGCTGACGGACTGCGTTTTGAACGGTTAACATTCTTAGTTTAATTTCTATTCGGGTTTTCATATACTCCATTAGAAGCTGGGGGAAAGGAAGTAGAAAGGGATGCCCGAAAAAGAAGTGCTGGTATCCGAAGAGGGACTACGGAAGTTGGAGGAGGAACTGGAGCAACTTAAGTCAGTACGTCGACGCGAGGTGGCGGAGCGGATCAGACTCGCGCGCAGCTTTGGGGATCTCTCCGAAAACTCCGAGTATGAAGACGCCAAGAACGAGCAGGCCTTCATTGAAGGACGGATCCTGACCCTGGAGAAGATGCTGCGCAATGCCCGCATCATAAAGGCCGCGGAACAGAACCCGCAACAGGTAACGCTGGGCACGGTAGTTAAGCTAAGGGATCTGGAAACCGGCGAGGAGGCCAGCTACCGCATCGTTGGCTCCACCGAATCTGACCCCGGCAATCATAAGATCTCTAATGAATCACCGGTGGGCCGCGCCCTCATGAACAGGAAAAGCGGGGACCGAGTCGAGGTCAACGTCCCTCTGGGGATTATAAGGTACGAAGTCCTGGAGATAGGTCGATAGCCGTCGCGTGTTTCGGCGGGTCAGGGTCTAGACCTAATGAACCTATAACACAATAACGTATAGTGTTAATATTGGCGAGGCCAGGGTTCCCGCACTTCCACCGTTATTTCACCCCGGCGAAAACGAGTTAATGACCATCCGACAGGAAAAAGTGGACAGGCTCAGGCAAATGGGCGTCGAACCCTATGGGGAGCGCTTTGCAAGGACCCATTTCTGTCAAGATCTCCTCGGTAACTTTGCACATTTGGAGGGTCGGCCGGTGGCCCTGGCGGGGCGGGTCATGGCCTTACGGGGACACGGCAAGGCCTCCTTCGCCGACCTCCGCGATCAGTCAGGTCAAGTACAGGTCTACTTCAAGATCGATGTACTGGGGGAAGAAAGGTACCGTCTTTTTGAGCAGGTGGACATCGGCGACTTTCTGGGGATAGAGGGTACGGTCTTCCGCACGCGCCGGGGTGAAATAACGGTGGAAGTGCGGGATTTTAGTTTTTTAGCCAAGGCGCTCCGGCCGCTCCCGGAGAAATGGCATGGCTTAAAGGATGTGGAGCTGCGCTACCGGCAGCGCTATCTAGACCTCATCGTCAGCCCTGGGGTTAAGGAAACCTTTCTCACTCGAAGTCGGATCATTAAAGCCCTCCGGGCCTTTTTAGACCAGCAAGGTTTTGTTGAGGTAGAAACCCCCGCCATGCACGCCGTGGCCGCCGGGGCGGCGGCGCGTCCTTTCATCACCCATCACAATGCCCTGGGGATTGATCTTTACTTACGCATCGCCCTGGAACTACACCTGAAAAGGATTGTTGTCGGGGGCCTGGAGAAGGTCTATGAAATTGGCCGCGTCTTTCGCAACGAAGGCATCTCCAGCCGGCATAACCCCGAATTCACTATGCTTGAGCTCTATCAGGCTTACGCTGATTATAATGACATGATGAAATTGACGGAGGAGATGTTCTCGCAGGTGGCCCAGGAGGTGCGTGGCACTAACAGGATTGTCTATCAAGGGCGGGAGATCGACCTGACCCCCCCCTGGCCGCGTCTTTCCATGATCGACGCCTTAAAAGAATACGTGGGGATCGATTGGCTCACGGTGCAGGACGATGCTGAGGCCCGAGCCCTGGCGCGTCGTCACGGCCTTTCTATAGAAGAGAAAGCGACCAAGGGGATGGTCCTGGAGGAGCTGGTAGAGGCCTTTGTGGAACCCCATTTGCTGGGCCCCGTCTTTTTGTTGGACCATCCGGTGGAGATTTCCCCATTGGCCAAGCGTAAGAAAGAGAATCCCGAGCTAACCTACCGCTTTGAGCCCTTCATTGTCGGTCGAGAGATGGGCAACGCCTTCTCTGAGCTCAACGATCCGGTGGATCAGCGGCTGCGATTTCAGCAACAGCTAGAGGAACGACAAAAGGGGAATGAGGAGGCCCAGGCTTTGGATGAGGATTTTCTTCTGGCCATGGAGCACGGCATGCCGCCCATGGGTGGTCTGGGTGTCGGCGTCGATCGCCTGGTCATGCTCCTGACGGACTCGCCCTCCATCAGAGACGTCATCCTCTTCCCGCTGCTCAAACCGCGGGAAGACTGAAGGCCATCGCGTCGGGCCATTCCACCCTGGAGCCGGCTCGTCGGGCCCGGTCGCACCGCCACATTGATCGTGGCCTCATTGGCGGCCGCTTGGCTTTCGACGCTCACCCCCGGCGAAGTCGGGCCGCAGTTCTAACTGCCATCACCATTTTTAACCGGGCTGGCTGGCGAAGGGGGATTTAATTGCAGCGGGCCGCCCGCAATCAAAGAAGAGAATTGCTGTGGGTGTCAGGTGATCCGTTGCGCCGGGAGTGTCCTCCATTGACTCTTGCGTTTAGGGCCTGTTCCCTCACCTGACGCGTAATGGTGGCTTGTCATAACTGTTCGATCACCTTTGTTGACTAAATTTCGACCCGCTTCGACATCTTTCGTAGCAAACAGGAGAATATTAAAGCCTGATTAAAATTCCCGGTGTCAGGCGGGAAATTCTCCGCTATTTCCCTGTTGCAATGATATTTTGACCGTGGTATATTACTACATGCGCGCCGCGAGGGGCGCCAAGCAAGAACAAGAGCAGAGGACAAAAGCTCTTGACAACGGTCGGGACCGATGATATACTAAAAGTCCAGACCAAAACAAACAACCTGGTCTTTGAAAACTGAACAGTGTACCGGGTAGGTCAAGGAGACTTGATTTACCGGATGGTTTGTGCGGACACGTGAAAGGCCCTGAAGTAGGAACTGAAGGGGCC
>JAMCWA010000001.1 GCA_023475165.1 Bacillota bacterium | reverse complement strand
CCCCGGAGCAGGATTGACTGCCGCGGACAAATCCGATTATAGTATCTAGCAAACCCAGCCCTAGGGAGGCTGCTGACAAACCGCGTCTTGAGTGGTTAATCGCCCGAGAAACCGCTAGGCGTCTGTCGCCCTGGCCCAGACCGGATCGGGTGAGGTGGGGCGAGTCGGCCCAGGGAAAGAACTGATAACGCAAAAAAGGGGCGTGAGGAAATGGTACGTCGCATTCTGGCGGCAACGGCCGCCGATTTCCGAGCGATGGGGCGGGCCGAGCTGTTGGACAGCATCGCACAAGCCGAGGGACGAACCCTGGTGGCAGAGGTAGTGGCACCGGCGCGGCCCGCGGTCTCGGGAGTTACCGACGCGGAAATGGCCGCGGCTTTCGGCGCCGATCTCATTATTCTGAATGGGTATGATACAATCGATCCGCAAATAGGCGGTCTCCCCGCCTCGACTTCCGCTGAAAGCCCACTGGCTATGGTCAAACGCCTGATCGGAAGGCCGGTGGGGATTAACCTGGAGCCGGTGGGCCCTCTGGCCGGCGACTTTCCGCCCGGGCGGCGGGCTACGGCGGAGTCGGTAGAACGAGCCTTGGCACAAGGAGCGGATTTCATCCTTCTAACCGGTAACCCTGGCACGGGCGTGTCCAACCAGAGGCTGGTGGAGGCGACCTCGCGGGCCAAGCAGGCCGGGGGTGAACGCCTCCTGCTCATGGCCGGTCGGATGCACGCCGCCGGGGTGCTCGAGGAAGCTGGCCGCCGTCTACTAACCCCTGATGACGTGGCCAGGTTGGCCGAGGCGGGAGCCGATGTCATCCTTCTTCCGTCACCGGGAACGGTACCCGGATTTACAGTGGAATGGGCCGCCCAGCTGGTAGAGGCCATTCACGCGGCGGGGCGGTTAGCCCTATGCGCAGTGGGCACCTGCCAGGAAGGTGCCGACCAAGAGACGATTCGTCAAATCGCCCTGGCCGCCAAGATGACAGGCTGTGACCTGCACCACCTGGGCGATTGCGGCTATGCCGGCGTCGCCCCGCCTGAAAACATAATGACCTACTCTTTGGCCATTCGTGGTCGGACTCACACCTATCGGCGTATGGCAAGTTCTCCTCTCCGCTGAGGACCTAACACGCCTCATGGGCGCGGTCAAGCAGCCGTGCCAACCAATTCTCCAGCATTGAAGCGGGGCCCTGCTATTCAGAAGAGCGAGCTTGCCGATGGAACGTAACACTGCACATCAGCAAAGGGTTCGGTACCGCTGGAAACAAAGGTCTCTACAGCATAGGCGATGCGAAAATGCGCCCCGAGCAACGTTGCCAAAGCTGGGCACCAGTTAGGGGCAGGACTATACCGCATCAGAACGGCTCGCTGGCGGCAAGACGTACCTCTAGCGTGTGCCGGACCGGATCTCCATCGCTTAGCGGTATTTCTTCAGTGAGTCACCAACCGTGTAAATCCGGGCACCCACCGAATAGTAGCTTGTTGGCGAGTAGATTGCCGGATTTACTGAAAGGAGATCAATCTTGCCGTAGGAACTATCAGTCAGGCGTTGGTCGACGAGGATGTTTCGGATCTCCCCAAAGTAGACGGTGCCGTTCCCTATGTCGGTGGTCTTGGTGACTGAGCACTCGAAGACCCAGGGGGAATCATCGAGAATGGGGACATCTAGAACGGCTCCCCGCGACCATGAAAGGCCGGTGTCTAGGCATTTATCCGTCTTGTACCCTGACGCGTTGCCACAATAGTCGGCCACCTCCACCATTGGAGTCGTGACGAGGTTGGCCGAAAAAAGACCTGTCTCCAGGATGCGCATTGCAGTCCTCTTTCGCCGAGCATTTCCAGAGGTAAACATGAGCATGGGTGGTTCGGCGGAGCAAAAGGTGGTCCACGTCACCAGGGTGAAGTTTGGTTTACCATTCTCCAGAAAGCAACCCATCAGATACACCGGTTGAGGAAAGAAGCCTCGTTGCGGCGGTATGGATCTCTTCGGCATCCGAAGACCATCTCCTTTCCTAGGAGACCGCTGAAAAACCCCCAACTGCCGTGTGGCGGAATCTGCAAGAAAGAACCTTTTTATAAAAGGGGCGTTACTATTGCAGATTGTCGCGCCTACGGCTTGGTGCTCAACGTATTTCTCTATACGCCTCCGCGCCAAGCCTTGTCTCGTTCGCATCTGGGCTGATTTGAGGTCTTGGCCTTACGACTGGGCTGAAGCCGCCAAAAGCACGATCGCCGTCAAGCATAGCACAGACTATGGCGGCTTTCCTCGGGCGGGTTAACCACCCAAAACGCCGTTCGTCAGTAGTCCCCGAGGGGACTTATTCGCCAGGGAAAGGGTGGTTCCCTCCTCCCAGGCCAATCGCAAGTCTCTTGAACAGTTCATTACCGTTACTTCTTCAGCGAGTCACCAGCCGTAGACTGAAGGAAGCGATTGACAAGTAGCGGTAGGCAATGTTATTTTTGCATTGTTACCGGACACTTAGCAACGGAGATGATCACCACGAAAACCGGCATTACCAGAGGGCTGGTGGATCAAGCCGTTTTGGGCGGGGCCGTTCTCGGTGGCGGAGGAGGCGGGCACCCGGAAATAGGTCGGCGCCTGGGTTATCTGGCCGTCGAGATCAGCAAGACCTGGTTGGTCGACAGCGACGATTTACCGGAAGAGACTTGGCTTCTCATGGTCTCCCTGGTGGGCGCACCGGCGGCCAGGACACAATACGTGGAACCGGCCCATTTTGTCAAGGCGGTCCGGCTCGTCGAAGAGACGGCCGACATCAAGGTTGGTGGGCTGATCACCAACGAAGCCGGGGGATTAGCCACCATCAACGGCTGGTTCCAGGCGGCACTCCTCGGTCTTCCTGTGGTGGATGCCCCGGGTAACGGCCGGGCCCACCCCACAGGGGTAATGGGTTCCATGGGTTTGGAAGAGGAGGCGGGTTATGTCTCCATCCAGGCCGCCGTCGGCGGTGATCCAGAATCCAGTACCTATGTCGAGATGACAGTGCGGGGGGATCTTACCCGCTGCGCCTCCCTGGTCCGCCAGGCCTCGGTCCAGGCCGGAGGTATGGTGGCTGTGGCCAGGAATCCCGTGTCGGCCGGGTATGCGCGAAAGTGCGGGGCGGTGGGAGCGATCCGCCAGGCCATCCGCTTGGGCGAAGCGATGTCGGTGGCCAAACCCCTCGGCGGTCTGGCGGTTGCGGAGAGCGCCGCCCGGTTCCTTGGCGGTCGCGTTTTGGGACCGGTAAAGGTTTCTTCCCTGCATTTGACCGCAGCAGGTGGTTTTGATCTAGGGAAGGCCGACCTCATTGACCTGGGGGAAGCGCGGTCTTCAGAGGAAGCTCTACTTGAACTCACTTTTCTAAACGAGTACATGACCCTCGAAAAAGGGGGGAAACGCCTGGCCACCTTCCCGGATCTCCTCACGACCTTAGAAACAAAGAGCGGGACACCGCTCAGCTCGGCTGAATTGCAGGAAGGTCAAGAGCTATTCTTGCTTGTCGTCCCCAAAAAGAATCTCATCTTGGGATCCAGTCTGAGAAACCGTAACCTCTATAGTGTTTTGGAGGAGGCCACCGGGAAAGAAATAGTCCGCTTCCTTTCTTGACACATAAGCCCGTTCAAGAGGCCGTTCAAAAAGCCCATCTGCTGCATCACGTCGGCAGCTCTCGCTCAACCTGCCGCCCGGCACGCCTCGCTTCGGAATTCTTTCGCTCAAGGCATCTGGGGCTGGTTAAATGGTTTTGCCCAACCGGAGATGTCATCATCAGTGACCACATTTGCCCCGCGCCCCGCTCATCCCCCTTGACCCGGTACCCTTCATGTGCTCACCGGTGGACATACCCACTATGAACAGGCACGAGGTCGCCCCGGACATGGACGCCACCCTCTCCATCGACACGACAAAGGCAAACCGGAGGTGAAACATTTGAAAAGGTTGATCGGTGCCGTTACCATCGGGCAGAGTCCGCGACCGGACGTGATCCCGGAGATGACGGCGATCCTTGGTCCGGAAATTGAGATTAGAGAGGCAGGAGCCCTGGATGGTCTGGATCGGGAGCAAATTTCCCAACTAGCCCCCGGGCCGGGGGACGCGGTTTTAGTGACACGGCTGGCCGATGGGACGGCGGTTAGAGTGGCCGAAAGACGCATTTCCCCATTGCTTCAAGAAAAGGTGGCTGAGCTTTTCGCGGCTGGAGTCCCGGTGGTCGTTCTCCTCTGCACCGGAGAGTTCCCCGACTTCCCGATTCCCGTGCCGGCGTCGGACTCCTCCCTATCCGGGCGGCTTCTCCTGCGCCCGCAACCTCTCTTGCATCATGTCATGCAAGCACTGGCCACCAGCCTCAAATTGGGAGTGGTGGTTCCGGCGGCCGAACAGATTGAGGAAGCTCGGCAACGCTGGCGAGGGGTGGGCCGGGAGCAGGTGGTTTCAGCCGCCTCTCCCTATGAAAGCAAGGCCCAACTGGTACAAGCAGCGCAGGGTTTGGCCGAGGCCGGCGTCGACGTGGTCGTCCTCGATTGCATAGGTTACACCTTCGCCATGCAAGAGCTTTTTCGCCGGACTGTCGGTGTACCGGTCATCTTGGCGCGTGGGGTAGTGTCCAGAATTCTGGGCGAGATCGCCTAGGAGACCGCTGAAAAACACCCATCGGCGGTGTGGCGCAATCTGCAAGAAAGAACCTTTTTATAAAAGGGGCGTTACTATTGCAGATTGTCGCGCCTGCGGCTTGGTGCTCAACGTATTTCTCTATACGCCTCCGCGCCAAGCCTTGTCGCTCCTAGCATCTGGGCTGATTAGAGGTCTTGGCCTTGCGACTGGGCTAAAGCCGCCAAGAGCACGATCGCCGTCAAGCATAGCACAGACTATGGCGGCTTTCCTCGGGCGGGTTTACCGCTCACGACGCAGTTCGTCGGCACCCTCCTAATGGGGAGCCCGCCCACCTGAGCCCCCAGAGCCGTTGGGTTTCATGCCTGTTCGGAATACCTTCATCATCAACCCCGGTGACCGCAGCCAAATTAGCGGGGATCCGCTCCCGCCACGGCTCCCTGCCGCCTGGGGTCCGCGGCACCTTGGCAAAGGCCGCTCTCCGGATCGCGGGCTACCGCCTGGACGGCCCCAAACCAGGGCGAGCGGGCCTGGCGGAGCTGGAGGACATGCCCCCGGTCACGCAGGAACTTCTGGGTCTCTTGCGGCAGGTCCTGCTCCAGTTCGAGCTCCTCGCCCGACCAGTGGACGCGCGGTAGGTTTACCGCATGCTGAAGCCCCAAACCGTGGTCAATGACGTGAATGAGGGTTTGCGCGATGGCGTTGATGATCCTGGTACCGGAAGGACTCCCCAGGGCCATTACCGCTCGGCCATCGCGCAGAACAAGAGTGGGACAGGGGGCGGTTCCGGGACGCTTGTGGGGAGCAATGGAGTTACAACCACCGGGGCGGGGGTCAAAGAGCTTCATGGCGTTGTTTAGGAAAAAGCCATACCCGGGAACCACCAGCGCTGAACCAAAAGCATCGCCCAGGCTCTGCGTCAGACTAACAAAATTGCCCCAGCGGTCGACGTGGGAATGGTGAGTGGTATGACTCTGGTCAGACCTGTGGCCATCTTTTGAAACTCCTGATGGCACCCGTAAAGGAAGACCATCTTTTCGAGAGCTGTAAGAAGAACCGCAGCTGGTAATCAACCCGCCCCTTGACCTGTTGCCCCCGGAACCGGCCTCGTCCCGGGGCGAGACCTGATGAGCCCAGGGGTTCCCGGGAGGGATATTGCCAGCATTGGCTTGCTCAGACCGCAGCAAGGATCGACGCTCGGCGGCATAGGATTTGGCCAGCAGACCTTCGACGGGAAGGTCGACAAACTCCGGATCACCCGTGTAAGCGAGACGATCGGCAAAGGCCAGTTTCATGGCCTCCACCAGGAGATGCAATTTCTCCCCGGACAACGGTGGGTATTTCCCAAGAGGGAAACCTTCCAGGAGATTCAGGATCTGCAGGAGCACTACGCTGGAGGAGGGGGGTGTCGCCTGGATTACAGACCCGCGGTAGTCCACTTCCTCGGGGGATAGGACGCGAAAGCGATACTCCGGGTAGGTGGCCAAATCCTCCAGGGTGAGAATCCCTCCTGCCGACTGTACCATTTCGACAATGGCCCGGGCGATCTCTCCCCGATAAAATACCTCCATACCGCCGCGGGCGATCAACTCCAGGGTGCGGGCCAGGTCCTCCTGTACCACCACGTCCCCGGCCGGTCGGGGTGAGCCGTCTTGACGCAGAAAAAGGGCGGCCGCCGCCGGAAACTGAGCCAGCCGAGCGCGGCTTTCGGCGGCGAAGGCTGCCATCCGTGGGGTAAGCGGGACGCCGCGCCGGGCATAGAGGATACTTGGTTCCAAAAGGACGTCAAGAGGAAGGGTTCCCCAACGCTGGTGCAGGTAGAGCCAGCCGGCCATATTACCAGGTACGGCCACAGAAAGGGCCCCGGTGGTGTTGGCATCGCCCTTGGTCCAAAAGCGATAGCCCCCCTGGGTAGGGCTGGGGACCCACTCGTAAAGGTCGGGACGGGCGGCGCCGGGAGCAGTGGCATAGAAATCCAGGGCCACGCTCTTTCCCTCGGAGGTCATGTAGACCAAAGCGTGGCCCTGTCCGCCCAAATGAGACATGGCCGGCTCACAGACCACCAGGGCAAAGGCCGTGGCCAGGGCAGCGTCCACCGCATTGCCACCCCGCAGAAGCATTTGAACTCCGGCGGCAGTGGCCCAGGGATGGGCGGAACTGGATATACCGCCAGCGGATACCAGGTCGTGGATTCCCCCAGAGGCGTGATTAAACACCAACTGATCAACTCCTTAGTGCAAGCGCCTGCATCCGCTCCAGGGCAAAGGCGGAAGTCCTGATCCCGGCATAAAAGTTCTCCAGGACCAGGTTCTCATTGGGGGCATGATTCCTCTCATCAGGGTTGGCATAAGGGACGCCGACCGAAGGTAATCCCAGGATTTTGGTGAAAACGTAATCGGGAAGCGTTCCTCCCAGAGTGGGCGCCACCACGGGGGTTTCTCCTCTGGCTTCACCCACAGCGGCAACAACCAACCGGGAAACAGGCAATTCCGGCGACGTCTTCGAGGGAGGTGTCCGACCGAGGCGCCTCACTTCTATCCCCGGAGCCTGCCTCTTGACATGCCGGACGAACTTCTCGTAGATGTCATCAGGGTCCTGATCAGCCACCAGACGCATGTCCATCTTCACAACGCCCCGGGCGGGGATGATGGTTTTGCTCCCAGCTCCCCCGTAACCACTGGCAAAACCGGCGATGTTCAGCGTGGGACGGAACATCAGCCTTTCGTAGAAGCTGATATCCCCTGGACCGGGCAGCTGGCTGATCCCCAAATCCCGCTTTATCTCCTCCTCATCCAGGGGTAGTGCCGCCAGGAGCTGCCGTTCGTAATTCGTGGGCGGACGGACATCATCATAGAAACCATCTATGGTGACATTACCATCACGATCACGCATGGTGCTCAGCAGGTTGACCAATTCCCAGGCCGGGTTGGGAGCAATACCTCCCTTGTTCCCCGAGTGAAGGTCATGTTTGGCTCCGGTGGCCGTCAGCTCTACGTAAAGAAGGCCCCTCGCTCCAAAGAATACCAGGGGACGCCCGGAATCGTGCATGGGGCCATCTGAGGTGTAGACCACATCCGCTGCCAAACGCTCCCGATTCTCCTGGACAAAAGCAGCCAGGTGCAGGCTGGAGCTTTCTTCTTCTCCCTCAAAGAGGAATTTGGCGTTGACCGGCAGCTGGCCGCTAGTTTTGAGAAAAGCCCCCGCCGCCAGGACGTGGGCCAGCAATTGCCCCTTGTTGTCGGCCACACCTCGTCCGAAGATGCGGCCCCCGCGTATGGTTGGCTCAAAGGGGGGCGAATCCCACAGTTCCAGTGGCTCGGGAGGTTGGACATCGTAGTGGCCGTAAAAGAGGATGGTGGGTAAGGCCGGATCTGTCCTGACTTCCCCGTAAACAATCGGCAGTCCCGCCGTAGGAATGATTTCCGTCCTGATTCCCTGTTCCTCCATTATGTCTCTCAACAGGAGGGCACACTCCTCAACCCCAATCCTTTGGGAGCTGATGCTGGGTTGCCGCACCAGGCGGAAAAGGATGGTTAGGTAGTCCTCCCTCTGAGATGAGATATATTCCAGGGCTTTAGGTAAAGGCATTGATCTTCCCTCCTATCCAGATAGAGAATCCTACGAGTACAGATGACACTCCACCTGCCGATCAGCATCCACAACAACGCTTGGAGGGGGCACCTCCTGACAGATTCCCTTCGCACGGGGACAGCGGGGGTGAAAGCGGCATCCTCTTGGGATATCGAGGGGATTGGGTGGTTCATCCTCCAGGTTAACCCGACTCGGTCGACCAATCTCCGGTACGGGCACGGCCGCCACCAGGGCCTGGGTATAGGGATGCAGAGGATGACGGATGACCCCTTCTGTCGACCCCATCTCCACAATTCGACCCAAATACATCACGGCCGTTCGGTCGCACATGTAGCGGATCAGGGAGAGGTCATGAGAGATATAGATGCCGGCCAAACCCAAACGCTGGATGAGGGTGCCCAGGAGATTTAAGACGCCGGCCCGGATCGACACATCCAACATGGAAACGGGCTCGTCAGCCACCAGGAAACTTGGCTCCAAGACCAAAACCCGAGCAATGGCCACCCGTTGTCGCTGTCCTCCGCTCATCTCGTGGGGATAGCGAGGCAAGAAGGCCTCCGGAGGTAACAGCCCGGCCATCCCCAGGGTGGACACGATTCGTTCCTGGCGTTCCCTGGCATTGCCGAATCCGTGGATGACCAAAGGCTCTTCCAAAATAGCCCTTACGGTAAAGCGAGGATTTAGCGATTCATAAGGGTCCTGAAAGACCATTTGGGCCTTTTTCCGGAAACGGGTCAATTCCTTCCCCTTTAGGTGAGCAATCCTTTCCCCCAGAAAGAGAATTTCGCCTTCAGTAGGGCGATAAAGACGGACGAGGGTTTTCGCCAGGGTGGTCTTGCCGCAACCACTCTCCCCGGCCACCCCCAGCGTCTCTCCTGCCTGCAATTTGAAGGTGACCCCATCCACAGCCTTAAGATATCGTCTCTTCTCGGGATGCAAAACCGCCTCGACCAGCCCCTGCTTCTGGGGAAAGTGAACCTTGAGATCATTGACCGATAGCAGGGCCGTTCCCGACGAAAGTCCTGGCTTTTTCTGTTCCGCCGACATTGATACCTCCGTCAAAGCCGGCTCTTATTCCCTAAGAATGAGTAGCTCTGTGGTGCCGGCTCGGTCCAAAGAGTCAGTGACTGTAACCTCAAGTGGTAAAATGGCTGCCCTTGGGTTCACGGCTGGTGCCGCCCGGTCCAAAGGGTCAGGAACTGTGACTCACCGGCCTCTCTTCCCCCCAGGTATCTTCCTTCTGAGCCCTCACCCTCAGTTCCTCCCGTCGGTCCAGATGATGACAGGCGGCCAAATGGCCCGGGGCGATCTCCTGCTCGGCCGGCATCTCTCGGAAGCACAGCGAGGTGGCAAAGGGACAACGCGGAGCAAAGAGGCACCCGGGGGAAGAATTGATAAGATCAGGGGGTTTCCCCGGGATGGAGATCAGCCGGCGCCGTTCCCCGGTCACGCTGGGAAAGGCGTTCTTCAAACCCATGGTATAAGGATGGGCCGGTTCTTGAAAAATCTCTTCCACGCGACCAAACTCCATGATCTTCCCCGCATACATGATGGCGACCTCGTGACAGGTCTCCGCTACGACCGAAATGTCATGAGTTACCAGGATCATCGAGCCGCCCTGCAACTGGTGGATTTCCTTGATGCGCCGCAGGATTTGTCCCTGGACAATGACATCCAGGGCTGTGGTAGGTTCGTCGGCTATGATCAGCTTTGGATGAAGGGCCAGTGCCATGGCGATGAAGGCCCGCTGCTTCATCCCTCCGCTGTATTGGTGAGGGAAGTCGCGCAAGCGAAAGGGGGCCAGGCCGACCAGGTCGAAGAGCTTTTCCACTCGTGCCCAGACCTCGGGCCGCGAGGCTTTCTCGTGGGCCAGAATGGCCTCGACGATCTGATCCCCCACTCGATAGACCGGATCCAGGGAGTTCATGGCCCCTTGGGGAATCAGGGAGATTTCCTGCCAACGCAGGGATTCCAATTCGCGCTCCGGCAACTTGCTCAGATCCTTGCCGTCAAAGGAGATTCGACCAGACTCGATCCGGGCATTGGGCGGAAGCAGGCGCAGGATACTTCTCACCACAGTACTCTTCCCGCAACCCGATTCCCCGACCAAACCCAGGTTCTTTCCCGCTGTTAGGTTCAGGTCGATCCCGTCTACGGCTCTGGCCTCACCCGCCTGGGTACGGTAAACAATCTTTAGATTCTTAATCTCCAACAGGTTCATTTTCAAAAACCTCGACAAGTATAGGCCGACCGGTCTTCGCCCCGCCCCGCGAGGGCTCGCCGGACGCCAAACTTCACCTTTCCCGCAGCCGAGGGTTGGCGATCTCCTCCACGGCCCGGCTGATAAAGAATCCAGACATGACCAGGAGGGTTATGGCCAGACCTGGTGGCCCTACCCACCACCAGGCGTCGTAAACCGCCTGGGCCACGTAAGCCGAAAAGAGAATACTCCCCCAACTGACCAGGCGGGGGTCGCCATAACCCAGAAAGCTAATGCTGGCCTCCGTCATAATCGCCCATCCCAGGTTCAGAGCCGTATAAACTAGAGAAAGCGGCAAAACATTCGGTACCAGGTGGCGATAGATGATCCGCAGGTTGCTGGCCCCCGTGAGGCGTGCTGCTTCAATAAAGGTTCGCTGCTTCAAGGTCAATACCTGGGAGCGGATAACGCGAGCCGTGGTTCGCCAGGAGATCAAGACGATGGCGATAATGGTGTTTGTCAGCCCCGGCCCCAGAATCGCTACCAGGATGATGGCAAAGGGAAGAAAAGGAATCCCATACACAATGTCGGTCAGACGCATCAAAAGGTCATCAATCCACCCTCCGTAATACCCGGCGATCAGGCCGATATTGGTCCCAATGAAGGTGGTGATGAAGGCGGAAGTCAGCCCCACCAGCAGGGCGACCCGCGATCCGATGATGACCTGGCTCAGCACGTCCCGCCCCATCCGGGTGGTCCCGAAGGGATGACGCCAGGAAGGTGGGTCCTGCCGGGCAAAGGAACCGTCCGGCCGATAGAGTGATTCCATGGGATCATAGGGGGCCAGATAGGGGGCAAAAAGGGCCACCAGGAGGAAGAGGGTGAAGATGAGCAGACCGACCACGCCCAGGCGATCCCGTCGAAAGATCGTCCACAGCTCCTGGAGCCGAGCCAACATCCGAACGTCACCTCTTTTTGGATACCCATGCCGCCTCTGGCCGTCAATCATAGGTCACTCGTGGATCCAGGTAGCCGTAAAGGAGGTCAGCCAGGAAGTTGAGAAAGGTTACCGTCACTCCCATCAGGAAGAAAGCGGCCTGGGCCACCGGATAGTCGTTGCGCTGGACGGCCAGAACCATTTCGCGGCCCATCCCGGGCCAGCGAAAGATGGTCTCGATCAGAACCTGCCCGCCGATGGCGAAGCCAATGAGCAGGGCCAGGACCGTCACGACGGGCAGAAGAGCGTTACGCAGGCCATGCCGGTAAAGAACCTGTCTTTCCCTTAAACCCTTGGCCCGAGCCATCTCGATGAAGTCCTCCTTCATTACCTCGATCATGGAGCCCCGCATCACCAGGAAGGGGGTTGCCAGATAGTAGGAGGCAGAGACCAAAGCCGGTAGCAGGAGGTGATGCAGGAAATCCAGACTGAAGTACTGCTCAAGGAACCCGTGGAAATTCTGGCCGGGGGTATTCATCCCCCCCAGAGGAAAGAGGGGAAGGCGGTAAGAGAAAAGAGCCAGAGCCATCATCCCCAGCCAGAACTCCGGGGCTGAACGAAGGAAAATGACCAGCCCGACGGCCAGGGTTTCCAGGGTCGACCCGCGCTGCCAGGCCACAAGGGAGCCTCCCAGAACGCCAACCGCAAAGGTAATGGTTAGAGAAGCCACCATGAGAAAAAGGGTGTTGATCAGCTTGTCCCCGATGATCTCCAGCACCGGCCTGCGGTAATAAAAAGAGACACCAAATTCCCCCCGCAACAGGTTCCGCATGTAGAGGTAATACTGTTCACCAATGGGTTTGTCTAGCCCGAACTGAGCCCGGACCAGTTCCTGGACCTCCACCGGTAGGGCCGCATCCAGGAACATGGTCAGGGGATCACCCGGGAGGATACGAAACAGAAAGAACAGGATCGTGATCAGAACAAAGAGGGTGAGCACCATCTGGGCCAGGCGCCGCATCAAAAAGCCCCTCATCCCGGTCAAAAGGGTCACCTCTTTATGAACCGTCGGAAAACGTCCTCTACCTCAGGGTCAGGTACCGGTGTCTTCCGGCCAGACGCTCGGTCTCTGTCTGAACTGTCGGAAGATCTGCTACCTCGGCTGAAAGATGAGCGCCGCCGCCAGAAGAGCGCTCAAAAGCCACCATTTGCTTTGGCGCATCCGCCAGGAAGCTCGTCTGTCAAGGGACCGCACCCCCGTTGCCACCAGGTCGTTTCCTCACACCGCGGGCAAACATCGCCGTCATTTCTTCTGGTCGCTCTTTCCGACCGGATAGTAGAGCTTCCCGCTGGCATCCCACTCGTATCCCGCTGTCTTCAGCACCTGGCGGGCCTTCTCCAGATCATAGTCCGTCTTTTCCACTTTTGGATTGTGCCAGAACTTATTAATGGGGGCGATGAAGGAATAGGCTATTACCCCATGACCCTCCAGGAGTTGGTCGATTATGGCTTTCTTGGGAATGGCCAGGGTCAGGGCCTTTCGCACAGCCAGGTCATCGAAGGGCAGGCGCCGCATGTTGTAGTTGATGTGGTAAAAACCATGGTCCGGTATATCCAGAACAGCCAGATGACTCAGACCGGACAGCTTCTTGGCCTGGCCAGGTTCCAGGGACCAGCCGCCGATGTCGCATTCTCCGGCTTCCAAGGCCGTGGTCATGCCTTGCACATTGGCGTAAGGGATCTTGAGGATCCCCTCCACCTTGGCCGGTTGATAGTACTTATCAAAACGGGTCAGTTTCATCTCCTGGTCTCGGCGCCAGTATTCAAGCTTAAAAGGTCCACTGCCAATGGGTTTCTCATTCTGATATTCCAAAACGCCCTTGGCCCCTTTATCAGCCAGGATCTTAGACCAGACATGCTTGGGCAAGATATAGACCTGTGCTAGGGTATTGGCCACGAAGGAAGCGGAGGGTTCCTTCAAGGTGAAGACCACCGTTTGTGGATCGGGGGCCTCCACCTTTCCTAACTGGGTGATGCGGCCCATGAAATATGGTGACTTGACTTCGTTTATGAGCTGGTAGGTATAGCGCACGTCTTCTGAGGTTACGGGCTTGCCGTCCTGGAAGGTCATCCCCTTACGCAGTTTGACCACCACCGTCTTGGGATCCGGCTGCTGGATAGACTCGGCCGCCCAGGGAATGGCCTTACCTTCCGGATCGATTTGGACCAGTTTATCGTAGATCAAGCGGGCCGTTTGATGGTCATGGGCATTGGTGGAGGTCAGAACGTTCAGGTTAGTGACATCGCTGGGATAACCCCAGACCGCCACCTTCTTATTGCCCTTGGGGGTGATGGAGAGGAAGTTCCAGAAGGCATTGAGCCCCTCTCCCATCATCGTGGTGACGTTGTCGAAATCCCTCTTGTTATAGGCCATCAACTGGTTGCGGTGGGCAATCGGGGCGTAGGGAAGGTCACGGGCAAAGATCTCCTGGGCCTTGAAAACCAGTTCCCGTCGTTTCTCGGGGTCGGTGGCCCGGCGGCTCTCCTCGGCGATCTTGTCGTATTCGGGGTTGTTATATCCGGCGATGTTATACTGCCCGACCCCGGCCTGCGAAGAGTGGAGGGTCAAGAAAACGAAGTGATCGGGGTCGATTCGGTCGGCCAGGCCGGCCCAGTTAAGGGTAAAGGCATCATAATTCTTTTCCTTAATCCCCAATTGGGATAACCGCGGCCAGGCCAGCGGGGTTACCTTGACGTCCAGCCCCAGCTTGCGCCACTGATCCGCCACCATCATGCCAAATTCATACCGCACCGGATCGTAGTCCGCGGTGGTAACATAGAGTTCGATTTCGCGGACCTTACGCTCCGGCGTCAGCTGGCTGGCCGGCTTGCTGCCCCCTGTGGAGCAACTGGTCAAAAGCAGGCTGGCAGTTATGAACAGAGTTAGAAAGAAGAATAGTCGTTGGGCTTGACTTCTCCTCTGCCGGCGGCTGACTCGGCTGAAGGAGTGTTCACCTTTGCTCTCTGCGGCAGCGGTGTGCACAAGCATGTACTAACCCCCCTCTTGTTGTTGTTTAGCTTATAGTAATACTCCAGGATACCGGCGATTCCTCCTCTAATTAACTCAAAACAGAAAGTTATCATAATGTGAAATAGACCAGCAGGGGAAAACCTGGTAGGAACCGAATATGGATCAAGGGAGAGCCGAATAAGGCCCGGAAGGTCTCCACCCCTTGCCCGCTTATGTTCTCATGGCGTGAAAGTGGACTAACTCCGGCAGTGGCCGACGTGGCCATTACCCAAACGAAGGCCGCTAGGGAGTGGACGGCACGACTTCTACTGGTGAGGTGCAGCCATGCTCGTTGATGAAGCAAAATGTATAGGGTGTGGGAATTGCCTTGACTATTGTCCAATGAACGCCATCGCTCTAGAAGGGGATGTCGCCACGGTCGACCAGGCGGAATGCGTAGAATGCAGCGCCTGCCTGCGGGCCGAATGCTGTCCCACCAATGCCCTTTACCGGCCCCCTCTCAGCTACCCGCGCGACCTGGCCTGGTTCTTCTCCGATCCCGAGTCCACCCATCCCACTACGGAGATACCCGGGAGAGGTACTGAGGAAATGAAGACCAATGAAATCACCGGGCGCTTTCCCATGGGTTACGCCGGCATTGCCATCGAGCTGGGGAGACCCGGGACAGGGACCCGTTTCCGCGAAGTGGAAAAGGTCGCCCGGGCCGTGGCCAGGTTCGGTGTGGAATTCGAACCGCAAAACCCGGTGACGGCGCTCATGACTGACAAAAAGGCCGGCCTTCTGCCGGCCGAGCTACAGGACCTAAAGGTCCTCTCGGCCATCGTGGAGTTCGGGGTTGAGCTATCCCGCGTCCCCGCCATCCTGGAAGACCTCAAGGAGATTGCGCCAAGCCTAAAGACCGTCTTCAGCCTCGATCTGGCTGTCCGTTGCGAAGAAGACGGTTCTTCACCTGTAGATAAGATGCTCCTTCCCTTCCCCCTCTCCATCAATGGGAAGACCAATACAGGGCTGGGTAGAGCTGCCGCCACCGGGAAGAAACAATAGGTGCTGATCGCGCGGTCAGTCCAGGAGGCCCGCCCATGCTCCCTCCGCTGATGGTGTGATCTGTCTTGAGGGACGCGGGGGGCGCTGAAGCTGAGCGCCAACATCGCCAGCCTTGCCAGCAGACGTTCCTCTAGATCTTTCACCAACCGGGCTTGAAGTTACCATTCATGTAAATGAGGTGATAGCCTTGACCCACACCCTACACCGCCAGGGAACACAGGAGGATCTGACCCATGATTATACTGTTCTAGCCATCCCCGCCCGTGGTTATAACCGGGCAGGTTCTGGGGAAAAGCTCCAGGCCATCAAAGAAATCTTCCTCCAACACCACCCGGTCAATATGGGCGACATCAAACGGGGCAATATGTACAACCCGGGCCTGGATCATGTTACAGCGACAACTCAGGACGGAACGGTCGTTCATGCCGTCTTTCAAGACCAGGAGACCCTGCTGGAAGTCCTCCGCGACCTCAAAGAGGCCGACACCGGCCTGTCCATCGTCGTCTCCGGACTTTTCGGTCACGTGCATGATACCTGTCAGAAGGCCGGAATCAAGAGACACACCATCGAATACTCGCTGGGCGTGCATGGCGCCACCGGTCTCTTGCCGGAACCGCCCCTCCTGGAGGTTTCCACCATGTGCGGCCATGGGATGGTGTCTTTCAATCTCATCCGAAGGATGGCCCGGGAGATCGAAGCCGGTCTGCGAACGGCGGAGGATGCCGGGCACGAGCTGGCACGCCAATGCCTCTGCGGCGTCTTCAATCCATCCCGTGCTGCCGACTTGCTTAATAGGCTGGTGCGGCGGTAAAATAGGGCTGGGTCGGAGGCGAAGACTGCGATGGCTACGGCAGGAACGGTGCAAGAAGGTTCCCTGTTGGGCGCCTGCAGGTTCAGGACGTCGAGTCAAGGCGCCCCGACAGGAAAGGAGCGCAGACTACTGTGAAGGCTAAGGAATTGATTCCCATCCCGGACCTGGAAGGGGCCAGGCGCGTCCTGTGCATCGCCCCCCATCCCGATGATGCTGAGATCGGCGCCGGTGGCACCCTGGCTAAACTAGCTGAGAAGGGTGCCCGTGTCGGCCTGGCCATAGTCACCGACGGGCGGCGAGGCACCTTTGACCCCAGGCAGGACCTGGAGGCCGTGGCTGCGATCCGCCGCAAAGAGCAAGAAGCAGCCGCGCAGCGTCTCGGAATCACTGAGCTATACTGGTTGAGTTACCCCGATGGTGCCGGCTTACCGGCAGAAGAGCTGCGGGCCAGGCTGATCCACCTGATCCGAGAGGTGCAGCCTCAAGCTATCCTGGCTCCCGATCCCTGGCTGGCCTATGAGGCTCACCCCGATCATCGCGCTACTGGTCTGGCGGCGGCGGAAGCTGTCCTATTTAGCAGCATGCCCCCCTTCTATCCTCGCGCGGGGCTTGACCCCCACAAAGTGGATCTAGTGGCCTTCTATTATACGGCTCGTCCCAACACCTTCATCGATGTGACCAGCACCTGGGAGCATAAACTGGCCGCCATCCAGACGCATACCAGCCAGTTCCCCGCTGACACCTGGCCTATGGTGGAAGGTTATCTCACCTTGAAGGCCCAGGAACTGGCTGAGAACCGCGGCTTTCCCCTGGCCGAGGGGTTCAAAGCCCTGACCCCAATGCATCTTCATATCAATGTGGATACCGAGATCACTTGAGGGCGAGCTCTCGGGGCAGACGTCTCATAACGGACGCCAAAGGGGGATTGTCCTATGAAGGTGGAGAAAAGTTCTTACACGTGCATAGCTTGCGGTAGAAATTTCGGCATATCTATTGCGAATGCCGGTTATGCGGGCGGAAAAGACCGCGAAAGCATAAACTGCCCTTGGTGCGATACGGAAAATGGCACAATTATAACCAGCGGGATTATTACCTCGTACCTAGAGGAAAAAGACGGTGATAGCCGGTGACCATTTATGAAAAAATAGACCGCTGCCACAAGGCTATCAGCGAGGTTCGCCCCTTCGAGGGGCATATGCTGAAGCAGTTGAAGGACTATTACCGCATCGGGCTCACATGGTCGAGTAATGCCATCGAGGGGAATACCCTCACCATCAGCGAGACAAAGGTGGTGCTTGAGGACGGTCTAACCATCGGGGGCAGGCCGCTCCGGGATTTCTATGAGACGGTGGGCCACGGTCAAGCCTATGATTTTATGTTTACCCTAATTGGGGAGCGGCGTATAACTGTGGAGGACATTAAAACCATGCATCACCTGTTCTACAAAAACATTGACGAGGCAAACGCGGGCACATGGAGGAAGGAAAACGTTATCGTCTCCGGTACCGATTATGTGTTCCCCAAGCCACAGGAGATTGAGGGGCAAATGCGGAAGCTGGAGAAATGGGTAAAGGCCGAGCGCCAAAATTACCATCCCGTAACCTTTGCCGCGCTGCTGCATCTGAAGTTTGTGTCAATCCACCCGTTCATCGATGGCAACGGCAGAACAAGCCGCCTTATCATGAATTTTGCGCTGATACAAGACGGTTATCAGTTGGCAATTATTCCTCCTGTGCTCCGGCCAGAATATAACGACACCATCCGGCAGTATCAGAACAAAGGTAAGTCTGAGCCGTTCTGTGAATTCATTGCCGAACGGGTGTATGAAACGCAGAAGGAAATCATGCGGCTGCTGCACATTCCGTTTCCCGAGCTGTCATAAAACGAGAGCGGGTATCCCAACACAGGAATCCCGCTCTTTCCGCATTAAGGCCGCTTTTTATAGCTTCTGTTCTGTCAATTTTCAAGCCCCGGCCCCTCCCTGGTGAAGTGGCCGACAAATTGGGCGGCCTCAATTCTACGGAAAATGGCTCCAGATCAGACAACATCCTGAAAAACAGTAATAATGTTGCCATTCTGCTGCCCCGGCCAAATAGTAAAGCCAGCAATCCCTTTATTTATCTAAGTTACAGGCTTTTTCTTTTCTACTCCCACTCTATCGTCGCCGGCGGCTTGGAAGTTATGTCGTAGGCCACCCGGTTTATATGTTTCACCTCGTTGACGATACGGCTGGCGATGCGCTCCAAGAGATCATAAGGCAGACGAGCCCAATCCGCCGTCATCCCGTCCTCACTAGTCACCGCCCGAATGATCACCGTATAGGCATAGGTCCGCTCGTCCCCCATCACCCCGACGGAGCGCATGGTGGGGAGCACCGCGAAGCTCTGCCAGAGCTGTCGGTAAAGCCCCGCCTTCCGAATCTCTTCGGTGACGATGGCGTCGGCCTCACGCAGGATCTCCAGCCTTTCCTCCGTCACCTCGCCGATGATGCGAATGGCCAGCCCGGGGCCAGGGAAGGGTTGTCGCCAGAGGATCTCCTCCGGCAGCCCTAGCTCTTCCCCAACCCTCCTCACCTCGTCCTTGAAAAGCTCCCGCAGAGGTTCCAGGAGGGTCAGGCCCATTTTCTCCGGCAAGCCGCCCACATTGTGGTGGCTCTTAATAGTGGCTGCGGTGGCCGTTCCGCTTTCGATGACGTCGGGATAGAGTGTACCCTGGAGAAGGAACCTGACCTTACCAGTTGGCGCTCCGGCCCTGGATCCAGAGGCTTCGCTCGCTTCCGCGTCCGTCTCATCAAAAGGCGGCTTGGCAATGGACTGGTTATCGATCATGGTCGCTTCTTTGGGCAGCTTGTCCTTGCCGCGGGGATAAAAGTCCTCAGCAGGCTGGGGTGCGGCCGATCGTTTCCAATCCACACCACGGTCGATCTGCCCCAGTTTCTCCGCCTCTTCCTCAAAGACCCGGATGAACTCCTCGCCGATGATCTTACGCTTTTGTTCCGGCTCGGTAACCCCGGCCAGGCGTCGCAGAAAGCGTTCCCGGGCATCCACCCGGATGAGCCGCATTCGGAAGCCCTCCCGGAAGGTCCGTACCACCTGTTCCGCCTCGCCCTGACGTAACAACCCATGATCCACGAAGATGGCCGTCAGTTGGTCGCCGACGGCCCGGTGGGCTAGTACCGCCGCCACGGAGGAGTCCAGCCCGCCACTTAGGGCCGAGATGACCCGGTCCCGTTCCACCTTTTCCCTGATCTCCCGGATGGATTTCTCCACGATGGACTCCGGGGTCCAGGTTCCTGCCAGACCACAAACTCGGTAAAGAAAGTTCCGCAGGATTTGGGTACCCTGGCGGGTGTGGATCACTTCCGGATGAAACTGGACACCATAAAGCCGGCGGTGAACGTCGGCCATGGCGGCTACCGGGGTATTCTCCGTCCAGGCCAGGACCTGAAAACCTGGCGGCGCTTGGGCCACAAAATCACCGTGGCTCATCCAGACCTGGGTGACGGCCTCTATGCCTTGAAAAAGGAGCTCGGGTTCATTGATCTTCATCTCCGTCTTGCCATACTCCCGCTGGGGCGCCGCCCTGACCTCTCCCCCCAGTTCCAGTGACATGAGCTGCATCCCATAGCAGATTCCCAGAATGGGTGTCCCGCTTTCAAAGATCCGCCGGTCCACCCGCGGCGCTCCGACCCCGTAGACGCTGGCGGGGCCGCCGGAAAAAACAATCCCCCGTGGTCTCAGAGATAGAATCTCTTCCACGGGGGTGTGAGGCGGGAGAATCTCGCAGTAAACCCTGGCCTCCCGGATCCGCCGAGCGATGAGCTGGCCATATTGAGCCCCGAAATCAATGGCACAATTAGTAATCCAGACCATATCCGACGACAAAGGCGTCGGGAATCTCAAAACCCCGGTAGTCCAGTTGAACCGGTACCTTCCGCCGGCTGGGCTTGTCCAGCAAGGTGCACACCTTCAGGCTGGCCGGGTTACGGTTTTTCAGGTTGTCATACAGGTAGCTCAGGGTTAGGCCGGTATCCACGATGTCTTCTACAATAAGAACATGCTTCCCTTGAATGCTCTCCTCCAGGTCCTTCAGGATGCGCACCACACCCGAGGAACGGGTAGCGGCTCCGTAGCTGGAGACGGCCATAAAGTCAAAAGCAGTGGGAATGGAGATTTCCCGGGCCAGGTCACCTAAAAAGATGAAGGCTCCTTTCAAAATACCGATCAGGCAAATGTCCTTCCCCTGGTAATCCCGGGAGATCTCGGTCCCCATCGCCCTGATCCTCTCCCCGAGCATCTCCTCCGTAACCAGTATTTCCTTAATGTCTTCCCGCAAGAAAAGACCCCTTCTCTCATTTAGATTTCGCTTAAGCTCCTAGTCCTTGCGCAGCTCCGCGCAGTCATGGGCCTCCCCCCGCAGAACCTCCACGGCATGGGGTAGGGCCGGCAGGATGACCGACAGGTTCTCGCGGACCGCCCTCTCGCTGCCGGGCAGGTTGACAATTAACGTCTTCCCCCGGACTCCGGCCATGGCCCGGGAGAGCATGGCGTGAGGTGTCTTTTTCAACCCCTCTGACCGCATGACCTCGGCCAGACCGGGGACCAGCTTCTCCACAACGGCCAGGGTCGCTTCCGGGGTATTGTCCCGCGGGCTCAAGCCCGTTCCCCCTGTGGTAAGGGCTAAATCCAGCTGCAACTCATCGGCCATCTTCCTCAACTCGTCGGCAATGGTTTCCCGGTCGTCCGGGACCACCACGTAGTATTGAACCTCACCCTGGATGCCAGCCATTAGCTCTCTGATGGCTGGGCCGCTGGTATCTGCCCGCTCCCCGCGTGAACCTTTATCGCTGGCCGTGAGGACACCGACCCTGATCATTTACCATTCCCCCTACAGTAAAGTAAACCTCCATATAAATTGCCGTACCCCACCGCTTCAGGAATGCATCGCGGAGGATCAAATACGTTCTTTCCTTTTTGGTAAGACCAGGCGTGGGGCTGGCTTTCCTCCGGATTCCAATTCCTACCTTCCAAATTCAGGACTCGGAGTTATCCCACTCCACCTCGCCGGCGCGCTGGAAGGTGCCGCTCTTCCCCCCTGATTTTCGCACCAGGCGGATGTTTTCAAAGGTTATGCCCCGATCCACAGCCTTGACCATGTCGTAGACGGTCAGGGCGGCCACGGAAACCGCGGTCATGGCCTCCATCTCCACCCCGGTTCGCCCGATGGTGGTCACCCGGGCCTCAATCTCAACCAGACTCTCTTCATCATTCAAGCGGAAGGCCACCTCCACCCCGGTCAGCGGAAGGGGGTGGCAAAGTGGTATCAGTTCACCCGTCCTCTTGGCGGCCATGATCGCGGCCAGACGGGCCACCCCCAGCACGTCCCCCTTGGCGGCTCGTCCGGCGGCAATCAGGGCCAAGGTGTCGGGGGAGACCCTAACCTGACCTCGGGCTATAGCCTCCCGTTCCGTCTCCTGCTTCTGCCCTACGTTCACCATCCGGGCCTGGCCCGCTTCGTCGAAATGGTTCAAACAATCCGTCGGCCTGTTCATCTTACCCCCCAATTTACCCCCCGATCTTGGACATCTGACGCAGGGTGACCTGGGCGTCGCTTTCCAGGTGATGCTCCGCGGGCTTTATCAGGACGGCCATGCGGATCAATTCTCGCAGTTCCCCATCAGAGGCCCCGCTGCGCATGGGGGTGGCCAGGTCCACCTCCAAGGGCGAGGCCAGGCAGGGGTTGATTTTCCCGTCGGCCGTCAAGCGGACCCGGTTACAAAACTGACAGAAATGCTGGCTCATGGCAGTAATAAAGCCGATGGTGCCTTTCCCCCCCGGAATCTGATAGTATCTGGCTGGCCCGCCGCCGTAAACCTCGCTCACCCTATTCAAGGTGAACTCCGTTGCGAGCCGATCCTTGATCTCGCCGGCCGAGACAAACCGACTGGCCGACCAGAGATGACCCTCGCCCAACGGCATTAACTCGATGAAACGAATGTGCAGGGGGACCTCCCGGGTCCACCGGGCAAAATCCCCCACCTCATCGTCATTGGTTCCACGTAGCAGGACGACGTTCAGCTTGACCGGGCCAAAACCCAGCGAAAGAACCTTGTCTATCCCCTGCCTGACACGGTTCAAATCCCCAAAACGGGTGATCTCCCTGAACCGTTCTGGCTTCAGGGTGTCCAGGCTGATGTTCAGCCGCCTGACCCCGGCGTTCCAGAGGTCCGGGGCTGCCGCTTCCAGAAGAACCCCGTTGGTAGTAATGGCCACGTCTTCCACGCCCTTCATGGCCACCACTTTGGCCAAAAAGGGGATGATGCCGCGCCGCACCAGCGGTTCACCACCGGTGACCCTGACCCTCTTGATGCCGAATTCCGTAAAAACCCGGATTACCCGCTCCAACTCTTCGTAGGAGAGCATATCTTGATGTTGCTTGAGTTGGATGCCCTCGGCCGGGAGACAATAGACGCAACGCAGGTTGCACCTGTCGGTGACCGATACTCGCAAGTAGTCTATGTTACGACCGAAACGGTCCAGCATATGAGACACATCCTTTATACCCCATTTGATAAAGAACTTCTTCCTGGGGCGGATTGCGCCAACGCAGATGGGCATTTTCAAGCGGTCGCGCCCAAACGATTGGGCTTAAGCCGCCAGAAGCTTGATCACCATCAAGCGCGGCAAAGACTATGGCGACTTTGCTCGGGCGGTTTTACCACGCAAAACACAGTTCGTCAGTGGTCTCCTAGCCAGGTCTCCCGCCCGGTCTCCCTCATGTCGTACCCCCCCAAGTCAAGTACGGCCCGTTGAAACCCGGCATCCCGCACTATGAACAGAAGTTGCTTGACCAAAAGCGTATCATAGTGCTCCGCCGGGATCAATAGGTCATACCTTTCCTGCGTCACCGGGACGAAGTCAAGATCCAGAGCCCTGGCCGCAGCCAGAATGCCGAGTCCCACATCGGCGGTACCGCTGGCCACCGCCACCGCCACCGCCATGTGGGTGAATTCTTCGTGGCCATACCCTCGCACCTGATCGGGATCAATCGCGGCTCGCTTCAATTCGTAATCCAGGAGGATCCGTGTCCCCGCTCCCCGTTGGCGATTAACGAAAAGGACATCGGGTCGGCTCAGATCGCGGAAAGAACCGATTCCTTTAGGGTTCCCTTTTTTCACTATTAACCCCTGGTCCCGGTGCATGAGGGTAACCAGGACGGCCTTTTTCCCCGGGAGGAAACGCTGGACATAGGGGACGTTATACTGGCCGCTCTCCTCATCCAGAAGGTGCACCCCGGCCAGGTGGGCCTCTCCCCGCCGAACGGCCAGAATCCCGCCCAGGCTACCCACATGGGCCGAGGACAGGTAATAGCCCGGGAAACGCTCCGCCAGGGAATTGGCCAGCAGATCCAGGGAGACGTCGTGGCTGCCAATGGCCACCAGGGTCCTGGCGATTTCTTCCGGGCGGCGGAAAAGCTCCACCGTGACCTCTTGACCCTCAGCCACCCCTTCCGAGAGGCGGGGGACCCGGAAGATCCCGTCGGCCCGCACCAGGGACATGATCACGCCCGCCCCCCGGGGCAGCGGGGTGGCCACTACCCGTTGGCCCACCTGCCCCAATTTCACCCGAATGAATTCCTCTTCCCCCAGGGGGGAGGTGACCCGCCGGGAAAGATAGGCCTTAAGACGCGGCGGCTCCTCCGGAGCCACTCCCTGCCAGAGGGCCAGGACCGGTCGCAAGAAAAGCTGGCAGGTAACGTAAACGGAAACCGGATAACCGGGGATGCCGAAGACGGGTTTCCCCTGCGCCACCCCCAGGATGATGGGTTTGCCCGGCTTAATGGCAGCCCCATGTACCAGCACCTCGCCCAGCTCCCCGATGACGGTGGAGGTAAAATCCTCCGAGCCGGCGGAAGAACCGGCGTTAATGACTACCATATCCGCCCTGGCCAATCCCTCTTCCAGGGAACGCCACACGTCTTCTTTGTTGTCCCTGGCGATGGGCAAAATCAGGGGTTCGCCGCCCCATCCTGTGATCAAACCGGAAATGATGGCCGAGTTAAATTCGGGGATATCGCCCGGTCGCAAGCCCTCCCCCGGCACCACAATCTCATTGCCACTGGGGATTATGGCCACCCGCGGCCTGGGTCGTACAGGCACCTCCAGGATCCCCGCCGCCAGCAGAGCCCCCAGGTCAAAGGGGCGCAGGCGGTGCCCGGCCGGCAGAATCATCTCGGATTGAACCACGTCCTCCCCCACTAGGCGGACGTGCTGCCAGGGGGAGGCGGCCGCCGTAATCTGGATCGTCCCGTTCCCCAGGTCATTGAGGTCCTCGAGCATAATGACAGCGTCGTAGTCTTCCGGCAGTGGATCTCCTGTATCGACGTAAACCGCCTCTTTACCCAACTGCAGATCCAGCGGATTGGTATCGGAGGCCTGGAAGGTGTCCTCCGCCCGCACGGCAATTCCATCCATGGCCGCGGCATGGTAATGGGGCCAAGAAGAGGTGGCAAATACCGGCCGGGCCAGGATCCGTCCCAGGCCCAGACGGGTGGCTGTTGTTTCCACCCCTGGTTGTACTGGCAACATCCTCAGTCGATCCAAGAATCGCTGCAACGCCTCCTCCCAGGGGAGGCTTTCCAGATAGATGTTCCGCTGTGACATGTTTTGCTCCTTAGATCAATTATTCCCTGGCTAATCCGTCCGGGCCGCTCTTCTCCTCGTCTCAAGTGGCAAGGACCGGTTCCGGATGATGAAATGGCCGTCAGCGGCCAGGCCTATTTTGGCGCCGCAATCTACTCCGGAAAAGGCCACACCTCCACGTTCTCCCCTTCGCGTAACCCCGTCTTGTCCAGGGGAATCCTGACCACCCCGTCGGCCTTGACCATAGTGGAGATCATCCCCGATTTGCCCAGGACAGGCTCGGCCAGGATCTCTCCCGCCTTCTCTTGGAGGGTGACCCGCAGGTACTCCTCGCGTCCCCCGAGGCATAGTTCCTGGTCAGCCGAGCCCAGATCCGGCCCCGCCACCTTTCCTCAGGAGGCAGGCCCATGAGGCGGCGGATCCCCGGTCGAACGATGACATCAAAGACGATCATAGCGGAAACCGGGTGCCCTGGTAGACCGAAGATGGGTTTCCCGCCGGCTACCGCCAGAACCGTTGGCTTGCCAGGCCGGATAGCCACACCGTGAACCAAGACCCCCGGTTTTCCCAGGGAGTTAATGACCTCAGCCGTTACATCTCTGGTCCCCACAGAACTGCCGCCGGACAAAAGGATAACATCACAATCCCAGGAGTCCAGCATGACCCGGCGTAAGGTTGCGGCATCATCCTTGACGATTCCTTTATATTCAACCTGGCAGCCCTCAGCCTGGAGCTGGCTTACCAGGGCGGCGGAGTTAATGTCGCGGACCTGCCCGGGACCGGGCTCGACCTCCGGTGGTACCACCTCGTCACCGGTGGAAATGACGGCCACCCGTAGCCATCGATAGACCTTGACGACAGTGCGTCCCACTCCGGCCAGGGCCCCCAGGTCCTGGGGGCGCAAACGCCGGCCGGCCCCAAGGATGAGTTCGCCAGCCCTGATGTCCTCACCCCGGGCGATCATGTCCTGGCCCGGCGCCACCGATCTTAAAACCCCGATGGTCCGGTCGTCAAGGAGTTCCACGTATTCCAGCATGGCCACCGCGTCCGCCCCCGGGGGGAGCATCCCACCCGTTGCCACCCGGGCCGCCTCACCGGGCCCCAGGGAAAAGAGGGCAGCTTCCCCCATCGCGACTTCCCCCACCACCGTCAGGTAGGCCGGCAGACCCTCGCTGGCACCGAAGGCGTCTTTAGCGCGCAGGGCATAGCCATCCACCGTGGAACGAGAAAACCCGGGGACGTCCAGATCAGCCCGTACCTCTTCCGCCAGCACCCGGCCCAGGGCCTGAAAGATGGGGATCTCCTCCGTGGTCAGTCGAGGTGTGAGGTGCCTCAGCATGATTTCTTTAGCCTGCTCCACTGTCTTGATATCGAAAAACTCCATCGTCTCCGCCATCCCTCGGTCAAGTTCACATTTGATAGGTGTGTCCAGATTTATCTGCATAGATATTGGTCATACCTGCTTGCCGATACAACCTCCCAAAAGAGACGATAAAACCGGCGCGGAAAGGCGCCGGTCAAAGGCCGACCTCTCCTTTCCAAACGCGGGAGGTGCAGCGATTTCTCCCTGCACCCTCAGCCCGGACCACAGCCTCGCGGTAGCATCTGCCGCCAGCCTGGTCCAGGCCTGGCCACCGCTCATGGGTCGCCCCAGGAGACCGCTGCAAAACCCCCTGTCTTCTAGACTAGGAGACCACTGAAACCGCGTTTTGTCAGCATTCTTTTGGCCGGGGTTCCTTTAGAGCGCGTGGCTCGGAGGAGAAAAACTTAACTTGTCTTTAATTATGCTAGCACATGGGTCTTTCCTGGTCAATGACAAAAGTCCTTGACATCAATAGCTTTCTCCAAAAGGGGGAAAAATAAGAGCAAGCGCGCCACGCGGGAAGTTGCCAGCCTCAAATCCAAGAAATGAACTGGGAGACCGCGCCACCTGGATCTCTATGCCGCCTGCAGCGACCCCACAAACGGTCGCGTAAAGAATTCTCCGGCCAGGGCGATGGCCGGTCGAGCGATTTCACCAAGCCGGACACCGCATCCGGCGAAGCGAAGCCCGGGCAGGACTAGGCGTAATCCAGTGCAGCCAGGAGAAAAAATGCCCAAAGACGACCGTTACCCCAAAATAGAGATTGATGCTTACTCCCCCAAGGAAATCGCCAAACGCGTGGAAAGGGTGGGGGTGGTAAAGGCCCATCTGGACTTTTGGAGTATGCTGACCCTGGCCATCCTGGCTGGGGCCTTCATCGCCCTGGCCGGAGAATTCTTTACGCTGGTGGTCCACGA
>JAMCWA010000009.1 GCA_023475165.1 Bacillota bacterium | reverse complement strand
TTCTTGGATTGGGACAGAAAACGGCCATTGGTCTGGGGCATGAGGCCACCGGGTTGTTGCCGGAGTCAGCCGGTCTGACGATAGCTGATTTGGCCAACCTCTCTCTTGGCCAGGGCCAACTTCTGGTAACGCCCCTGCAAGTGGCTCAATTAACCCAAGCCATTGCTAACGACGGCCTCTTAATCCCTGCGCACCTGATTGAGGAGGTTCGAACCAGTCAGGGGATGGCCCTATTCCGACCACAGCGGGCGCCGTCTCGTCGCGTGATCTCCCGCCAGACGGCCGCCCGCCTGCGCGAGGCCATGCGGGCCGTCACCGAGTCCGGAACCGGTCAATTGGCACGAGTGGCGGAAGGGGGCGCCGCGGGCAAAACGGGTTCGGCGGAAACGGGTCCGACTGGGGTGTCCCACGCCTGGTTTACAGGTTTTGCCCCAACGGGAAGGCCACGTTATGTGGTCACGGTGCTGGTGGAGGAAGGGGGGTCAGGGGGAGAGCGGGCCGCCCCCATCTTCCGCCAGATCGTGGAGGGGATCATTGCGTCCCTCAGGTAGATGCCCAGGCCGCCTTTGGCGGCGCCACAAAGGAGGAAAACGTCGCTTCAGCGGGGGTCTGGGTCGATGTCAGCGAAGCGATTTTAACCGAGCCCGGTCCCGGCGAAACTGGGCCCGGGAGGCCGGGCGGCAACACGGATGTTGCCGAGCGCAACCGAGCCAGAGATGGCGAGTTTGCGCGGTGCCGGCCGGAGGGCCGCAGCTCCACCGTGGTGCGGTGGGTGCAGGTCATGGAGGAGCTCCGATCACAGCGACCCAGACCCGGTAAGCTGGCTGACACTGGACTTTTTTATACTGGACGACGCGAGAACCGCCGGACGGCAGCAGGAAGAGCCGGCTTTGAGGCGGCAGTGATGGGAAAACAATGTTCCCTTCCCACCCGCCCTGTGCTAAAATCCTGGTGGGAGGGGAGAGCTTGTACCTGAAAAGGATTGAGGCTCTGGGTTTTAAGTCCTTTGCCGACCGCGTAGAACTGGAATTTGGACCGGGCATCACGGCCATCGTTGGTCCCAACGGAAGCGGCAAGAGTAACGTGGCCGATGCCATCCGCTGGGTCTTGGGGGAGCAAAGTGCCAGGAATCTCCGGGGGAACCGGATGGAGGACGTCATCTTCTCGGGTAGCGAAAAGAGACGTCCGGTTTCCATGGCTGAGGTCACCCTGACCCTGGACAATGGCGACGGCACCCTGCCCGTTGCTTATAATGACGTCACCATTACGCGCCGGGTTTTTCGTGATGGGGAAGGGGAGTACCTGCTCAATCGAGTGCCCTGCCGCTTGAAGGACATCCATGACCTGTTGGAGGGGACCGGTCTGGGCAAAGAGAACTTTTCCATCATTGGGCAGGGAAAGATCGATGAAATTCTGAATGCCCGTCCGGAGGAGCGACGTCTGGTTCTGGAAGAGGCTTCGGGAGTCTCCCGCTATAAGAACCGGAAAAGGGAGGCCTTAAAGAAAGTAGAGGAGGCCCAGACGGGCCTGGTTCGGCTTTCGGACCTCCTTTCTGAACTGGAAGGACAGGCGGGGCCGCTGGAAGAACGGGCCAGACAAGCGGAGCTTTTTTTGGAGTATGACGCCAGCTTGCGGGAGAAGAGAATTGACCTTCACCAGGGAGAGCTACAAGAGGTTGTCCAGGGCTTGGTTCGACTGGGCGAGATGAGGGAGGTTTCCCGCCAGCGATTGCAGGAGCTGGAAGGAAGTCTAACCCTGGATGAGGGGCGATTGGAAGAAACCCGGGCTGGCGTCCGTACCTTGGAGGAAGAGATGCGCCTCTGGCAGGAGCGGGGGCTGGAGGCGGCTACAGAGGGGCAGCGGCTACAAGGCGAGCTGGCTGTGATTCAAGAGAAGCTGTCGGCGGCAGATGGTGATGAGGAAAAGATTCGGGAACAGCTCAGCCGGGACGGCGAAGCCAGGGCCCTTTTGGAAGCGGAAGCGGAAGGCGTCTCCGGTAGGCTGGCTTCCCTGACGGTAGACCGGGAGGACCAGGAGAAGGACCTGACGCAGGTCGAGCAGGACCTGGCTCTGGCTGCCTCTGGATTGGCGGAAGGCGAGGTGGAGTTGGAACGGCAGAAGGGCGAGGTCATCGATTTGTTAAATCAGATGGCTGGGGTGAGAAATCGCCTGACTGCCCTATCGTCTGACCGGGAAAACAACCGCCGGACCAGGGAGCGCCTGGCCGCGGAAGAAGAGAAAGTGCGGATGGCCGTAAACGAAAACGAAGCCCGTCAGGGGTCGGTGGCCAAGGAAAAAGCCTACCTGGAGAACCTTCTGGCCCGCTGGAAGGAGGAAGAAGCCCAAAAGCGGGAGGAAGAGAAAAGAGCCCTGGAGGACTCAACCCTTCTTGCTGATCGCCTTAATCTTCTCAAGGTGAAAAGAGAGGCCCAGATGTCCCGCCTGAAGGTCTTGGAGGAAATGGAGAGGGGATACGAGGGCTATCAGAAAGGCCCACGCACGGTGCTGGCCGCTGCCGCCAGGGGGGAAAGGAAACTGGAAGGGGTGCTGGGGCCAGTGGCGGCGGCCATCCGATTGCAGGCCACTTACGAGAGGGCGATGGAGGCGGCCTTGGGTGGCGCACAACAGTTTATCATTACGCAAGACGAGGGCGCGGCCCGACGGGCCATTGAGTTCCTGAAGAAAGTGGACGGCGGTCGGGCCACTTTCTTACCCCTTGATACCGTGACCAGCCATCCCCTTTCCCGGGAGGAAGGAGAGAGGATCAGACGGGCGGGAGCCATCGGCATCGCCCTGGAGCTGGTGCAATATGAAGAGAGGTACCGACCCGCCCTGGCCCACCTCCTGGAGCGGGTGGTGGTGGCCCCTGACCTGGAGACGGCCCTGCAGGTGGGCCGGGCTACCGGTTTCCGGTTCAAGGTGGTGACCCTGGAGGGAGATCTCCTTAACCCCGGAGGGAGCCTGACCGGCGGGAGCCGTGAAACGCGGACCGCCGGTTTTCTGGGTCGACGGCGCGAAAGGGAGGAACTGGAGCAGGAAGTGGCGGCTCTGGCCCTGTCCCTGGAGGAGCAGAGGAGAGGTTTGGGGCAAAGGCAGGCGGAAAGGAAGACCTTGGAGGAAAGTCTCCAGGTCCTTCAGACGGAAATCCGGACCGCCGAGCTGCGGACGGTCGGACTGGAGCAGGAAGGGGCAGCCCTCCGCCAGGCTCGGGAAAGAATGCTCCAGGACCTGGACTATCTCAAGGCGGCCCAGGAGGAATTGCGGCGGGAGGACCGGCAAAAGGGGGATGAGATTCAGGCCGAGGAGGCCGTCCTGGCCGGGCTGCTGGGGGAAGAGACCAGACTGAAAACCAGCCTGGAAGGTCAACAGGAAGGATTGAAGGAAGAGATCCGACGGCGTGAGCTTCTTCAGGAACGACTCACGGAACTGAAGGTGGAGGTGGCGCGTTCGCGACAGGAGGAGGCCGGTCTGGCCAGCAACCTGGAGGCTCTGAACAAACGCCTGGAAGAATTACGGAAGGAAGGACGGGAGAAGGAAAGAGAGCTGAGGGAGGTCCAGAGCCGGCGTCAGGAACTCGAGCTCGCTCGCCAACATTACCAGGAGGAAAAAGACAAGTGGGAGAAGGCCAGGCTCGCCGGTGATACTGAGCTTCGTTCCCGTGAGGAACAAAGGGAGGTCCTCGTCCGGGAAATGAACCGTCTGGAACGAGAGATCAAGGCGCAACGGCGCGGTCTGGAGACGGAAAAGGAGGCTTTGCAGACCAGTGAGGTGCAAGCCGCCCGCCTGGAGGTAGCCAGAGACGGTCTCGGGGAAAAGCTGCTGGCTCTGGGGGTGGAGCCGGGCGCGGTTACATCTGGCAGAAAGAGGCGCTGGGAAGCCGCGGAGAGGGAACGTCTGCAACAGGAGATCCAGGATCTTGCGGCCAAGATAGAAGCCCTGGGGCCGGTAAGCCTCGGAGCCATTGAGGAATACCGTGAACTCTCCCAACGCCTGCACTTTCTAAAACATCAGCAGTTGGACTTAGAAAAATCCCGGGAAGCCCTTCTGCGGTTGGTGGAGGAAATGGATCGGGAGATGAAACGCCTTTTTGCCGAAACCTTTGCCACGGTACGGGTGTACTTCAGGCAGATCTTCCAGGAACTCTTTGGTGGTGGAACGGCCGACCTCAAGCTGGAGGACCCGGAAAACCTACTTGAGACCGGGGTCGAGGTGGTGGCCCAACCACCAGGAAAGAAGCTGCAGAGCCTTTCCCTTCTTTCTGGTGGGGAAAAGGCCCTGGCCTCCATCGCTCTTCTCTTCGCCCTTTTACGTACCAGGCCCAGTGCCTTCTTGGTGCTGGATGAGATCGAAGCCTCCCTGGATGAGGCCAACGTCGAGCGCTTTGCCGCCTACATCCGTGGCCTGGCGGAGAAGATTCAGTTTATACTCATTACCCATCAACGAAAGACGATGGAGACGGCCCGGGCGCTTTATGGCATTAGCATGGAAGAGATGGGAGTGTCTCGCCTGGTGTCGCTGCGGTTGGTGGCAAAAACCGGATGATTGTCGAGTTGACGGAGGTTAGCCATGTTTGAACGAAAGGGACTTTTAACCCGCTTCAAGGAGGGCCTGGCCAGAACCAGACAGGGAATGGTGGAAAGGATTCTGGATCTGGTGAGCGGGACCAAGAGGATTGACGAGGAATTCTATGAAGAACTGGAAGAGATTCTGATTCAGGCCGATGTTGGGGTTCAGACGACGGAAAAACTCCTGTCCGAGTTGAAGAAATCCGTACGACAGCAGAAGGTTGATGACCCCAAACGGGTCACCCCGTTGCTCCAGGAGATAATCGTATCCCTTCTGGGAACAAACCCGGTCGAATTAGCCCTTGCCCCTGGGCGCCTGAATGTGATCATGGTGGTGGGGGTCAACGGGGTAGGTAAGACTACTACCATTGGAAAACTGGCTCATCTGTTGAAGGGGGAGGGGAAGAAGGTCCTTCTGGCGGCGGGTGATACCTTCCGGGCCGCCGCCATTGAACAGTTGGAGATCTGGGGAAAGCGGGCTGGGGTGGAGGTGATCCGGCACCAGGAAGGTGGTGATCCAGCGGCCGTAGTCTTTGACGCCATAGCCGCCGCCCGTTCTCGCCGTAGCGATGTTCTCATCGTTGATACGGCCGGACGCCTTCATACCAAGGTGAATCTTATGGAGGAGCTGAAGAAGGTCCGGCGGGTCGTCGCTCGTGAGGCAGAAGGGGCTCCCCATGAGGTTCTCCTGGTTTTGGATGCTACCACGGGGCAGAACGCCCTCCAGCAGGCGAGGATCTTCAAGGAAGCTACCGAGGTGACGGGTCTCATCCTGACCAAACTGGACGGTACGGCCAAAGGCGGGGTGGTGATTGCCGTCTCCCACCAGACCGGACTACCAATTAAGTTTGTCGGGCTGGGGGAAAAGATGGAGGATCTGAAGGAGTTTCAAGCTGCGGAATTCGCTGCCGCGCTTTTTGACCGTTCTCCCGGGAACTAGGGGACTATTGGAGCGGGCTTTTGCGGTTTCTTTGCGCCGTTTCCACGGTTTTTGCCTTGACAAGGTTGATGTCCCGCCCTATACTGTAAAGGTGTAATACTTGACGGCATCAAAAAGCACTGTCTTCGGCGAGGAACCAATGGAGAAAAGACCCTGGATCGCCCTGCTTTTGGATTTCTACGGCGAGCTTCTGACGGAGCGGCAAAAGGGCCTGATGAAACTCTATTACGAGGAAGACCTTTCCTTTGGGGAAATTGCTGAAAATCTTCAGATTAGCCGTCAGGCCGTCTTTGATCAAATCAAGCGTGGGGAAAAATCCCTTTATCATCTTGAGGAGAAAGTCGGGCTGGCGAAACGATTCTTGGAGGAACGGACCCGCTGGCGCCGCTTCACCAGGGAATTACAGGCAATTGAGACCTCCCTGGATTCGGGGCAAGAGGCGGATCGCCAGGCTGCCCAGAAACGTTTGCGGGCCCTGAGGGAAGACATGAGCAGTCTCCTGGCTGAGTAAAGAGGGGGCGAGAGGATGCTTTTTGAGAATCTGGCCACGCGCCTGCAGGATACCTTTCGCCGCTTACGGGGCAAGGGGAGGCTTTCTGAAGCCGACGTCAACGAGGCCATGCGCGAGGTTCGCTTGGCCCTCCTGGAGGCTGACGTTAACTTTAAGGTGGTTAAGGACTTCATCACCTCCTCTCGCCGCTCCT
>JAMCWA010000041.1 GCA_023475165.1 Bacillota bacterium | reverse complement strand
CGCCCGCCAGGGAGGTCAGAAAAGCCCTCCTCTGTCAAGAGATGCCTTTTCCTCCCTCTCCCTGCCACATGAGTCACCACCACGGCGCGCAACGTCGCACCCTTTCGCGAAAGTATCTGACCTTATTCGCCCGGCCAGCGGCGCAGACCTCCGTTCTGCCTACGTCTCACCGGCGGTGGGCCACCTTCGGCAATCCTTTCCCTTCGGCCGCCGTATCCTGGTCTTCTTCCGAATCCTCTGTCGCCGGAACAACTTCCTCGGCTTCTTCCTCCTGATACTCCTCTCCTCCGGGCTCTTCCGGTAAGAAGTCCCGGGAGAAATCGTGGTCCTCCTCGCTCATCTCCTCCGTCAATGGGTGGTCGTAACCAAGATCTTCTTCTCCTTCGCCTTCCTCGGGTTCCCCGGGCAGGAGTTCCGGTTCCGGCAATTCGAGATTCAATTCCAGATCCCGCGCCACTTCATTAATATCCTCGTCAATCTCCCGCAACTCGATCTCCTGGGTGTCCTCAGAAAGGACTTTCACATCCAGACCCAGACTCTGAAGCTCCTTGATCAACACCTTAAAGGACTCCGGCACCCCCGGTTCGGGAACATTCTCGCCCTTGACGATGGCCTCATAGGTCTTGACCCGACCCACCACATCGTCAGATTTTACCGTCAACAATTCCTGCAGGGTATAAGAAGATCCGTAGGCCTCCAAGGCCCAAACCTCCATCTCCCCGAAGCGCTGGCCGCCGAACTGGGCCTTCCCGCCCAGGGGTTGCTGGGTTACCAGGGAGTAAGGCCCGGTGGAGCGGGCGTGGATCTTGTCGTCCACCAGGTGGGCCAGCTTGAGCATATAAACGTAACCAACGGTAATGGGGTTTTCAAAGAATTCCCCCGTCCGACCGTCCCGCAACCTTATTTTGCCATCCTCCGGTAGTCCGGCTTCCTTCAAAAGCTCAAATATATCCCGTTCGCGGGCACCATCAAAGACTGGGCTGGCCGTAGAAAACCCGAGGGCCTTGGCCGCCCACCCCAGGTGCGTCTCCAGGATCTGACCAAGGTTCATGCGGGAAGGAACCCCCAGGGGGTTAAGGACGATCTCCACCGGCGTGCCATCGGGCAAGAAGGGCATATCCTCCTCGGGCATAATCCGCGAGATGACCCCCTTATTCCCATGGCGCCCGGCCATCTTATCCCCTTCCGAGATCTTTCGCTTTTGGGCCACATAGACCCGTACCAGTTGGTTGATCCCCGGGGCCAGCTCTAACTTCTATACCTTGCTGGAGACCTTGACATCCACCACAATGCCGCTTTCGCCGTGCGGTACCCGCAGGGAGGTATCCCGAACCTCCCTGGCCTTCTCGCCGAAGATGGCCCGCAGGAGGCGTTCCTCCGCCGTCAACTCCGTCTCACCCTTGGGGGTGACCTTGCCCACCAGGATATCCCCTGGCCGGACTTCGGCCCCGATCCGGATGATGCCCCGTTCGTCCAAGTCCTTCAAGACATCCTCGCCAACGTTGGGAATGTCGCGGGTGATCTCCTCCGGACCCAGTTTGGTATCCCGGGCTTCCGACTCATATTCTTCGATGTGCAAAGAGGTAAAGACGTCCTCTTTGACCAGTTTCTCGCTGATCAGGATGGCATCCTCGTAGTTGTAGCCCTCCCAGGGCATAAAGGCCGCCAGGACGTTACGACCCAAAGCCAGTTCCCCCATGTCGGTGGAGGGGCCATCTGCCAAAACCTCGCCCGCCTCCACCCGCTGACCTTTTACCACAATGGGGCGCTGATTCATGCAGGTCCCCTGATTGGAGCGGGAGAACTTAAGCAAAGTATAGCGATCGAGGCCGCCATCATCACGACGTACCACGATGTCGTTGGCTGTAGACCTTTCCACCACCCCGGCATGTTCGGCCCGAATCACGACTCCCGAGTCATAGGCCGCCCGGTACTCGATACCGGTTCCCACCAGCGGGGCCTCCGTGCGCAACAAGGGAACCGCCTGCCGCTGCATGTTGGAGCCCATCAGGGCCCGGTTGGCGTCATCGTGCTCCAGGAAGGGGATCAGAGCCGTGGCCACACTCACCACCTGCTTGGGTGAGACGTCCATGTAGTCGATCTCCTGGTAGGGAACAAAAACGATCTCCCGCCCAAAGCGAGCCGTCACCCGCGGTTCCAGGAAGCGGCCCGTCTCATCCAGAGGGGCATCGGCCTGGCCGATGACATACTCGTCTTCTTCATCGGCCGTCAGATATTCGATTTCGTCGGTTACCATCCCTTTTTCCTTGTCGACCTTGCGGTAGGGCGTCTCAATGAAGCCAAAGTCATTGATCCGGGCATAGGTGCTCAAAGACCCAATCAGGCCAATGTTGGGACCTTCCGGGGTTTCAATGGGGCACATCCGGCCGTAGTGGGAATGGTGGACATCGCGCACCTCAAAACCGGCCCGTTCGCGGCTCAATCCCCCCGGTCCCAGGGCGCTGAGCCGGCGCTTATGGGTGAGCTCTGCCAGGGGATTGGTCTGGTCCATGAACTGGGAAAGCTGGCTGGATCCAAAGAACTCCTTGACCGCCGCCACCACGGGGCGGATATTAATCAGGGCCTGCGGAGTGATTATCTCCACATCTTGAATGGTCATCCGTTCCCGGATCACCCTCTCCATCCGGGCCAGGCCGATCCGGAATTGATTTTGCAGAAGTTCGCCTACCGAGCGAAGACGGCGATTACCCAGATGATCAATATCATCCACCTGCCCGATCCCCTCAAAGAGGTTGAGCAGGTAATTGACGGTGGCCAGGATATCCTCCCGCAGGATCAACTTCTGGTCAATAGGCGGGTGGCCGTTGTTCCTGACCCGAACCTGGGTCCCCTCACGCAGGCGTAGATCAACGCTGGTCATCCCCGCCGCCTCGATCCTTTCCGCCACCTTCTTATCAATGTAGGTCCCCGCATCCAAGACTTCTCCCGTATCAGGCAAGACCAGGTTCCCGGCCAGAACCTGTCCACTGATGCGGCGACGGAGGTTAAGCTTCTTGTTCAATTTGTACCGGCCGACGCTGGCCAGGTCGTAGCGTTTCGGCTCAAAGAAGAGGGTCTCGACCAGACTTCTGGCACTTTCCACCGTCGGCGGTTCCCCCGGGCGCAGACGTTTATAAATCTCCACCAGGGCCTCATCTTCCGAGTCGGTGGTGTCTTTCTCCAAGGTGTTTTTCAGATAACGATTCTCTCCAAAGACTTCCTGGATGGCTGCCTCCGTGGTCAAACCGAGAGCTTTCAGCAAAACGGTGGCCGGGATCTTCCTGGTCCGGTCAACTCGAACGTAGATGATGTCGTTGGAATCGGACTCAAACTCCAACCAGGCGCCTCGATTGGGGATAATGGTGGCAAAAAACAACCGTTTACCGTTAGGATCGACCTGATCGCTGAAATATACCCCCGGGGAGCGTACCAGCTGGCTAACGATAACCCGCTCGGCCCCGTTAATGATGAAGGTCCCCTTGTCGGTCATCAGAGGGAAATCCCCCATGAAGACCTCCTGTTCCTTCAGCTCTCCTGTGCCTTTGTTGATGAGGCGTACCCGGACCCGGAGGGGGGCGTTATAGGTGACGTCTCTTTCCTTACATTCCTCCACGGCGTACTTAGGCCGCCCCAGGCTATAGTCGAGGAACTCCAGAACCAGATTGCCTGTAAAATCCTGTACCGGCGAAATGTCACGGAAGAGCTCACGGAGGCCGTTATTCAAGAACCACTCATAGGAGCTCCTTTGGATCTCGATCAGATTGGGAAGTTCGAGAACCTCCCGCACCCTGGAAAAGCTCCTTCTTTCCCGTCGACCGGCCTTCCACGCCTGCGTCATCAGCTCTTACCCCCTCCAAAGGCTTAGAAAACAGCAATACACCGACAGGGAGGTTTCCTGGCAAAACCCCTCTCACGGTAGTGGCTAAAAACTAACAATCGCTTGCCTCGCTCAAATGGTCCTCCTACCCGTTGAACGTCTTCCGTTAAGACGGTCTGCAGCAAAGGACGAAGCCCAAACGATGGCAATATCTGATAATATCACAGAAGAAAATTACTGTCAAGGAAAATCGGGTTATCTTAATGAGGTAGTGCGCGAAATGTCTGTCTCAGCCGGGCATTTTATTGGGGACAAGTCATTGTTGAAAGGCAGTCGCGGGGGTGCCTCTCTGGTCGCACCCCCGCTTGGCGACCTGACTTTACTTGATTTCCACGGTGGCGCCAGTCTCCGCTAACTTGGCTTTGAGCTGAGCCGCCTCTTCCTTGTTCACTTTTTCCTTGACCGGTTTGGGGGCGCCATCCACCAATTCCTTAGCTTCCTTCAGACCAAGACCCGTAATCTCGCGGACGACCTTAATGACCTGGATCTTGTTGGCGCCGGGCTCCTTGAGAATCACATCAAACTCAGTCTGTTCCTCGACCTCGGCCGGAGCGGGCGCACCGGCCGGAGCCGCCGCCATGGCCACCGGAGCGGCTGCCGTGACGCCAAATTCCTTCTCAAAAGCCTTGACCAATTCGGCCAGTTCCAGAACGGTCATACCCTTAACAATTTCCACCACTTCTTCAATCTTGGACATTATCCTTACCTCCTGTTTAGAAAATGCACTTTCCTGTTCCAATAGTCACCCGATGTTCCCGCCGCTGCCCAAAACAACGAGCCGCCAAGGCCCACACGGAGAACTAAGCTTGGGCAGAAACCTCTTTTTCTTTGCGTAGCGCCTCCACCGCATAGACCAATCCACGCATGGGGCCGCCCAGCACGGAGACCAGACCCACCAGAGGCGCCTGGATTCCGGACAAGACCTTACCCAGCAGAATCTCGCGCGGCGGGAGGTCGGCCAGGGCCTTCACCCCTGCCGCATCCACCACCTGGCCTTCCACCACCCCGGCCTTGATCTCCAAGATCTTAAACTCCTTGATGAAATCCGCCAGGGCTTTGGCCGGAGCCACCGGATCTTTATAACCGAAGGCCAAGGCGGTAGGCCCTTCCAGGTAATTCTCCAGAGCCAGCCCCAGTTCCTTGGCGGCCAGGCGAACCATGGTGTTTTTCAATACCCGGTATTCGACTCCGGCCTCGCGCAGACGCCGTCGCAGCCGTGTGGCCTGGGCTACCGTCAGGCCTCGATAGTCAATGAGGACCACTGAGCGCGAACGCGCTAGCTTTTCCCTGATGGAAGAAACCATTTCTTCTTTTTCCTGTCTCACTCCCAAAATGCTTGCCACCTCCTTTCAATGGAAAAGGCCCCCGTAGACAGACGGGGGCCCGATCGACCAAAGTCCATCGCCCTCCAGCCTCGGCAGGCGGTCAACTGACCCTTACGTCCTGGCGGACACCTGCTGTCTACAGCCATCGTTGGAGGCCGTCGAAAGAATCGCACCGGCCGCGGTGCGGTCGGAACTCCCTCCCTGGCCTCGCCCAACCTTTTTTACTTATTGCTCCGTCAGCAGTCTCCTCTTGCCACTATTTCTCCGCCGGGCGGCTCGCCCGGACCGGGTTGATCCTTATCCCCGGCCCCATGGTTGAAGAGATGGTGATGCTCCGAAGGTACTGACCTTTGGCGGCGGCCGGTTTGGCCCTAATCAAGGTCTCCAGCAAGGTATAGAAGTTATCCAGAATCTTGCTCCGATCAAAGGAAACCTTGCCGATTGGGGCATGAACAATACCCGTTTTCTCGGTTCGGTATTCGATCTTACCGGCCTTGCTGTCACGAACCGCCGATCGGATGTCAAAGGTCACAGTACCCGTTTTTGGGTTGGGCATCAAACCGCGTGGTCCCAGGATCCGTCCCAACTTGCCCACCATTCCCATCATGTCGGGGGTGGCGATGGCTACATCAAAATCCAGAAACCCGCCCTGGATCTTCTCCACCATGTCTTCCGCCCCCACCAGGTCGGCCCCGGCCTCTTCGGCTTCCTTGGCCTTCTCACCCTTGGCAAAGACCAGCACTCGAACTGATTTACCAATGCCATGGGGAAGGACTACAGCTCCCCGCACCATCTGATCGGCGTGCTTGGGGTCAACCCCGAGCCGGACAGCCACCTCCACCGTTTCATCGAAGCGGGCCGGAGCGGCCTCCTTCACCAGGTCTATCGCCTGCGGCGGTTCATAAAGCTGGGCGGGGTCATACTTCTTCAACGCTTCCAGATACTTCTTTCCTTTGGCCACCTTTTCATCCCTCCTGTGTGGTTTTGGCGGGCCGCTTGTGTCAGCCCTCCCACCGGCGGTCTATCGCCCTAGGAGACCGCTGAAAAACACCCATCTGCGGTGTGGCGCAATCTGCAAGAAAGAACCTTTTTATTAAAAGGCCCTTACTATTGCAGATTGTCGCTCCGGCGGCTCCTCGCTCAACGTACCGCCCAGTACGCCTCGCCTCGGAGCCTTGTCGCTCCTAGCATCTGGGCTGATTT